>MWTC01000046.1 GCA_002066995.1 Sphingobacteriales bacterium UTBCD1
CAACTATTTTTGAGTACATTACCATTTTTTCCATTTTTCAATTACTTCTTTCATATCATCAGGTAATTCGGAATTGAAAAACATTTCTTTTCCTGTTGTGGGGTGAATGAATCCGAGCGTCTTTGCATGCAGGGCCTGGCGGGGGCAAATGGCAAAACAATTTTCAACAAATTTCCTGTATTTCGTAAAGACAGTTCCTTTGACTATTTTATCTCCTCCATAAAATTCGTCGTTAAATAATGGGTGGCCGATATGCTTCATGTGCACCCTTATCTGGTGTGTCCGGCCGGTTTCCAATATGCACTCTACCAAAGTCACATAACCAAACCGCTCCAATACTTTGTAATGAGTGATTGCTTCTTTTCCATGATCACCCTCGGGGTAAGCTTCAAACTGTTTCCGGAATCGCTGGTGGCGGCCAACATGTGCAACTGTAGTGCCATTGTCCTTTTTCAAATCTCCCCACACAAGCGCAATGTATTTCCTTTTTACACTGTGATCATAAAATTGTTTGGCTAACTGGGTCATGGCGCTTGATGTTTTGGCCAGTACCAGCAGGCCGCTGGTATTTTTATCAATGCGATGCACCAAACCAAACCTGGGTAAGTTATCTTCATTGATGGATGCATTTTTATTTTGCAAATACCAGGCAACTCCATTAAGAAGTGTTCCGCTGTAATTACCGCTACCGGGGTGCACCACTAATCCTGCGGGTTTATTGATCACCATCAGGTCATCATCTTCATACACTATGTTCAGTGGCATTTTTTCAGGGACAATAGCAGTGTCTTCCGGGCTCAGGTCCGAATACAGGATGATCTCATCGGCCGGTTTTATTTTGTAGTTAGGGCGGATTTCTTTCCCATTGACCAGCACCATCCCGGTATTCATCGCCTGTTGCAGCTTATTCCTTGTCGCTCCTTCGATGCGGCTCATCAGGAATTTATCTATCCGCAGTGGCTCCTGGCCTTTATCCACAATGATATTAAACCTCTGATAGAGTTCATCACCTGCGTCGGTTGTCTCCTGTGTTTTATTCTGAGGCAATTCTTCCATAATGTTAATGGTGAATGCTGCAAAGTTAATAGTTGCTCATTTGTTAATAAATTTGGTCTTTCCAATGAACAGACAAAAAGTAATATTCCAGGACCTCGGTTTGTGTGAATACAAAAAAGCATGGGACTACCAGGAGCAGTTGCTCGGGGAAAATGTCAGGAGAAAATCAATTATCAGGAACCTGCAGCTGGCAGCGGATAAAAGCCATTTGCCGGAAGGCTATGCGGAAAGCGAACAGGATCAACCGGAGCATTATCTGCTTTTTGTCGAGCATCCCCCTGTTTATACGTTAGGCAAAAACGGTAATACAGGAAATCTGCTGATCAATGAAGAAGAAAGAACCATTAAAGGGATAGAGTATTTTCATACAAACCGCGGGGGCGATATTACTTTTCACGGAGCTCAGCAGATCGTTGGCTACCCGATCCTGGACCTGGAAAAATTTGAAACGGATATCGGGATTTATCTGAATAAAATTGAAGAAGTGATCATCCGCACTTTGGCTGACTATGGGATTAATGGAAATCGCTCGCCCGGAGAAACGGGAGTTTGGATAGAGCCGGAAGTAAAAGGTAAAGAGCGAAAGATCTGCGCAATCGGGGTCCGTACCAGCAGGTGGATTACCATGCACGGATTTGCTTTCAATGTTAATACAGACCTGCGTTATTTTGATTTTATTATTCCATGCGGCATCAGCAATAAAAGAGTCACTTCTTTAGAAAAAGAATTAGGCTATCAAGTAGATATGGAAGAAGTAAAAATGAAAGTTAAACGGCATTTTGAAAAAGTTTTTGATGTTGAATTGATATCAGAAGACTGAATCAGGATGTATGAATGAGACCTCTATCATATAAAACAGATCAACAGACCATTGTTGCCTTTCATCTCTTAGTTCCGGCCCGGGTTTAAAATTCTTTCTGAAGATAAAATTTGTGTTTTTCGATCAGCTCTCCGTTGCCATAGAGTTCAAAGTTGAACCATCCGGCATGATAGAAATTTGATTTGTCAATGCTGAATTTTTTTTCTTTGATGTCTTTCAGCTCAAAAAGGAATGTTCCGTCTTCTTCAAAAAATCTGATAGAATACTTTTTCCCGTCATCCGGCAGGTTAACATGTACGTATCCTGTCTTAAAAGTGGAGACATATTTTGAAGGAATAAAAACATCAGGTTTTTTCTTGGTTTGCAATGCCTGGTTTGCCAGGTCAGATGAATCTTTTCCTGTAATCAACTCAGTTTTCCCGCCGAAATCTATTTTCTTCAGCCAGGCTAAACTGTCGGCAATGGTCTTTTGCTTTGAATCTGCAAGGTGTTTTATATATGATGAATCTGCCACCGGTTTCTTTGCCGCACTGAATAAAAAGTTTCCTTTGTCCAGCAAGATGTACAGCCGGTAGAATAAGTGATCATTCGTTGCTTTAGTATCAAGATAACCGTTTTGTGGCGCAGTAGGATCCGGGACAGTAAGAATAGTCTTAAACCCTGTGATGCTGTCAAAAGAACGTTGTATGCTGATCTGTTTTACAACGGGGAACGTGTTGTTCCATCCGATGATGATCCTGTTGTTGCTTACATTTCTTACTGAAAAATCAGGTAGTGTATCCTGTGCCGCTGCAGAAATACCGTTTGCAAAAAATAAGATCAGAAGGGACAGAATTTGTTTTTTCATTTTATTTAAACGGGAAAAGGATAGGATTCGTTTGTCAATCCGTACAAAGATAGGGCAGGGTGTTCAGTTAAACTAAAAGATTAACTTACCTTTTGGCAGGGAAGAATTTCCCTGCAGTCCCCCGCAGTGTATGACCAGGATACTGCTGCCGGCCGCAAAATAATTTTTTTCAATAAGATCATTAACTGCAAAGAACAATTTTCCCGAATATACAATATCAGAAGGGATATGAGTTTGAGTGTACCAGTTATTCATGAAGCCAATCAGTTTATCATCATGTTTTGCATAACCGCCGAAATGATATTCATGATTTAACCGGAAGCTGTGTTCATTGGTTAACAAGGCTCTTATTTTTTCTTCCAGTTCAAAATTATTTTTCATAACACTTATGCCCGTCACTCCCTGCGCTTTTGAAACGGAATTAAGCAACCCGGCCATCATTGTACCTGTTCCTACGGCACAACAGACATGGGAGAAGTGTTCTTTTACACAATGATTTAATATGGTGGCTGCGCCTTCTGCGCCTTTGGTGCCATACCCTCCTTCAGGAATAAAATAATAGTCATCCCTTCCGGGTATTTCCGGAACTTTTTTATCATGATAGTCTTTGCGGCTGATGAAAAAAAGCTGCATGCCAAATTCTTTTGCATCTTTTAAGGTTTGAGAAAGCTTGGCAGGTTCTTCACCGCGGATGATACCGATACTGTTCAGGCTGTTTTTATTACAAACGGCTGCAGTAGCGATGATATGGTTGGACCAGGCACCACCGAAAGTCACAATCGTATTCTTTTGCAATTTTTGTGCTTCTGCCAGGTAATATTGAAGCTTGAACCATTTATTTCCTGAAATAACAGGATGAATTTTGTCCAGCCTTAATATGGCTACCTCAACTTTTTTTTCTTTGAAAACCGGATCTGTTATGAAATCGGTGGTGATATTTTGAAATGATAAAGCTTCCATAAGCTGCTTGGCGAATTTACTTTAAATTTGCCCCTCAATTTTATAAAGGGAACACTATGAAACCTACTTTATTGATTTTAGCCGCAGGTATGGCATCAAGGTATGGCAGTATGAAACAGATCCAGGGATTTGGCCCGGGTGGGGAAACGATCATGGATTATTCCATTTATGATGCGATACGTGCGGGGTTTGGAAAAGTCGTTTTCATTATACGCCGGGATTTTGCTGAAAATTTTAAAAATATAGTGGAGCCGAAAATAAAAGGGCGGATTGAAATTGATTATGTGTACCAGGAATTGGATTCTTTTGCAGGAGGCTATAAAGCTCCTGCAGAACGGACTAAACCCTGGGGAACCGCCCATGCAGTGCTGTGTGCCAGGACAGCCATCAAAGAACCTTTTGCTGTGATCAATGCAGATGATTTTTATGGCAGCGATGCCTTTTTTAAAGCTGCTGATTCTCTCCGGCACGAGATCCGTGACGGGGTATTCAGCATCATAGGTTATGACCTGGCTAAAACACTGTCGGAAAACGGCTCGGTAAGCCGTGGTGTATGTGAAGTGGATAAAGAAGGAAACCTGGTTTCAATAGTGGAACGTACAAAAATTTACCGTGAAGGAAGCAGGATTGTTTATGATGATGCTGATGGCATACATGAGGTTCCTTTTGATTCTAAGGTGTCAATGAATTTATGGTGTTTCCCGGCATCTGCTTTTGATATTATCCAGCGTATCTTCATTGATTTTCTGAAAGAGAAAGGTACTGACGCCAAAGCTGAGTTCTTCATCCCGATCATAGGCGATCGTTTTATAAAAGAGGGCGGAAAGGTTAAACTGGTGCCCACAACAGCACAGTGGTTTGGAGTTACCTACAAGGAAGATGCACCTGAAGTGAAAAAAAATCTCAGGTACCTTGTAAGCAAAGGAGAATACCCGGAAAGATTGTGGAGCTGAAAATTAATCTCCTTTTACAAAGAAAACGTAATCCTGTATTTTCTTTACCTGCTCTTTGGTATCCATGTTACGAACACTCGACTTTACCGGGATACGAAGACTCTGATATGCTGTGTCTTTGTAGTTGCTTTTCTTCAGTTCATTGATAGCGCTGTAAATGTATTTTGACTGAATGGCAAAAGCCACACCTTCCGCTTCTGTTTCTTTAGTGCTTAAAATACCGATCACTTCTCCTTCGTGATTAAATACAGGACCTCCGCTATTGCCGGGATTGGCGGCAATACCTAACTGGCAGCTAAGCGTATCTCCGTTGAAACCTGTTTTTGCACTTAAATAACCCTCACTGTACACAATGTCGTTGCGCGGGTAACCTAAAGTATAGATTGGTTCTGCCACATCACTTTCGGTTTTACTGATTCCGTACGGAATGGAAGAAAGCGGTTTGAATTTATCGTCATCTATTTTCAGGATGGCAATGTCTTTGTCCGGAAATTCTTTTACCAGGACGGCCCGGAACTGTTCGCCTTTGCTATTGGTAACGGCAATATTCCTTGAGGTATGAACTATGTGAGCATTGGTCACCAGGAAGCCTTTTCCGTCAATCAGGAATCCTGTGCCGCCAGCTTTAAACGGGATGCTTTGCAAGTTGATCTTGCTCTTGATATTATTGACTTCATTCTTTAAATTATTGACTTCATCCACCTGTACATTTTGCTGGTGTTTGATATTCGGTATATCCCGGCTCAGCTCCTGTACTTTGGCGCTGTCTGTATGAGGGGTGAGATAATTGACCAGGGATGTGAAGATTAAAGTAGTGACACCTGCGATCACTGCTGCAATGGCCGCCACACGTTTATAGCGGTTCCACAAATAAACCACTTTGGCTTTACCTTTGAGTTTTGCCGAATCGATCTTTCCCTGCTCAGACAGGTTGATATGCGTATTGTGCAAAGCATCTCTGAATTTTTTCCATTCGGCAAACTTGTTTATCTGCTGCAAAAAAAGCGTATGCTCTACCACCATCTGGTCCACTTCAGGGCTGGATTTGCGCAGGTTTTCGAAATGAAGTCTCTCATCGGGATTCATTTCACCCCTGATATATCGCTCCACTGCATCTAAAATTTGAATATCATCCATCACTGATTCCCGTTTTTATATTGTGAAAAGAATATTTTTTTCAGTCTCATCAGGCATTTGTACTTCTGCGTCTTGGCATTGTCTGCATTAGTATAACCAAAATCTGCAGCGATTTCAATCATACTTTTCTTCTTTAAATAGTAAGCTTCCAGAAGACTTCTGCAGGGCTCGCCCAGGCTGTCAATTGCCTTATCCATCATTTCAAACTCAGCATTCTTCCTTTCAATGTCTTCAATCTCTTCTTCCACCGGCACCGTCTCAACTGTATCTGTTACCTCGGGAGAGTAACGATTCAACTGCTGCAAACGTTTGAGCCATAATCTCCGGCATACTGAATAAATGTATGTCTGAATCCGGCAGTTAAGTTCAAAAGTTCCTGATCTTGTTTTCTCATACAACACGATCATTGCTTCCTGGAAAATGTCTTTTGCATCGTCTGCAGAGCCATTGTTATTAATGATCAGGCTCTGAATCATGTTGTAATTTTCCCTATATATTGTTTCAACTGCCTTTTTGTCGCTTCTGGCCAATCCCTGTAACAACGTTTTTTCGTTATTCTCTGATTTCACTATACCGTTATTTTATACTGAATTTTAAAAATAGTAACCCTGCCCGACTCTAAAAAATAATATTAAGCCGGCCGGCAAGTCCAAGACAGCCGGGAAAAATATTTTTTTTAAGGTAGGGTTACCTTTTATCTGTTTCAGGTATAAATTTCAAATCTTTTAAACAAACATTAAAAAAAAAGAACATGAAAAAGCTTTTATTGGTTTTTTTGGTTGCAGGAACTTTCGCAGCTTGCAACAGCAATTCAAATAGTGAGAGTACAAAACAAGACAGCTCAACTGTTCAGACTCCTGCTACGACCACGCCTACACAAGATACTACTAAGAAAACTGTAGATACAGCTTCAAAAGCTGCTACTGTTGATACTACTAAGAAAGGAAAGTAAGATTTTTCATATGGCAAGCAATCGTTAAAGGCACCTTGTTCCCAAGGGGCCTTTCTTATTTCTTTATCTGAGAAAAGCGGAATGATCTTTCCGCATATTGTTATGAATACATTTGAGGCGTTAGGAATTGAACAGGGTTTATTGGATTCTATCAGCGCATTGGGTTTTACGCAGCCTACACCAATTCAGGAAAAAGCGATCCCCGTTTTATTAGGCGGCACTAAAGATTTTGTAGGGCTGGCACAAACCGGCACTGGTAAAACAGCAGCTTTCGGATTACCATTATTGCAACTGATCAAAAAGGCAGACCGCTTTCCCCAGGCATTGATCGTTTGTCCTACCCGTGAGCTATGCCTGCAAATCACTAAAGACCTGAACTCTTTCAGGAAAAAACAGGACAATATTTCGGTAACTGCAGTTTATGGCGGAGCTTCTATTGGATTGCAAATAAGGGATCTTAAAAAAGGAACACATATTGTAGTAGCGACACCCGGCCGCCTGATAGATCTCATTGAAAGAAAAGCCATCAACCTGGGAATGATCCATTACGTTGTATTAGATGAAGCTGATGAGATGCTGAACATGGGTTTTAAAGATGATATAGAGTTCATATTAAAAAACACTCCTAACCGCCAAAGCACCTGGATGTTCAGTGCTACTATGCCACCGGAGATCAGGCAGGTAAGCAAGCGGTATATGCACAACCCTTTTGAAGTTACTATCGGGAAAGTGAATGCAGCCAATACTAATATAGATCACCAATATTACCTGACTTCGCATGTAAACCGTTATGAGACCCTGAAACGTATCATAGACTTTAACCCTGGTTTATTCGGTATTATTTTTACAAGGACTAAGGCAGATGCACAGGTGATCACGGAATCATTGATCCGTGAAGGGTATGATATTGAAGCTTTACACGGTGACCTGACCCAGCAGCAGAGAGATAAAGTGATGTCCCGGTTCCGGGAAAAGAATTTGCAATTGCTCATTGCTACAGATGTAGCCGCAAGAGGAATTGATGTAAGCGGCATTACTCATGTCATCAATTATGAATTGCCAGATGATACGGAGGTGTACACACACCGGAGCGGCAGGACAGGGCGGGCCGGCAAAAGCGGTATTTCTATTTCTATTGTAACTCCTAAAGAAATCTACCGGCTGAGGCAAATAGAAAAACTGGTGAATACCCGTTTTCATAAAATGGATATTCCTGCAGGTAAAGACGTTTGCCGTAAACAGTTTTTTTATTTTATAGACAGAATGCTTGGCGCCGATACCAGCCACGGGGAATATGAAACGTATTTGCCCTTATTGAAAGAAAAATTTGCGCATTTTGAAAAAGAAGAAATTTTACAGAAAGTAGCAGCGCTGGAGTTTGACCGTTTTTTAAAATATTATGAAAACGCAGCAGATCTTAATCTGAGAGAAGGGAGGAAGAACGCTGCAGACATCAGGGCGGCACATAGAGACACAAAGGGAAGGATATTTGAAAGTAATGGCAACTACCAACGACTGTTCGTTAACCTGGGTACCAAAGATGGATTTTATAAGGCTAGCTTCCTTCAATTCTTACTGGACATGAGTGATCTTGGAAAAGAAGTCCTTGGTAAGATAAATATGAAAGAAATGAACAGCTGGATCGAGATTGAACCTGCTGCAGCCAGGAAGATGATAAAAGCCATAGACGGGAAGAATTTCAGGGGCAGAAAGATCCGTATGAACCCGGCCTGATAACAAAAATTTTTAACAACTGATCATTTGGCGAAGTGCCGGTGTGAAAGCAGATCAAAATATTTTGGGTTAAAAATTTTTTTCTTTCAGTATGATTCTTACTTTTGTTTTATGACAATAACAAAGGCATACCGCTGGTTTTATTTTTATTTCTTCTTTAGCCAGAAGCGGGGAATGCTTTTGTTGAAATCTAATTAAGATCTAAAACTAAAATCAACATAGATATCCCCCGCAAAAAATCGGGGGATTTTTTTTATGGTCTCCACGGCACCCCGGGTAGCGGTGCTTCAGGAGCCGAAAGTTTGAAAAACATTTATGATAGAGTAAAGCATTAGCTGTTAAAAATGAAAAATTCAAATAAAAACCCAGAATCCCAAAAGGAAGGGCCGATTGCCATACAGGGGTATGAAGGCAGCTTTCACCAGGTGGCTGCCCAATATTTTTTTGGAAAAGATGTACCGGTTCTTCCCTGTGCAACATTCAAAGAGGTAATCAGGAATTCCATTGATAAGAACAAGGCCGATGGAGGCGTGATGGCCATTGAGAATTCGATTGCAGGCAGCATTTTACCCAACTATAATCTATTGCAGTCAAGTGACCTGCAGATCATCGGCGAGGTGTATTTACAGATCGAACAAAACCTGATGGTCAATCCGGGTGTTACTCTGGAAGATATTCATGAAGTACATTCCCACACCATGGCATTACAGCAATGCTATGAATTTCTTGATAAGTTTAAATGGAAATTGGTAGAAACAGAAGATACTGCTTTCAGCGCCCGCTATATTTATCAGCGAAAGAGTAAACATATTGCAGCAATTGCAAGCAGCCTTGCTGCTGAATTATTTGGCTTGCACATGATCGCTCCATCCATTCAAACGCTGGAAAATAATTACACCAGGTTCCTGGTATTGAAAAGAAAAGATGTGGCCACGGTTGTTGAAAAGGCCGATAAAGCATCAGTAAATTTTCATACAGATCATTCCCGGGGCAGCCTTGCCAAAGTATTGAACAAAATCTCAGATGCAGGGATCAATCTGAGTAAACTGCAAAGTTTTCCTATACCCGGATCAGATTTCAAATACAGTTTTCATGCAGACATGGAATTTGAAAATATCTCACAGTTTGAGGAAGTAATTGAAAGTATAAAACCTTTGACGAAAGTGGTAAAGATCTATGGCATTTACCGGAAAGGTGTTATTCCCAGGCCTATCAGGAAAAAGAATGCTAAAGAGTTAAAAATTGAAATAAATGGACAGCGATAAACGATCTCAGAATTTGATCCCTGAAAATCCTGTTTTGGAAAATAAGGGAACGGCAAAACGGTTGACCGGGATTGGAGAATATTATTTTTCACAGAAGCTGAGAGAGATCGACGAATTGAATAAGCAGGGGAAAAACATTATCAATCTTGGAATCGGCAGCCCTGATCTGCCGCCGCACCCGGAAGTGATCAGAACAATGCAGGAGGAAAGTGCCAAACCCAATGTTCATGGTTATCAATCCTACAAAGGTTCACCGGTATTGCGGAAAGCCATGAGCGATTGGTATCTGAAATGGTATCAGGTGAAATTAAATCCCGACTCGGACATTTTACCATTGATAGGAAGTAAGGAAGGCATCATGCACATCTGCATGACATACCTGAATCCCGGGGATAAAGTATTGGTGCCCAATCCAGGTTATCCGACATACAGAAGTGCAGTAATGCTGGCCGGAGGTAAGTGCGTGGAATATAAACTTCTTCAAAAAAACAATTATGAACCGGGCTTTGCATCATTGGAAAAAAGCAATTTGTCGAAAGTGAAATTGATGTTTGTGAACTATCCCCAGATGCCAACAGGACAATTGCCATCCAGAGAATTATTTGAAAAGATAGTTGCCTTTGGCAAGAAGCATAACATTCTGATCATTCATGATAACCCTTACAGTTTTATCCTGAATGATGATCCGCTAAGTCTGTTGAGTGTTGAAGGAGCCAAAGAACATGTGATCGAGTTGAACTCTTTGAGCAAATCGCACAATATGGCCGGCTGGAGGGTAGGAATGCTTTGCGGGGCAAAAGAAAGCATCAGTGACGTACTAAAGTTTAAAAGCAATATGGACAGTGGAATGTTTTTGCCCATACAATTAGCGGCAGCAAAGGCTCTGACTTTAGGGAAAGACTGGCATGATCAGGTGAATGCGGTTTATCATGAACGAAGAAAAAAGGTATTTGAACTCCTGAAAATTCTAAAATGTACCTTTTCGAAGAAACAGGCAGGTTTGTTTGTCTGGTCAAAGATACCGGCTAAGTACAGTGACGGGTATGCTTTAAGTGATGAGATTTTATATGGCGCTAACGTATTTATCACACCCGGAGGGATTTTCGGTTCGGCCGGAAATAAATTTGTAAGGGTCAGTTTATGTGCCAATGCAGATAGGTTTGATGAGGCAATAAAAAGAGTAAGAGCCATATAAATCACTATAAAGTCCAACTTAAAGGATGAGTGCTGGTGCGAATGATTTAAAACAATATGTCAGTTAAGAAAAAAGGAAGTAAATGACCCGAAGATGAAAAAAAGCATTTCAAATATTAATGTCACACAATCCCCTTTTCGGGTATCGTCTCCGGCAAGCCAATGGCAGCCGGGGGAGGCGAGGGATGCGGGGAAGCCTGAACGGAGACGTATTGCAATAATAGGTGTGGGCCTCATCGGTGGTTCCCTGGCTATTCAGTTGCATGAGAAAAAGATATCTTCAAAAATTATCGGTGTAGAAAGCAATGCCGGCCATTTGCAGAAAGCCCTGGAATTGGAATTGGTGGATGAGGCAATGCCATTGGATGATGCTGTTGCAAATGCTGATGTGATCTTACTGGCAATACCGGTAGATACGATCGTGAAATTATTGCCGGATATTCTAAACAAAGTTGACCGGCAGATAGTCGTTGATTTGGGATCCACCAAAGAACAACTGATCCTTGCAGTGAAAGATCATCCAAAACGGGGGAGATATGTAGCAACACATCCGATGTGGGGTACAGAATACAGCGGCCCGCAGGCAGCATTGAAAGGGGCATTTGAAAATAAGGCTGTCATTATTTGTAATGCGGAACAAAGCGATGCAGATGCGGTAGAATGGGTAAAAGCAATGTACCGGAAGATAGGGATGCATTTGCTGGAAATGGATGCAGCAGCACATGATCTTCATGCAGCGTATGTGAGCCATATTTCGCACATCACTTCATTCGCATTGGCGAATACGGTTCTGGAAAAAGAAAAAGAAGATGAGGCAATTTTTGAATTAGCCTCTGCAGGTTTTGAAAGCACCGTACGATTGGCAAAAAGCAATCCCGCCATGTGGGCTCCGATCTTTATGCAGAACAGGGAAAATGTTTTGGATGTATTAAATGAACATATTGCTCAGTTAAAAAAATTCAAAGCCTGCCTGGAAAAGGAAAATTATAAATATATGCAGGAATTGATCGAAGATGCAAATAAGATCAGGAGAATCATTAAGTAGTGAATATTGGAATATGAGAGACGGGAAGTCACAACTTAATAGTGAGGATAAAGAGGGCGGACCGAAAAAATAAAAACCGAAAAATTAAATTAATATATGCAAACAACAGAACCAAAAACAAAAGAGACTATCCGGGATGTGTGGAATAAGCGTCCTTTGATCATCAGTGGCCCTTGCAGTGCAGAAACTGAAGAGCAGGTATTACAATCAGCCCGGCAATTGGCAGCTACAGGCATGGTGGATATGTTTCGTGCCGGTATCTGGAAACCCCGTACACGACCCGGAATGTTTGAAGGGATTGGCGCTAAAGGATTGCCCTGGCTGCAGCATGTAAAAAAGGAGACCGGCTTGCCGGTGACGGTGGAAGTTGCCACTGCCAGGCAGGTGGAAAATGCATTGCATTTTGAAGTGGATGTATTATGGGTAGGAGCAAGGACAACGGTGAACCCTTTCAGCGTTCAGGAAGTGGCGGATGCATTGAAAGGAGTGGATATACCTGTTCTGATAAAAAATCCTGTCAATCCTGACATTGAATTGTGGATGGGCGCAATAGAAAGAATTGCAAAATCAGGGACGAAACAAATTGGTCTTATTCATCGCGGATTCAGCACCTTTGGAAATACGGATTACCGAAATGCGCCTATGTGGCATCTTGCAATTGAAATGAAGCTGCGAAATCCGGGTATGATGATGATCTGCGATCCCTCTCATATCTGCGGCCGAAGGGATACTTTGTTCAATGTTGCACAGCAGGCCAGCGATCTTCATTATGACGGCCTGATGATCGAGTCGCATGTAGATCCTGATAAGGCATGGAGTGATGCCAAACAGCAGGTAACACCCGGTAAACTGAAGGAAATTCTGGAGAGCATTGTCTGGAGAAAAGAAGATACAAATTCTGAAGAATTTCATGCCGTTCTTGAAAAATTGCGTCAGCAGATCAACCATCTCGATGATGAGCTGATGAAGCTGCTCGGCGAGCGGATGAAAGTAGCCGATATGATCGGTCGCTATAAAAGAGAGAATAACATTACCATATTGCAGACTAACCGGTGGAATACGATCATCAGTAATGCATTTGATAAAGGTGAATCGCTTGGATTAAGTAAAGAATTTATCACAAAATATTTTGATGCAGTGCACATGGAGAGTATTAATCACCAGAAAAAGATCATGGATGAATAAGGCTGTGACTTCCCGGTCTGCTTACTCAGTCGGTATATTGGTGGTATCTTTACGCCGGAATAATGAATAATGAAACACCTGAAATTTAAATTTTCCGCATCGGCAACTGATTTTTATGCTGACAGCAGTTTTTCCCAACTGAAAAAAATTGTGGATCAGGCAAATACCGTGCTGATCACAGATGAAAATATTTTCAGGCTGCACGGTAGTAAATTTAAAAACTGGAATTGCATTGTGCTGAGGCCCGGTGAAGAATTTAAGGTGCAGGCAACAGCAGATGCTGTCATTAGTCAGCTGATCAAGATGGGTGCTGACCGGAAAACCATGCTGATAGGGGTAGGCGGAGGAGTAATTACGGATATTACCGGATTTACTGCGTCCGTTTATATGCGTGGAATAAAATCTGGTTTTGTTCCGACTACGCTCCTGGCAATGGTGGATGCATCAATCGGGGGAAAAAACGGGGTTGATGTAGGCGTTTATAAAAATCTGGTTGGCACTATTCGCCAGCCGTCTTTTATTCTTCATGACCTGGATTTTTTAGATACACTTCCACCATTGGAATGGGAAAATGGATTTGCCGAGATCATCAAGCATGCATGCATCATGGATGTTACGATGTTTAATAAACTGGAACAACAGACAATCGGTCATTTCCGGGAAACCAGAAAGGAGTTAAGTAATTTGATCCGGCGAAATACTTTACTGAAAACAAAAGTGGTGCGGCAGGATGAATTTGAAAAAGGAGAGAGGCGGTTACTCAATTTTGGACACACTCTCGGGCATGCGTTGGAAAATCAATATGAGTTATCACATGGGCAGGCTATTTCCATAGGTATGACCTATGCCTGTCATATTTCAAAGCAACTGGCGGGGTTTAAAGAAACTTCAAGAGTGGTGACTGTTTTAAATAAATATGGCTTGCCCACCTATGCATCTTTTGACATGAAAAGGGTTTTTGAGGTTTTTCAGATGGATAAAAAGCGGGAAAGAAATGACATGAATTTTATTGTGCTGCAAAAGATCGGGAAGGGAATGATCCGGTCAATACCATTAAAGAAGTTACAAAAAATAATAGCGGGAATATGATATGATTGCAATCGTCAGGCCATCCATTCTTTCGGGAACGATACAGGCTCCGGCTTCCAAAAGTTCGATGCAAAGAGCTTTGGCTGCCGCATTATTGAGAAAAGGGACAAGCGTAATCAGAAACCCGGGGCATAGTAATGATGATAAAGCGGCAATGGAGATTGTCAGGAATCTTGGTGCGGAAATAATAGTGAATAGTGATAAATTAATTGTTAAAAGTAATGGCGTTGCCCCGAATGTAAGTACGATTAACTGTGGTGAGAGCGGATTGGGTATTAGAATGTTTGCGCCGATCATTGCTTTAAGCAATACTGAAATCACTGTTAATGGTGAAGGAAGTTTATTAAACAGGCCGATGAATTTTTTTGATACATTTTTCCCGGGACTTGGAGTTGATATTAAATCGAACAACGGGAAATTACCTTTAAAAATTAAAGGCCCGATACAACCAAAGAATATTGAAGTGGATGGCTCATTGAGTTCACAGTTTATTACGGGGTTGTTGCTGGCGTATTCGTCTTCTTTAAACTTCCCGGAAAACAGGGACAAATCCTCCGCAAAAAGATCTAATGAAGACCAGGGGAATTTGAAAGTTACTATTAAAGTCCGCCATTTAAAGAGTAAGCCATATATTGGCTTGACATTGGATGTAATGAAACAATTTGGAATGAATATTCCGGAAAACCGCGGCTATGAAGAATTTATTTTTCATAATACTTATACCAATAACTCTTCTTTGGCGGGTAAAGAGGTATTGTACATTGTCGAATCAGATTGGAGCGGCGGTGCATTTTTATTGGTTGCCGGGGCAATTGCCGGTCCGGTTACGGTAAAGGGATTGGATCTCACTTCTCCGCAGGGGGATAAGAAAATTATTGATGCCCTGGTAGATGCAAACGCAGGCATTGCAATAGAAGCTAAAGGAATTAAAGTCCGGCCTGCGGAAATGAAGAGTTTTGAATTTGATGCTACGGACTGCCCGGATCTTTTTCCTCCGTTGGTTGCATTGGCTGCCAGTTGCAGGGGCACCAGTATCATAACGGGAGTACACCGTTTGACAAATAAAGAAAGTGACAGGGCCGCTGCTTTAAAAGAAGAATTTGGAAAAATGGGAGTAGATATATTAATTGATGGTGATAAAATGAAAATCTGCGGAACTGAAAAAGTTAATGCTGCAAAGGTGCATTCGCATCATGATCACCGTATCGCCATGGCAACAGCGGTAGCAGCGCTGAAAGCAGAAGGTGAAACGATAATTGAGAGTGCGGAAGCCATCAACAAATCTTATCCTGACTTTTTCTGGCATTTGAAAAAGTTGGGTGCTGATGTATCTTTACCCTTTAAGAAATTTAAAATATGAACAGCTTCGGCAGAATATTCAGAATATCTGTTTTCGGTGAATCACATGGGGAAAGTGTGGGTATTGTGATTGATGGATGCCCGGCAGGATTGCCATTATCTACAGAAGATTTTCTGCCGGACCTGGAAAGGCGAAAGGGCGGTAAACAAAAAGGGACTACACCGCGGCAAGAAGATGATCTGCCCATTTTTAAAAGCGGGCTCTTTAATAACAAAACAACCGGGGCCCCGATCACTATTTTGTTTGAAAATAAAAACATCAGGTCAGCAGATTATGACCGTCAGAGAGATTTTCCCCGGCCGGGCCATGCCGATTTTGTTGCCAGGCAAAAGTTTGGCGGGCATGAAGATTATCGGGGCAGCGGCCATTTTAGCGGCAGGTTGACTGTGGCGCTGGTGGCTGCAGGAGTTGTTGCAAAAAAAAGTCTCTCCCAGCCTATCACCGGGAGCGGTGCCCGTAAAAACACTCCGATAAAAATAACTTCTTCTATTCTTGAGATCGGTGGTGAAAGTGATCTTGATAAAGGTTTGCAGAAAGCAATTGATGCCAAAGATTCCATCGGTGGGATTATTGAATGCAGGGTCAACGGACTGCCAACCGGTCTGGGAGAACCGTTTTTTGATTCGGTTGAATCGCAGTTGAGTCATATTGTTTTTGCAATACCTGCCGTTCGGGGAGTCGAATTCGGGAGCGGTTTTGCTGCTGCAAAAATGTTTGGAAGCCGTCATAATGATGCTCTGGAAAACTTGGAAGGAAAAACAACTACCAATCATGCCGGCGGAGTTGTGGGAGGATTGACCAATGGGAATGAACTTGTTTTTCGCATAGCCATCAAGCCAACTTCATCAACACCAAAAGAACAGAATACACTGAACTGGACGACAGGAACTGTGGAAACCACATCGGTAAAAGGCCGCCATGATCTTTGTATTGCATTACGTGTGCCGGTAATATTGGAAGCCGTTACAGCAATTGTATTTGCGGATCTGATGATGCTGGAACAGAAATTACCGGGAGTATTTAGTTGATCCTTTTCAGTTTTTTAAATTCAAAATCCAGCACCTCATATTTCTCACCGTCGGACAGGTAGTAATGCCACCATTCAGTTTCCAGGGCTTTAAAGCCATATTTTTCCATCGTCGTTTTTAGCAAAACCCTGTTTTGCAAAACGGCTTCAGTCAGGCCTGTGAATGTATGATGGGCAGAATCCGTAAAATTATCAAAGCCGGTTCCCATATTCAGTTCTTCCCCGGTTTTCATGTTAATGATGGTCAGATCAACAGCGATTCCTTTGTTATGCCCGCTTCCTTTTGCAGGATTAGCTACATAACGTTCATCATGTACCAATTCCCAGAATTTTACCGTGACAGAGTAGGGGCGATAAGCATCAAAAATTTTCAATCCTAATCCTTTAGCGTTTAATTCTTTTTGTACGAGCTGAAGATCCTGCGCAGCGGGTTTTCTTAAAAAAGTATAAGCTGTTTTTGAAGGATACATGAAGCGATGCATGAAATTATTTGCTGTTGCGTACCGGAGATCATAATCCAGGTTGGGAATGAG
The DNA here is from genome assembly GCA_002066995.1 of Sphingobacteriales bacterium UTBCD1. Taxonomy (GTDB): domain Bacteria; phylum Bacteroidota; class Bacteroidia; order Chitinophagales; family Chitinophagaceae; genus UTBCD1. The sequence continues at coordinate 17,158 of MWTC01000046.1, forward strand.
GGAGCGCAACTCAACCATTTTTTTATCAGGATCAAGTTTAATTTGTTTACGATATTCGCCGGGTTTCCTGGTGACCTGTAATTCGTATGGAGACTGTTTTTGCGGCAATGAAATTAATGCCGGAACGGACAAAAAAATAAAAAAGAATATTCTTTGCAAATTGTACCGATTCATTAAATTGTTCATCATAAATTGCGTTTCAATACTGAAAATTTAGTATAAAAACCAGAGATACCATAATTTTTGATCTTTCTATGAGTAAAATGATTTCCCTTTATCTTTTTCTGGCAGGCGTAGCATTGATTTTATTCCAGGAATCCTGTAAGAACTGGAAGAAATTTCCGGAGCAAGACATTGTAAGCTCATTTAAAGAATTGCAGCAAAAGACTTCATCGCATATTGGTGGCCATGTTAGTTTCGCAAAGAGTCATGATGGAAAAATTGATGATTCAACCTATTTGAGTTACTTTAAACAGGCAGGCCAGATCTATGAAAAAAACAGTAATAATACAATCTGGTGCAGGGATGGTAATTGGCTTCCCCTGGGTGATTCAATGTATCAATTTATCAAAAATTCAAAATGGTATGGATTGTTTCCTGAAGATTATCATTATGAACAATTATCCGGCATTCGCAGGCTCATCTTTAATGACAGTGCTTCCAAATCTGCACGAAGGGATGCAATGCTATGGGCAAAGTCGGATATAATGCTGACGGATGCTTTTTTTCATATACTGAAAGATGTGAAACTGGGCCGTTTGCCGCAGGACAGCATAAGCATGAGAAAAGATTCTGTATTGAAAGATGCATTTTATATCCGGCAGTTTGACACCCTGATAAAAACCGGTATGCTGACGCAAACGATTCGGGCACTGGAGCCGAAGGTTGAAGGTTATATTCTTTTAAAAGACGGGATTAAAAATTTCCTGAAGAATTATGATGATAAAGCCTATACTTATGTTCCTGCTCCTTCAAAAGATCCGAAGAGGTATAAAGAACTACTGCAAAAACGTTTGTTTGAAGGCGGCTACATAGCAACAGACAGCATTGCTTTGGATTCTGCTCAGTTATCTCATGTACTAAAACAATTTCAGGAACAAAAAGGCATTGAAGCTGATGGTAAAATAGGCAATCAGACATTAAGGATACTGAACACTTCTGACAGGGAACGGTTTATTCGTATTGCAATTACGATGGATCGGTTTAAGCAACTTCCACCCGAGATGCCTGAAAAGTATGTGTGGGTGAATTTGCCTGCCTTTTCTTTACAGGTGTGGGACGATGACAGCATCAGGTTCACCTCCCGGATCGTTTGCGGAAAGCCTGCTACCCGAAGCCCGGTACTCACCAGCGCAATAGCAGAATTAATTACCTACCCCAAATGGACCATACCTTCAAGTATTATTGAGAAAGAAGTATTACCCGGGGTGAAAAAGAATCCTAACTATTTTAAAAGAAAGGGATATGGTGTCTTTGATTCAAAAGGTAATGAGATTAATCCTGATTCAATTAATTGGAATAAATACAGCAGGTCATTTCCTTTTCATGTGGTACAAGGCAGCGGGGATGCAAATGCACTGGGAATTATGAAATTTAATTTTAATAACAAATATGCCGTTTACCTGCATGACACCAATGAACGGTATCTTTTCAGCCGGACAGATAGGGCAATGAGTCATGGCTGTATTCGTGTGCAGGCATGGCAGCAGTTAGCCGATTTTGTTGTGGAAAATGATAATTCAGACGGCAGGGCAGAAATGAGGCTGGATTCTATCCAGCGCTGGTTGAAAAAGAAAGAAAAACGCAGTATTGCAATTCATAATAAACTGCCCCTTTTCATCAGGTACTTCACCTGCGAAGGTAAAAACGGAAACATAGTATTTTATGATGATATTTATGGAGAGGATAAGAGAATAGCCGGGAAATATTTTGCCGGTAAGTAGCACAATGATTTATTATCTTGAATTTTTCACTTTCTCACTCAAGATTTTTAATTTTTAGATATTAATTTATTTTGTAGAATCATGTCGTAACGGGATGAAAATAAGACAAATAATTTATTTCAGGATATTGAACTTACCCATTATTTTTGTCCTGTCTAATAAAACTAACGCTTTATGAATAAGATTCTAACTGCATTGCTTTTTTGTACTTTAACATCATCTGCTGTTTTTGGACAGGATGATGAAATTAGGCCTCCTGCAATTGGCATAAGTGGCACACTTACTGATTTTGTATCCCCGAGCAGGATTCGTTCCACTTCATTGAATACAGTATTGGCGAATCATCAAATGGCCAAATTAGGCCAAATGAAGCCCGGTATTGCAATTACTTATTTTAGAGGGCTTCAAAAGCATATTGATTTTGCCGGCACATTAGGAGGAAGTATTTTAAATTATCCTTTTCAGAATCATCCTTATTTTACCGACAAGCTATTGGTGACTGCTGATGCTCAATTGAATTTTAAACTAACAACTGAAAAATATTGGGTTCAGCCTTATGTCACAGCAGGCGTTGGTGCACAGGAATACGACGGCTACTATGGCGCTTTTATACCAATGGGTTTAGGCCTGAAAGTAAATCTTTGGGATGAAGCACATTTCTATGTGACATCACAATACCGTGTGCCTGTAACGAAAGAGACTTCAAGTTATCATCTTTTTTACAGCTTGGGATTTGCTCAGCCGTTCAGCAAGAAAAAACCAAAAGTTGTTGTAGTTCCTCCTCCGCCCCCACCTCCGGCTCCGGTAGATACCGATGGAGATGGAATTCCGGACAACAAAGATAAATGCCCATCTGTACCGGGTGTTGCTAAATACGATGGATGCCCCATTCCCGATACTGACAAAGACGGCATCAATGATGAAGAAGACAAATGCCCTACTGTTCCCGGCCTGGCCCGTTACCAGGGATGCCCCATTCCCGATACTGACAAAGACGGCATCAATGATGAAGAAGATAAATGCCCTACTGTTCCCGGCCTGGCCCGTTACCAGGGATGCCCCATTCCCGATACTGATGGCGATGGCGTAAACGACGAAGAAGATAAATGCCCTACTGTTCCGGGTGTAAAAGAAAATCAGGGATGCCCATTGATTAAAGAAGAAGTGAAGAAAAAAGTGGATTTCGCAGCTAAAAACATATTGTTTGTTACGGGCAGTTATAAACTATCTCCAAAGTCTAATAAAGGACTCGATGAAGTGGCAAAGATTCTGACTGAAAATCCGGAGATGAAACTGGCAATTGACGGTAATACTGATAACGTTGGCAAGCCGAAAAAAAATCAGGTATTAAGTGAAAACCGTGCAAATTCTGTAAAACAATATTTTGTTAGTAAGGGAATTTCTGAGAGCCGCATTACAGCAACAGGCCATGGTGATACCATGCCGATAGCAGATAACAAAACAGCGGCAGGACGCCAAAAAAACCGCAGGGTAGAATTAAAGCTTAGTTACTTCTAAATAAATCTATTGCTATCATTCATAAGAACCTCTCTTGAAACAGGAGAGGTTTTTTTGTGAATCCTGTACATTAGGCAATGGCCCGGTTTTTTCCCGGAATGAAAAGACCGTCTACTCGGTATTAAGAATGATACAAGGAAGAATGGATACGAGAGAATAAATTATCCTTTTAAAGTATGCTTTTATGATTTTTTCCCAGGCTTTTAGTTGGCAGCTTTCACATATTGATCACCCGGGCAATTGAGGGCATTTTCTTATTAGGATACCAGGCTGAAAATAAAACTCTGCAGGGATTTTTATACAGGAAATAATGAATTTGAAAAAGCATTCAGTTTACCGGGCGAAGAAGAATTTTAAAAAAATCTTTTTTACGGGAGAAACAAACAGCGCCAGTATTAATTCCTGTATAATGGTTTATTAATTCTTCTCTTTTTTCCCAAACAATTTTTTGAAAAATCCTTTCTTTTTTTGGGGAGTTTCTACCGGTTGTTTGTTGATGGCCGGATTTTTTTCTACTGTATCTTTTTTGACTTTGATATTGTCGTCAGTTACCGGTTTTGATTCAGGAGGTATATATTCATTACTGATCTTGTAGTCTTGTTCCTTGCCAACGCCTTCATCGTCGCCTTCTCCTCCGGGTTGTGCAGGTGCAACAATGAGATCATAATTGGTGCCGCTGTCACTTTTATTATCAAGATCGGCGGGCACAACAAATCTTGCATTCCTGTCAATTCCAAGTGATTTGTCTGCATATACTTTTTGAAAAAAATATTCCCAGATGGGGCGGGCAACCCGGCCACCTGCATAAGCTGAACTGGCAAGGGTGAGGAACCGGTCATCACAGCCGACCCATGTTCCGGCTAACAACTGGGGGGTATAACCCATGAACCAAAAATCTGCATTGTCATTGGTAGTTCCTGTTTTTCCACCCATTTCAGCGGCGCCTAAACGGCCTCTTAAACCGGCTGCTGTACCTACATCCACGGTACCCTGCATCATGCGGCACATCCTGTAGGCGGTGGCTTCACTGACCACTTCTTTTCTGTTGCTGCTATAATCAAATCTTTTAATTACATTGCCATTCCTGTCTTCTATGCGGGTAATGAAATTAGGTTTGGTTGAAAAACCCCTTCCGGCAAAAATGGAATAACCCCAAAGCATTTCATATAAAGACAGATCGCAGGCTCCAAGAGCTAAGGCCGGAACGACATCAACTTTTGTTGGAATATTTATACGGGATAAAAAGTCGGCAAACTGAGGTGCACCCACATTCTTCATTACATAAGCGCTGGCGCAATTCAGGGAATGTGCTAAAGCGCCTGCCATTGTTACTTGTGGCGCACCAATGCATTTTTTCCCGGCAGGCACCCATCCGTTACCCGGGAAATACTGGGCTTCGTTATCCAAAACAGTTTCCGGAGTAAATCCTCTTTCTTCCATTGCCTGGCAATAGAGGAGTGGTTTAATGGTAGATCCGACCTGCCTTTTTGTTTTCAGATTTGCATGGTCGTATTTATAGGTTTTAAAACCGATTCCACCCACCCAGGCGCTCACTTCGCCGGTGATCGGATCCATACACATGAAAGAGGCCTGCATCATTTGACGGCAATATTTGATGGAGTCGAGCGGGGTCATCACTGTATCTTTTTCACGATTGGCATTCCAGGCAAATACTTTCATAGGTGTTTTTTCATTGAAACTCTTTTTAATTTCCTGGTCACTGAAGCCGTCGTCCTTCATATTTTTCCAACGGTCACTTTGTTTCATGTACCTGTCTAACTCAGCCTGGTGGTCTTTCCATACATTTTTCAGGTAAGACTGGGAGTTCATTGCTTTTTGCAATGATGGCATCCACTGAGCTACTGCTTCTTCTGCATATTCCTGCATCTTGGGGTTTATAGTTGTGAATATTCTCAGCCCGTCATCATATATATTATACGTTCCACCATCCGGCTTTCTTACATCTTTCAAGGCGTCAGCAATATCTCCTTTAATGACCTCCCTGAAATAAGGAGCATAGCCGTTATTTTCGTCCAGTTTCCTGTAGTTGAGTTTTATAGGCAAAGATCTCAGGCGGTCTGCTTCGGCATGGGTCAGTTTATTATTCACCTCCATCTGGGTGATTACCACATTACGCCGGTCAAATGCAGCCTTATAATTTCTTCTCGGGTTATATAGAGTATTTCCTTTCAGCATGCCGATCAGCAGTGCAGCTTCATTCACATCAAGGCGGTCACATTCCTTCTGGAAAAAAGTTCTGGAAGCATTCCTGATGCCGTAAACGTTATCACCAAAGGGAACAGCATTAAGGTACAATGCCAGTATTTCATCTTTGGTAAAGTTTCGTTCCAGCTTAATGGCGATTATGTATTCTTTTATTTTTTCAATAATTCGCCAGGCCTTGTTTTTACTGCCCTGGTCCAAAAGTGTTTTTGCAAGTTGCTGGGTAATGGTACTTCCGCCGCCTTCATGGCCCAGTAAAAAAACAGCACGCAATGTCGATTTAAAATCTACTCCCGAATGATCGTAGAAACGTTTGTCTTCAGTTGACACTAATGCATCAATAACATTTTTTGAAATGTCTTTGAAATCCACGTTACTCCGGTTACCGTACTCACGGTAATACCTGCCCATCAGTGTTCCATCGTTTGCATATACTTCGGAAGATTGCAGGATGGAAGGATTTTCAAGTTCTTTCAGTGAAGGCATTTTACCGAATAAACCAAAATTGGCCATTAGAACTATGGCGATACAAAACAGGAAACCGGCCAGGAAAATATACCAGAAAATTCGGACGGAACGTCTCATGCTTTATTAAAAATTAGTGTGATCAAAATTTAAAAGGGATGGCTTCTTGAAACTCTAAATTAAGAAAAACAGGCTCAGTTCCGGATCGGTGTGGATTAATTTTTTGCCAAAAATGAATTGCTTTTCTCAGGTTGAAAGGCTAAAATTTGCCAGGAATATTCTTGTTAAGAAATTCCCTGTATTTGTCAATGTCCTTGTTTGCTTTCAGAGCTTCAAGATTTTTATCCGTAATCACAGAAAAACTGTATTTACCGCCTTTAAGCCAGGGTATGATCTCGGTTGAGGTTACCGGCTTTGTCTTGTCAATATAATCAATAGCTTCCTGCGAATTTTTGAACGGGCTTATCAGCAATAAACGGATAGAATCATTGATCTCAACAAGATCAGCTGTCATTGCCTTATTGTAATAAGTTTCCCTGTTATAGCGGAAAAATGCATTCCTGGCTTCGTTGACAAAAACAGGGTCCACTTTGGTCAGGATCAGCACTGCAAAGTGCTGCGCCCCGGGTGTGAAGGTAAAGGCTTCGGCAGGAGGCCGGACAAGTTTTACTGATGAAGAATCGAATGCCGGTTTCATTCCTGATTGCTGTAAAGCTATCGGATTTGCGTTTTTATTTACTGTATCGCTAACTGCAGGGGTAATTATTACATCAGGTTTAGTGACAGACACAGGATTGCTAACTGTCTGTTCTTCTTCTTTCGGTTTTTCAATTACCAGGTTAGTTAATTCCTCTTCTATTTGTTTGCGGCGATTCAAAACGTCAATTAAAGTAGCAGCCCTGTCAGCCAGTGGCGTTCCCGGGAACTGGGCGATGATGGAATGTAATATATTTTTGGCAACACTGTCTTCCTTTTGTTTTATGTAATAAACCGATTCGATATATAACAGTTGCGGCGTCCAGTAATTTTTGCCATAAACACTGTCTGCAATTTTCTTTTGAAGAACAGCTTCTGAAAAATTTCCTTCAATAAAGAGATCGTATATCTTTTCATAAGCATTCGTGGCTTCCGGGTTTGCTTCTTTGGATTCAGGATTCTTTCCGGTTACTGCTATTATGGTTAAATTGCTTTTCGGATATTCAGTACTCAGTAATTTTTTGATCGCTGAGGCTCTGGCAGCGTCACCTTTTTTTATGTAGCAGTAATAAAGCTGAAATAAAACTTCGTCCATTTTTGTATAAGCGGGAAAGCGGAGACGCAATTCTTCGAGTGCCTCCACCGAAGCGGTGCAATCTTCAATATCTTCTGCATAAATTTTTCCAAGGGCAAACATTGCGTTGCTGATGGAATCATTTGAAGCACTCATCTTTTGTTCGGTCAGCGGCAATTTATCATACAAAGCGTCAAATGTGATCTCGCTTTCGGGATTCCTGCCCGCATCATCATTTGTTGCTGATGCATCCTTTGCTACGCCGGTTTGTGCAAAGTTTGCCAGTGCACCTGAAATACTGCTGCTGCGCCCCCAGTTATCTACATTTGGACGTTTTCCCCACAGAGAGATGAAGTCTGAATAACCTTTTGATCGTAATGCAGGGTTATAAAAATACCATTCGCCTTTATTATCGGCTGAGTTTGTAAACAGGGGTGTTGTATTGTTTTGCTGATCGAAAGGTTGAAATGCCGGAGTGATGCCCTCATCCTTCAATCCCTGGTTTTTCCGGATTTGCCTGACGAGCTTTTTTATAAAACTCTTTCGTTCCTCTTCGGGCATAGCAGCAATCTTTTGCAGGCTGTCTTGCCTTTCAATGATCTCAATATTGCTTGCCAGATTGCCCAGCATTTCTTTTTGTTTGCGGATACCTGCTGCATCATGTAAGGACGTATCTGCCAGGTTCAGACTGTCATAATAGTTAAAAGCAGGCCGGTATAGTTTTTTTGTAAAGGCAGTTTGCGCCAGTTGCAGGAAAATTTTGTTACGCTGCTCCATATTGCTGTTGCTGTAACGGGCACCTTTTTGTAAAAGTGCATACGCGGCATCAACATTGTTTTGCTGCAGCCTCATTTGTGCAGCCATATAGTAAATGATATCACGGTATTCATCATACTTTTCCCTTCTTGCCATTTTGAGCAGATCGGCAATATTTTTTTCAATATAATTTTCGCTGCCGTTTTTGTTGACCCGAATCGAATTCAGCCGGGCATATACTTCCAGTACGGGATCAGTAGTATGACTAATTGCTTTTGTAAAATATTTTTCAGACTCTTCATAGTTACCGCTTAATTCATAGAGTTGTGCCGACAGGTATTCCCATCTTGCTTTTTCCTGCTTGGTGGTAGCATTGGAAAGGGCATTGACCAGGTGAGAAGCAGCGCTGTCCCACATATTTTGCTTGTAGAACCACCAGGCCTGAACTTCATTAAGATCGTTCTGTAATCTTTTTGGAAAATTGGGGTCACTTTTCAGGGTAACAATAAGGCTCGCTGCCTCAGGGAGTTTATCCTGGGCCAGGTAATTCCTGACCTGCCAGATAAAAGCATCATTGCGGCTAGGCGGCTCGGAGAAAACTTTTTTTAAGACATTGGTCTTTTCTTCTGTAGCAATACTAAAAGCCCTGTTTCCATCCATGCTGCTTCCAATGGTTTTGTAATACCCGTCCTTTTCTTTTGGCGCAAATGCGTAGTTGATGAACTGGAACATCAATGCAGCAGTGTCAAACTTTTTCTGGAGATAATAAGAAGCACCCCACAGCAGGTAAAGGTTATCAATCCAGTCACCACGAAGATCATGCAAAGCTATACCGGTTTCAGCTTTGTAAACAATTGAATCCAGTTGTATTTTATCTTTAGATGTTTCATCAAGGCTATAGTTATAGAACGGCAGAAGTTTTGAATAGTCATCCCTGAAAATGCTTTTTGCCCTGTCAATAACTTCATTCAGCTTAAGGTTGGCATTAAAAAAATAATTATAATGAGTGACGGTGTTTTGAATAAACCGGGTAGGCAGGGTGAATTTTTTCTGATCAGATTTTTCGGAACGGAGTACTCTTTCATCATATTGTTTGGGTTTTTTCAGGTCAAAGGACAGGCCGAGTTGCCCGTAAGAACGGATATAAAATGACTGACAGCAAAGAAGAAATATTAATACCGGAACTGTATGTCGGAGGAGTCGCATTTTCTCGCCTTAATCTAATGCCTTAATAACTGAATTTCAGATGTTTTAGTATAAAATCCAGCCTGTTTTTTTATGTACAGATGTTGATAAATACTCAGGTAAAACAAATTATAATAAGAGGAATTCTGTAATTCAAATGTAAATCTAAATTATTTGGCATAAGTGAGTGTATTTAACCGAATTACACAAAATTGTCTGAAAGTAACATAAAACAGGGACTAAGGCATTAATTAAGTAATGAGATTGAGTTTTTTGAAATTTTCTATCCGGGTATCGGGTGGCGGAGATATATTAGAGAACGGAACGGCGCCCTAATCCGGTATTCTTTTATGAAAGAAACTTATTTTCATCAGTATCGGTCGTGGAGTTTTAAGCAGTTGCTTATGACACGGTCGCATTCTTTAATGATAGGCGAAAATCAACGGCCATTTATTGATAAAAATTACAGAGCTTAAAAAGAATTTTCTGCTTTCGCTTATATCTTTTTTATTTTAGCAGATAAGCTTATGAAAAAGATCATTTTTACCGAAGAATTTTGTCAGCCTGAAAACCTGCATCCTTTTACACTTACCCGACAGATGCAGGATATCCGGGTTGGCATATTGACTATCCGGGAAAAATGGGAAAAAATGATGGGGCTTCCGTCTTTTGACAAAAAGGAAGATGATTACAAAGATCTCGACCGTTCCGTGAATATTGATGAGGCTGCAGGGAATTCTGTTTGCTTTCTGATAGATGGCAACATCCTTCCCGATCCCCGGATTATCAGGAAAATTAAAAAATTAAAAAACGGAGAGTTTGCGGCAGCAGGGGATGGTGATGGTTTTGCATTCCGTTTTACAAAGAAAGAAATCAGTGAAAAACATAAGATCAGGGTCAGGAAAGCATTGATCATTGAGGGGGAAATAAAAGTGATCAGGTATCCCTGGGATATTTTCAGGTATAATGATTGGGCGATACGTCAGGATTTTGAACTGCTGACCAAAAAGAGGAGATCACAATCCGTTTCCAGGACAAATAAGTTGATCAACTCTTCCGGTATTTTTGTAGAAAAAGGAGCCAGGGTAGAACATAGCATACTGAATGCATCTGAAGGACCGATATATATAGGGAAGAATGCAGAAGTGATGGAAGGCTGCCTTGTTCGAGGGCCATTTGCTATATGCGAAGGTGCTTGTTTAAAAATGGGATCAAAAGTTTATGGCGCTTCAACCATAGGGCCTTATTCAGTTGCCGGTGGTGAGATTAAGAATTCAGTCATCTTTGGTTATTCCAATAAGGCACATGACGGTTATTTGGGAGATTCAGTGATCGGGGAGTGGTGTAATTTAGGGGCCGGCACAACTAATTCTAACCTTAAAAATAATGCAGGAATAGTGAAGGTGTGGACACCGCAAGGTATGCAAAGCGTAGGTCTTAAATGTGGCGTAATCATGGGCGATTATTCACGTACTGCCGTAAATACGTCCATCAATACAGGCACTGTGATCAGTGTATGTTGCAATGTGTTTGGTTCAGGGTTAACTCCAAAGTATATTCCGGTATTTTCCTGGGGAAGTGAAGGAGTAAAACGTTATGAACTGGAAAAAGCATGGGAAGATATTCAGAACTGGAAACAACTGAAGCATCAATCCCTGACAGATAATGAAAAACAAATTCTCACGTATATCTTTGATCACTTTTAAATTTTTTCAATGAGACATCAGATCGCAGCAGCCAACTGGAAGATGAACCTGACCTTTCAACAGGGAGAGAAACTATTGAATGACATTTTTGAAGCTGATATTTCCCTGGCGCCACATCAGAAAGTGATCTTTGCCGTACCGTTTCCTTACCTGATCATGGCAAAGAGTGAAGTGGAAGAGGAGAAAAGCTTTGCCGCCGCAGCACAAAATTGCTCCAATAAAAAATCAGGTGCATATACAGGAGAGGTTTCGGTTGAAATGCTTCATTCCATCGGGATCAATTATTGCATTATCGGTCATAGTGAGAGAAGGGAGTATTTTAATGAAACGAACAGCATATTGGCAGAAAAAGTAAATCTCTGCCTTCAATATAACATCATCCCGGTATTTTGCTGCGGCGAATCATTGGCCATTCGTGAATCAGGAAAACAAAATGAGTTTGTGCAGTTGCAACTTCGGGAATCTTTGTTCCATCTTGATTCTGAAAAAATGAAAAAAATCATTATTGCCTACGAACCAATTTGGGCGATTGGAACAGGCAAGACTGCCACCACCGGGCAGGCACAGGAAATGCATGCGCATCTGCGCTCGGTTATCGGAAATCATTATGGCTCAGAGATGGCCTCATTTATTCCGATTCTTTACGGGGGCAGTGTAAAAGCAAACAATGCAAAAGAGCTTTTTAGTTGCGCCGATGTGGATGGCGGGCTGGTAGGGGGAGCATCTTTAGTGGCATCTGATTTTATTGAGATCATCCGGTCATTGAAATGAGTATCAAAAATTCTCACCGGATCATAAAGGGCACTTTATTTCCGGAAACTTATGAGATGGGAAATTCCGTAAATAGTATATTTGATGAACGATACCGGACATGCAGGTTAGCCGACTTATATACAGGAATTTCGCCTGGAGATTCTTTTTTTATGCTTCATCTCTTCTTTTAAATATTACCGTTGCCAGGGCTTTAGGTGCAGAGATCAGCGGAAACTTTAATTTTTTCCTGAACGATCTCAGCTTTGTTTTACTCATTGGGAGCATCAGTCTTGAGTCGGGGATAATTTATTATGTGAGCAAAAATGAAAGCCCGGAGCGTTTGCTTGCCGCATTCTCTGTTATCTGGGCGGTAATTGCTTCAGGTATCATCACTGTCCTGTTTTATTTTTTTTATTCGGATCAGTCGGAAGTTTTTTCAGGGAGTTTTCTTGTCTTTTCCTGTGCTTCTTATTTAGTCGGAATATTTCTTACGACTTATTTTTCAGCTTTTTTTTACAGCCGGGATAATTATAAAATTTCAAATATTGTTTTGGGATTTTCAAATTTAGTGCTGTTTCTTTTCCTATTCGTACAGCATATACGGGGCGCAGTTGATATACGATTATTTTTTATGCTGTTCTTCCTGCTGAGCCTTTTACAAGGCGTATTGATTGCAGGAATTTGGTTTTTTCAAAACGGCTATCGTATAAAATTGCAATTTTTTAAACCGGGCAGCCTTTCACCTGTACTTATATATTCATTAAAAGCGCTGGCAGGTAATGTTGCTTATTTTTTGTTGTACCGTATTGATTATTGGTTCGTGGAGTATTATTGCTCTGCAAAATCTCTGGGAAATTACATACAGGTTTCGAAACTGGGCCAGTTGTTCGTTCTTCCTCTGGTGATCATGGGCGGAACATTATTTCCCCAATCATCAAAGGATAATATTTCATTTCAATCACCGGTTTTCAGAAATATGGTCCGGATAGTTACCGCAGGTTATCTGTTAGGTGCAATTATTCTGTTTTTTTCGGGGAAGCCAGTGATATTTTTTTTCTGGGGAAAAGATTATGACGAAATGTATTGGCCACTTATCATTATGATGCCCGGGATCATTTTCCTTGCCGTCTCGTACATTTTTTCACCGATTTTTGCCGGGAAAGGCAAAGTGAATTACAATGTGTATATCAGCCTTGTTACACTTGCCCTGGTGGTTGCTTGCAATTTTTTACTTATCCCGGAATGGGGTATTGAAGGTGCAGCGTTTGCAACTTCCATCGGGTTCCTGGCGATGATGATTTTATATATTATTATTGCAAATAAAAAAATGGGATTATCATTCAGCTAATTTTAGCTTTTTACCGATGAGTGCAGTACCAAACAACATTTATATAAGCGGAGAATATCTTTCTAAAAATCCGACCTGGGGAAGCGAGGATAGTTTGTGGAAAGCGAAAGCAATCAGAGAGCTGATCAACAGGAATAATCTCAATCCCGGATCGGTAACAGAGATTGGCTGCGGTTTTGGGGAAATACTTGTTCATCTTTCCAATATGGATGATCATATAGAGCATTTTTACGGCTACGATATTTCTCCGCAGGCCATTGCAGAAGCAAAAAAACATGAGACAGGCAGGGTGCAATTTTTCAATGCGGAATTCCCGGATGAAACAACAACAGTGCCTGATCTTGTACTGATGATTGATGTAATGGAACATGTGCCCGGATATATTGATTTTATGAAAAGAATCAGGGAAATCGGGAATGAATTCATTTTTCATATACCATTGGATCTTTCCTGCCGCACCATTTTCAAACCGCATGTCATCCTTCAGCAGCGGAATGATGTAGGTCATCTTCATTATTTCACAAGAGAACATGTGGAGTGGTTACTGAATGATTGCGGGTTTGCCATTAAAGATTGGTTTTATACATTATCTGAAACAGACCGGAGCAAAGCCCGGAGTTTCAAACTGCGGATCAAGAAAATGCTCAGGCGGTTGTCTTTTTCTTTATCCAGGGAAATGAGTGTAAAGTTGTGGGGTGGTTATTCTGTCATGATCTATTGTCAAAAAAATGACTAAAAATATTTTATGGTTGCCTACCTGGTACCCCGACAGGATAAGCCCTTATAACGGAGATTTTATTCAGCGGCATGCCAGGGCTGTTTCAGAATTTCACCGGGTTCATGTCATTTATGTTGTTCGTGATGATAAGGGCAAAATTACTCTTGATGTAAAGGAAGAAGAATTTGTTACCGGCGGATTCTATGAAAAGATTGTTTATTATTACACGCCGCATTACAAGGTAAAGGCTATTGAAAAACTGATCTCTGCGCTCAAATACAGGCGAATCTACAAGAAGAAAATCTCAGAGCACTTTAAAAATTCCGGTGAACCTGCTTTGGTTCATATTCATGTTGCATTAAAATCCGGACGGGTTGCAAGATGGGTTAAGAAAAAATTTAAAGTGCCCTATGTAATTTCTGAACACTGGACCGGTTATTTGCCGGAAGCAAAAGATAAATTCCAGAACTATCCCGCTTATGTAAAAAATGCTGTAAGAAAAACAGTAAGAGAAGCAAGCGGAATAAGCGTTGTGTCAGATTATCTTGGGTCTTGCCTGGAAAAAATATTCGGACCGCTACAATATAAAGTGATACCCAATGTGGTGGATACGGAACTGTTCAAGCCGGGTGTTTCAGAAAGAAAACAGGTCACTCAATTTATACACATTTCAGGTTTGGATTATCAGAAAGACCCCGAAGATATTTTAAAGGCATTTGAAATTTTAAAGAAAAACGGGTTTGACTTTTTTCTGACGGTCATTGGTCCTCCGAAGGATGACCTGTTGAAAATGACACAACAGCTCGGCCTTGCCGGGCAAGTGAGTTTTCTTTCTGAAATGCCACAGAAAGATCTGGTGAAATTCTATCAGGGAGCGCAGGCACTTATTCTTTATTCACGCTATGAAACATTCGGATGTGTTTTAATCGAAGCAAATGCCTGTGGGTTGCCTGTCATTGTGAGCAATCTTCAGGTTTTTCATGAGATCATAAGAGAAAACAAGGATGGAATTTTTGTTCCGGGCGAAAATCCCCTGTTGCTGGCTGAAAGACTTTCCTGGTTTATCCGGAATCAGCAGCAGTTCGATTCATCTGCTATTGCCATCCGTTCACAATCTTTGTATAATTACAAAACAATAGGAGCGCAATTCAGTAAATGGTATTCGTCGGTCACCGGCGGTCTTTAGTTGTTCTTTAGTTTTTCAACAAGTGATATATACTCTTTCATCGCATCTTCTTTAGTTTTTCCCTTTAAAGAGGACCATGCCTGGAATTTCGCTTTAGCAACAAAATCAAAAGGATTGGAAGGAGGTTCTGTGTCCTGGTCTCCATGGGTAGCCTGTTTAAATAAAGAGTATAATTGAAGCATTGTTTCGTTATCCGGCCGCACTGCTAATTTTTTACTATCGGTAACGGCCAGTTCAAACTGTTGTGGCAGGTCCATAATTTTAATTGTATTTTCCTTTTTTAGTTTTAAGACATTTGTTTCAGCTTTCTTCATCCAATTCTTCTTCATAGCTCTTGTTACTCAGGTTCATCATACTGCCGATAAGGTCTTTGAATTCAATTTTTCCTTCAAACACCTTTTTACTGATCAGTGAATAGGCAGCCAGTCCATGCAAAACAAACTCCATCAGCAATGCTGCTTCTGCTTCATTTGCATGGCTGAAATATTTTTTCACCAAAGCATGAAGTCCGTCTACCTGGTACAGTAATGCAATTTTTCCTTTATCCGTGGTATTAAAAGAGAGGTTTAGATTGTTCCCTTTATCAAACCAGGCTGTGACGGGGCGATAAGGATTTTCTTCTTTAGGTTTTGCCTCTGCTGCAGGCTTCGTTCTTTTTTTGAGTGCTTCAGGATTTGGAAAATATTGAATGAAACGGGTCCTGATCGCTTTATCCAACAGGTTCATCGCAACCTGGAAAGGTCCTTCCTGTTCGCCTTCATAAACCAATTCAATCTTTCCTGTAATGGATGGAATGATGCCGATGAGATCCGATATCCAGACCTGAGTTTGTTTTTCCTGGTTTACAATGGATCTCAGTTCAGCAGCGCTGAATGCATTTTCGAATGCAGAAATAGTGAGACGGGCACTTACACCGCTTTTCTTATCAACAAATTCACTGGCTCTTGCTTCGAATGCAACCTGTTCAATTAGCTGTTTTACCAGGTCACTAATTCGAATCTTTGATTTTTGTACTTCATCAATCTCGGCCTCTTGTTCTGTTATCTCCAAAGCGGTCTCCAGTGATTTGGGATAATGCGTTAATATCTGGCTTTCGATCCGGTCTTTCAGCGGTGTGACGATAGCGCCGCGGTTCGTATAATCTTCCGGATTGGCAGTAAAAACAAAAATAATATCGAGGGACATTCTGAGTTTGAAGCCACGGATCTGGATATCTCCCTCTTCCAGAATATTAAACAATGCGACTTGTATTCTTGCCTGGAGATCGGGTAATTCATTGATCACAAAAATTCCTCTGTTGCACCGGGGAATGATCCCGTAATGAATTACTCTTTCATCTGCAAAACTAAGCCGAAGGTTGGCCGCTTTGATCGGATCAATATCGCCGATTAGATCTGCCACACTCACATCCGGAGTGGCTAATTTTTCTCCGTAGCGTTCACTTCGGTGGATCCAGTGTACGGGTGTTTCATCACCATGTGCAGCGATCATATCCTGCGCATATTTCGAAACAGGATTCAGCGGATCGTCATTGATCTCACTGCCTGAAATAGCAGGGATATATTCATCCAATAGTTCTGTCATCTGGCGGGCCATTCTTGTCTTTGCCTGTCCACGAAGACCGAGAAAGAGAATGTTATGTTTGCTCAGAATAGCCCTCTCCACATCAGGAATCACACTGTCTTCATACCCAAGTATGCCGGGGAATGCAGTTTCTTTTCGTTTTAATTTGTCAATAAGGTTCTGCCTCAGTTCTTCTTTGATGCTCCTCGGCAGATAGCCGCTCTTTTTCAGCTCGCCAAGAGTCTTTATATTTTTTATATTCATGATTAAATTCTCAACTTTTTATTATTCTTTTCTTTATCCCTGTAGTATCTGCCTTCCGGCAGACAGGTCGCTTTCTTATATGCAAAATCTTTTGTCCTCAAAGATGAACTCCGGTGGAGTTCAATAAATTTATTTATTTCATCATCTCAGGGTTAAAAAGGGTGCTGCATATTTTACTCTTTTCAATTTTCATAAGAATGCGGCCCATCCCGGCATGCCGCGGTCTTTTAATATACCGTTTTTCTTTTCCCGCTTTCAAAGTCTTTAAAAATAAATGCGCCCAATCTGTCCAGCGTTGCAAAGAATGCTTTTCCGTTATTGGTCTCAGTGAATTCACGGACAAACCTTTGCAGGTACGGATCAGTGGCGATCATGAAAGTGGTAATGGGTATTTTTAATTTTTTACATTGCGCAGCCAGGTTCATGCACCTGCTCACTACTTTTCTGTCCAGGCCGAATGCATTTTTATAATACCGCTTGCCGATCTTCAAACAGGTTGGTTTCCCATCTGTGATCATAAAGATCTGTTTATTCGGGTTTTTTCTTCTTCTGAGTATATCCATCGCAAGTTCCAGCCCTGCTACCGTATTGGTATGATATGGTCCGACCTGCAGGTAAGGAAGGTCTTTTATTTCCACCGGCCACGCATCATTGCCAAACACAACAATATCCAGCGTATCCTTAGGGTATTTTGTTGTGATCAGTTCGCTTAATGCCATAGCAACTTTTTTCGCAGGAGTGATCCTGTCTTCTCCGTATAAAATCATGGAATGAGAAATGTCAATCATCAGCACAGTAGAAGTCTGGGATTTAAAATCTGTTTCCCTGATCGAAAGATCATCTTCCTGCATGTTGAATAGTTCCACACCGTGATTGATCTGAGCATTGCGGATGGATTCTGTGAAATCAATTTGCTCCAGCATATCGCCAAACTGGAATGGTCTTGTTTCAGGATTCACCTCATCACCCAGTCCTGGTTTAAAACTATGATGATCCCCCTTTTTTGATTTTTTCAGTTTGCCGAAAATTTCCTCCAGGCTTTTCTTGCGTATTCCCTGTTCTGTCCTGGGCGTGATCTTGATCCGGCCTTTTTGATTATCTTCAGTGATGTATCCTTTCTCTTTCAGTTCATCAATAAAATCTCCCATACCATACGCATCATTGGTCAGTTCAAATTTTTTGTCCAGTTCATTCATCCAGGCTAAGGCTTCCGCCACATCGCCATTAGTATAAGTCAATAACTGAATAAAGATATCCAGCAATTGTTCAAAGCGGCTTTTACCTTCACTTCGCGGATCGAATTTTGTAAAATGAAAACCTCTCATATCGCTATAGTTCAAATTGATACTTGCAGACGAGCAATTTACAATAAAAAGCTCAGGGCGCAGAGGTAATTAACAACAGCTTATCTCCCGCAAAGATCAATAAAAAAGCCCCGGTGAAGGGGCTTTGTGATGAAAGTTCAAATTATTAATTGCCTGATTATTTTATTAAACTGTCTTTGTTTGTCACTTTTCCTGCGGAATCTTTTGGTAATACCGGAGGATTAACTTTGATCACAGCCTGTGGTTCGTAACGTTGTTCCAGCAAATCCAGCTGCTGAAGTAAATATTCATTGTAAGATGCATCGCCGGATGGCCCGTCAAAATAGGAGAACAGGTCACTCCGTGTAGTCCGGAGATAATTATAGTAATCCTTTTCCTGCGTCATATCTTTTTTCAGGTATCCTTTAATTTTCTTAGCAAGAACAGTATCTTCTGCTTTATAGCAAGCTTCCAGGAAAACCAATCCAACAATATCATGATATTCCCTGTCTTTATTCGGCATTGCATATAGAAGGTTTTCATTACCGATCAGGCTGTCAGCACGCCTGAGTACCTGCCTTGCTTCTTCTTTTCTGCCAATGTCGGCAAGGTTACCTGCTGTTTCTGCATATACATTTCTAATTTCAAGGGCATGCCTGCGATTCTCTTCATCGAAATAAGTTCCTTTAGGGCTTGCAAATACAAATTTGTTCATCACATTATCTTTTTCAAAATCCAGGTTATTTTCCCTGGCTTGTGTTCTTACGATCCAGTTGTTACCCTGGGCTTTGGTGGCTACGGGAACCAGCCTGTAAGTCATACCATCTTTTCTTAAATACTGATCTAATCCCAAACCCGAACTGGCATAAGGCATGCTGAAATAGATCGGGCGTTTCCAATTGTTGGCTGCAATAATATTGAGTACCATCAGGTCATTGCGCTGTAATGAATTTCTTCCTAATTCAAATTTGACATCACTAAGAACACTGTCTCCGGAATTCACAGTACCATTCTTGCGTACAAAAGCGGTGTCAACCGGTATGCTGAAACGTTTTACAGGATATGTGTCTGGGCCTTTGTCTCTACCTGTCTCCGGGTCAATAGTCGGCTTGCCCAGTACATTTTTCATCACATCGTAAAGAGAGTAATAAACGTTTTGTGAAATGTTGCGATTGTTTTGATCAGGCTGATAATACATGATCTCCCTGTTATGCCCTTCTATTTGTTCCGGGCTCCAGATCACATTTACAGAATCGGCATCATTTACTTTATGCCGGAGCTGATTGATGTACCAGTCAATTCCCAATAAGCTGTTATTGATAATGCGGATATCAGGGCGGACACCTTCAACTTCCTGTGCATACCAAAGGGGGTAAGTATCATTGTCGCCAAATGTGAAAAGGATCGCATTCGGGGCACAACTTTCCAGGTAGTCTCTTGCCATGTCAGGAGCCAGTGTCTTTGTACTGCGGTCATGGTCATCCCATTCCTGCAGGCCCATGATGACAGGAACGATCAGGCACAGACCGGTTGCTGCTATATTCAATGATCGGAGATTCTGGGCCCCGGAAGAAATGATCCGTAAAATCCGGGGTATTGCGAGGACGATAATTGCATACATTGCCGTAACAAGCAATGAGACCAGCAACACATCACTGCCTGATGGGGAAGGCAAACAACTCATCAGGGTAACAAGAAACGTTAGAATACTTCCATATACCAAAGTATCCTGATAAATTTTCTTTTGCTCTTTTTCACGGACTAGCCTGACAAAGGATACAACGGCAAGCCCTACCCAGATAGCATAAGCATAAAATGATCCAGCATAAGCATAATCCCGTTCACGGGGCTGGTTGCCCGGCTGGTTCAGGTAAAGCACAATCGCAATGCCTGTAAAGAAAAATAAAAGGAAGGTAACGATCCAGTCTTTCCTGTTTCTCAGGTACTGATATACGCAACCGAAAATGCCTAAAAGGAAAGGCAACATAAACATTTTGTTGTGCGATTTATTGTCCTTGAGAGAATCGGGCAACTTACTTTGATCGCCTAACCGTATATTGTCTATAAAAGAAATTCCACTGATCCAGTTACCATCCCTTTTGTTACCAAGACCTTCGATATCATTTTGTTTTCCTGCAAAATTCCACATGAAGTAGCGCCAGTACATCAAACCCATTTGATAAGTGAAAAACCAGTTGAGATTATCACCTAATGTTGGTTTTTTCACAGCAATCAGGTCACCGGGATTCAGAATCTGCCCTCTCCTGACCCGGATTGCATAATTGTCATCAATGTTATAATTCTGCGACTTCCCGGCCTGGTTTTGGGTTTGTACAATATTATCACCCACATTTGAAATGATCACGGTTTCGGGAGCCGTAATGGTGCCGAGTTGTAACCAGCTTACATAAAAATCAAAATGACTCTGATCATTGCTGGGATCCCATATTCTCGGGAATAATTGCTTATCCTGGCTTTTATATTGAACGGTTTGGTCACGCCCGATTTTTACATAATGATTCTTTCCTTTTACATATTGCATTTCCCCTTCTTTATAGGGGCTGCCGGTAACCGGATCGTAATCTACCTCAGCAACAAAGTTGGGTCCGTATATCAATGGAGCGCTGCCATACTGCTCCCGTCCCAGGTAGTACACCAGATTAATCGGGTTGTTCACATCATTCATATTAATGGAGGGGTCTGCATTTGCACGAATCAAGGCAGTGGTGTACATCAGGTATCCCAGCGTCATGAAACCAAAACACCAAAGAAAAAGTTTCATTACTTTCAAAGCATTGGCTTTGATATAATATCCGGCCACAGCGCCAATAGCTGCAATAATTAAAAATTTAATAACCTGCCCTGCAACAGATCCTGTTGTTGTGAAGAAAGGAAGTGCAAACAGTGCAAGGAAGATGATGAACCACGCTATCATCTTATTCCTGGAAAAGTTTTTTTCGCTGAAACGCAATCCCCAGGCGATCACTACGGATAATGCGATAAAATAAACAGCAAAGCCTGAGAAGAAAGGCATTCCCAATGAATTCACAAAGAAGATGTCGAACAGCCCTGCTGACTTCATGGAGTATTGAATAACCCCGACCTGTACGATACCTGTAACGAGGCAGCCGATAATAAAAGCAATGATCGCACCTTTGGTTGTTACCTTATAACGGCGGTAATAGTAGATCATGATGATGGCAGGGATAGTCAGCAGGCCTAAGAGGTGAACGCCGACGGCTAAACCCAGCATGAAAAACAGGAAAACAATCCAGCGGTCTGCTCTTGATTTTGAAAGAATATCATTCCCCGCTCTTTCATCTGCATGTTCCCATTTCAGCATAGCCCAAAATACCAGGGCAGTGAAAAATGAAGAAAGGGCATAAACCTCACCTTCACCGGCGCTATACCAGAAAGAATCACAGAATGTATATGCCAATGCACCAACGATTCCGGATCCCATTGCTGTAAAAGTTTGCTGACCGGTCAATGTTTCACCTGAGCTTACCAACATCTTGCGTGCAAAGTGAGTGATGGTCCAGAAAAGGAATAGAATTGTCCCTGCACTTGCCAATGCGCTCATGGTATTGACTGCATTAGCTGCTTTTAATGGGCTATTTCCAAGTAAAATGATGAAGAGCCTGCCTAACATTACAAATACCGGGGCGCCAGGAGGGTGGGGGAGTTGTTGTTTGTAAGCACAGGAAACAAATTCTCCGCAATCCCAAAAACTACCCCTTGCTTCCCTTGTCAGGTAGAAGGTAAGGAATGCAAGTATAAAGGCTATCCACCCGGTAATGTTGTTGACTTTCTTAAAGTTCATAAAGAGTTGGTTTTTTTCCGATGACTATCGGGATGTACAAAAATAGGAATATTCGGTTCACCGAGCGTCTATGATCGTCACAGCTTTAGTTAATAAATTTTAATTGTTTTAAGAGCTAATTGACCTATTCAAAAAATACACGAACTGTCTGGTAAGCCAGCTGGTTTTGGAGAATACCGGAGCCCTGCATTGCTCTTTCCGAAAATCCTTTTAACCCTAATAAGCCTGCGGCATTGCCTTTATTTATTGCAATCTCGAGGTATCCTGCACTGTTAAACAATGCCACCTTTTCACCTTCGGGCACATCGGCGTAGGATTCACTGATCCGGCTGATCACTTCGCCTCTTTTAAAAATGATCTGGAATTTTCTTCCAGCCCTTTGCTCTTCAAATTGCTCCCGGCTGATATTTATGATCACATTTTCAAAATTATCAATAAAGAGTATCTGCCCTTCGATCCAATCACTGCCTAACAAAGGGCGAAGGGCATTCTTCTGAACAAAAGCTACATCAGGAGTGCCGATTTTCTGCAAAGGCTCGCCGGCAGATAATCGCCTGATTGCTTCTGCCATCGCGGCTGCAATATGAATTGTATCTTTTGTATTAATCTCTTCAATGGAAATCCCGATTACTGCTTCGGGGGCTTCTTCCGCTATCATCGTCAGCAGCCCATTATCCGGGCACAGCAAATATTGATTTTTATGAAAAGCCAGTACCAGTTGTTTTGGTTTATTGTCAAATAAACTGACAAGGATAACATGATATGTGAAGTCCGGAAAATTTTTTATAGCGCTTCTGCATAAATAAGCTGCCTGTGGATAATTGAAAGGGGAGACATGGTGTGAGATATCGACTATATTGATCCCGGGGTTGGCTTTAAGAAATTGCGCTTTAACGGCAGCGGCCAGGTAATCCCTGTTGCCAAAATCTGAAGTGAGCGTTAATAAAGACATAGTTAGTCGGAATACTGAAGAAAAAAATCTGATACCCTGGCTTTACATTTAAAATCTTTGTTTCTCATCTCGCTTCTCAACTCTTACTTTATTTCACCAACTCACCTTTTTTAAAGAAAAATCTTTTTGCCAACCTGTCTGCCAGCTTTGGAAACATTTTGTTCAGAAAGACTGTATTTTTACCCTGCGAAGTCAACACAAGTGTCCTTTTTTTATTTTTAATCGCTCTCAAAATATGGCCTGCACATTCTTCAGCAGACATTAATTTTCCTTCTTCCATCGGGCTTTTACCCTGCTCCTTTCCTTCTTTGTTTAGTGCAGCATTTCGTATGTTGGAAGCAGTAAATCCGGGGCATACCCACATCACATGTACTTTATCTAGCATTAATTCCACCCGGATTGCTTCCAGCCAGCCCTGTAATGCGAACTTGCTGGCGGAGTAACCGCTTCTTCCGGGCAAACCCCGGTAGCCAGCGATGGATGAGACACCCACAATTATTCCCTTTTGTTCGATCAGGGAAGGTAGTGCGTATTTGGTACAATAGAGCGAACCAAAAAAATTTGTATCCATTACTTTTCTGAATACTTCAATTTCTGCATCTTTAAGTAATGCCCTCATGGAAATCCCGGCATTGTTTATCAGGATATCTATGTGGCCAAAAGCTTTTAAAGTGGTTTCAATAAAACGGCGGCAATCATTTTCTATACTTACATCGCAAACCATAGTGTGCAGGGGCAGCGATGCATTTTCCGATTGAAGTTGATACAGTTTATCATGATTACGTCCGCAAGTAGCGATTTTGGCGCCCATACCAAGAAGTGATTCAACAAGGGCTTTGCCAATGCCGTCAGTTCCCCCGGTGACAACCACGACCTTATCTTTGAAATAATCAGCCATGATATAAAATAATAGTACAAACCTACTTGAAAAATCGTCAATCAAAAAGATTTAAAGAAAAATACAGTGTTGAAGTACTTTCTCCCTTAAAAGCGAAGGCTGATGAACTTATTCATAAAAATGGAGAAACGATAAAGACATAATTTTTTAAGACAATAAAACTTCCACTGTTATTGAGGTATTTTTATGATGCCGCGGGGACTCGAACCCAGGGCCCTCCCGATAAAATCGGGATGCTCTACCTTTTCGCAATCAGGGTTTCAATATATTTTCCTGACTTCATTCTTTTTATTTGCTGTTCCCGTTTTTTGGCAACAGCCATGGAGTCAGAAAATTCAGTGTACATCAATTTCCAGGGGATACCCAAGCTGGTAAATTTTGAGTGGCCAATATGGTGCTCATATAATCTTCTTTCCGTATTACTACAGGCGCCGACATAACACTTGTTCAACTTTTCAGAATATAAAACGTAGGAAAAGGGCATAAAAAAAGCCTGAGTTGATTCAGGCTTTGTGATCCCGCTGGGACTCGAACCCAGGGCCCCAACATTAAAAGTGTTGTGCTCTACCAGCTGAGCTACGAGATCAGCCTATTATATTTTGGGAGTGCAAAAATACAGTTCCGTTACCGTCATGCCAAAAAACTTTTCCGTTCTTATTCTCCACTTTCAATATTTTATTCCACCAATGCTTTCTTCATTTTCTCCAGCACTTTTTTCTCCAGCATTTTTTGAGCGACAAGTATCATATTCTTAAAGGCAACTCCTTTGGAGATACCGTGGCCAATGATCACCGGTTTGGAAACGCCCAAAACTGGAGTACCTCCGTAATTTTCAAAATTGAATCTTTCCAGGTAATCATGATGGATTTTCTTTCTATGCGTGATCTCATAAAAAGATTCAGCCATTTTCAGGATGATATTTCCGGTAAATCCGTCACATACCATTACATCTGCTTTTCCAGTAAGAATATCACGGCCCTCAACGTTTCCTGTAAAGTTTATGTGTTTGTTCCCTTTTAAAAGTGAATAAACAGCCTGTGCCTGTATATTCCCTTTGCCTTCTTCTTCCCCGACATTCATCAGGCCAACCTTTGGCTTGTCAATGCCCAGGATCAGGTGTGCAAATACGGAACCCATTACGGCAAATTGATTCAGGTGCTCCGGCTTACAATCCACATTTAAACCAACATCAAGTAATAAACCCGTATTGCCATCTTCTTTAGGTATTACTGTTGAAATTGTAGGACGAATTACACCTTCAAGGGCCTTTATGCTGAATAAAGAACCTACCAGCATGGCACCAGTATTACCGGCGCTGATGAAGGCATCTATTTTTCCCGTGGCAAGTAAGTTGAACCCAATGGCAATGGAAGAACGTTGCTTTTCTTTCAATGCCTTAGTGGGATGTTCATGCATTCCGATCACTTCTTCCGAAGGGACAATATGAATATGTTCTTTGGAGATTTTATGATCTGCCGTTAACTTTTCAATTGTTTGCTGGTCTCCGATTAAAAAAAGTGTGGCGGATGCTGATTGTTCTGATAAATAATGTGCAACTCCCTTCACTGCTTCCAGCGGGGCAAAATCACCGCCCATCATATCTAACCCAATATTCATTCTGAACGATAAAATTAAAATTCCAAACTCCGGCCGGCAAGAACTGATCGGATTTTGGAATCGGCTATTGTTGGTCTGCTTTTACTTTTTAATCGGAGTTTTTTCAGCAACCACTTTACCCTTATAGTAAAGCTTGCCTTCGCTAACATGTGCACGGTGGCGTACATGTTTTTCTCCCGTAGTAGTGTCAGTGCTCAACGTGGCAGCAACTGCTTTATAATGTGTTCTGCGCTTTGCACTGCGTTGCTGGCTATGTCTGCGTTTCGGATTTGGCATAGTAAAAATTTATTTTTCTAAATCAATTATCCAGGTCTTTGAATTTTTCCAATCCTTTCCAGATCGGGTTGGAATCGGTTTCTTTGTTGGCATCTAATTTTTTAAGCATATCCAATGCTGCCGGATTGCAATGTGGCCCATCCATATTTTCAAAATTGCAGGTTTTGTGCATAGGAATGCTGAGATTGATAAATTCGTAAATCCAGTTCGAAACGTCAAGATGGCTCTCGCTGCGGCCGATGTAATAAACGTCCGGATCCAATTCTTCTTCGTTCATGACCTCAGGTTCTTCCACCATTTTGACGGTGATATTAAATTCGTCCCATAACTGAAGTGGCAGGTCATTATTGCAACGGTCACAAATAACCTCAATGCTGCCTCCGATTTCGAACTTCAGGAGCATAAACCCGCTCTTTTTGTCCAGAGTCAGTTTTACGTTAGCCTTGCAATTTTTAAAATCCTGCTGCTGGAAATGCTCAAAGAACTTTTCTGTAATTTCATAGTTGAATTCATGAACTCCCGGCTTTAATCCCACAAATGCTATTTCAAATTCCCTTCGATAGTTCATGTCTCGGCTTTTTCCTGAAATAATTCAGGGACGCAAAGGTAGGGGATTAATGCCGAAATTTGAGGCCGGAATTGGATTTTTTTCAGCAGGCTTATGTAATTTAACGCCCTGATTTGAAGATACTTAAAATCTGAACGCTTGCAAAAATTTATAGCACGTTTATTTAGCCGGTTGATGAAGAGCTGGAGTTGGGTTTTGCTGATCATATTGACAATCGCAATCAAATGGCTTTCTTTTTACCCCGAATGGGTAGAAAAGAATTACGCTCTTGGAGTGTATCCTGTAATTTCAAAAACGCAGCGTTTACTTTTCGGCTGGATACCTTTCAGCCTCGGAGATGTATTTTATGCTTTTTTGATCCTCGTCATTTTATTTAAAACTTTTCAGTTTTTCAAACTCCTGTTCAGGAAAAAACTTAGCAGGGTTTATTTCATAACAGGGTTACAGCAGTTGATATTCTTTTTCCTTTTTCTTTATGTTGTGTTCAACTTATTATGGGGATTGAATTACAACCGGAGTGGAATAGCTGCCCAGTTGAAATTAGAAGTGAAGCCTTATGCGATCAATGACCTGGATACATTAACCGGAATTCTTGAAGATCGCTTAAACCGGTTTTCTGATTCTGTAAACCCGTCAAAGAGAAAGTTATTGAAGAAAAAGAAAAACTTATTTCAAGAAAGTTTTGAAGCCTACAAAAGTGCTGCAATCCGGTTCTCTTTTTTAAAATATAAAAACCTCTCTGTGAAGCCTTCCATTTTCAGTTATGCCGGAAACATTCTTGGTTTCCAGGGATATTATAATCCGTTCTCCGGAGAAGGCCAGGTGAATACTACTATCCCGGCTTTTTTGGAGCCTTATGTTGCCACTCATGAAATGGCACATCAGTTAGGGTATGCCAAAGAGAATGAAGCGAATTTTGTTGCTTTCCTGGCCTGCAGGTCCAGTTCTTCCAATGAATTCCGGTATTCACTTTATTTCAATATGTATCTCTACGCTATCGGGGAATTGTATGTAAGAGACAGTATAAAAGCGAAACAGTACCAGGAAAAGTTAAGTCCACAGGTGATCGATGACATAAAAACATTACGTTCCTTTTATAAAAAATATAAGAATCCTGTAGAACCTGTGATTATGTGGTTTTATGGACACTATCTGAAAGCCAACAATCAGCCTGCAGGCAAACTTACCTACGATGAAGTGGTATTATGGATGATCGCCTATTATAAAAAATTCGGGACAGAATCTCTATAGCATCCATTCGCCTGGGTTTTACTTTCTATTTCTTAAGTTGGTTTAAAATAAATTCAAAAACAAAATTCCAGTTATCTATTGATTGCTCCGTGCTTTGGCCACTGCCATGACCACTGTTATAGTCCATGTGCAGGATAACGGGGCTTACCTGTCCATCATTGTTTTGAACGGCTGCTGCAAATTTTTTTGCATTCATAGGATCCACACGGCTGTCATTGGCGCCGGCGGTTACAAGCATGGTTGGGATATTCACGCCTTTACGGATATTCTGGTAAGGAGAATAACGTAGCAGCCACCTGAAATCAGCAGTGCTGTCGGCAGTACCATATTCAGGAATCCAGTAACGGGCTATTAAAAATTTATCGTACCGGATCATATCAAGCAGGGGTACTTCACACACAATCGCCTTGAACAGGTCCGGCCGTTGGGTTGCTGCTGCTCCCATCAGCAATCCGCCATTACTTCCGCCCATGGCAACGATCTTACCGGTGTTGGTGTAGTTTTCTTTTATCAGCCATTCTGCACAACTGTAAAAATCATCAAAACAATTTTGCTTTTTACCAAGCATGCCATCACGGTGCCATTGTTCCCCATATTCATCACCGCCCCGGATACCTGCTTCCGCAACAATGACACCGCGGTTGATAAGTGAAGCAAATAAACCATAATAATGTGGCTGTATGCCTGATTGAAAACCGCCATAAGCTGTGAGCAAGACCGGATTGTTGCCATTCAATTGAATATCTTTCCTGTGTAATACAAATGCCGGAACCTTTGTTCCATCTTTTGATGTATAGAATTTTATTTCACCTGTAATATTGCTCATGTCCACCGACACTTTCCTTTGATAGAATAACCTCCATTTAAAATCTTTGGAAGATGCCACAAATATTTTAGGCATTGAAGTAAACGTATTCAGGGTGATGTAAACGGAATCTTCTTCACGGTCATAACTGATGCCGGCAACATTACCTGTTTCCGGTAATGCAAGTACCCTGATTTTTTTCCCCTGTAAATCGTATAGTGTTAACCTGCTTTGAATGTCCTTTTTATCCTGTATGATGATGTTGTGTTTTGTAACTACATATCCCTGCATTACAGTTTTGCTTTCTGGAATCAATGTTTTCCAGTTTTTGTAACCCGGATTATTCACATTAGCAATCATCAGGCGGTAGTTGGGTGCATTGTCATTTGTAAAAATGTATAGCTTATCTCCGATTGCTTCCGGATAGGCAATTGATTTTTCATTTGTATAAATCAATACTCCTTTATCAGTGGTCCCGGTTTTAAACAGGTACGCATTGTTGCTGTAAAAATCTGATTCACCATAAAAGCTTACATCACTATACTGGTTGTCATAAACAAAAAAACTATTTTTTGCATCCGTGGTAGTACCCAGAAATGTTGCCTTACTTACCGGGTCGCCTACTTTCCATATATATGTTTTTAAGGGAAGCTGTTTGTCCACATCATCCTGTGTCCGGAGGGTAAAATAAGCATGCTGCTGGTCTTTTGTCCATTGAAAACCAAAAATATTTTCCAATGGGGGAAACAAAATTTTACCGGTTCTTGTTTCAATAATATAAGTGGTGGAAATTTCAGCGCCGCTTTTCTGTGTGTTGATGGCTGCCCGCTCACCATCATAGGTATAATCTATGGATTGTGTTGAAATATTTCCGGAAGAATCCAGCTTGACCGGATCCCAAATCAAAACAGATTTCCCATTTAAGATGGTGTAAATCTTATATTGTTTATCCCCTTTTCTTTTGATGATTTGAAAAACACGTTTACCTTGTTTATTCAAAGGGCCTTCAAAATCCATATCAATATAATCAGCTATATCTTTCTTCAGCCCATCATGGATTTTTTGTGTTGCAGTCAAATACTGAATGCCATAATCATGCTGTGCTTTGGTCCATTCAATTACTTTAGGATCTGTTTTGTCCTCAAGCCAGCGGTAATTATCGGTAAGGATAACCCCATGCAGAGTGTCCCGTACCGGCATTGAAGCAGTTGCCGGTGGCTGAAATTTTACTTGTGCATTAGCTGTGGATACAATAATGACAAGGATGATTAAGAGTTTTCTCATAAATGTTTTTTTGGGGAATAGTATTCAGAAAATTAACACTTTCCCATTATCCTGAAATTTTAAATACGCTTATTAAAACTTATTCTTCCACATCATGCTCTCCACCGGTTTATCCGGTTGCCCGCTGTATTTGGCATCTTTCTTCTGATTATACTTTGTCTCAATTTCACCTTCCACGGGGAAATAGATGAGTTGTCCCACCGGCATTCCTTTATATATTTTTACGGGCTGCTTAACTGAAATCTCCAAAGTCCAGTGACCACAAAAGCCTACGTCTCCTTTTCCGGCAGTGGCGTGAATGTCAATACCCAGCCGGCCGGTGGATGATTTACCCTCAAGAAACGGAACATGGGCATGCGTTTCTGTATATTCTTCGGTGACGCCCAGGTAAAACACATGTGGTTGCAATACAAAGCCTTCATCCGGGATTTCAAAATATTCTATCGTATTATGTTTTTTGGCATCCAGTATCTCATCTTTATACTTGGCCAGCCATTTTCCAAGGTGTACATCATAAGAATTGCTGCCCAGGCATTCCCTGCGGTACGGTTCTATCTTGATGGTGGCTTTTGCTATTTCTTCAAGAATTCTTTTATCGGAGAGTATCATTGGTCCAGAGTGATTAATTTTAAAGCTGCAATTTTAAATCTTAAATTGGTATTGTGCCTGTTTTTTTTCAACATTCTGTCAGTAACACTACGAGACTCGGCATTTGGAAAATTGAGGAGTCTGAAGCGTTTTTTAAGAGAAATGTTCCCCTTCACCGGGAAGTGACACATCCGCATAAGCGGTTACAGCATCTTGCCGGAAGATTTCTTTTGCAATTTCTTTTTCCTGATTTTCCTTATGAGCTGGTCAAAATTGCCGATACTAAGAAACCGTATTTGCCGGGAGAGCAATTTCATTTTTCCATTTCCCATTGCGGTGATTATGCTGCGGCCATCGTTAGCAAAGATCAAAGGGTGGGTATAGATATTGAAATCCCGGTAGAGAAGATCATCAAGATCCAGCATAAGTATTTATCGGATGAAGAAAGAAGGATATTCAACATTCAGCTGCCTGATCCGGATCACAGGCTTCTGACGCTCCTTTGGTCTGCCAAAGAAGCCGTATACAAATGGTTTGGTGATGGAGAAGTGGAGTTCATAGAGCATATCAGGCTAAAAAATCTTGATAAAAACGAAAGTACTTTTCAATGTTTATTTACAAAAAACAGTCATCAACAGGTCATTCATTACCGGATATTTGATAGTTTAGTGCTCACCTGGCTTTCTTCCTGATCAATCTTCTTCTTCATCCTGCCTGTTTTCGAGGAGATTCAGATCCACAGCTTCCATTCCGGATATGCCTTCCACCGATCCCTGGATATGTGCTGCATTCAATAAAATTTTTTCAAGCTGCTTTTCCCTTGCTTTCCAGAGTTTTTCCATCGCATCTCTTTCTTTCTGAATTGAAAGTTTCATGCTCATAAATCCTTCGCGGATCGCTTTCCACTGTTCTGCAAATTCTGTGCTGGTAAGATAATCGTACAGCAGGTGAATTTTGTCACCTTTGTTTTCATGCGCTTTGGAAGCCTGGTGTACTTTGATGATTCCGTCACGCAGAATATGTGCAAGCGCCTTTACTTCAGAGAAAGTACAGATCCAGACACCATCTCTTGTGCCAAATGAGTTCATGTCTTTAGGCATAGCCTGTGTTACAATCACGGCAACTTCTGCCTTCTGATTGCGCATATCGGCTTTCAGTTTCTCTATCCAGTCTGCCGAAAAATCTTTTGTTCTTTTACTCTCATAAATAATCTTCCCGCATTCCTGGCCGAAATTGTTTCTGATAGTTTGTATGCAATCGGCACCACGTACACCTTTCCCTACTTCTTCTATCAGATCAAACGGGAAAGCGTTCCGGAGCATTTCTTCCAGCGCCAGTTCCTGCACTTCCCCCTGCAACTGCATGGATCCCTGTTCGGCTTTTCGCTTCATTTCTTCTGCAAGCTTTTTCTGATCTTCCAGTTGCTTTTCCAGTTCTTTTAATTTCAACTGGTATTCATTTTCCTTCAGAGAGGTTTTTTGTTCTTCGATTTTTCTGATCTCGGATGAAAGCTTTTCTCTTTCTTCATTCAGTTTTTTCTGGATATTTATGTCCAGTTCTGCTTCTTTTGTATTTAATGCCTGTTCTTTTTGTAAAAATTCCAATTCCTTCTGCCTGGAGGTTTTTAATTTTTCTTCATTGTCTTTATTGATTTGTTCCAGCAGCCTGAGTTTACTCTCAAAATCAGAGCTGATATTTTTACGGAGATTTTCCTCCAGTTCTTTTTCTTTTTTCTTTTTCCATTCTTCCGCTTTTTGATTTACTTCTTTGCGGATCTCTTCACGAATGGATTCGTTAGGCTCAAATTCCTGGTGGCAATGCGGGCAAACTATAGTAGAAGGCATGGATAAAATGTTTATTTCAAAACTACAAATACTCTCTTGCAAATGTTGTATGTAAAATAAAAAGAGGCTGTCTCAAAATTCTTTGCGGAAGAGATGCGGCCGAAGCGTTCCTTTAAATTTTTTAGTTACACAAAAAGCTTCAATCCGTTTGCAAAACCGATTTTTCAGACAGCCTCTCTTGTGCCCGAGACTGGATTCGAACCAGCACACCGTTTCCGGCGCTACCACCTCAAAGTAGTGCGTCTACCAGTTTCGCCACCCGGGCAAATGAGGAGTGCAAATTTAAGCGCTTTTATTTCTTCAACACAATTCTGAAAGTGGTTCCTTTTCCCGGCTCAGAATTTTTTACGAATATTTCTCCTTTATGGTATTGTTGGATGATCCTCTTTGACAGTGTAAGCCCCAGTCCCCAGCCTCTTTTTTTTGTGGTGAAACCCGGCTTGAAAACTTTGGAAATATTATTTCTGCTGATTCCTTTTCCGCTGTCCGAAACGTCCACGGTCACTGTGTTGATGCCGCTCAGGATATCTATAGCAATAGTGCCTTTTCCTTCCATAGCATCCAGCGCATTCTTCAACAGGTTTTCAATGACCCAGTCGAACAGAGGCGCAGAGATCTGTGCTTTGACATTTTGTAATCCATGGGTTTCAATCAAAAAGTTCACTTTGCCGGTCGCTCTCTTCCGTATATAATCCACCATATTGCTGATCTGTTGTACCAGGTCTGTAGTTTCCAATTGAGGCTTGCTGCCGATTTTTCCGAAACGGTCAGATACCAGCCGCAGCCTGTTAATATCTTTTCCCAGCTCCTGCGCCATTTTTTCATTACCGGGTTTTTCTTTCAGCATTTCCAGCCATCCTTCCAGGGACGATACAGGGGTGCCCAGCTGGTGTGCTGTTTCTTTTGCCATACCCGCCCATACCTGGTTTTGTGCAGAACGGTAACTGCTGCGAAGAGCAAGGAGTGTAACGATAACAAATAACCCGATAATCAGTAGCTGTACAAAGGGAAAATAGCGGATCTCGTTCAGTAATTCGGTATGACCATAATAATAGCGGTTAAATTTATCCGGGTGAAAGGGATCTTTCCAGATAATTGGTTCGTTTAAGGATTTTAATTTGGCCAGTTTGTATTGTAAGTAATTCTTTTTTGCAACGGAGGCGGAATCAATGTTGATAAATTCTAATATACTGTCCTTTTCATTGGTTACAATGATCGGGATATCGGTATTATTCTGGGTAATGGCAAAAGCAAGGTCAGTATTGGATGAGTCTTTCGGGTCCAGCAGTACATTACTTGCCAGCACCCATTCCGTTACTTTCTTCTTTTCTTCTTTTTCTATCTTCTTTGCGAGGTAAGCAGAATAAAAAATGGTTCCTGTTACAATACAAATGGCAACAAGGGCCAATCCGGTTCTCCAGGTGAATAATTGCTGAAACATATTTCGAATTTAGCCCAAATTCTGCTGCTGCAAAATTTCTGCGAAGTGGCGACGTAAATTTGCCTGTCCGGCAGTTTTTGCCGCTTTGCCACCATGAAAGTTATCATGATGAATAATGTAGCCGGTTCGTTCTGCATACTTCGTTTCGCCAGCCTCCCATTCAGCATTTCCAGGTAACATTCAAAGCCGGGTATAACAAGAATAAACCGGCTTGTCTTATTTTTGGAGAAATATTTTAATCATTTGCCGGCGCAGCCAAAAGTTATAATTGTCATATTAAACTGGAACGGGAAAAGCTATCTCGAAAAATTCCTACCTTCTGTGTTAGCTTCATCCTATATGAATTTTGAAGTCATTGTTGCCGACAATGCATCTACAGACGATTCAGTTTCTTTTCTCCAGCAAAAATTTCCGTCCGTCCGTATCATACAACTGGATAAAAATTATGGTTTTGCCGGCGGGTACAATAAAGCTTTATCCGGCCTGGAATCTGACTATTATATGATTCTTAATTCAGATGTGGAAGTGCAGATCCGGTGGCTGGAACCCATGGTGGAACTTTTAGAAAACAATATTTCAATTGCAGCTTGCCAGCCAAAGATTCTTTCGTTTGATCACCGGGAAAAATTTGAATATGCCGGGGCTGCAGGAGGGTGGATTGATAAATATGGTTATCCTTTTGCAAAAGGTAGGATATTTGATGTATGCGAAGAAGATCATGGCCAGTATGACCAGTCGGAGCCAGTCTTTTGGGCAAGCGGTGCGGCTCTTTTTATCCGGGCAAAGGTTTTTCATGAAATGAAGGGGTTTGATGAATACTTTTTTGCTCACCAGGAAGAGATCGATTTGTGCTGGCGCATACAACTGGCCGGGTATAAAATATATTCCTGCCCTTCTTCGGTAGTGCATCATGTTGGCGGAGGTACATTACCCCGGAGTAATTCCAGGAAAACGTATCTGAACTTCAGGAATAACCGGATCATGTTGTCCAAAAATTTACCTTTTCCCGAAAAAATCCCGGTGCTTTTTGTAAGAGGGGTACTTGATAGCATCTCTGCTTTGAAAGGATTGTTTTCAGGTGATGGAGGTTATTTTGTTGCGATCATAAGGGCACACATGGCATTTTATAAATGGTATCTTTTTTACCGGAAAAAGAGTGTGTTTCCTGCAACAAAGCATACTAAACTATCAGGATTCCTGAACAAGAACATAGCCTGGCTGCATTTTGTCAAAAAGAAAAAATATTTTTCCGAAATTATTAAAAATTAAGACCGATATTTTTATTGATTCACTATTTTTGTATTATAACTACCAGCTATGAGCCAACAACAGGAAATGCACCAGGAGTTTCAAAAGATACAAGACAGAGATTTCACTCACAATTGGGTTTCTTCATCAGCGTTCTTGTTTTATCTTCAGTTAGCTTGTTTTGTTGCTTTATTATTTGGAAGCTGCTACATGCTATACACCAAGAGGTTTAGCAAACCGGATGTGACCATACAGGAAAGCACACTCTATACTCCAAAGTATAAATAAGAAGGATAAATTTTTTTCACACAGGCTCAATCATTATTTTTGCAGCCCTTAAGTTCTTTATGAGTAATCAGATGCTGAATCAGCCTGCCCGGTGGATTCCGGTGGTAGCGATCTCCTGTGGCGGAGCCGGGGCCAAGGCCGCAGCAGATATGGTGGGTATAGTTCTTTTTTTAAAATAGTTCTCTGATGCAATTGCGAGGAGATTCAATGCGGAAGTAGCTCAGTTGGTAGAGCGCAACCTTGCCAAGGTTGAGGTCGCGGGTTCGAGCCTCGTCTTCCGCTCTACATCCATCAGTAGGTTACTGGTGGATTTTTAGTTTTAGAAGTTCTTGCCCCGGTGGTGGAACTGGTAGACACGCAGGACTTAAAATCCTGT
>MWTC01000042.1 GCA_002066995.1 Sphingobacteriales bacterium UTBCD1
GTACCAATATGTCTTACAATAATCCTCTTTCTATTTTTTATCTCATACACCTGTACAGAAACCGAGTCCAAAGCATATTTGATTTGCCTGATTTTATACATCTTTGACTCTTAGGTCAGCAAAATACAAAAAATGAAAAATTAATACCTACAAGCTCAACGAATTACGTTTTAGAAACATTTGAGGCGGACAAGTCAGGAGCAAAAAGCCTATTGGCCGGATGATCTCAATGCCGATCAGTGAGTTGAAGAGCAGGGTGAAATAAGAAAGGAATTATTAAGATTATAGCTCATAGATAAAATTTGTTGCAATTACTGAATAGGCCGTCCAGGTAATTTCATAATTTTATTTGCCTGATCAAATCCCTTATCATCATAACTTTCATCCGGACATACACTGATTTTTTCACTTAATTCTTCAAAACAATGAAACATTGCAGCAGGATTTTTTCCATTATTCTCATTTTCCTGATTTTAACTTCAACCGGATATTCTAACGGGCGGGCATTTACCGATCCCGTCTCCGGTGAAGCACTGATTAACGAATATTACTCCGATGTGCAGGACCTGAGCCTGGTGTATATTTTTAAGAACTCAGATGAGTATTTTACCCGCTTCGGTAAATTATACAATGACTGGCTTGCCCGATTGAAAGCAATTTCCTTCAGCCAACTCAGCAAAGAAGACCAGGTAGATTATATATTGCTCAGGCGGAACATCCTGAGCGATCAATACAACCTGGAACAAAGCAAACAGCAGTTTTTGAAAATAGGATATGTCATACCCTTCGGTACCGATATCATCCGCCTGCAGCAACAAAGAAGAAGGGGAAATACACTCAACCCTATGGAGGCTGCAAAGACATTGAGTGAAGTGGCGGGGAAAATAAAACAGGCAAGATCGGCAGTAGAAAAAAATCCATTAGAA
The DNA here is from genome assembly GCA_002066995.1 of Sphingobacteriales bacterium UTBCD1. GTDB lineage: Bacteria > Bacteroidota > Bacteroidia > Chitinophagales > Chitinophagaceae > UTBCD1. The sequence continues at coordinate 927 of MWTC01000042.1, forward strand.
GACGAGGACCTGAGAAAAGTTGCAGTGGGTGCAGTGGATGAATTACAAAAGGGGTTACAGAATTTTTATTCCTTCTACAATGGCTATGATCCTGAATTTACCTGGTGGATGAAAAAAACCTATCCGGAAACAGATGCTGCATTATCCGAATACAGTAAATGGCTGGGAAAACAGCCCGTTGCAAATCCTGAAAAGGCTATGGACAATTCAGGCATTATCGGCCACCCAATAGGTAAGGCTGAACTGGAGCGGCAGTTAAGATTTGAAATGATACCATACTCTCCCGAACAACTGATACAAATTGCAGGACAGCAATATGACTGGTGCCTTAATGAAATGAAAAAAGCATCACGTGAAATGGGATTTGGTGACGACTGGGGAAAAGCGCTTGATAAAGTGAAAGAGAATCACCTGCCACCCGGACAACAGCCTCAGCTTATCAATGAACTGGAAGAACATGCGCTTCATTTGATTGACAGCATGGGATTAGTCACCATCCCGCAGGTGGCAAGAGAAGCATGGCGCATGGTAATGCTCTCCCCGGAACAGATGCGGTTTGCTTCCTATTTTCTGGGTGGACCTCAGATCATGGTGGCTTATGCAAATGACGAGCAGGATTACGATTCAAAAATGATGATCATGCGCAGCGGAAACTATTCTTTTGCAAGAGCTGAAGTGTTTCATGAACTGATCCCCGGCCATAATCTCCAATTCTTCATGAATAAAAGATACCGCTCTTACCGCAGGCAATTCAATACTCCCTTCAGTGCGGAAGGATGGGCATTTTATTGGGAAATGATCTTATGGGATAAAGGCTACAACAGAACACCTGAAGAAAAGATCGGTGCCTTGTTTTGGAGAATGACCCGTTGTGCCCGTATTGTCTTTTCCCTGAACTATCACCTTAAAAACTGGACTCCCCAGCAGTGCATTGATTACCTGGTGGAGAAAGTCGGGCTGGAAAGATTCAGCGCTGAATCAGAAGTGCGCAGGTCTTTTACCGGCGGATATGGACCGCTTTATCAACTGGCATACATGATGGGGGCTTTGCAGATGTATCAATTGCACCATGAAGTGGTAGGCAAAGGAAAAATGACTGACCGGCAATTCAATGATACATTCCTTCAAAATAATACAATACCTATAGAAATGTTTCGTGCCCTTGTAACAGACCAAAAACTGAGTCCTGATTTTTCCACTCAATGGAAATTTGCAGGAGATGTTCTGAAACAATAAAAAGAAAAATGATGTACCCCGGATCTCCGGGCCGGGGTACGTTATCTAATTTGACAATATTTCATTCTCCCATTATTTTATCAATTCCTCATATAAAACATTAGCAACTGCTTTTAATGCAGGGTTGAATTCAACATCTGAGTCTTTATTGCAACCATTGGTGATGGCTACGATTCCGAATTTTTCTTTTGGCTGAAAAAACATAAGACTGTATAATCCATAAGCCGAACCGGTATGGCCCACCATTGTTTTTCCGGGAATCAGGTCACCAGAAGTAAGTAACGCCAGGCCGTAGCCACTCAGCACCGGGGTTTGCATCAGGTGAGACCACTTCTTTTTAATGATTCTTACTTTCCCGTATTTACCAAAATACATGTGCATGGTCATGTACTTTGCCAGGCCGGTAGCAGATATTTTCATTCCGCCGGTAGGAGAAAATATAGGCGTACTGTATCCCTGTACATAATTTTCAATTTCGGTCTTTCTCGGATTATATGCCGCAGGATCTGCGGTGTAAGTCTTTGTTTGAGGATCATATTCATAAAGGGTAACAAATTTTGTGGAGTCCAAAGCACCAACCTCATATCCCCCGTACAATTCAAGCGGATCCAGCACATGTTGTTTCACATATTTATCAAACCGCTGACCGGAAGTTCTCTCTATAATGGTGCCCACCATATTAAAATTCAGATTGCAGTAGCTGTATTTTTCTCCCGGTGCATAATCACTGTAGCATTTTGCCCAGTCAGGATTTTTGTCCGGGTTGATCACATCCAGCGTGAAATATCCCTGGTCATCATTCAGGCTGGAAGTGTGGGACAGAAGCATTTTCAAGGTTATCGCTTTATCAGGATACTTAGGATTTCGCACTTTAAATCCAATAAGATCGCTCACATCATCTCTCAAGGACAGTTTTCCCTCGCTTGCCAGCTGCATGATGGAAGTAGAAGAAAATGATTTGGAAATTGAAGCGATCCTGAAAATATCCGAATTGCTCAAAGGAGTATTTGTTTCCCTGTTCTTTAATCCGAAAGAATGAGCATAAATGATCTGTCCATGCTTTACGACAGCAACTGAAAGCCCGACCATATCAAACTGCTTCATTACGCTGTCTATCCGGGATTCTGTTTTTTGCTGTTGTGAAAAAACAATTGATCCCGGACAAAATACCAGCAGGTATGAAAGCATCAAATAACGCAGATATAATTTTTTCATAACTTAAATATAAGCCGAAACCTTAACAGCTGATCCGGTTCCGATTTGAATTTTCAGAACTAAAATAAACTGCCGGCTTTGAGTACCATTCCTACAGCCTTGAAAATGAAGAGCGAAACTGTCTTTACATTTTTTACCTGCCCTATATCATCTCATAGCTGTATTAAGAAATTATTAATTCAGAAATCCGGTTCTGACAAAGAGAATGAAGCGATTAATTTCGCATACCGAACGGGTCAATCCCGGATCTAAATCAGTATAATATGTCTCTTAACTCTCTGCTCAGCATTTTCGTTCCAAAAAACAAAGTATTCTATGAGTTATTTGAAAAGGTTGCAGACAATGTCGCCAAAATGGGCACACTATTAAAAAATGTAGTGGCTGAACCTGACTTTGACAAAAGAGCTATGATCATCAGCCAGATTGAAGACCTGGAACACACCAATGACGAACTGACCCATAGCATTTTCACGGAGCTGGGCCGCAACTTCATCACACCTTTTGACCGGGAAGACATTCACTACCTGGCTTCTTCGCTGGATGATATTGCCGATTATATTTATGCTGCTGCAAAAAAAATCAACTTTTACAGGGTAAATCCGAACGATACCGGAATGCAAAAAATGGCTGAGCTCATTGAACAAAGCGCTCACCAGGTTTGCATTGCAGTAAAACTTCTTCGCAATATGAAAGACATGCGGCAAATCACCGAAGCGCTTGTGAAAATAAACAGTTCCGAAAACCAGGCTGACGATATTTTTGACATGAGTATTGAACGGTTGTTTGATACAGAACCGGACGCAAAGGAAGTGATCAAAAAAAGAGAGATCTACCAGGTAATGGAAATAGTGACGGATAAATGTGAAGATGCCAGTAATGTTATCGAATCAATAATTATCAAGTATGCCTGACCGGTTATCTTATTAATTTACTTTATGACTGCTTTCCTGGTTACCATCATCATTTTGGCCCTGATCTTCGATTACATTAATGGATTTCATGATGCCGCCAACGCCATTACCAATATCGTTTCTACTAAAGTTTTAACTCCATTCCAGGCAGTACTCTGGGCTGCCCTGTTCAACTTTGCTGCCTTTTTAATCTTTAAAGATCACGGGGTAGCCAGCACGATTGCAAAGAATACGGTAAAGCCTGAAATCATGACCGGACACGAAGGGTTAAAAATTATTTTTTCCGGACTGATCGCTGCTATCTGCTGGAATTTATTGACCTGGTGGCTGGGAATACCTTCCTCTTCTTCCCATACTCTGATCGGGGGATTTGCCGGAGCTGCCATAGCCCATACAGGAGGATTCAAGGCAATAAACATGGCTTCAGATCCTAACATTATCAAAACAGCCAGCTTTATTATTGTTGCACCCATTACGGGTATGCTGGTTGCCTTCATCATTGCAATATGGTTTATGAATTCTTTCCGGAAAGGTATTGCCCCCAGGTTATTTTCATTGTTAGTCATTACCGGTGTTCTTATATTTCTTTATAACACTCTTGTTTTTGATAAAACGAAACTTACTTCACATTATCACAACTATATTCTCAAAGTAATTTTTGATCCAAAAAATTTTAAATGGATTTTGCTGTCAGGCATTCTTTTGATCATGGCCATATTTTCTTTTTACCTTCATTCCCTTAATGTCAGGAGAGCAAATGCGTGGTTTCGAAGACTGCAGTTGGTAGCATCTGCCGCTTTCAGTATTGGCCACGGCGGTAATGATGCACAAAAAGTAATGGGACTGATAACCATTGCGCTTATTTCAAACGGCACGATCAGCCATTTTGAACAAATGCCCACCTGGGTCCCGTTGGCATGCTACACGGCAATTGCACTGGGAACGATGAGTGGCGGTTGGAAGATTGTAAAAACTATGGGAACAAAAATCACCAAGATCAGGCCTTTTGAAGGGGTGGCAGCAGATTCTGCCGGGGCCATCACACTCTTTGTAACAGAAGCATTGAGGATACCTGTAAGTACAACACATACTATTACCGGATCCATTATGGGGGCAGGAGCAACAAAAAGATTATCTGCCGTTCACTGGGGAGTAACCTTAAACCTGGTGTGGGCATGGATTTTAACTATACCGATAAGCGGTTTACTGGCTGCTGGAGTTTATTTTATAGTCAATCTATTTGGGTGATCCCTGCCGCTACCTATTAAAAAAATCCTGATTTTTGTAATTTCATTTTGTTATGGCAAAAATCTTAGTTACAGGTGGCTGCGGCTACATCGGCTCCCACACACTTGTTGACCTGGCCGATAACGGGTTTGATGTGATCTCAGTAGATAATAATTCCCGCTCTGATTCACGCACTTTAACCGGCGTAGAAAAGATCACCGGTAAGAAAATAAAAAATTACAAAGTTGATCTCTGCAACTTTGATGATCTCTTTGCTATTTTTCATGAAAACAGCGACATAACCGGTATCATCCATTTTGCTGCTTACAAATCTGTAGGCGAATCAGTTAATAATCCCCTGCTGTACTTTGAAAATAATCTTGTATCACTGATCAACCTGTTGAAATGTGTGAAAGAATTTAAAACACCTCATTTTGTTTTCTCTTCTTCCTGTACCGTATATGGTAATCCCGATCATATACCCGTAACCGAATCTACTCCGGTCAAAGCTGCCGAATCGCCCTATGGATATACCAAACAAATGGGAGAACAGATCCTCAATGAATTTTCAAAGAGTTCCGGCACACAGTGCATCCTGTTAAGATACTTTAACCCGGCAGGCGCACATCAATCCTGCCTGATCGGTGAAACACCCCTGGGAAAACCTGAAAATCTCGTTCCGGTAATCACACAAACTGCTATCGGGAAAATTTCAAAAATGAGTGTATATGGAGACGATTATCCTACCCGTGACGGTTCCTGTGTCCGTGATTACATTCATGTGTGTGATATTGCTCATGCACATACACTTGCCCTGCAATACCTGGAAAAAGGAAAGAATAATAGTTTTTGCGAAATATTCAACCTGGGTACCGGCAACGGTGTCACCGTACTGGAAGCAATAAAGACTTTTGAAAAGGTCAGCGGCACAAAACTGAATTACTCAATAGGACCGAGACGGCCGGGCGATGTCATTGCGATCTATGCAAACAATGACCATGCAAAAAAGGTTTTAGGCTGGGATCCGCAATATTCATTGGAAGAAATGATGACTACTGCCTGGAAATGGGAGCAAAAACTAAAAAATGATGAACAACAACTCAGCGAACAGAAGCCTGGTCTGACTTAGGGCTTTTATTCTATTACCGGTAAAATATGGCCGGGGATTTTCATCATGTTCCCCATTTACTGACCATATTTTTTATTGCATAAATGAATTATGATAAAGGCAATATCTTTTATCAGAAAAAGATTATAACAGTAAAAAAGTTGTCATTACCTAATTTTGCAACAATAAATAAATGTATGCTCAAAGAAATTAAATCCACAGGAAGCAAAGATACCAGAAGCGGATTTGGCGATGGCATCCTGGAAGCAGCCCGGAAAAACCCAAATATTGTAGCTCTTACTGCCGACCTTGCAGGGTCGTTAAAGCTGCATCCGTTCATCAAAGAATTTCCCGAACGCTTTTTTCAATGTGGAATATCTGAAGCAAACATGATCGGTGTAGGCGCCGGCCTGACTATCGGCGGAAAAATTCCTTACACTACCACTTTTGCTAATTTTTCTACAGGCCGTGTTTATGACCAGATCCGCCAAAGTGTAGCATACAGCGGTAAAAACGTAAAGATCTGTGCTTCTCACGCAGGACTTACTCTCGGCGAAGATGGCGCCACCCACCAGATGCTGGAAGATATTGGAATGATGAAAATGCTTCCCGGAATGACAGTCATCGTTCCTTGTGATTATACACAAACCAAAGCTGCCACAAAAGCAATAGCGGATTACCAGGGGCCCGTTTACCTGAGATTCGGCCGTCCGTCATGGCCCATTTTCACCCGTGAAGAAGATTTCAAGATCGGTAAAGCTCAATTCTTTTCAGAAGGAAACGACGTAAGCATTTTTGCCTGCGGACACATGGTTTGGAATGCCATCCAGGCAGGAGTTCAGTTGCAGGCAAAAGGGATCAGCGTTGAAGTCATAAATATACACACCGTCAAACCACTTGATGAAGCAGCAGTATTAGCTTCTTTGAAAAAAACAAAATGTGCTGTTACTGTAGAAGAACATAACTTCATAGGCGGACTGGGAGATTCAATTGCACATTGTGCAGCAAAAAATTTCCCGGTGCCAATTGAATATGTAGGTACCAGGGATACTTTTGGCGAAAGCGGAACTCCAATGGAATTGCTGAAAAAATATGGCCTGGATATTCCAGATATTGTTTCAGCAACGGAGAAAGTGCTTAACAGGAAAAAGAATGGCTAATATCCTTTTTATGACAATTCTGAATTGCAGATCTTATAATTGACAGTTCTTCTTTATTTTTAATCTGCCATTGAATTGGAAACTACAATTTTTCAAATCTTCTAATCCGAATTTAAGACCGATGTCAGCTTCGGCAGATCTCAGCGATAGTGAATTACTTGCCCGGTTCCGTGATCCGGCAACAAAAGAAAATGCATTTACGGCAATCCTAAAAAAATACCAGGAAAAACTATACTGGCATGTACGGAGAATGGTCATTGATCATGAAGATACAAATGATGTACTCCAGAATGTTTTCATAAGAGTATGGAACGCCCTTGAAAATTTCAGGGAAGATAGCAGATTGTACACCTGGCTTTACCGCATCGCTACCAATGAAAGCCTGACCTTCCTGGAACAGCAGAAAAAGCGGTCTGCAGTCAGCCTTAGTGAAGTAGAAAGCGGGTTGAGCAACAAGATTAAGGCAGATAAATATTTTGATCCGAAACGATTAGAATGGAAACTGCAGTTAGCCATCCAGCAATTACCTGAAAAACAAAGAATTGTATTTAACTTGAGATATTATGATGAAATGCCCTATGAAGAAATGAGCCATGTACTGGATACCAGTGAAGGAGCGCTAAAAGCCAGCTATCATCACGCTGTCAAAAAAATAGAAGAATACATAAAAAATCATTAAACTTTTTGGACAAAACGGCGTCAGAATAAACACATCAATGATACAGGATGGCAATATATTAAAAGAATTAGCAGATTGGGGAAGCAGCCTTGCATCTGAAGAACTTCAAAATGTTTACAAAGTTCCGGAGGGTTATTTCGATGGCCTGGCTAATGAAGTTATAAATCGCATTAAAGCTAACGAAGCAAAAAACGCAAATGAAGAACTGAGTTTATTGTCTCCCTTTCTTTTCGGTATTTCCAAACAAATTCCCTATTCCCTCCCATCAAAATATTTTGAAGAGTTTGAAGAAAATATATTGAATGCCATCCGGATAAGTAAATATCAGTATGATCCTGAAGAAGAGCTGGCAACCCTGTCACCCCTGTTAAGCGGATTAAGCAAGCAAATGCCTTTTGAAGTACCGGATAATTATTTTGAAAACATCAGTTCAAAAAATCCTTCAGGGGTCAATAATAAAATTACAGAGCCAAAAGTGATCCCGATAGCTCATCGCAAATGGTTCCGGTATGCTGCAGCTGCTTCAGTGATCAGTTTTATCGCAATAGCAGGTTTACTATTTGAATACAGGCCCGGTATAGACCCCGGTAAAAACCCGGACGGATGGATAGCAAAAAATATAAAAAAGATAAGTACTAACAGGCTGGATACTTTCATCAGTCTTGCCAATGAGGAGTTGCCAGCCCCGGAAACAATAGCGGGAAAAGAAGAAAGGAATGATGACCTGAAAGAGTTATTGAAAGATATTCCTGAAAGCCAGATCCAGGAATTCATCAACGAAACAGCTCCTTTGAAAGACGAAAATTCTATATTGAATTAAAAAAGCCAGGTTGAAAAACATTTTACTCATATCATCTTTTTTAATGCTGACAGGCTCTGTATTGAAGGCACAGGATTCCATTGAAAATAATGACAGGATTCGTGATAAAATGTCTGAATTCATACAGCGGCGGCTGGACCTTTCCAATGCTGAAGCAAAAAAATTCACTCCTGTATTTCTCCGCTATTTTCATGAATGGAGATCCACCCTGAAAGAATTTAAAGGAAACCCCGATCGCCTGCTCTTGCAGCAAAGGATCGTTGATCTCCGGCTTCGTTACAGGGATGAGTTCAAAGATATTATAGGTGAAAAGCGCAGCAACCAGGTGTTTGATGAACAGCAACGCTTTATCCAGGGTGTCCGCAAAATGCGTGAAGGCGAAAGATTAGAAGGGAAACCAAATCGTAGATTTCGCACTATGCAACAATAAAAAAATTTTATTATCTTTGAAACTGGTGTTTTTCATAGGTTAGCAACGGCCGTCCCGACTCTTCGGGAAGGCCTTTTTTATTGGATTACTTTTTTAAATCTTACATCAAAATTTCCAGACAGGATTTTTCACATCATGGTAAAATAAAAAAGACCATTTTTCTTTTTCTCCTGCTTGTTTCCAGTTCCTCCTTAACTCCATCGCTTTCCTGCCATCAAAGTCATATTTTGCTATAAACCGGTGTTTCATTTGTTGCAACTGCGAAGCGTCATCAGCCCCAAAAAAAACTACCTGTCCCCCGTCATGAATATAAAATACCTGATGAAACGGTGAGTGAGCTCCTGTAACTTCATAATGAATATAATCCCCTATCATTCCTGAATCATCATTAAGAAAAGTGACCATAGCATTATTTATTAGAACGTTCAGTTCATCGGTGAGGTAAGAAGGGGATCCTTTTTTAAAAGCATAATCCAACTCTCTTTTTTGCAGATAATATGTTGCATGGGACAGGCTCAGGAAACCCGGATCTCTTTTACTGTTAATCCCGCCTGCATGATCTTTATGAAGATGTGAAATCAATACCTTAGTCACTTCGGAAGGCCCGATACCTGCATTCAGCAGATTCTGATGGAGTTTCATCTTTCCATTTTCTGCTGAAAAACCCAATCCTGTATCCAGCAGTAAAATATCGTTGGAAGTGATGACAGCAAACGGCTGGACTTCAACCAGGATACTCCCCGTTGGTCTTTTCTGCAATTCATCTTCGTTCAAATCAAACGGGACGAAATGTTTTGACTGATCAACTGTAAATGTACCTTCAATAAGCGGAATGACTTTCATGCGGTTTCTTTGATAAGCAGGCAAAAATAAGTCATTCAAATCCCTTATCTCAATACCATGTGCCTGTCTGCATCCAAACGGATCAGTATGAATAACATCACGGTGAACGTGAGTAATGAAGTTCCTCCATAGCTGATAAAGGGCAGGGGGATACCAATCACCGGTGCAAGACCGACTGTCATTGCAAGATTGATAGCTATATGGAAAAAGAATACTCCCGCTACTCCGTATGCATAACAGCGGCTGAATACACTTCGCTGTCGTTCTGCAATGGTTACAATCCTGAAAAGCAAGATCAGGTAAATACCGAGCAGAACAGCACTTCCTGCAAAACCAAATCCTTCTCCAATGGTACAGAAAATAAAATCAGTCCTTTGTTCCGGCACAAAATCATAACGTGTCTGTGTGCCCTTCAACAGTCCTTTCCCCCACAGCTGTCCGCTGCCGATTGCTATTTTTGACTGTTTGACATTATAATTGCTCTGGTTTGCTTTTTGTTTTGTATCCGCACTTACGGTTTCTCCTGCATCATGATAAGGATTATCTTTTCCGAAAAGACTGTAAATTCTTTCCACCTGGTATTTCTGCAATACATGCTTGAAAACAAACGGAACAGCAAACCGCTGAATACCTACACATACAAACCAAAGAAGAATGATCGTCAAAAGAATACCCCTGTTTCTTTTCAGCGTACGCCTGAGAAAGTAAATAGTCAGTAATGCAATTACTGTAAGTGAAATAGCCAGAATATTGGGTTCTATAACTATGGTGGCCACCACCAATGCTGCAATCGCAAAGCCCACAATGAGAACAACTGGAGGCAATCCTTCACGAAACATTACCAGGAAAAATGAGAAATACACCAGCGCCAATCCTGTTTCTCTCTGCAGTATGGAAAGCAATGCAGGAAATAAAGCAATAGCCGCAGCAATCAGTTGGGAACGGATCGTTGAAAAATCTGTTTCAGGCCGGGAAATGAATTTTGCCAAAGCCAGCGCCACACATATCTTACAGAATTCTGCCGGCTGAAACTGAAATCCGCCCAGCCGAATAATGGATTCCGTTCCTTTTATCCTGGAGTGAAATGGGAAGACAAGTAATAATACAAATATGCCGGCCACATACCAGAGATTGGCAGTAGCCGTGAAAAATTTGCTATCTGTTAGCAAAACGAAAAAAGCAAGAACCGTTGCAATAAGAAAATAATAAAACTGCTTGCTGTAGTCAGTTTTAAATTGTAAAAAGCTTTGTACAAGGGGATCACTTTCCTTATAGGTCGCAGCAAATATTGCCATGATGCCGATAATCACAAGCGCCAGGTATAACCATACAAGGCTCCAGTCAATCCCTTTTGATATTTCGGGGTTTCGTTGTGTCATGTAAATTCCGGTTCCTAGTTCTTTTTCTTTTCGGTATTTATTCTTTTATCACCCGGTAAAATTGCATCAGGTTTTTCAGAAATCTTTTTTACCGGATTTTCATTATTACGTTCTTCCTGTTTTTTAATAATGGTATCTGCCTGCATGACATCTTCGGGTATTACCTCAATTTTTAAAGTATCTTTTATTAAGTTTCTTATCATCTCTAAAGAATCCTTCCTAATTTTCTGCAGCGAATCCCTTGTTTTAATCTCCCGTTGCATGTATGGGGGGATCAGGTTGGCATTCATCATCCTTTCTTCAAGGGGTTTACGGTTTGCTGCAATGGTATCATTCATGTATTTTTCTATCATAAGTCCCGCAATGGGAGCTGCCCATGTACCTCCAAAGCCCGCATTTTCACACATGACCATAATGGCGATTCTGGGATTTTCACGGGGAGCAAATGCAGCAAAGAAGGAATGGTCTTTTTGCTTTACACCGTGTAAAGAATTTTCTGCCGTGCCGGTTTTCCCGCAAATAACAATACCGGGTACCCGTGCTCCCATTCCGGTTCCCGCATCTATTACACCCTGCATACCGTTATGCACTGCTTCAAATATACTGTCAGGAATATCCATAGGCTCAATGCTCTGCTTGTATTTATTCAACAATCCAAACTTATCCCCTCCATCAATGGAATCCACAAAATGAGGTATTTTATACCAGCCTTTATTAGCGAGATATGCCATTTCATTAGCCATTTGCACCGGCGTCACCAATACTTCTCCCTGGCCAATACTAACTGAACGAAAAGTGCAGAAATTCCAATGTCCTTTTCCGTATATCCGGTTATAAGTTGCCGGTGTTGGAATTATTCCGGTTCCTTCTGAAGGAATATCAACACCCAATCTATGCCCAAGTCCGAATCCATACATATACTTGTCCCAGTTGCTCAGGCTGCTGTCCACATTCGGAAAAACAGGGTTATTGATGACCCTCTGCATAACATTTGCAAAATAAGTATTACATGATTTGGTGATACCGGAAGTAAGATTAAACACACCGGGGTCCAGGCATTTCATCGGCTTACCGCATCCATAAAAAGCACCGGAACAGGAGAAAGTAGTTTTGGTAGTGATAACACCTTCATGCAATGCCAGGATCGCCTGCAATGTTTTGAAAGTTGACCCCGGGGGATATGAATTTAAAACTGCCCTGTTCATCAGGGGCAACCTCGGATCAACATACAATTGTGAGAAATGTTTTCTTCTCTCTGCTCCGGTTAATAAATTCGGATTGTAAGTCGGGCTGCTCACCATGGCAAGGATACCGCCGGTCTTTGGATCAATAGCAACAATGGCGCCTACTTTATTTTGCATCAGTTTCTCACCTTCTTTTTGCAATTCTATATCGAGGCTCAGGTGTAAATTGCTGCCGGCAACCGCAGCAGTGTCAAAAGCACCCTTCTCATAAGGGCCCTGGATACGGTTGAAATTATCTTTAATCAAAAATTTTACTCCTCTTTCTCCCATCAATACTTTTTCATAGCTGCTCTCCAGGCCCGTCATGCCGGCATAATCACCGGACTGGTATCCTCCATCAGAATGTTTTCTCAGAAAATTACTGTCCACTTCAGCCAGGTATCCAAGAATATTTGCAGCAGCGCCATAAGAATACTCCCTGATCGGCCTTTCCTGTATATAGAATCCACTTCCGAACCGCCACATGTTTTCCTGCATACGGGCATACTTCTGTGCAGAAAGTGATGCTTCGAAAACTGAAGGCCTGAAGGCTTTATTCCGGATGATCCCATTGACAATTCTTCTTCTGAATTCTGCAGTGTCAATTTCCATCAGGCCGCACAGAAAGGCCGTATCCAGCCCCCTGATCTGTGAAGGTATCACCATCAGATCATAGGTCAGGGTATTGTTCAGGATAGCTTTCCGGTTCCGGTCAAAAATAATTCCTCTCAACGGATATACTACTGTCCGCTGAATGGCATTCTCGTCTGCCAGCTTTCTGTATTTTTTTGAGATGATCTGCAGGTGAAATAACTGGGCAATGATGACTATAAATGTCACCAGGAATATCAGGCGTATGATACGGCTTCTCGACTGGTTAAACACAGGCATAGAAATAAAACAATATAAGATTAAGGTTGGTAAATAGCAACAGCAAATTTCGCAGTGAGACCTGCGGTTTCCAAATCTATTTTAAAATACAGAATCTTTTATGAATTCTTTGAAGAAAATTACTGGACATTGGTACGGTACTTCAATTGCCGGGGAAATAAAAATTCAACGGTAAAAATCAGCAGGAGGCTGATAGCGGTGGTGCCAATCACTTTAATAATAAAATCAATAAAACTGCCAAAGCTTAACCATTCCAGGAAGACAATACAGCCATTATGCAAAATGGTTAACACAGATATGTAAACAGCGTAGGGTGTCCACCCCATCGCTTTAACAGAAGGTTCCCGGTAATTGAATTCACTGATATCTTTAGGCATAAGAACATGGATCATAAAGGGACGGAAATAGGCAATCAGTACACAGGCTGATGCATGAAGGCCGGGCGACATGGTAAAATAATCCAGGGTGATGCCTAATACAAACCCTGCAAGCAAAAGGCCGATCCTTGACATACTAAACGGGAGCCATAAAATAAAAAGAAAATACAGATAGGGCGTAATGAACCGGTGCAACTGGGGTATTTTATTCAGTATATAAACCTGTATTAAAAGAAACAGGGCAAAACGGATCATATTTCTTATCATGCCGCTCACTTAGAAACAGATTTAGGTTGCTCAATTTTTTTGCGTGTATCATTAAAGAGCTGCACCTGTTCATCATATTGAAGATTTTCAATTACATGAACCTGTTGCAGGTTAAAAAAATCAGCTGCTGTTTTTACTTTCAAAGTAAAAAAGCCGGTTACATTATCCATTGAAATATCAGCAACTGTTCCAATAATAAATCCGGGCGGAAAATTATACGAATAGGTGCTGGTCAGTATGGTGTCCCCTTTCTTTACATCAGCACTTTTGGGAATATTTTTTAAAGAAAGATACCTCGGATCTTTACCATCCCACTGCAACGTGCCGAATTCTCCTCCTTTCTTCAGTGAGGCATTTACCGTGTTCTGAACATGCAACAGGCTCATCACCTCGCTGAAATTGTTGCTTACATTGACCACAATACCTACGGGGTAGCCATCAGAACTTATCACGGCCATATTATCCCTGATGCCGAGTTTTGAACCGCGGTTCAGCTGGAAATAATTTTTTTGACTGCTTACTGTATTATAAACTACCGTGGCATCCCGGTACAGGTAACGGCGGTAATGGCCTAAAGTATCAAAAGGAATCGTATCCTTTACTATACGAACGGCTGAATCTGGTTTTAAAAAATTAATTTGAAGGAGATTCAGCAGGGAGTCATTCAGATGATGCAGTCTCCTGTTCTCCTGTTTCAGATTGAAATAATCCTCTATTCTATTATATTGTGTATTGATGCGGCCGGTAACCTCATTGGCAATTCCTAAAAACTTTGCCCTGTGAAACCTGTTATAACTGAAAAGAAACGACAAAGAGATAATCTGCAATACAAGGAATGCAAAAAAAACAGAATACCGCCTGAGAAAAAGAAAAACGTTACGCATTGATTACGGCACAAAATTCAGAATACAAGTTACAAGAACTTTGCTGCTTGGTTTGGAACTTACTGTTCTTATTTATCGCATCACGAAAGGATACCTGTTATAGTTTTTCAGTGCAAAACCCGTGCCCCGAACTACACTCTTCAGCGGTTCATCAGCAACGTGTACCGGCAATTTTATTTTTTGACTCAGCCTCTTATCCAGGCCTCTTAACAATGCGCCGCCACCGGTGAGATATAAACCTCTGCGGTAAATATCTGCTGCCAGTTCGGGCGGTGTCTGCTCCAGTGCCCTGAGAATTGCTTCTTCAATTTTGAAAATACTTTTATCCAGTGCTTCTGCAATTTCCTGGAAGCTTATCATTATTTGTTTGGGAATTCCGGTTACCAGGTCACGGCCGTTTACCGGGTAATCATCCGGCGGATTGTCTATATCTTTCATTGCAGCGCCTACCTGAATCTTGATCTGCTCTGCGGTTCTCTCCCCGATCAGCAAACTGTGATACCTGCGCAGCGCTTCCATAATATCTGCTGTAAACTCATCACCTGCAATGCGGATGGATTGATCACAGACAATTCCTGCCAGTGCAATCACGGTGATCCCGGTAGTACCGCCGCCAATATCAATAATCATATTACCCACCGGCTCTTCCACATCAATACCAATCCCCAGCGCAGCGGCCATGGGCTCATGAATAAGATACACTTCTTTAGCTCCGGCCTGCTCAGCGCTGTCACGTACAGCTCTTTTTTCCACTTCCGTGATGGAAGAAGGAATACAGATCATCATTCGCCAGCTTGGTGGAAATAACGGCTTCTTCGGATATACCAGTTTGATAAGTTCCCTGATCATCAGCTCAGCAGCATTGAAGTCAGCGATTACACCATCTTTCAAAGGACGGACAGTACGGATGCTTTCATGAGTTTTTTCATGCATCATCAATGCCTTTTTTCCTACAGCCAAAACAGTTTTAGGATTATTACGGTCCAGCGCCACGATACTCGGCTCATTTACCACCACTTCATCGTTGTGTATGATCAGCGTATTAGCAGTGCCCAGGTCTATGGCTATCTCTTGAGTAAACCAGCTAAAAAGTCCCATTTTTCGGATTGGATTTAGTGGTTGCAAAGTACGTGCAAATAATTTGAATTCACAAAGCGAAACTTCCGATTTAGGCTGATTTTTCAATTTCTTTTTCAAAATTTTTTTTACAATTTTCTATTACCTTCAATGTATGCGGATCATCAACCGTACTGTCCTGATACTTTCTCTGGTAAGCCTGTTTGCAGATATTGCAAGTGAAATGTTATATCCTGTTATTCCTCTCTATCTGGAAGAAATCGGATTTACTGTACTCTGGATAGGTTTGCTGGAAGGATTGGCAAATTTCACAGCAGGCATCAGTAAAGGATACTTCGGCGAACTGAGCGACCGCAAAGGAATTCGACTCCCTCTTGTACGCACCGGATATTTTCTCAGCGCTGTTTCCAAACCGATGATGGCATTATTCGTTTACCCTCTTTGGATATTTTTTTCCAGGTCGCTGGACAGGTTGGGAAAAGGGATACGTACTGCACCAAGAGATGCTTTGCTTTCTGCTCAGGCAACCAAAGAAACAAAAGGAAGGATTTTCGGGTTCCATCGTGGTATGGATACTCTCGGCGCTGCCATCGGTCCTGCATTCACCCTCATATTCCTGTACTTTTACCCTTTACATTACAAAGCAGTTTTTTATTTTGCTTTCCTGCCGGGATTAATCTCAGTATTACTCCTGTTTGTACTGAAAGAAAAAAAGAGCATTTCCCGGCAGCGGCCAGGAAATTTTTTTTCTTTTTTCCGCTACTGGAAGACAGCATCAACCAGGTACAAAAAACTGGTAACGGGCCTGCTCTTGTTTGCGCTCTTCAACAGTTCTGATTTTTTTCTTTTATTAAAAACGAAAGAAGTAACCGGCAGTGACAACATCACCATTGCAGCTTACGTATTTTATAACCTTGTTTTTGCACTTACCTCATACCCGCTTGGCGTTCTTGCAGACAAATTAAGTTTTAAAAAAGTCCTTTCATCGGGATTTTTATTATTTGCGATTGTTTACGGATGTTTCGCTGTTCAACCTTCTGTACCGGTAATCTTTATTTTATTCTTCATTTATGGTATTTATGCTGCCGCAACAGAGGGTGTAAGTAAAGCCTGGATCACAAATACTGCAGATGAAAACAATATTGCCACTGCCATCGGATTTTATACCTCCGGGGAAAGCGTGTGTTCTTTTTTGGCCAGTGTTATAGCAGGAGGATTGTGGTTATGGTTCGGAAGTTTTTATACATTCGGCATTACTGCAATTATTTCATTTTGTGTTCTTATCTATTTTTTATGGGCAGTAAAGTAACGTTAACATTTGATTTTTTTCTTTTGACGGAGATTTGCAGTCTGGAACAATAATTGCAAATGAGATTTCTCAAAACTTAAGCTATAAAAAATATCATTTATGAAAAAGGTAATTTTCTCATTGTTATTTGCACTCACCATTTCATTGGTACAGGCTCAAAGTAAAAGTATCAACAGCCCTGATTACCAGAATGCACTGGGTGTAAAGATCTGGAATGGGGGAGGTATTTCTTTCAAACACTTTTTTACTGATAAAGATGCAGGTGAACTGTTTGGTTATTTCTGGAACCAGGGATTCCGGGTTACCGGCTTATATGAAATCCACGGCCCCATTTCAGGTGCATCCGGCCTGAAGTGGTACATAGGCCCCGGCGCCCATGTAGGATTCTACAATGTGAAAAACGGGAACGGCTCTTTCGTCGGTGTGGATGGAGTGCTTGGCCTTGACTATAAATTCAACTCGGCTCCTATAAATATTTCGCTTGACTGGCAACCATCATTTGAATTCGGCGAGGGCCGGGGCTTTTACGGAAACTGGGGAGGATTAGGAGTCCGCTACACTTTCTGAAATATTATTTACTATCTATCCTAAAAAAAAGGGATTAGCAAAATTCATTATTCCTGATTTTTTTATCATTTGAAAAAATCGGACAGCGGATAATATCTGTTTATCAGGAAGCAGAGGGTTTTGGGACAAACTCGTACCCGATATCATTACGGTAATAAATTCCCGTAAAATCTATATGCTCCAGAACTTCTAAGGAAGATGCAACTGCTTCTTTGATATTTTCTCCGTAAGAAGTGACACAAAGAACACGCCCTCCGTTAGTCAATATTTTTCCGTCTTTTTCCCGGGTGCCTGCCTGAAATATCAACGTTTGTTTCCCGAAATTCTGATCAATCCCCGTTATCTCGTATCCTGTTTCATAGCCTGCGGGATAGCCGCCGCTCACGGCTACAACTGTAGCGGCGGTCCTCTTATCTATCCGGATCCTGACTTTATCCAATTCTTTTTGTGTGGCGGCAACAAACAATCCTACAATATCATTTTCCATCCGGGGCAACACTACTTCAGCTTCCGGGTCTCCCATTCTGCAATTATATTCGATCACATACGGCTCTCCCTTCACATTGATCAGGCCAAAATAGATGAACCCGGTATATTCAATATTTTCTTTTTTCAGGCCATTAATCGTCGGCCTGATGATCCGTTTCTCAACTCTCTGCATCAATTCCCGAGTAACGAATGGCAGTGGGCTTACTGCACCCATCCCCCCTGTATTCATTCCTTCATCGCCAACACCTACCCTCTTATAATCTTTTGCTTCGGGAAGAATCACATAATTTTTTCCATCGGTCAATACAAAAACGCTGAATTCAATACCATCTAAAAATTCTTCTACCACCACTTTTTTGCTGGCTTCTCCAAATTTGCCATGATGTAACAATAATTCAAATTCCGCAATAGCTTCCACATGATTTTTACAAATTACCACCCCCTTACCGGCGGCTAAACCATCCGCCTTAATAACGACGGGGAGGTCATGATCCTGAAGGAATTTTACACCTTCATCATAATTATCCATTGTAAACTCACCGTATTTTGCAGTCGGTATTTTATGGCGCTGCATAAATGCTTTGGCAAATGCTTTACTTCCTTCCAACTGTGCTCCTTTTTGTGAGGGGCCGATAAAATAAATTTTTTTCAGTTCTTCTTTAGATTTGAAATAATCGTACAATCCATTTACCAATGGCTCTTCAGGCCCAACCACAATCATGTCAATACTCTCCAGGTAACAAAAATTGCCTACAGCTTCAAAATCCCTGATATCAAGTGAAACATTTTTGCCGCAAAGTGCAGTGCCGGGGTTTCCCGGAGCTATATAAAGAGGATTTGTCCAAACGCTTTGATTAAGCTTCCATGCAAGGGCATGTTCTCTTCCTCCGGAGCCTAATAATAGAATTCGCATGAGTTGTTTTAGATTTGGATTTTATTTTATGCGAACTTAATATAGGTTGGTTAAATAAACCACTAATTATTTTTGAGTGGTTAAATTTCTGTACTTTGGGCAACCAACTTCTTTACTAACGATCGTTATTTAAAACAACCAGTATGAATCAAACTGCTAAAACCGGCAAACATCCCAAACAACTGTATGTTTTATTTATCACAGAAATGTGGGAGCGATTTGGCTATTATTTGATGGTAGGAATTCTTTTATTGTACCTGACAGATAATACAACCGGCGGCAGGGGGATGTCTAATGCAGAAGGTGCTGATATAGTGGGAAGTTTTATTGCTTTAGTCTATCTCACTCCTTTTATCGGCGGGCTAATTGCTGACAGATATCTTGGATACATCAGATCCATCTTTTTGGGAGGTATTCTCATGGCTGCAGGATATCTCACATTGACTTTACCGGGCAAATACACTATGTATATAGCGATGGCAAGTATCATTATTGGAAATGGATTTTTCAAGCCGAATATCTCCACAATACTTGGCATCGTTTACAACAGGGAAGATCTGAAGCCTCTAAAAGATAATGCGTATAACATTTTTTACATGGGCATTAATATCGGGGCATTACTTTGCAATTTTGCTGCTGCTATTCTGAGAAACAGGATCGGATGGACCGCTGCCTTTTCCGCAGCCGGTATCGGTTTGACATTTGGCCTTATCTGGTTTGCTATAAATCTTAAAAAAATAAAACCGTTTGATATTAAAAAGCCGATGCAGCCGGAGGACATGAAAACTTCCAAAATACTCGGCTCCGTTTTTATTCCGATGATCATATTTGCAATCATCGGCTGGATTATTCCCGGGAATATTTTCGGTACCGATTCTGCTGATGCATTCATTTTCGCCTGTATTCCTGTAATATACTTTTATGCGAATATCTGGCGCAAAGGAAATGCAGAAGATAAAAAAGGGATTGGCGCTTTACTCTTTGTGTTTGCCGTTTCCGTTATTTTCTGGACTATTTACAATCAAAATTCAACCGGCCTTACTATTTGGGCTCAAACACATACTAACAGGGAAATCCCTAAAATTTTAGAAAAACCTGCCGATGCAATCTATATGCTGCAAACGGTTACTACCACACCGAGAGAAACTGAAAAAGTAGATCAATATTTACGTGTTGAAACTGACTCTGCGGGAAATGCTTTAAAAACAATGGGGCCCGATCCCTATTTTAATAATGTACCCAAAGATAAATGGCCGGCAAGCGGTGAAGAGAAATTAGCCAATACCGAATTGTTTCAATCCATCAATCCGTTTTTTATTGTAGTATTAACGCCGCTGCTTCTTGCATTTTTTGCCTGGCGGACACGAAAGAAAAAGACAGTGACCACTGCAAGCAAGTTTGCCTGGGCATTGATCATATCCGGATTAAGCGCCTTGGTAATGGTGATCGCTACTATGTCTGTACCGAGCATTTACCAGGATAAAACCTCCGCTATGTGGCTTTGGCTTACTTACGGAATTTTTACTGTCAGTGAAATTTGCCTCAGCCCGATCGGGTTGTCATTTGTATCTAAGCTGGCACCTCCACGTTTAGGAGCATTGATGATGGGCGGCTGGTTTCTTTCCACCTCGTTAGGAGGAAAAATTGCCGGAGTGATGGCGAGTTTCTGGGATAAAATTCCCGATAAAAGAATTTTCTTCGGCATCATTGCCTTTGCTGCCCTGCTGGGGGGATTATTAATTTTTTCAAAAGTAAAATCGCTGAATCAGATAGTAAAAGATAAAACCGGTTCAGTTTAGAACCCGGAAATTTTTTATTTGAAAAGCTGTTTAGTAAATCAGACAGCTTTTTTATTTATCTTCCCTTTACAAAATCAACACTATGGCGGATCAATCCACCGGGTTCAAACCATTTGTTCCTGCAGAAACAAAGATGGCTGAGTTCACTGTCAAGTCTGTAGTGACAGGCGCAATTTTCGGGATCATTTTCGGTGCAGCCACTGTTTACCTTGCTTTGAAAGCAGGACTTACCGTATCCGCTTCCATTCCCATAGCTGTAATGTCGATTCTCCTGGGAAAAATATTTTTAAGAACCACTGTTCTTGAAAACAATATTATTCAGACAACGGGTTCTGCCAGTGAAAGCGTAGCTGCCGGGGTTGTATTTACCTTTCCGGGGTTTCTTTTCCTGAGTGAAGCACAAAGTGCCAATTACTTTCAATACTTTACCATTCTTATCCTGGCCATCATCGGGGGTATCCTCGGCACCCTGATGATGATACCATTGCGCCGTTCATTGATCGTTAAAGAACATGGTATTCTTCCTTACCCGGAAGGTACAGCCTGCGCTTCTGTTTTAAAAGCAGGTGAAAAAGGAGGAGACCTTGCCAAGATGGCTGTATGGGGCGTGTTGTTTGCTATCGGTTATGCAGCCCTTCAAAAAATATTTCATGTCATTAAAGACTTACCTGAGTTTGCCACAAAGCAGGCAAACAAAATTTTTCCTTCAGCAAAACTTGCCAGTGAAATAACTCCCGAATACATGGGAGTCGGTTATATCATCGGCCCAAGGATCACAGGAATTTTGGTAGCCGGTGGTATATTAAGCTGGTTCGTTCTTATTCCCCTTCTTGCTTCATTGATCAGCCCTGACCTGATCGCTGCACAATTGGTCAAGCTGGGTTATCTCGCAGATATTACAAAACCCGGCGGACCGGGCGGATGGGATCCTGCCACACACAATTTTGCTGACTGGTCAGCTGCGATCTATCGTGCATACGTAAGACAGATAGGTGCCGGTGCTGTCGCTGCCGGAGGCTTTATCACTCTGATCAAAACCATCCCGACTATTATTTCTTCTTTTAAAGGAAGCATCAGTTCATTGAAGAATTCTTCAGGAGGATCTTCTAAAAATGATGTTCCCCGCACCGAAAAAGATCTTTCAATTAAAATCGTTGGATTCGGAAGCTTAATCCTGATCCTGATCATTGCTTTTCTTCCCGGCACTCTTATCCCCGGTCATAACATCGGAAGCAAACTGTTACTCGGATTACTGGTGATCATCTTCGGAGCTTTTTTTGTTACCGTTTCTTCACGTATTGTAGGACTGATCGGTTCTACCAACAACCCGATCAGCGGCATGACCATCGCCACCCTGATGGGAACCTGCCTTGTTTTTATTGCCGTAAAATGGACCGGGTACTTTTATGAACCAATGGCATTGGTAGTTGGCGGAATGATCTGTATCGCTGCTGCTAATGCAGGCGCCACTTCACAGGATCTGAAAACAGGTTTTCTGGTTGGCGCTACACCCAGGTTTCAGCAGATTTCATTATTCATTGGTGTCATTGTTTCTTCCATTGCCATCGGTTACACCATAAAGATCCTGGATACACCTACCTCACAAATGCTTGCCGATGGTATTCAGCATGCGATCGGCACCGATAAATATCCTGCACCCCAGGGAACGTTGATGGCAACACTCATTAAAGGAATTCTTTCTTTCAACCTGGATTGGCAATTTGTTTTGGTCGGAGTGTTCATTGCAATCGTAGTTGAGCTTTGCGGTATCGGCTCTTTATCTTTTGCCATCGGCATTTATTTACCTCTTTCAACTACCTTCCCAATTTTCATAGGCGGAGCAATCCGTGGTATTGCTGAATGGAGAAATAAAAAGAAAGGAATAAAACTCTCTGCCGAAGATGAAGACCTTGGTAAAGGAAATCTTTTTGCAACAGGACTTGTAGCCGGCGGAGCGCTGGCCGGGGTCATCGTAGCCATACTTTCAGTAAACGAAAATGTAAGCAACTCATTAAATAAAGTTAATGCCGGACCAGGTCTGACACAGTGGCTGGGTGAGCAGGGATATCAATGGCTGGGAGTGGCTGCTTTCGCCTTCATGGGCATAGTGCTGTACCGGATTGCGGTCAGTAAGAACAAAACATTATAAAAATGGCCCCGGGAAAGATCCGGGACCATTCCAGTTCTTGAATACGGATCCCAATAAGTTTAAATAAAGTCAAAATAAGACTGCTGCCTGTTCAATATGGTTGCATCATCAGCATCCAGCCATTTTTTCAGCATGGTGGCATATACATCTTTAAAATCAACCTTGAACTTCAGATCCCCCTGGTCCAGGTCACTCAGGTTGGGTAAATCATTTAATAAGCCTTTTTTCTTAAGCCCGCCGCTGACCAGGAACATACAGTTTGCGGTACCATGATCTGTGCCTCCGCTCGCATTTTGCTGCACCCTCCTTCCAAATTCAGAAAAAGTGAAAAGCATCACGTCATTGAACCGGTTATTTGATTTAAGATCTTTTGCAAAAGCAGCTACCGCATCATTCATTTCAGTAAACAAACGCTGCTGTTGGGCCTGCTGGCCTACATGTGTATCAAAACTTCCCAATGAAACATAATAAACCTTTGTATTAATATCAGAAAAAATCAAAGAGGCAATCGTTTTCAGGTTATTCCCCAGTTCTGTTTTCGGATACTCCGCTGATGAGGGGTGCAAACGGCTTTGCTTAAATATATAATCTGCAGAAGAAAGCGTTTCAGCCATTGTTTTATACAGGTAATCAACCTGGCCCTCCCCGGTCGCAACGCTATGCCCTTTCAAAACATCTCTGAAAAAACTTTCATTGGAACTACCGTACAGTTTTTTCGGATCTTTTAATGCAATACCTTTTTCCCGCATTCCTTTCATTGAAAAACTGAGAATATCATCAATTTCGATTGCCTGGGTGGGCCTGTCACAGCCATCACATTGTGCATCGAGATACCGGCCGATCCAACCGGTAGTAAGATATTGATTGCTGTCCGCTGCCGACTGCCAGATATCCATGCTTCTGAAATGAGAACGGTCGGGATTTGGATAACCCACTGTATTCAGTATGCCCAGGCTCCCATCATCAAACAGATCTCTGAAGCCCGTCAATGCGGGATGCAATCCAACTTCATCATTCAACAATAAAACTTTTGATTTATCAATTCCCAGTCCCGGTCTTGCTTTATGGTACAAATCATTACCAACAGGTATCACCGTATTCAAGCCATCGTTTCCTCCACTCATTTGAAGGATCACCAATACTTTATTTCCCGGCGGCACCATATCCATCCGCTCAAAAACTTTTAAAAATTTAGGAAGCATCAGTGATGCTGATGCCAATGATCCAATCTGTAAAAATTCTTTTCGTTTTATTATCATAACTTAAACATGATGTGGAATGCATAACGCTTCATGCCCCAGGCGTTACGTGCTCCGTTTTTAACACAATTGATATTCCGGCGTACTCATAATTTGAATCGCTGCCGTTTTAATAAAACTTTCCCTGCTGCTCTCATCTGCATATTCTCTTATGGTATCATCACTTACTTCACCTTTCGTTTGTAACAGCAGTTTGGAAATCCCGCCGATCAGATTGTCTCTTCCTGTCTTTTCAAAGTATTTCAGAAAAACACCCCAATTCACCGAAGCATTTATCTGCTGTTTTTTGGGAATTCCCGTCATTTTCTTTTTCTTCAAAGAAGATACTTCCGTATCTTTTCTTCCCATCATTACATCATCATCGTCCTTGGGTTTTACATTTAATTCATCCGTATTGTTTATCAATTGAGGTATGCGCATCCGCATCATTAAGGATGAACTGTCAATCCATGTTCTTCCACCGGGCCAGCCCGCTACATTAGGCGGATAAAACAACATTTGATCCAATATTCTTTGCAAAACGATCAGCACTTCTTCATTCTCCAGTTCCATCGGCAACATACGCTGTATGCCTACAAGCAATTCAACAGGAGATTTAATGTTGATACCCATGTTCTTTTCATCATAAAACCATTCGCTGGTAAAAATATCCTCCATTAATTTTGAAATATCATAATCACTTTTATAAAAACGGTCAGCCAGCCATTCCGCCTTTTCGGGGTCTGTGTCGTTTTCATTTACATAAAACTTATAAATCTTCCGGGAAATAAAACGGGCCGCTTGTTTCTGTTCCAGGATAATATCCAGGATTTCATCTCCGTCAAAATTTCCTGTCTTACCCAAAAATGTTTTGACACCTGTGTCATGCTGCCCTTTACGGAAAATAAAATCGCCCTGGAAGTTTGCTGTCCACCCGGTAAACGCCCTTGCAGATTCTTTAATATCTCTTTCAGTATAATTTCCTCTGCCCAGCGTAAACAGTTCCATCACTTCACGGGCAAAATTTTCATTGGGGTGATCTTTTTTATTCTGCTGGTTATTCAGAAAATTCAACATAGCGGCTGTCTTGGATACGCTATGCAACAAATCACGGAAATTTCCCAGTGCATTATCACGGATCACATTCACCAATCCCTGCTGGTAGAAAACATTCAGATTCCGGCAGGCAAAATGGCCATGCCAGAATAAAGATATTTTCTCCCTCATTTGTGCACTGCTGTTTACCATCTCCCGCATCCAGGCAAGATTCAGGTTTCTGACGCCTTCTCTTAATTTCGCCTGGAATAATTTTCTCTGATCAGCGTTCAATTCACTCAGCTGCAATTTTCCAAGATCAGAAACTCCCATGAACAGCCCCTGTATGGTTCCCTGAGCTTCACTTAAAGGCACGGGGTCTTTCCGCGAAGCTTTTACCATCGCTTTATAAAATTCTTTATGTGAAAATTCCGAAAGATCACCAAGTTGCTCAACACCAGGGCCGAAACCAGCCCTCCATAACAAATGTTTATTTTTGACGAAGTTTCCCTGGGACATGAAAGAATACTTTTTGGTTCAGACTTTAATGAGATTGCGAAGTTTAATGTAAAATGAATCATTCCTTTAAAAATAAGCAAACCACCCGGCCTCATTAACGTAAGGAAAACCTTTGTTATTTTCAATAAATGAAAAATGAAAGAAATATAACAGCCCGGGCTTTAAAATATTTTTCATCTTTTATTATTTACCTCGGTGCGTTTTACGCTTTTACTAAAACCGGCTGGCTGGTATGGCTGCCTTTGATATATGCCTGGGTTTTTGTTCCACTTGTTGAACTGTTATTCAAACCGGATAGCTCCAACCTCAGCGAGATTGAAGAAGAGCTGGCAAAAAAAGATAAGACCTATGATATTCTTTTACATATCGTAGTTCCATTGCAATATGCAGCCCTTACCTTATTCCTTTATTCTATGAAACATGATGACCTGGTTCCGGCTGATATAATTGGAAGGATTTATGTGATGGGTCTTTGTTGCGGTGTATTTGGGATCAATGTTGCCCATGAATTGGGCCACCGCGTCAACAAATATGAACAGGTAATGGCAAAAATGCTTTTGCTCACATCGCAGTACATGCATTTTATTATTGAACACAATAAAGGCCATCACAAAAGAGTGGCAACAAAAGAAGACCCGAGCAGCAGCAGGCACAACGAATGGATTTATACATTTTATTTCCGCTCAATTATCTTTGGTTATCTCAGCGCCTGGAATATTGCGAAAAATGAAATGAGAAAAAAGAACCGGTCTGTCTTTTCTCCCAGGAATGAAATGATCCAATTCACATTCATTCAGATATGTTTTGTCATAATGATCTTGTTACTCGTTGGCTGGCTGGTTACCTTGTATTACCTGGCAGCGGCAGCGATCGGCATCTTAATGCTGGAAACCGTTAACTACATTGAGCATTATGGCCTGGAAAGAAAAACACTTACCGACGGGAAATATGAAAGGGCCATGCCTGAACATAGCTGGAACAGCGATCATGTTTTTGGGAGATTGATGTTGTTCGAACTCAGCCGCCACAGCGATCATCATTACCTGGCCAGCCGCAAATACCAGGTACTGCGCCATCATGAGAATGCCCCTCAAATGCCGACAGGATATCCCGGCATGATGGCTTTGTCATTGATACCTCCGGTTTGGTTTGCTGTAATGAATAAAAGAATAAAAAAACAGAATTGAAATAAATGTTGCTTCACAATTGTGGCTCATCAAAAAAAAATATAATTCACTTAATCCAATAAATACCTGAACCCGACATACACTGATGAAAAGCCGTTCAGGCTGCCATTGATGCTGAATCCATTTGATTTTGAAGAGGCAGGAAAGATGCCACCGGTATTTTGTTTTTCCGTTAAATAATTTAATGACAAAATATTAGCAAAGCCTGCCTCTAATTGCAGTCTTTGTGTAAGTGTATAGGAAATACCCGGAGATACGGAAATACTGATCGTATTTCTTATATCGGAATTAAATCCGGGAGTTAATGGATTAACTTCCGATTTATAATAAGAGTACCCGAGATTTCCCTGAGCAAAAATGGAAAAGCCGCTTTTCCCAACCGGCCTGTATTTCCTGATAAAAATGCCGGCGCCGTATGAACGTTGCCTATTCTCATTTTGGGTACCGGTTAATTTGTTATTGAAAATATTCACCGATGCGTTGGCCCCAAATACAAGATTATCCTCAATTGCTTTTCCGATTACCGGAGAAATGTAAAAACCGTTCTGTTTATTGACATTGGCACTGTTGCTGTACGTTGTTTTCTGTGTTGATCCGCCAATATCTCCTCCCAGGAAAATGGCGCCTTTTTTAATCTGCGCAACAGACGGAAAAGAATAAAAAGAAGCTACAATAAATAAGAGCAGGAATTGCTTTTTCATATAAGTAGTTTTTGGTTATGTAATAATGCCCATAGCAAAAATGATAAGTAAATCCTGAAAAAGAAT
This sequence comes from Sphingobacteriales bacterium UTBCD1, assembly GCA_002066995.1. GTDB lineage: Bacteria > Bacteroidota > Bacteroidia > Chitinophagales > Chitinophagaceae > UTBCD1. The sequence goes on from MWTC01000042.1 coordinate 28,626, forward strand.
TTGCCGGAATTTCTTTAACACATACTTATCTTAATCAAATAAGAAAACGGGAAATCCATGCAGCGAAACGAATAACTGATATCTATAAAGTGAAATCATCAGCCGGAACTATTACAGATAAAATTACCTTTTTACCGGAAAACTATTTTCAATACTAACTGATCTTATCAGCGCCAAAATATTCATGTAAAGGCTGAGGCAACCGGATTCCTTCGGCTGACTGATTATTTTCCAGCAGGCAAGCCACGATCCTTGGCAATGCCAGCGAACTGCCATTAAGCGAATGAACCAACTGTGTTTTACCATTTGCATCTTTGAACCGGATCTTCATGCGGTTTGTCTGAAAGGTTTCAAAGTTGGAAACCGAACTTACTTCCAGCCATTTTTCCTGCGCAGCGCTGTACACTTCAAAATCATAAGTAAGCGCTGATGTAAAACTCATATCACCGCCGCATAATTTCACTATACGATACGGCAATTGCAGCGATTGTAAAAGCTTCTCCACATGATCCACCATTTCTTCCAGCACATCATAACTTTTCCCGGGATGCACCAACTGAACGATCTCCACTTTATCAAACTGATGAACCCGGTTCAGTCCGCGAACATCTTTTCCATAGCTGCCCGCTTCCCTGCGAAAGCAAGGAGTGTAAGCAGTCATCTTTACCGGCAGATCAGTTTCTTTCAATATTTCATCACGGTAAATATTGGTAACAGGCACTTCGGCTGTCGGTATCAGGTAAAATTTATCTTCCGTAGCAAAATACATTTGCCCTTCCTTATCGGGAAGCTGGCCGGTGCCGAATGCGGTGGTTTCATTCACCATCAAAGGCGGCATATATTCCGTGTAACCTGCCGCAATGTTATAATCCAGGAAGTATTGGATCAATGCCCGCTGCAATCTGGCTCCCTTATTTTTATAAACCGGGAAGCCGCTGCCGGTGATTTTATTTCCCAATTCAAAATCAATCAGGTCATATTTTTTTGCAAGTTCCCAATGAGGAACTGCGCCTGCAGGCAACTGAGGTTTGTTATCACCTCCACGTACAATGACATTGTCTTCGGGAGTTTTTCCCGGAGGAACTTTTTCCGAAGGAAGATTGGGGAGCATCACCAGCTTATCATGGAGCGCTGTTTCTGTTGCGGCCAACTGATCTTTGATCGGATCCAGTTTTTCTTTCAAAGCAGCCACTTCTTTTTTCTTTTCCCCGGCTTCCTGTTTCAGGCCTTTGGCCATCAACTGCCCGATCTCTTTGGATGCTGAATTTATTTTTGCCTGAGTAGTGTCAAATTCAACCTGAAATTTTTTCCGCTGATCATCCAGGGCAATGATCTCGTCCACAAGCCCGGTCTCTTTAAAATTTTTTATTGCCAGTCGCTCCTTCGCCCGTTGCGGATCTTGTCTTAAAACCTGTAATTGCAACATCGCTATTCAAATTTTCGCAAAGGTAGTTGTTGATCAGGACAACAACAACGGAGCAATTTGCCTTCTCATACAGGCTTCGTCTTCGTACGTTACTCTTTTAATCCATTAGCAATATATGGAAAGAAGTATTTCAGCAAGCGCCTGATAATTTTTACCCATTATAAATTTTGTTTTAAGAAATTTGCCAAAATAAACAGTGAACAACAATCCATAATTTACATCCGATGCTGACAAATGATGACCTGCAAACACGCTGGCAGGAATTAGAAGAAAAACTGGTAACACGATTCGGCAAAAAGCCCGATGTGGAGACGATCCTTTTCCTGATCGGCATACAGGAATTCGGACAGATCAAAAATAAATTCACCAAAGAACAAAAACAGGACCTGATGCATGTGGCGGTATGCAGCCTGTTATCAAAAGACGGCTATTACGAACTGGAAAAAACCGATGAGGATGGCTGGCCGCATTTCAAACAACTGAGATCAATGGCCGGAATGAATTCAACAGAGCAGGAAGATTTTTTAAAAGAACATATACTTGCTTACTTTGAAGAAAATAATTTTTAAACTCAGCTCAATGAAAAAGTGGATCGCATTATTACTGGGTTGCAGCCTGATCTTTTCTGCAACCGCACAGCAGGAAGTTACCCTGCGGAAAAAAGACCGCAAACGGGATGTATTGCTGCAAACAAATTACGGCGATATCATCATCCGCCTTTCGGATTCCACCCCGCTGCATCGTGATAATTTTTTAAAACTGGTGAAATCGCATTATTATGACAGCGTTTTATTTCACCGGGTGATCAAAAATTTTATGATACAGGCCGGCGATCCGCAAAGCAAACAAGCCAAACCAGGAGAGCCATTGGGAAATGGTGGACCGGGTTATACAATCCCTGCAGAATTCCGTCAAACATTATTTCATAAAAAAGGAGTGATTGCTGCAGCAAGAATGGGTGATAACGTGAATCCTGAGAAAGCCAGCAGCGGCAGCCAGTTTTATATTGTGCAGGGAAAAATTTTTACTGATGCGGGACTGGATTCTGTTGAAACCTACCGCCTGAAAAGAAAAATTCCGGCGGAGCAGAGAGAAGTCTATAAAACCATCGGCGGCACGCCTCACCTGGATCAGAACTACACCGTGTTCGGCGAAGTGGTGAAAGGGCTGAACGTGGTGGATTCCATTGCCGCAGTACCTACCAGTACGGGCAAAGACAGGGACCGTCCGCTGAATGATGTGCGGATACTCAAAGCAAAACTGATCAAACGGAAAAAGCACTACAAATAAAAAATGGCATCACACTGCATGATGCCATTCTGTAATTTTCTTTTAAAATTTATTGCTTGCCTATCCCACTATCGCTTTGCTGTGAACGTTTCATTTCATCTTCAGCAGAGGATTTTCTTTGGCGGGCTGCTTTTACCCGGCTGTTTCCAAAACGCCATGTGAAGCTGGCTTTTAATTGTCTCGATTCGAAGCTGACATGATATGAAACATATTGCCCCGCAAAGTTGCTGCTGCCCACCGGTTTCAGTGCATTGAATATATCAGAAACTGAAATTTTCAGATTGGCTTTATTGGCAAACAAAGATTTTTGAAAACCCGCATCCAGCATCCATAATTGTTTGTTCTTGAAAGTTCCCTGCCAGATAGAAGGCGTGCTGTAAAAACCGCTTAATTCGCCCGACCATCCTTTTTTCCCGATGCGGATACTGTTCTGCATATAAAAGGTCATGGCCACCACATCAAGATTAATCACCCGGTTTCCGCCACCGAAATTTGCCTTGTAATGAGAATAAAAAGTATTGACATTGACAAAAGCAGAATAGGATTTGTACATAAAAGGATAGCTTACATTCAGGCTGACGATGTTTTGTGTGGCCAGGTTTTTCTTTGTTATAAATGCTTTGGATCTGTCCACGGTATCCACCAGTTGGGTAAACACATCCTTCACATGACTGAAATTTAAAGTCGAGGTCAGCTTGTAATGATACACATTGGTAATGCCGATGCTGTTGGTGTACTGAGGCCTCAGGTTAATATTTCCTTTCTGATAAGTATATTCATCTGCCTTGAATTCAAAAGGGTTCAGATCCTGGTATGCCGGCCGGTCAATGCGTCGGCTGTAAGAGACCGTCCATTGATTCATTGGTTTTTTATTGAACGTGATTGCAGCGCTTGGAAACAGGTCGGTGTAATTACGTTTAAAATCCTGCACCACTGAATAATTTACCGAACCATCTGTATTCACGGGATAGGATTTCCCGCCGGAATGGGTGTTCTCCATTCTCAATCCTGCCTGTATCACGGCGCCTTTCACCGGCCGGTTATAATTCACATACAGGGCATTGATATTTTCACTGTAGTTAAACTGGTTGCTGCGTAAAACATCCAGTGTTTTTGTAAGATCGTTTACATCATACCGGTGAAAGCCATTATTTGTATTCACCACCGATATCTTTCCTCCAAATCCAAGCCTTCCTTTTTTAAAACCCTGTTCATAATCGGTTTTCAACGAATAAATATCAATATTGGTAGGCGAAATAAAACTATAAACAACACTGCTCAATTCTGTTGTCCCTGTAGGATCATAATAATAATTCGGTTGCAATTGGTTGCTCCTGATGCGGTATAAACCATAATCAGCATCCACATCCAAAGTGTGGCCTCCCGAATCAGCATAATGATAATTCATATTAAAATCTGCATTATTGTTTTTCATCGTGTTGTGGTTATCAGATACCAGGATACGGTTGGTGACCTTTGACGGGATATAAGTTATAGGAGTGGAATTGTAATTACGCATATTCACATCGGAAAGATTTCCGGTAACCATGACTCCCACTGTGCTCTTCTTATTCAGAAAATAATCCATCCCGGCTTTGAATCCATGGCTGATATTCTTACTGGTTGCAATACTCAAATGGCTGAATGAAGTATCCAGTTGAATACGGTGAAGGTTCATGCGGTACTCATTCAGGCTATTGTTGTAGTTATAGTTGCCAAAAAGATTCACTTTTTTATTCCGGTAGTTGAGCGACAATCCGCTATTGTACTTGGAATAAACACCAATGCCATAACCAAGATTCAATGATCCGTTCGTTCCGAACGTTTTATTCTTTTTCAGCCTGATATTAATAATTCCTGCATTACCGGCTGCTTCATATTTTGCAGAAGGATTGGTGATAATTTCGATTGCCTCGATCTGTGAAGATTGAATATTTTTTAAATACCCGGAAAGGTCTGCCCCGCTTAAAGGTGTAGGCCTTCCGTCAATATAGATCTGCACCCCGTTTTTACCTGCCAGTAAGATATTATCATCTTTATCCAGCATTACTCCGGGTGATTTGCGAAGCAACTCCAGGGCATTACTCCCGGTAGCATTAATCGTTCCTTCCACATTCAATATCATTTTATCTGCTTTCACTTCCACCATTGGTTTTTTATTAGTCACCATTACCCCTTTCAACTCAGTAGAAGTCTTTGCCAATTGTATCTCCGGCAATTTTATTTGTTCGCCACCGTTTAGTTCAAACACCTTTGAATACTGTGCAACATACCCGATATGCGATATATTGACCAGGTAACGTCCCTGTTTTAAAGGGGAAAAACGGAATACTCCATCATCAGAAGTAACTGCAAGTTTTACCAAAGAAGAATCTTTTGCATACAGTAAGGAAACTGTGGATTTATCCAGGCCATTCCCCTGTTGGTCTTTAATAACCCCTGAAATATCCTGGGCATTCAAATAAGTTGTTGAAAGAACCAGGCTCAGCAGGCTAAACAATTGCTTTCTCATAATAATTACTTTTTTATACGCACAAAAGTATCCGCAGAACAAATGGCGGGAAATAGCCAGCCGACCAATGATGAAAAATCCTCGCCGAACGGCATAAAAACGCCGGTGAATAACGAGCCGGGGTTTTGAACATTTATAAACAGCAGGAGCCCGGCACTTATGAAGCATAAAGTATGCTCAGCGTTTCCTGAAAAAATGAGAATTTATGTGGAGTACAGTACTCCGGCAGTTTTTTTTCATTTTTGACAAAAGAGTACTCAAAAAAAACCGGATATCAGTTTATAATAGAATTGTTTTACTCATATTTGCAAAATAAATAATTCTGACATGAGTTTTCCACCCAACCTGAAATATACCAGGGATCACGAATGGATCCTGCTTGAAGGGAATACTGCTACAATAGGTATCACTGATTTTGCACAAGGTGAGTTAGGAGATATTGTGTTCGTAGATGTTGAGAGTGTCGGTAAAGATTTAGAAGGCGGCTCTGTTTTCGGATCTCTTGAAGCAGTTAAAACAGTATCTGATCTTTATTTGCCGGTCAGCGGCACCATCATCGAATTAAATTCTGCACTGGCAGACTCACCCGGAGCTATAAACAAAGATCCGTACGGTGAAGGCTGGATTATCAAAATGACGGTGAAAAACACTTCAGACATTGATCAGTTACTGAACGCAGCAGCCTATCAGTCTTTGGTTAGTTGAATGCATAGTGATCTTATCAATTCAGGTTTGATCTTTCTTACAGGCTTTTAATATTTTCCGGGTAAACCCTTTGTTTATAATTGCAAAACAATTCCCTTGCACAATCCAAATGCATCCTTATATCTTGCTGTACTCTACTTCATCATTTCAGTAGTACTGCTTGTTCTGCCGGGTTCTGACCTGCCCCGGGAGAATTGGCTTAGCGCAATTTACTTTGATAAATGGGTACACATAGGCATGTTTGCATTGCTCGTTTTTTTATGGTGCCGGGTATTATCAAAAAGAAATTATGAAGCACGGAAATTAAATACAGTCTTTGTTCAAATTGCTTTAGCTGCAATTGTATATGGAACAATCATGGAACTTATACAGGGCTTATTCATACCGGGCCGTTCCGGCGATGTGAGTGATATTATAGCTGATACTGTGGGAGCCTGGGGAGGATATTACTTTAGCAGGTGGCGCTTTATAAAAAAATAAACCCCTGTAGAAACAGGGGTCGCAACCAAAACTAACTGCTTATGAGAAAATTGACTGCTTTTATAAGAAGAACTATAATTTTTATAACGCAAATTTACTGCCGATATTATACTGCTTGTTGTTAATGGAATTTTAAAAGATCTATTCAGGTAATTTCATCATTCTGTCTCACGTAAATCTTCTTTCACTTTTTACACTTATACTGACGGCCGAACCTGCTGCAAGTTACAATCAATATTCAATCACCTATTGCTATTAACGTGATGTAAACAACTCACAGACAATAACGTGACAAAGAACTCCGTAACCTTCAACCACTGAATCACTATTCTATTAGACGCCTGAACAGATCATTTTACTATATAGGAATAGTTAACTGCTTGTTATCAGTAAACAACATGAAAAATCAAGTGCAGGAGTTGCTCTCAGTTTTGTCTTGCAAGCTTCTCTGAGTTCTCGGCAAACTGCAATGCATCGAGAAGTTCCTGGATATTACCATTCAGAATTTCCTGGAGGTTGTAAAGTGTGAGCCCTATCCTGTGATCGGTAACACGACCCTGGGGAAAATTATAGGTTCTGATCTTTGCGCTCCTGTCGCCTGTGCTTACCAGGCTTTTACGGTGACGGGAAATCTCTTCTTCCTGCTTTCTGACCTGTTCTTCATATAGTTTTGTACGGAGCATTTGCATAGCTTTTTCCCTGTTACCCAATTGAGTCCGTTCTGTTTGACATATTACCACGGTGCCTGTAGGGATGTGCGTCAGCAGGACTTTTGTTTCAACTTTGTTTACGTTCTGACCTCCGGCCCCGCCACTTCTTGCAGTTTCCATTTTCACATCACTATCTCTCAGTTCAAAGTCCACTTCATCTGCTTCGGGCATTACTGCTACAGTTGCTGCAGACGTATGAACACGCCCGGAAGCCTCGGTCTCCGGCACCCTTTGCACCCGGTGTACCCCGCTCTCAAATTTTAAAATGCCATAGACGTCATCGCCGGAGACCTCCAGCTGCACTTCTTTATATCCTCCTACGGTACCTTCGTTTTCACTAAGGATAGCTGTCTTCCATCCCCTCCTTTCGCAATAGCGTATATACATGCGCAGCAGATCACCTGCAAATAAGCTGGCTTCATCTCCCCCGGTGCCAGCCCGGATCTCTATAATGGCATTCTTTTCATCCTGCGGATCCTTAGGTATCAGCAGCTGACGAATATGAGATTCTGACTTTTCCTTTTGCTTTTCCAGGTCTGGCATTTCCGATTTGGCCAGTTCCCTCAATTCATCATCGTCTCCCAGCATAGCCTCTTTATAAAAATCCAGGTCTTCAAGAATTTTTTTATACCCGTTATATGCCAAAACGATTTTTTCCAGGTTCCTGTATTCTTTACTCGTTTCAGCAAATTTCTTATTGTTACTTACAATCTCAGGATTTGTAAGCGCTACGCCAAGCTGTTCAAATTTTGCCTTTATTGCCTCAAGTCTGTCAATCATAAAAGATAATCAGGGCAGCAAAATTAGCAATTTGAATCTCAACTCCCTAACAGCCCATAAATACTTAAATCTTTGATTTTGCTGCTCCATAACCTTTACAAATCCGGGAAACGGTTATTGATTCAACTTAAGAATAGTCTGATATCTTTACAAAAATCAACTCAGAATCTCTCTCAGAACCGGCAAAGATCTCAATGATCCGAAATCCTGTAAATGCAGTGCATAATAATTTTCATAAGAGATCATAAGACTCCTTCGAAATTCATGATGTAGTCTGATTGTTTCTAATTCCTCCGGCAGCAGGACTTTTAATAACTGAGAGGTGATTTCTGCCTCTTTGCCCTCAAGGAATCCCGGATGATCAGGCTTTTGTGCTTCAAATTTTCCTTCCCACAGGTTTAAAAAGGGATTTTTCTCTGAATAATTATCTGTAATCCGGAAACCGAAAAATACAGGAAGATGCAAGGCAAAAAACAATGGCATATTAGCCGTGACTGCATCTTCTGACTGATCCAGGTGAAGAAAAGCATCTTCTGAAAAATGAAACAAATCTGAATTTGATTCAGGCTGTTTCAGGCATTTAGTCAATAATTCAACCAGGAACAATGCCACAGCATTTTTTTTCACATCCGAAAAAATATGCTGATAAAGTACTGACCATTTGAATTCACTGATACGGTTCAGGTTTTTAAGTTCATTATGGTAAACGACAAGATCCAGTATGGCAGCCGGCTGAAAAAGGTTTGCTTTGCCGCTGCCTTTTTTTGTTGCAGTGCGTACTCCATTGACAAGATAAGACTGTATCCCAAACAGCTCGGTAAAAACGGTGACCACAAGGCTGGTCTCACCGTACTTAACCGACCGTAATACAATACCTTTTGTTTTATGAATCCGTCCGGTCATTGTAAAATCATTTGCCTATAAAAACAATTTTGGTAGCTTTTTTTTCTGTCCTGCCGTCATCGCTGATAAGGACCAGGTAAACTCCGCTTGAAATCTTCCTCCCCTTATAATCCCGCCCATCCCAAACCGCCTGCCCTCCCAATGCTCTTGTTTGATACACCAGCCTGCCGTTCATTTCGGTGATCTTTACTATGGCGTTGTTCACTAATCCACGAATGCCGATGGTGCCGGAAAAGCCGGGAGGGACCGGGTTCGGAAATACCAATACATCTGAATTGGCTTCTCCTCCTTCGGTGGCTGTACTTCTGAAAGAACAAATACCTTTGAATGTTGCAAAATAAACTTCACCTGACTTTCCATCAATCGCTATCTTCTTAACATCATTACTTAGTAAAAGGCTGTTGTCTTCTGTAAAATTGTAGATCACCTGCTCGCCGTCAGGACTTATAAGAAATACCCCGTTTTTTGTTGCCACCCATTTCCGGCCTGCCCCATCGACTGCTATACTCCGTACTTCCTGCCCCTGGAACAAATAACCAGCAAAATTTCCCTCCTTCACCACAGGCCATACGGCATCACAACCTGAAGCACTGAAAACGTCCGGCAAACATTGGATCACTGCTATTCCATTGGACGTTCCCACCCATATAAAGCCATCTTTATCTTTTGCGATGCATAGCACATTATCTGAGGGTAAATTTCCCGAACCGGTTCCGGTTTTATAAAGTTTCCACCGATCATCGCTAATGTTATCAATGGAAGATCCCTGATCATAGCAGATCAGGCCATTTCCTCCAGTTGGAGAAACGATCCATTTATAATTATTATCATCAATAACTATTTGCGAAAGAGAATTTTGATCTAAGAGAAAAGGAGTTGAGAAATTTTTCCAGCTGCCGTCTTTCTTCCTTACCAGGAGAGGTTGCGCAGCACCAAAATTTGAGATCCACAAATTTTTATCAGTATCAAATGCAAGCCCCGAGACCCGGTAACTCGACGGATCGCCAATGGCAGCTCCAATCAGTGAATTTTGTTTAAATATCTCAAAAGACTGGCTACTGTTTACATGTAATAACCCTCCGCCATAAGATCCTGCCCAAATTGTTTCATCCGCAGGGTCAATAGCAATTGTGATGAAATCCAACATCGAATCGAGCTGATGAAAACGATACCTGTTTACATTGGTCCAGTCACCATCTTTGAAAATATAAATACCGTTACCGTCATATTGATAATTCCATGAATCATTTACTTCTCCTGCAGTAGCATAGAAGATGCCGTTAAAAACAGTCATTTCTCCGCTTGCTGTTGCCTCGGGTGAATTAGGTTTATATTGTGCAAACGATGAAGTGGTAAAATGTGATAAGCCGCCATACAGGTCCGCTATCCATGGTTCATTTTGAAACAAGATTGCTTTCCGGGGAAAAGAAATAACCGTGGGCTGAGTCAACACCCTGCTCACTGATCCGTCTGCTTCCAATACCGACACTTTACTGCTTCCGTTAGAATATCGCTGGCATAGCAATAGCTTATTTTCTGACACATTACTATTTACTATCGGTTCCCCGTCTGCATAAAACAATGACCAATTACTTCCATCCCATAAAAAGAGTGAATCACTTTCTTCAGCTATGATCTTTCCCTGAAGGTTCCATACATTTTTGCAAACTCCGGCAGGCAAGCCGTTGGCACCACTCATCAACTGCCAGTTGGAAAAATCGGAAAGATCGGCAACATTAGCCGGCGCCTTTTTCAATCCTTCATCTGTGGCAGCATAAAAAAAGGAAGTATCGCCGGAAACAGCATTTACTTTTACCTGGCTGCCATTATTGCCGATAAACCAGGAATCTTTCACTTCATTTTTATTACCATCAATAACAATAATGCCCAAGCCCGTTGAGAGATAGTAGCTATCTTGTCCGGCGGGAGAATAAATACTGTAAATAGTTTTATCACCGGGCACGCTGCTCCTTTTAATGTCAGGAATATTATAAATATCATTTCTGTAAATGATGTCAATATTGCTGTTGCTGTAAGCGATAATAAGTTTTTTATTTACCGCATCGTAGCGAATGGTGCTGATACCTGTCTCGCTGAGGCCGGTAATACGGCTTAACCGGTCTATCGAATTATTCCGGGTATCAACTGTAAAGAGACTGTAAGGGGTGGCACAAAATATTGTATGGTCATCTGCCGTTACATCAATGGCGCTGTTATACGGCAATTCTTCCCTCCAATCGCCAATAGGCTGCAATTGAGTGATCCCTTTTTTCAGAAAAAATATAAATGCTATAAAAAACCAATACTTCACAGCCCAAATTTATCATAAACAGCCAAATAGCCTATTGCTCATTTTTTCCGTTTCTTTGCGGCTCTGCAATGATAAAACAGAGAACTTATGTGGAGAAAAACCGGTCAATTCATACTTAAAAACCGTATTCCTTTATTATTGTTACTGGCAGCCATTACATCGCTTATGGCTTATGAAGGGAGTAAGGTTGAGATGAGCTACGAGCTGTCTAAAGCTATACCGGTAGATCATCCTAATTACAAAGCTTACCAGGATTTCAAAAAAAAGTTTGGGGAGGATGGTAACCTGCTGGTCATCGGCATTCAAACAAAAGATTTCTTTTCTCAAAACATATTTAATGCTTACAGCACTTTATATCACAATCTGAAAAAGCTGAACGGTGTGGAAGATATTCTTTCCGTACCTTCTGCCGTGAATCTGGTGAAAGAAGCTAACCAGGAAAAATTCAGGGCAGAACAGATTTTTCCTGAAGGGCCACTCATTCAGGCCACAATTGACAGTTGTAAAAATATTTTTCTGAATCTGCCCTTTTATCGGGGCCGCCTTTACAACCCTGATTCAAATGTATGGATGATGGCAGTCCATATCAATAAAAATGTAATCAATTCCGAAGCAAGGAATGATGTGGTTGCAGGAATTGCCCGTTTTGCCAATGCATTCGGGACTTCAAATAATATTGAGGTACATCTGAGCGGCCTTCCGTTCATACGAACGGAACTTTCTACACGCATAGCTGATGAGATGCGCTGGTTCCTTATGGCATCAGTTATACTCTCTGCTGTTATCCTGCTCTTATTTTTCAGGTCAATCGGTTCTATGCTGTTATCCCTGTCTGTCATGATCATAGGAGTGCTATGGAGCCTGGGCACCATGCAATTATTAGAATACAAGATCACTTTACTTACTGCACTGATCCCCCCTTTAGTGGTAGTGATAGGAGTACCTAACTGTATTTATTTTTTAAATAAATATCACACCGCCTATAATGATACCGGTGATAAAAAGAAAGCATTACTCCTGATGGTAGAGCGAATGGGTATTGTTACACTGTTTTGTAATCTTTCTGCAGCTATAGGTTTCGCTGTATTTGCTTTAACAAAAAGCCAGGTCCTGAAAGAATTCGGAGTAGTAGCGGGTATCAATATTATGGCGCTGTTTTTTATATCACTGATACTGATCCCGTCTGTTCTCAGTTTTATGCCGGAATTAAAATCGAAACAGACCAAATACCTGGAAAATCCAAGGTTAAATCGTTGGCTTGACCGGCTGGAAAGATGGTCATTGAATCACCGCAAACCAATTTATATAATTACCATCTGCATCACGCTGGCAGGTATTGCAGGAATATTCCGTTTAAAAACAGAAGGTTTTATACTCGATGATATTCCAAAATCAGATAAACTTTATACGGACCTTAAATTTTTTGAACGAAATTTCAAAGGAGTCATGCCTTTGGAGATCGTGGTTGACACCAAAAAAAGATATGGAGTAACACGCAACCTGAACAATCTGAATAAAATTGATACACTTTCCGAATTTATAAGCTCCATCCCTGGAATCGCAAGGCCATTAAGTATTATTGAAGGATTAAAATTTGCCAAGCAAGCATTCTTTGACGGTGACAGCGCACATTACTCTATGCCATCTGCATATGATCTGCCTGCACTGCAGCAATACCTGAATTTTCACGGGGATTCTTCAGAAACGAAAAACTCTCTGGCAAAACTGGTGACCAGTTTCATGGACAGCAGTAAACAGGAAGCCCGTATCAGCGTTAACATGGCAGACGTCGGCAGCCGCAGATTACCTTTTATTTTAGATTCCATTGGCGCAAGGGCCAACCAGCTATTCGGAACCGACACTTCTAAATATAAAATTACATTAACGGGAACCAGTGTCACTTTTCTGACAGGAAGTATTTACATTATTAATGGCCTGAAGGAAAGTATTTTTTGGGCTTTTCTATTGATTGCTCTTTGCATGTTATATTTATTCCGGTCCTTCAGAATACTTGTTTGTTCCCTGATCCCTAACATCATTCCACTTATAATTACAGCAGGAGTAATGGGCTGGGTGGGTATAAGGCTCAAACCCTCCACAGTTCTTGTTTTTAGTGTGGCTTTGGGTATTGCAATTGATGTAACAATCCGTTTTTTGGTAAACTTCAAACAGGAAATACCTTATCACAAACACAACCTGAAACAAACGGTAATCGCCACCATACACAGCACAGGCATTAGTATTATTTACACTTCGTTCGTACTTATTGCCGGCTTTATTATATTTTGCTTCAGTGGTTTTGGCGGCACCCAGTCCCTGGGATGGCTGACGTCCCTCACACTTGTGACCGCCACGCTCACCAACCTGGTGCTGTTGCCTGCCTTGCTTATAAGTATGAACGTTTCAAGACAAATGAGCCAGGTCAATAAAAGCAGCAAAAACCTATAAACCTTTGTCTTTTAAAAAATGAAGTTATATATTTAATGTTCGGCTGTACTGTAGCTATTGGTGCTGATCCTGACAAAACAATATTACATGTATTGAAACAATAAGCAAAAAAGCATTTAAAATGTTTTTTAATAATATTGTTTCTTTTGACCTTTTATACTTCCGTATCCTGTGAAATGTATTATTTTTTTATCATTTAAAAACTAACACACATGAGGAAATTGTTCTTTCTCCTGACGGGGATTGTGTTTTTCACAGGTACGCTGTGGGCACAACAGACTGTCACCGGTAAAGTGACAGATGACAAGGGAAACCCGCTTGTCAACGCATCAGTAGTAGTCAAAGGCACTACTACCGGTACTGCTACCAAATCCGATGGTACTTATTCCATCAATGTTCCTGCTAACGCAAAAGCGTTAATCTTTTCTTCGGTGAATATGACCACTGTAGAAATGCAGATCGGAAAAGAAAGAGTATTGAATGCCACATTACATCCCGAAGACAAAACCCTGTCTGAAGTAGTAGTGGTGGGTTATGGCACTCAAAGGAAAAGAGAAGTTACCGGCAATATTGCATCAATCAAAGGAAGTGAGCTGTCAGAAAAACCGGTACAAAGCTTTGACCAGGCATTAGCCGGTCGTGCACCGGGTGTGCAGATCACCATGCCTAACGGAGTCCTGAACAGCCCTCCTATTTTCAGAATCCGTGGTACAAACTCTATCTCGCAGAGTTCTTATCCGTTGATAGTTGTAGATGGTGTTCCGACTTATGCAGGAGACTACAGCGGAACAAATGCCGGCGGTAACGCATTGGCAAGTATTAATGTAAATGATATCGAAAGTATAGACATTGCCAAAGATGCTGCTGCAACAGCTATCTATGGTAGTAGCGCTGCCAACGGCGTTGTATTCATAACCACTAAAAAAGGAAGACCCGGCAAAGCAAGAGTCAATTATGACGGATGGGTTGGGTTCAACCAGGTAAGCCGTTTACCTGATGTTCTGAATGCTTCACAGTATCTTTCATTTAAGACTTCAGCAATTGCAAATTATAATGCGGATGCAGTTGCACTCGGCTTGTCACCAACCACTGTAAGCTATAATAGTATCAATGGTCCTGATGGCAATCCTGTAGATACAAAATGGCGTGATTATGTTTATCGCCAGGGATTTTCTCATAGCCATTCTGTGAACATATCAGGAGGAAATGATGCCTCCACTTATTATTTTTCTGCGGGATATACTTCACAGCAAGGTATTATTAAAAGGAATAATTTTCAGCGCATGAACGTATTGTTCAACGGTGATACAAAAGTAAACAACTACCTGACTGTCGGAATTAAAGCAGCTTATTCAAACGAACAGAATCTTTCTGCAACATCATCCGGTTCCTTAAGTGGTGAAGCATTTAATACTGCAGGGCTTGGTCGTTTGGCCATCGTTCTGCCCCCGATTATTTCTCCTTACAAAAACGACGGCAGTTACAATATCAACGGTTCTGCAATAGGCAGTTCGAACATTACAGGTATATCAAGTCTGTCATATTTTAATCCTGTTCCCGGACTGGATATGAATCGTTCAAACAGCGAAATGAACCATGTTCAATCCAATGCCTATGTACAAATAAAGCCGGTAAAATGGGTTACTCTTAAAAGCCTGTATAGCATAGACTATTTATTCGTGGACAATGATTTATTCTGGAACCCTTTTACCGGGGACGGTTATAGTTATAACGGGTACGCTTCTGCATGGTCCACCAGGTATAAAACAACGCTTTGGGATAATACGGCACAGTTTGATTACACTTTCGCTTCCCAGCATAACGTAACCGTATTGGTCGGAAACGAACAAAGAAGACGTACAACACTTAGCGCCGGTATAAATCGCCAGGGTTTATCTGACCTCGCATACGATGTAATCCAGGCAGGATGGGTCAACAATAACCCGGCGGGGATGGGTTATGGAGAAAACTATATGTTATCATCTTTCGGACGGCTTGAATACAATTTCAACAGGAAATACTATTTGCAGGGTAATATTCGCCAGGACGAATACTCTGCTCTTGGGCAAAAAAAGGGTACCTTCTGGGGTGCAAGTGCAGGATGGGAAATCACCAAAGAAAAATTCTGGGCTGATGCAGGTATGAATAAAATATTCAGCAGCTTCAAGCTAAGAGGAAGTTATGGAAAGGTTGGAAATATTGCAGGTATTGGTGATTACACTCCTTACTCTACATTTGGTTCCGGTTTATACGGCGGTGCTTCAACCCTGACATTCTCATCAGTTGGCAATCCCAATCTTAAATGGGAGACAAGTAAGAAAACTGATGTAGGTTTTTCATTCGGTTTGTTCAAAGACAGGCTCACGGGCACATTCTCCTATTATAAAAACAACGTTGATGGTTTGATCCTTTATGTGCCGCAAGCACCTTCTACCGGTTTACCCAGCAATCCTCCGCAAAACGTAGGATCAATGTATAACAAAGGAGTAGAAGTTTCTCTGGATGCCGCTGTTATAAATAAAAAAGACTTTACCTGGAATACCAGTTTTACATTTAGTAACAACAAAAACGAAGTTACTGCATTGGCTCCCGGCCTATCGGTCATTCAAACAGGGACTGCAGGTCTGGAAACAGTTAACCAGACAATGGTGGGTTACTCATTGGGTTATCTGTGGGTCGTACGCACAGGAGGTGTAGATCCTAATACAGGTAAAAGGATATTTATTAATTCTGCAGGCACACCAGTTTACTTTGGTTATTTATCCAGAGCAGCTGCCGGCACATACCAATATTCTACTACACCTGATGGAAAAACTCAGTATATCAGCCCCAAAGGAGGATCTGCTATCAATGCTGCAAATGACGCAGTCATGTACGCTAATGCCATTCCTAAACAGATCGGTGGATGGAACAATACTGTGACCTACAAACAATTTCAACTCGACTTCCAGTTTACCTATCAACTCGGATACTATATTTATTACGGTACCAATGCAGGTCTTCACGATCAACGCTGGTGGAATAATGCAACCGATGTTTTAACAGATGCCTGGACTGCTAAAGGAGATGTCAATAAAAAATACGCAAGACCAGTATATAATGATAACGTTTCTAACGGATCGGCAATACCGCTTGACATTAATGTATTCAAAGGTGATTTTGTAAAACTGAAGTCCCTCACCTTGAGCTATACCTTACCAAAGAGTATTGTAAACAAGGCCAAGCTCAGTAACATGAGGATCTATTTCAGCGGGCAAAACCTTCTGGTCATGACAAAATATCCCGGTCCTGATCCTGAAGTTTCTTCGAACGGGAATTCTACATCCGGGCAAGGTGTTGACAGAAACACAGCGGGGAATGCAAGAACAGTCATTGCCGGTATTAATATCAGTTTCTAATTTTTTGAATAAAAAAAAGAATAATGAAAAAGATTTTAAAATATTTATTAATTGCAGGAGCAGGGACAATATTTGTTTCTTCCTGCCACAAGGATCTGTTATATCCTATCCCGCAAACATCTGTTGCAGACGTTTCGGCATTTAGCACTCTCTCCAGGATACAGTCACAGGTACTCGCTTTGTATGGCGCTTTAAAAAGTGGCGCATTCTATGGAGGAAGGGGAGTGATTTACGGGGATATAAAAGGAGATCAGTTTATCAACGAAACCCAAAACCTGGTAACCGGATCTGATGTATGGTTCGGTAATCCAACGAACAGCGCTACAGCAGTTCTTGGTCTCTGGAGCCAGGCTTATTACACTATCAACAGCTGCAATGTATTCTTAGAAGGTATGGCATCGGGAGGTTCAGCAGTTGCAGGAGCTGCCGCCAATAACTACATAGCAGAAGCCAAGTTGATAAGGGCAATCTGCTATTATAATTTACTGGAGTTTTATGCAAGACCTTATGTAGATGGCAATGGCAGCAAGCCTGGTGTTCCTTTAAGATTGACCGCTATTAAAGGTGCAGGGTTTTCAGACATGGTCAGGAGTTCTGTGGCTGATGTTTATACACAGATACTGAAAGATCTGAATGATGCCGAAGCAGGTTTACCATTGGACTATCCTTCTGGAGGCACACAGGCATACAACAGGACCACCCGTGCACATCGTAACACAGCGATAGCCTTTAAGACAAGGGTGTATTTAACAATGCAGAACTATGCTTCTGTAATTACTGAGGCTAACAAAATTGTCAGCGCTTCTGCTCCTTTCACAGCTTCGAGCGGAGTCCCATTTGCATTGCAGGCTGATATTACCAAAGTGTTTGTTTCTCCCTACACTACTACAGAGTCAATTCTGTCAATGCCGATGACTACAACAGTCGGTGATTATCCGGGAACACAAAACCAATTGGCTTATTACTTTTCACCTCCTGCTTCACAAGGCGGAGTCGGCAATGGTGAATTTTCCCTGAATCCTAATGGCATTATTACAGATGCCGGCTGGACAGCAGGTGACAAAAGGAGACTGTTTGTCAAACCGGGTGGCGGCAAAAACTGGTTGGTGAAGTATGCCGCACCAAGCCCTTATACGGATTATGTACCGGTAATCCGATATGCAGAAGTATTGCTAAACCTGGCTGAAGCCCGTGTTCGTTCTACAAATACAGTGGATGCACAAGCAGTTGCTTTATTAAATGCTGTTCGTAACAGATCAGATGCCTCTACTACTTTTTCAGTAGGTGACTTTGCGACACCGGCAGATTTGATAAATGCAATACTGAAAGAAAGGACAATTGAGTTTTTAGGAGAAGGGATCCGCAATTTAGACCTGGTGAGATTGTTGCAGACGATTCCTGCAAAAGGAATTGCTCCTTCAAAATCACCATCAGACGCCGGTTATATTTGGCCGATTTCATTCTCTGAGCTTTCATTGAACCACTTATGCACAGATAACTAAAATTTTTTATTTTTAAAAAGTAAGTCCCGGAAATGATCCCGGGACTTTTTTTATTTACTCCCGGCCTATTGCAGGAATAAATTTCCTCAAATGGAATTCAAATTGCATTACTTCAATACCTCCTGCAGTTTGGCTTCCAATGCTGCTCCTCTTAAACTTTCAGCAATTACTTTTCCCTGCGGATCCAATAATACATTGAAAGGGATACCTTCAATATTATACAGGGGTACTACTTCACTATTCCAAAACTTCAGGTCGCTGACCTGAGTCCAATCCAGCTTATCTTCTTTGACTGCCTGCAACCATTTATCCCTTTCACCGGGTTTATCTAAAGAAACACCAAGAATTGCAAAATTTTTTGTCCTGAATTGCTGATATGCTTTTACCACATTAGGATTTTCTCTTCTGCAGGGGCCACACCAGCTTGCCCAAAAATCAACCAAAACATATTTCCCTCTGAAAGAACTTAATGACACATTTTTCCCATTTACGTCAGGCAATGTAAAATCAGGAGCTTCCTTACCAACCCAGCCGGCGCTGCTTGCCATTTGTGCATCCAATGATTTTTTTATACTGGCTAAGCCCTGGTGTGAGGGATACTTTGCATTAAGGTCAGTAATAATCTTAGTTACTTCATCATCTCCCAACGCCTCAATCTTAAAGGCAGGGTTATTGGCGGTAGTCTGGTAATAGCCAAGCACAAACATTGTCAGCGAAGGGCTTTTTGATTCATTTATTTTCTGAAGTGAAAAACTCCGGATATCAGCAGCGGCTGCAGTTTGTTTTGCGATAGCCGGCTGTATGATGCTGTCTGCGGCATGTATGCTTTGAAGACTGTCAACAAGGCGGCCATCATCATAAATATTCTTTAATTTATCAGTGAACGTATAAATAAAATCTTTCAGCTGCTCACTGGCTGGTGAACCTTTTACAATATATTTCTCCATCAGGTGATTACTGTCATTCGAAAAAAAAGCATCCAAAGTGATTGCCGGAACATCATTAATGACCGAAGTAAGCGGGAACATATTCCCATCCAGGCGCAGGTTAAAAATTGTTTCTTCATGCGTGGATGTTTTTAAGGAATATTTTCCATCTTTCCCAATTACAGCAGAGTCAACCACCATACGCTGCATGGTTGCCATCGGCACTTCTTCCAGGTAGATCATCCGGGCATTACTGTTCGTCAGTGTTCCGGATATTTCAAATCCCTTTTTTGTAGTCTTGTTATTGCAGGATATTATTGCCCCAATAACAATCATTGCAGACATTCCTCTTTTTAATAATAAACTTTTCATTATTCAGATTTAAGTTTTTCCAAAATTAGCTGATTGACCACTGCAGGATCCGCTTTCCCTTTTGTCTTTTTCATTATCTCTCCCACGAATAAGGCCAACAGGCCTCTTTTTCCTTTTTTATATTCTTTTACTTTATCAGCAAACTTATTCAATACCTCATCTACTATGGGTTTCAGGGAAGAGACATCTGATTCCTGCAGCAGGTTATTTTCTTCAGCAACCTGCAAAGGGCTTTTACTGCCGTCTTTTAAAATCAACGGGAATATTTTTGCAGAAGCAATAGAAAAGCTCACTTTACCCGTTTCAGTTAATTCAATCAGCGAAGCGAATTGATCCGGCTTTAAGGGAAAGGATTTAATTTCACTCTTATTTTCATTCAACCATGACTTTACCGGCCCAAGCATCCAGTTTGCAGCTGGTTTATAATAAGAAGTATATTTAATAGTTGCTTCAAAATAATCAGCAAAATCTCTCTCTTCGGTCAGCACTTCAGCATCATACCCTGAGAGTTGCCACTGAGTTGTGTATTTTTCAATCCTTTTATCCTGCAATACAGGGATTTCGCTTCCGACCCTGCTGATAAATTCATCACTCAAATGAAACGGGGTAAGATCCGGTTCAGGAAAATAGCGATAGTCCTCTGCATCTTCCTTTTCCCTGATTGAAAAAGTTTTACCGGTACCGGCATCAAAACTCCGGGTTTGCTGGATGATGATCTCCTTATTTTCCAAACAATTCACGAGCCGCTGTTCTTCAAATTCTATTGCTCTCTTTACATTTCTTATCGAATTCAGGTTTTTTACTTCCACTTTTGTACCCAGCTTCGTTTCTCCCTTTTTTCTTACGGATATGTTCGCATCGCACCGAAGACTGCCTTCTTCCATATTTCCGTCGCACACTTCAAGGTACCGGACCAGCTTTCTCAGTTCTGTCAAAAACTGAAAAGCTTCATCGCTGCTGCAGATACCCGGTTCTGTTACTATTTCAATGAGTGGGGTGCCCGCCCGGTTGTAATCAATGCAGGTATTTTCTGAATCAATATCATGAAGGCTCTTACCGGCATCTTCTTCCAGGTGGATACGGTTCAACAGAATTCTTTTCTCCCCCGGGCCTGTCTTAATTTTAATATACCCTCCCCTGCAAATGGGGGTACTATGTTGAGAAACCTGGTATCCTTTAGGAAGGTCAGGATAAAAATAATTTTTACGTACAAAATAATTTTCCTTCACTATTTCGCAATGGCAAGCCAATCCCATCCTGATCGCCAGTTCCACAGCTTTCCGATTCATCTTAAGCAAAGTTCCCGGGTGTGCTAGGGTTACCGGGCCTACAGACGTATTTGCTTCCAAGCCAAAAGCAGTGCTGTCACCGCAGAACAACTTACTCTTAGTAAGTAATTGGGCATGAACTTCAAGGCCTATCACTGTCTCATATTCACTATATTCTTTTTTCATTTTCAGAAAGCAAAAGTAAATCTTTTAGCGCAGCACAATATTATTAAAGCAAACCCCGAGCAGCCAGTGGCTACCCGGGGTTACCATAAACATTTTTGTCTAAAAAATCACAGGTCAGCCGTTTTCAGCTTTCGAGGAATCTTCACTTCAATATTCTGTGTCTTTCCGTTGCGCTGAATTTTAAACATCAGCGAATTTTTATCCTTGCTGTCCCGCACAACTTTTGCAACTTCATCTGCACTGTTCACAGCTTTGCCATCTATCTCTGTAATCACATCGCCTTCCTTAATGCCTGCTTTGCCGGCATTGCTGTCATCATCTACATCAATCACTTTAGCTCCTTTTCCGTTTTCCGTGTCCTGAACAGACAAGCCAAGCCTGGGGCGGCCAGTAGTGGTATTGAACATCTGATCCCAATTTCTGCCCTGAAGCCTGGGCATCATTTGTTCAATTTTCGGAGCCAGTTCTTCATAATTTATATCAGGCATTTTGAAACCATAGACTTCATTCCTGTTATCATAAAGATTGATACCAGCCCATTTAGTGAGCTCTGCGGTCACTGATTGTTCTTTGTTGTCCCGGAGAAAAGTAACTTTCACTTTATCGCCGGGTTTATATTGCCCGATCGCTTTAGAAAGATCATCCGGATCAGATATTTTATGATCATCAATCTTTGTAATAACATCGTTTTCTTTCAGGCCTGCCTTTTGAGCAGCACTTCCATCCGTTACATCCTGAATTGCTGCGCCTCCATCAGTTTTTTTTGTAGTAACGCCCAGCATTGCACTGTTTCCTGGAGTACCAATAACGGTAACGGCTCCATCCCCTCTCCGGTTGTCAGGATTTCCCCGGTAATTTCTGATAATATTACGGCGTACCGTGATATCACCACCTTTCATGTCTTCGATTGGCTTTCCATTTACCGTTATCTTATCGCCGGATATTTCCACAGTCGTTTTTTGATCTTTATCTCCCTTACGGGTAATAGTGATCACTTCTGTTTCCGAATTATTCCTGGCGTTTTTCTGCTCCTGGTTGTTTTCCTTTTGAGCCATCACAGAAACAGGGGCCAGCATAGCAAACCCGATTGCTACAACTGATATTTTTTTTACTGCACATTTCATAAGTTTCAAGTTTTATTTTTTGAATTACGTCTCTTTTCGTAGGTCAAATATAGGAATAATTTATGAAATACGAAATATTTCGGAAATGTTAAATAATGTGAAGGGTTAACAGGCAAAATCAACAACCGAAAAGGTTAATAATCTCATAGGTCATGATAAGGCGTTCCTCTATTTCTTCCTCGGCAAGAAAATTCATTCCACATTTTTTTAATACCCGGACAGACGCAAGATTTTCGGGATCAGCTCTCCCGATAATCCGGTATATATTCAGTTTTTCAAACCCATATTTGATACAGGCCTGCGCTGCTTCGGTAGCGTAACCTTTTCCCCAAAAATCTTTTTTTAAACGATACCCCAAATCAACTTCATCCCGTTGCGGAATATATTTTAATCCGCACCAGCCGATAAACTCCAATTCCGGTTTCAGGTGAACAGCCCACCGTCCATGATGGTACAATTTATATTGCGGCAAAATAACCTGTTCCAACACCTGCCGGGCCTGTTCAATATCCTTTATGGGATCAAGAGTATAGCGGATGACTTCAGGATCTAAATTAAGATCATAGATCAGCGGGCTGTCTTTCGCATTAAACTTACGCAGTAAGAGACGTTCGGTTTCAATGACCACATGCATAATATTCTACCACCTGTAAAGAATCATATTTACAAAAGAGACCGTACCTTTTTAATCACCTGGTCCAGTCGGCCGGCATCTGTGCCTCCGGCGGTAGCAAAATTCTTTTGGCCGCCGCCTCCGCCCCTGATGAGCGGTGCGATATGTTCTTTAATGATACCGGCAGCATCTAAATTCCTGGCATCAACTACATTATCGGATATGCTAATCGCTACATACGGCTTGCCGCCAATATTGGCACATAAAACCACAACCGAATGCTTGATATGATTTCTCAGGTCAAAACAAAGCTTTTTTAATGCATCTGCCGAAGATATTTCCACAATATCACTGATAAAGTTTACCCCGTTGATGCATTCGTCTTTACGCAATAATTCATTCCTGATCACCACCAGTTGTCTGGCTTCCAGGTTTTCAATATGCTTTCTTAATTCTGCGTTTTCTTCCGAAAGATTTTCAAGTGATTTTAAAACGTCTTTAGGATTTTTTAATAATGCCCGGATATCCTGCAATAAAGATATCTGCCCGTCAATATATTCTTCGGCTTTCTTACCGCTTACCGCTTCAATCCTTCTTACTCCTGCAGCAACGGCGGTTTCATGAGTAATTTTAAACAAACCCAGCTCACCGGTAGCGCTTACATGTGTGCCTCCGCATAGTTCAATTGAATATGCCGGATCAATAATTACCACACGAACCACATCACCATACTTTTCTCCAAAGAGCGCCATAGCTCCCATTTTCATGGCTTCCTGTTTTGGCATTTCACTGATCACCACCGGGATATTTGTTCTTATCTTTTCATTTACCAGGGCCTCTACTTTTGTAATTTCTTCATCGGTCATTTTTATAAAATGAGAAAAATCAAAACGCAGGCGATCTTCATTCACCAAGGATCCTTTTTGTGCAACATGCACTCCCAAAATTTTTCTTAAGGCAGCATGCAGCAAATGAGTAGCTGAATGGTTCAGCATAATATTTTTTCTTCTCGCAGCATCCACCCTGGCCGATACCGGGGCTGAAATGTCTGAAGGCAGGGCATCCGTATAATGAACAATGAGGTTGTTCTCTTTTTTGGTATTGGTAACAGCAATCTTTTCATTCCCGACGATCAATTCCCCTGTATCTCCTACCTGCCCCCCGCTTTCTGCATAAAAAGGGGTTGCTTCCAAAACCAACTGAAAAGATTCTTTTCCTTTTACCTTAACCTTCCTGTATTTAATTACCCTCGTTTTTATTTCCAGGCTGTCATAACCTACAAATTCGTTCAGGGAAAAATCGTCCAGCACTGTCCAGTCGCCTGTATCTATGGTTGTAGCCGCACGGCTGCGGGATTTTTGTTTCTGCATCTCCTCTTCAAAGCCTTTCTCATCAACAGACAATCCTTTTTCTTTTACTACCAGCCGGGTAAGATCTATCGGGAAACCAAAGGTATCATAGAGCCTGAAAGCTTCTTCTCCGGAAATATCCGAAGAAGCATCCTGCAGCATGGACAATCCTTTTTCAATAGTTTTTAAAAAAGCATCTTCTTCTTCCTTCACTACTTTGCTTACAAAATCTCTTTGCTTATAAAGCTCCGGAAAAATTGTTTCAAACTGCCTCGCTAAACCATTCAGCAAGAGGTGAAGCAATGGCTTTTTAAAATCCAGGCAGGAAAAATAATAACGAACGGCCCTGCGGAGAATTCTCCGGATCACATATCCCGCTCCCGTGTTGGAAGGCAACTGGCCGTCTGCAATAGTGAATGCAATAGCACGTATATGATCGGCCACTACCCTGAACGCAATATCTTTTTTACTGCTGCCTGCTTCATACTTTTTTCCCGTTATCTTTTCAGTTTCTGTTATGATGCCTGTAAAAATATCCGTATCATAATTGGAGGCCTTGTTTTGCAGGATCCTTACCAATCTTTCCAGTCCCATTCCTGTGTCCACATGTTTGGCAGGCAAAGGTTCCAGTGTACCGTCTTTTAAACGGTTGAACTGAATAAACACATTGTTCCATATCTCCACTACTTTGCCGGTATCATCATTATTCACAAGAGAATGTCCATCATTATTTGCTTCCGGCCGGGAGTCATAATGAATTTCGGTACAGGGGCCGCAAGGGCCGGTATCTCCCATTTCCCAGAAATTATCTTTCTTGGTGCCCATCAGTATCCTGTCTTCCGGCAACCATTTCTTCCATTCGTTGTACGCTTCATCATCTCCGGGCAATCCTTCTTTTTCATCGCCTTCAAAAACGGTAACGTACAACCTTCTTTTATCTAATTGATAAACCTCCGTGAGCAATTCCCAGCTCCAGGCTATTGCTTCCTTCTTAAAATAGCCGGCTTCCGGTCGGGCAGGATCGCCAAAGCTCCAGTTGCCCAGCATTTCAAACATGGTATGATGATAGGTATCTACTCCCACTTCTTCCAGGTCATTATGCTTGCCGCTCACCCGCAGGCATTTTTGTGTATCTGCCACCCTGTTGTACTTTGGCTTTTTATTTCCGAGAAAATAATCTTTAAACTGGTTCATACCGGCATTCGTGAACATCAAAGTAGGGTCATTCTTTACCACGATCGGTGCCGAGGGAACGATCTCATGCCCTTTTGATCTGAAAAACTCCAAAAAACTTGTTCTTATTTCTCCGCTGGTCATATTGGGATCAGTAAATGATGAAAATTATCGTGAAAAAACAGAATTGCCATAATGCAGGCCTGGTTTATAAAAAGTAAATCCTGGTATAAATGAAAGGACAGCAAAAAAGCCCGGTAACAGTTTAGATACTGGTAATATATTTATTTTTTTGCCAGCCATTGTTTTACGATTATGGGTTGATTTTTGCAGGATATCAGGCTATATTTGTTTCCCACAGGTATTGAACGGGTATGCAAAGGTAACAGATTCAGGTATCTTTCAGGAGGTTGAAACCTGTTAAGAAATATCCTAATGAAGAAGATCAAATACTATTATAACACCAATACGCTTCGTTACGAAAAGCTGGAAACCCCCTTACGGGTAAAACTGCTGCGTGTTTTTGGTTTCATTGCTGCCGCTTTTGTGACTGCTGCCCTTATTTCATTTGTGGCTTTTCGTTTTATCGGCTCTCCCAATGAAAAATTATTACATATACGCTTCGAACAATTGACGGATAAGTATCATGAATTAAATGACCAGCTGAAGACAATGACAGACCAGATGCAGGAGCTGGAAAAAAGAGATAATAATATCTACCGGGCCATTTTCGAAGCTAATCCGATTCCCGACAGCATCCGGGCAAAAGAATTAGAAAAACAGATTGAAACGGCATCTGTAGAAGGAATGGATGACAATACACTATATTCTTCTATTATTTCTACCATTAACAATCTCAGCAGCCGGATAAGTGCAGAAAAAAAATCCTATAATGAGATTGATAACCTGCTGAAAAATAAAGAGAAATTATTATCTCATACCCCGGCTATTCAGCCTGTAAGCAATAAAGATCTAAATCGCATTGCTTCGGGTTTCGGGCACAGGATTGACCCGATATATAAGACAGTGAAAATGCATGAAGGGCTTGACTTTTCTGCCCCTGCAGGCACGCCTATTTATGCTACTGCTGATGGAATAGTAACAGTGGCAGGTAACACTCAAAACGGTTATGGCAACCATGTTGTGATCAATCATGGCTATGGTTATGAAACTTTATACGGTCACATGTTGCGGGTAAAAGTAAAACCGGGTCAGCAGGTAAAGCGGGGGCAGGTGATCGGTTATGTGGGGAGCACCGGTAAATCAACCGGCCCTCATTGCCATTACGAAGTAACCAAAAACGGCCAGCACCTGGATCCCGTTTAC
This sequence comes from Sphingobacteriales bacterium UTBCD1, assembly GCA_002066995.1. Lineage (GTDB taxonomy): Bacteria > Bacteroidota > Bacteroidia > Chitinophagales > Chitinophagaceae > UTBCD1. Next base: position 55,428 of record MWTC01000042.1, read on the forward strand.
TTCTTCTATAATGATCTTACTCCGGAGCAATTCGATCGCTTACTGAAGAAGGTGGCAGCATCCAATCAGAGTTTAGATTAAAGATTTTTTCCACATTACTTTTTTTGCTGTTCCCCGCCCTGATACATCACTATCTTTACAGTGAAATTATGGGAAGAACATTAACTCAGATTACACTTGACTTTGCACATGCTGAAAAAGAGGCTGCCATTAAAATGCCTGCAGCTTCAATTCCGGAAGAAAATGACAAAGTGGTGAAAAAAGAAAAACTTCAGAAAAATGAGCCTTCCGTGGAAGTGAAAGAACAACCAAAGGCTGTCTCTGCAAGAGGCCGCCGTTCTCTGAAAAGCATGACTCAGGAAACAGATAAAATTAAGATACCGGATGATGAGACTCTTTTCAAAAAACAATATTATCCTATCGGCGAGGTAGCAGCTATGTTCAGCGTTAACCAATCGCTGATACGGTACTGGGAGACTGAATTTGATATCCTGAAACCTAAAAAGAACCGCAAAGGCGATCGCTTCTTCAGGCCAATTGATGTAAAAAATCTTGTATTAATACATGACCTGTTGCGCCGCAGAAAATTTACAATAGAAGGAGCTAAAGAATACCTGAAGAAAAATAAAAGAGCGGAGGAGAAATTTGCAGCTACCAGGTCTTTAGAAAACCTGAAATTGTTTTTACAGCAATTGAAATCCGGGCTTTAGGTCAATTATTTACTGCAATAACTTTAACAAGACCCGCTTCAACTTTCGACCATTCATAATTACATTTGTCCGCTACATTTATAATTACACTCATGAAAAAGAAGATCCTGTTTATTACTTTATTCATTGCCGCCAACACCAATGTGTTTTCCCAATATCAGTATGAAGTGTTCTCAGAAAGGCCTAATGAAAAAACATACAAAGGCATCTTATCAAACCAGGTGCTTCTAAGTGACACCTCATTCAAATGGTATGCTGCAAACCTGGAAAATTATACCCCCAATAAATCTGCCGTGGAAGAGCTGAAGAAAAACAGGGATTCCATCGAACTGCTTGTATTCATGGGCACATGGTGCGAAGATTCACAATTCATCATACCAAAACTTTTTTCATTGCTGAATGCTTCAGGTTTTTCGCAAGATCATGTCACCCTGATAGGTGTGGACCGAAATAAAAAAACGCTGAGCCATCTCTGCGAAGCGCTGAACGTAACCAACGTACCGACCATTATTGCAATGAAAGGCGGGAAAGAAATGGGCCGGGTGGTAGAATACGGAACGTATGGCTTATTTGATAAAGAATTAGGCGAAGTCATCCATAACGCTACTGCTTCCCGATAACATGCACAATGCTGGCGGCGCCGGTCATCCTGATCTCCAAAGATTCCATCAACCGCAATACAGAAAGATTCACGTTTTCTTTTATCGAATTAAATTCATCCTGCGTGACGGGGGCTGTGAAATAATCGCCATTGATCATAAATGATTTTCCGGTAATGGCATCCAGCAATACTGCCGCATTTTCAATTCTCTCATTCTTCAAAATAGCCTTAATCCCTGCAATAAGTTTTTGCAGTTTTTCAGAAGTGGTGGAAAGTTCCGCTTCAAGTCTTAGTTCTCCTTTACGCTGTGTCCTCAATGATAAATTATCAACGATCGTGTCCACCATTTGCTTATTCGGAACGGAAACATAAGTTTTCTGATCCGTGCGGATGCGGGTACTTCTTAGTCCTATCTTTTCTATAGTGCCGGTAATGGCCTGCACTTTCACTATATCGCCGGTAGTAAATGGTTTATCAAAAAATATTATAAAAGATGCGATAAGGTTTTCCATACTCTCTCTCAGCGACAGGGCAATGGCGGCACCCACGATACTGAGGCCTGTCAGAAAACTCTGCACATCCAGCCCAAATGAAAAACTCAAAACCATCAGGATGCCGATAATGACAATAATGACTTTAAAGAAATCCTTGAAAAAAACAATCAGCTGATTGTCGGTCTGGTCCGCAGTGAGCTCCGCTTTTCTTCCTAAAATAATGGCGGCAAAATCTATCACCCGCAACAACATCCTGATAAATGAATAAATAAGCAGCAGGCTGCCGAGGCTCAGAAAAATCTTATGCAGGGTAAAGTCATAAATTTCAACATTGAGCTGTTGCGGAAATTTCAACCGATGCAACAGAACAAGTGCAATAAATACAAGAAGGAAAAAAAACAACGGCTGGGCGATCAGGTTGATAAAGGAACTGCGATCCACTTTTTTCCAATGCTTATTGATCAGGCGCGACAACAACCCGGCAAAGTAGCGGGAGATAAACCGCTTCAGGATTAACACAAAAAGAATGACACCCAGAATTACGAGATAATCTTTTACAGTATTATCCAACCATACCTGCTGCAGGAAATCATTCATTACAAACAAAAAAATTGAACCCTAAAAATATCGAATCTGCCGGAACTGCAATTATTGAAATGTATAAATTTTCAGTTCATTATCTTTTAAAGAAAATAAACGGTCTGATGTAAAGTTGAAAGAGCGGGATCCCTGAAGTTCTGCCGGCAGTTTCCATTCATCCAAACGAAAACTGCTGATCTCATATCGGTACAATGTATCAGCGTTTGATCCGAATATATATTTACCGGCCACCTTAAAATCTTTCCAGCCGGTGATCAGAATTTTATTTTTCAGTGTGCCGTAATAATCAAAGACAAAAACTGCCTGTGCCGGGTCATAGAGGTACACATACTTATTTTCATCAAATATTTTCCGGGGATTAGGCGCCATGCCGAATAACAAACGGAAATCCGGCGTTTCCATCAACAGCTTTCCGTCATCATCAATTTTCTTCAATTTATTTTCTACTTCGTCATACACCCATATTTTGTTATCATACGACTGACCGATATCTTTTGCCTGCAAAATATTTTGTTGCCGCAGATCAATGGTACTTCTTATAGAAAGGAACCTGTCCAGGACGACAATGGTGGAAAAATCTTTATAAAAGAGTAATATCTTCAAAGGGTTGGAAACATCAATCAATGTGGCCTGCCCGTACTTTTTAACATCATTAAATACCGCCACCGAATCTCCATTCTGATTCAGTTTTTTCAACTGGTTGCGGCTGCTGAGAATGTAAATATTATCAAGATCATCCACGGTGAAAGATGCAATATCCCCCTTAATTATCCTGACCAGGTGAAAGGAAGTATCGCTTTGTGCCCCGGCAAAGCATGAAATAAAAAAGGCAACTATGATTCCTGAAATGTGTTTCATGTTTTTCGAATGATCTTATGGTCTTGTCCTGTATATGATACCAGCTCCAGTTTTTCTCCGTCAAATACCGCATAGGTGAAAAAGCGGATCCAGTCACCAAGGTTGACATACCGGCTATTTGTTGTCAGCTTGTAATCAATTGCAAGGTGCCGGTGGCCAAAAATGAAATAATCGTAATGTTCTTTTTTCAGTTCATCCCTGCAAAAAGTGATCAGCCATTCTTTATCCTCTCCAAGAAAAATTTCTTCTGATGCACCTGTTTGTGCCCGGCTGCGCCGGCTTAAATAATGAGCAAGTCCCATTCCAAAAACGGGTGGCAATATGCCAAATAACCGTTTGCAGGCGGGGTTGCGGAATATCTTCTTTAATCTTTTATATCCATGATCTCCAGGGCCCAGCCCATCACCATGGCCGATAAAAAACTTCTTTCCGTTCCGCTCTATCTGAAGGGGCTTAAAATATACGGGGATGTTCAGTTCTGTCTGAAAATAATTTTTCATCCACATATCATGATTCCCGACAAAAAAATGAACCGGAATACCTGAATCAGTCAACTCTGCCAGCTTACCCAACAGGCGGGTAAACCCTTTGGGAACTACTTTCCGGTACTCATACCAGAAATCAAACATATCGCCCACCAGGAAGATCTCTGCAGCATTACTTTTTATTTCATCCAAAAAACGGACAATAATTTTTTCCCGTTCCAGGCTGGCAGCATGATCCGGTGCGCCGAGGTGAAAATCGGAGAGGAAATAAATTTTTTTATCTGGAGACGCTTGCACCCTGTTCGCTACTTTTGCTGAAGGTAACTCATAAGATCGCCGGAAGCAATCACGGTCTTACCACTCACATCACCATTATACCAATAGATCCAGGCATGTGTGACGCCTTCTTTTAAATATACTTCCGTGAGTTCACGACGATACAATTGCATTTCATCAGGCTCCACATTCACTCCTTCATAATCATCAAGCTGGCTGATAGCCCAGTCAAATTCTTCTTTTCTTTTAATAACATACAGCTCACCGGATATAAAAGAGTTGTCTTTAGACGGGAGCCCTGCCGGGTAGCTCCCCATATCAAATAATTTGCCTCTTGTTTTTGCTTCGCCTACTAAAGAAAAATAACGGCTGATATATTCATACGCCGGGCTTTTGAAACCGCTCCGCAATGAACCATACACGAAGAGTTGATAGATACTATAATCTGACATACCATAAAAATACTAATGCAAAATGAATTATGCTTCTACCAGCAGTAAATAAACTTCTTTGGGGCCATGCACACCCACCACAAGGGTTTTTTCAATATCTGCAGTCCGGCTCGGGCCGGTGGCAAATGTAATCAGCGACGGGAGCTGGTCTCCATATTTGTCTTTGATCAATTGCAATGCATCTTTGATATCAAAGACCAGCTGGTTTACATAAGCAATACAAATATGTACCGGTGCATATACACTGACGGTACGCCCGCTTTGCTGGGCCGCACTCATCACTATACTTCCTGTTCTCGCCACCAGGGCTTCGCAACCGGTGATACTTACGTCGCAATCTTTGAGGGCAACTCCGGAAAAACCGGTAAACCCATTCTGCCGGAGAACAGACTTAAGAGCATCTTCACAGCAATATACCCGGCTCCATTCTCGGTGGGTCAAAAGATCTTTCAACTGGGTGACCAGTTCTGAATGATTCAGGCAATAAATGAATTTTCCCTGCAATTTGGTAAACTGATCAGCAAATTCAAGCTCTGGTTCCTGCCCGGGTTTTCGGAAAAAGAATTGTTTCGACTCGCTTTGAGGAAATGGAAGAGGCGTTGAATGACTCAACGCCATGCGTATTTTTTTTAATATATTTTCTTTGGAAGGAGAAATTGCCATGTCGCAAAATTAAACAGAAGGCGCCAGTCCAAAACTTCCTGCCTGCCCATCAGCTTCTTTTCTTTCTTCTTTTTTCACTTCAGCCACAGGCGCTTTTTCTTCAGTGGTTTCCGGGACAGCAGCTTCGCCCACTTCCAATACTTTCTTTTCTTCAAAAGGGCGTTTACCGATCAAAGCTTCCACATCACTCTGGAACAATACTTCACGCTGCAATAATGCTTCGGCCAGTTTTTCAACCTGCTCTTTTTTATCAGTCAGCAACTTCTTTGTCCGTTCATACGCATTATCAATTAATTTTCTTACTTCTTCATCAATCACTTTAGCTGTTTCATCACTGTAAGGCTTTGTGAAATTATATTCAGCACCCTGCTGCGGATCATAAAAGCTGATATTCCCGATCTTGTCATTCATGCCATAAACAGTCACCATTGCATAAGCGATCTTGGTGATCTGCTGCAGGTCATTCTGCGCCCCGGTAGAAATTTTATTGAAAAAGATTTCTTCACTGGCTCTTCCGCCCAAAGTCATACAGATCTGGTCCTGCAATTGATCAATGTTATAGAGATATTGTTCTTTCGGCGTGTATTGTGCATATCCCAAAGCAGCTGTACCTCTCGGCACGATCGTGACTTTTAATAACGGGTATGCATGTTCCAGGAACCATCCGCAAATTGCGTGGCCGGCTTCGTGATAGGCAATGATCTTTTTTTCTTCAGGAGAAATGATTTTACTCTTCTTCTCCAATCCGCCGATTACCCTGTCCACCGCATCCTGGAAATCTTCCATTTCCACTGCATCTTTTCCTTTTCGTGCAGCTATTAAAGCAGCTTCATTACATACATTGGCAATGTCTGCACCTGCAAATCCCGGTGTCTGTTCTGCCAGTTTATGAACATCAAGTGTCTTGGAAACTTTTATTGGCTTTAAATGCACTTTAAAGATCGCTTCACGACCTTTCAGGTCCGGTTTATCTATTGATATCTGCCTGTCGAAACGGCCCGGCCTCAGTAAGGCATTATCCAAAACATCAGGGCGGTTTGTAGCAGCAAGAACAATAATGCCTGAATCTGTTCCAAATCCATCCATTTCTACAAGCAACTGGTTCAGGGTACTTTCTCTTTCATCGTTGCTCATCATCACATTTTTTCCTCTTGCCCGGCCGATCGCATCTATCTCATCAATAAAAATGATACAGGGAGCTTTTTCTCTTGCCTGTTTGAAAAGATCACGTACCCGGCTGGCGCCTACACCTACAAACATTTCAACAAAATCACTTCCGCTCAGGCTGAAAAAAGGAACCTGTGCCTCGCCTGCCATGGCTTTGGCCAATAATGTTTTCCCGGTACCGGGAGGGCCGATCAGCAAAGCGCCTTTAGGTATTTTACCACCAAGGCTTGTATATTTTTTCGGATTCTTTAAAAAGTCAACTATCTCCATCACTTCCACCTTTGCTTCATCAAGGCCTGCCACATCCGCAAAAGTGATATTCACCTTAGTTCCTTTATCAAACAAGGTAGCTTTTGACTTGCCAATACTGAATATTCCTCCGGGGCCGCCTCCGCCGGTGGCACCACCGCCCATTTTACGCATCAGCAATATCCAAAGGCCGATGAATAACAATACCGGCAATATAAATTGCAAAATGCCGCCCAACCAGTCTTTTTCGTTTTCTACATCGTACGGCACTTCTTTTACAGAAGAAGCTGTTTTATAAAAATCAGACATTTCTTTATTGAAATCTTCTCCTGAGACAATACGAAAATACATCTGGGGACCTTCATCATTCACTTTACCGTTCACACTATTCTTTAATTCATCTTTATGTGCAGTGATGCCGTCTTTATTTAAAAACACTTTCACCAGTTTGCGGTTATCAACGATTACATACTTATCTACCTGCCCGTTCTGCACCATTTGCTTGAAATCAATGCTGTTGATCTTGACCATATTGGTGGAAAAAGGTCCAAACCAATAAGATCCGATCAAAACAATAAAGATGATTGCATAGATCCAATAGATACTGAATTTCGGTCCTTTGCGGGGAGATTGACCTGGATCATCGCCGGATTGCTGCCGGTTGAATTTCGGTAAACCTCCTTTTTCATTTCTGTTATATGGTTCCTGTGCCATGTTATTTTTCTGAATTCCTGCTAATTACTGATTATTATGAAATTAATTTTATTCTGTGCCAACATTTAACTAATCACTGTGTTTTTCAGTTTTACCATCACTCCACATCTCTTCTAATTTATAAAAGTATCTTGTTTCGGGGGTCATGATGTGTACTACAACATTTACATAATCGATCAACACCCATTTCATTGCCTGGTATCCCTCCTGGTGATATGGTTTTTCATTACACTTTTGCCCTACCTGTTCTTCTATATATTCAGACAGAGCTCTTATCTGTGGCTGGTTACTGGCTTCACAAATAATAAAGAAATCGGCTACTGCTTCCTGAATATTGCGCAGATCTAAGGAAATGATATTCTCGCCCTTTTTTGCCTGAATAGCGTTGATAATGGTTTTGATAATTTTCGAATTTCTTGTTAACCGTGTTACACTCTTTTTCTTTCGGTTACTCAATAATGCCAATTGTTCCAAATATTGAATGTATTTTTCGTCTGCCTTCCGGCAGACAGGATTATCGCTTTAGTTTTTGGTCCGGGATCACATAAGTGCATGAGCAATTTGCCAGCATCAGAAAACCCTATCCATAAACTCATTTACTTTGTCAAAAATAACAATTAATTGCCACAACCTCCCATCAATAAAACCATAGGAATATCATTCCTTGAACTACAATCGGTTGACAGTACCAATAACTATGCCCGGAAGCTTTTACATGAAGGTTTGGCATATCATGGACTTTCCGTTTTTGCCCATGAGCAGGTGCTGGGAAAAGGCCAGAGAGGAAAGTCATGGATCAGCGGAAAAGATGAAAGCATCATTCTAAGTATCATCATGGACCCACGCCCTTTAAAACTAACGGAACAATTCAGGCTGTCTGCCTGCGTTGCCGTTGCTGCTCATGAATTTTTTTCCCGATATGCCGGAGAAGGTACAATGATCAAATGGCCAAATGATCTTTACTGGCAAGACAGAAAGGCAGGAGGCATCCTTATTGAAAACGTGGTGGGCACCGGGTATCCGGAAAAAGACCGCTGGCAATGGGCCATTGCAGGAATAGGGATCAACATCAATCAAAAAAGATTTGCATCCGGATTGAAAAACCCTGTATCACTTTATCAAATAACCGGCAAGGCATCCGATCCGCTGATGATGGCAAAAGAACTTTGCAGCATTCTTGATAAAAAATTCGATCAACTGATCAGGGGAGATTTTGAAAATATCTTTATGACCTACCTGTCTTTTCTTTACAAGAAGAATGAAAAAGTGAAACTTAAAAAAGGTGAACAGATCTTTGAAGTGATCATTCTTGGCATTTCTCCTTCAGGAAAACTTATTGCAAAGCATTCGATAGAAGAAAAATTTGACTTCGGTGAGATTGAATGGGTGTTATAAATTATCACAGGCCGAATCACCGGGATCCGGAATGCTCTTACTGTTTATCGGATTTCATTTACCCGGGGTTTCAATGATTCGTTAACCTGCCGGGCCGCTAATTCTTATTTTTACTGATTTTTTGCTCTCCACAAAACAAATGTTCTTGCTATAGTAAATCCCCAGCGAAACTGCCCTTTGCCCCAGGATGTCACCGTTCTCGGAATAAAACGGTTTTCGAGTATCTCGGTAGCATTGGTAAAATTCAAATGAAACACATGGCCTGCCGTAAGAAATTCAAATCCGATACCCAGCGGATCATAAAATTTAATGGGCGGATGTACAGCTGAGTTGGGATCTTTATAAAATTCTTTTGCCTGCTGCGAATGAAATACATGGAAATAATCAATGATGAAAGCAAGATTTCTTGTGACCGGGATACGGGCGGCGCCACCTAAAGCAAACAGGGATTTGTCATCACCGGGGATAACCCGGCTCCTGTGTACAAAAGAAGAGACGAGCTCTACACTCGATTCTCCGAATTTGCGGGCTATAATCAATTGCACTGCCTGGCTAAGCCGGTCAGAAAGATTTTTAAAGGTGGTCTCCGCTGAATCGGTATAGGGCGGGCTGAACTTTGCAGATGGCATTGAAGCCACTACCATATTTGCAAACAGTGCTACTGATACCGGGTGCCTGGGATCATTTTCTCTTTGTTCGGCTAATTTATATTTGAAACCCAGCTCCCACAATTTTTGTACACGGCTGAAATCAGTCTGATAATTTTCTCCTCCCCGGTCACGGGAAGTGATCAGATCAAGCCGCTTTCCCAAACCTGTTTGAAAACTTATTTTTATATCCGCAGCATTGTCCAGGCCAAAAAAATTCTTTATACCACCGTTAGATCCGGCTACATCATAAAAATTATGAATGACCCTGAAGATCATTTTCCCTTTCCCAACCAGTTCCGTTGTATTGGCATTGATCAGCCGTTCCGATTCAAAAATCTTTACAGCTGGTTTTGGAGCAGGTGTTTTGTCTTCCATCCCCTGCAGCAGGCTGTTGAATGTAGTATCCTGGGACAATGCCTGCAGGGTGAAAAGCATTGAAATTAGAATAAAGATTCTTTGCATGTGTACAATTCATTTATTAAAAAACGATCGTTGGCTTAATTACCGTAATCTTTTTGAATATATAAAAATAAAAAAGAGAATCCTGACCCGGTTAATAAGAATGTTCACACATGGGAATAAAATCTATTGCATGGCTGCCATGATTTCCTCCGCATGGGCGCTGACCTTTGGCTTGTGGAAAATCTTTTGTATCACGCCTTTTTCATCAATGACAAAAGTGGTGCGCAGCACGCCCATGTATTCACGGCCATACAGTTTCTTGAGTCCCCATACTCCGTATTTTTCAAGAATCTCATGCGTAATATCGGCGATCAAAGTAAAAGGCAGGCTGAACTTATTTTCAAATTTCTTATGACTGTTCTCATTATCAGGGCTCACCCCGATAATTTCATAACCATTCTTTCTGAGCAATGCATAATTGTCGCGGAGATTACATGCTTCGCTGGTGCAGCCCGGAGTATCATCCTTCGGATAAAAATAAAGTACCAGTTTTTTCCCTTTGTAGCCTGCAAGAGAAATCTTTTTTCCATCCTGATCTGTACCGGTGAATAACGGGGCTTTATCGCCTTCTTTTAATGTAACCATAAAAAATTATTTTGTTTTAGTTGATTTTTTTACGGCTGTTTTCTTTATGGGTACTCCTTTCTTTTTATGAATTACCTTCCTGGGTGAAGGCGTAAAAAGGTCACGCCGGATCCACCACGTTTTAGCAGTTGTATTCCCTGCAATATCTTCCACCGTTACTTTTAACTGATGAACCCCATAAGGGCAATGTTCATCGAAAGTATAAATAAAAGGGCCTTTTTTATCATTTGTAAAACAGACCCACCGGCCGTCAATTTCCCCACGAAAATTCGTTACCGCTCCCAGATCATCCCTGGCCTCAACTACAATGCTGTTTGAAGAAGCATATACAACAGTATCTTCTTTGCCTATGTCTTTTATGTATGGAGGTACGGTATCAATAAAAGCCCGGTAGCTTCCAAAGTCACCAAACCTGGCTGTCATCCATCCTTCCTGCCACTCAGCTTTACGGACAATATTTCGGCGGCCATCATTACAAATGATTACTACCTTATTTTTAATACTATCGGGAAGTTCTCGCACGGGTTTTATCTTTACAGTTGCAGCTACATGTAATGGCAGCGACGGATCATTCAGCCGGTGCAATGCAGAAACCGCATTGGGTGCCGGTGAATCATTCCGGTAATAGACAACATTCACGGTATCATACAAGCTGTATTTGGGCAATAGAAATTCAAAATCTTCCTTTTTAAAAACATTGACCTGGTTTGGAGCAAATACATTTAAAGTATCCCGCACAGAGGGCTTTTGCAGACTATCTACATGGCCGATCATGAAATTCAACTGCGAACGATGGTTATACTCATCTCTCACTTCAATATGAACAAGATGAAAACCGGTGTCACTCAAATTAAAAATTCCATCTCCGCTGATTTTTTTATATACAACACCCGGATCACCCGGCAAAAGCGACAAATGCTGCAGGTACTTCCCTGTTTTATAATAGTATTTATAATCTATTTGTGCGTTCACATAGGATGACTCACCATAATTAATACTGTCCAAAATAAAACCGAGGACAGGCTTATTATCAAAAAATATTTTTGCCGAATAAATTCCATCCGGGCTGCCGCTGTTTTTCATCTTATCCAGCGCCTGAATTGCAAAACTCACCCTGTTCAAACCAGTCTGAATTACGGGGACAGTTGAAAGAAGATAATCGTCGCCGGCGTTTTTTTTCAGGGAAAACAATTGCGGCTCCTGGCGGTACACACTAATAGTACGGTCATACAATGCCAGTTTATTAATTTCCGGGGGCAGCTCATCTTTTATGGGAAAGCCGAATAAAAGCGGGTTCAGGCATTTACCGGTTTTTGTATCCCGTATTTCAAAATGCAGATGCGGGCCCATGGAACCGCCGGAATTTCCGCTGTATGCAATCAGTTCGCTTTTAAAAACAGGAAACCTCTCTTTTGAAAAATCCAGTTCTATCTCCCAGGACTGCTGTTGGTACTGCTGTTCCGTCACATATTTTTCCAATGCAGAAAAAAAACTATTCAGGTGGCCGTACACCGTGGTCATCCCGTTGGGATGTTTGATGAAGATACTGCGACCATAACCGAATGGTTCAATTTTGACTTTGGCAATGTATCCGCCTGCAGCGGCATACACGGGCAAATCTTCTTTTCTCTGAGTACGGATATCAAGGCCCATGTGCCAGTGATCCGGCCGCAGCTCACCCATGTTGGCTGTAAGATCCATCGGAATATTCAACGGATTCCTGAAATAATATTTGGGATAGCCGGGACGGGATTGGGCATATAGTACAGAACAAAAAAAGACAGGCAGAACAAATACAAAACAGTTTTTCATTATCTGCAAAAATAACTTATCCCACGAAGCGATCCTGTTCCAAAACAATTATTAAGGGATTCTTTGGAACCGGAAGATCAAAACAGAACTCTGGCAAATATTTTTCCGGGAATTGGCATCACTCATTAATTATTCATTTATAAAATCTATATCCGTTTATCATAAATACTTATTCCAGAATATTTTCATTTTTATCTTATATAATTGCATTGCTTCAGAAAAAACAATCAACATTGCCCCTGAAACTGTTGGAAAAAAAATATTTTTCACTTCGGCAAAAATCCTCTATTCCCCTAACTTTGCGTCCCGAAAACAACAGGGATTCTTCTTAATCAAAAATGCCCAAAGACAACTCGATCCACTCGGTTCTGATCATCGGTTCAGGGCCTATCATCATCGGACAGGCCTGTGAATTTGACTATTCCGGCTCGCAGGCAGCCCGAAGCCTCAGGGAAGAAGGCGTTAAAGTATTTCTGATCAACAGCAACCCGGCCACGATCATGACTGACCCCATGATGGCTGATAAAGTGTATTTACTTCCACTTACTGTAGAAAGTATCGAGCAGATACTTGAAGAAAATATTGCCAACGGCACTGCTATAGATGCGGTGCTGCCCACCATGGGTGGACAAACCGCACTAAACCTGGCTAAAGAAGCAAACGATCTTGGCATCTGGGAAAAATTTGGGGTCAAAATGATCGGTGTTGATATCAAGGCAATAGACAAAGCGGAAGACCGGGAAAAATTCCGTCAATGGATGATCGGGATGGGAATACCTGTCGCCCCTGCCAGGATTGCCAACTCATTTTTAGAAGGAAAAGAATTTGCACAGCAGATCGGGTTTCCTCTTGTTATCCGCCCGTCATTTACATTAGGAGGTACCGGCGGTGGCTTTGTACACGATAAAAATGATTTAGATGAAGCATTGAATCGTGGATTGCAGGCATCACCTATTCATGAAGTGCTGGTGGAAAAAGCAGTGCTGGGCTGGAAAGAATTTGAACTGGAATTGCTGCGTGATGCCGCCGACAATGTATGTATCATTTGCACCGTGGAGAATTTTGACCCGATGGGAGTTCATACCGGCGATTCCATCACGGTGGCTCCCGCCATGACCCTCAGCGACACGGCCATGCAACTGATGCGCAATACCGCTATCCGCATGATGCGTGATCTCGGAAACTTTGCAGGAGGATGTAATGTTCAGTTTGCACTCGACCCCGATACAGAAGGTATCATTGCCATCGAAATCAACCCGAGAGTAAGCCGTTCTTCTGCATTGGCATCAAAGGCCACGGGCTATCCTATCGCAAAGATCGCTGCCAAACTTGCCATCGGCTATACATTGGATGAACTGGAAAACCAGATCACCAAAACAACATCAGCTTACTTTGAACCGGCGCTGGATTATGTAATCGTGAAAGTGCCGAGATGGAATTTTGATAAATTCAAAGGAGCGAATGATACATTGGGTCTGCAAATGAAAAGTGTGGGGGAAGTGATGGCCATCGGCAGAAGTTTTACCGAAGCCATTCAAAAAGCCTGTCAGAGCCTGGAGAATAATGCGGTGGGACTCGGTTATTATGGCAAGAGCATGATGCATGCAGAAGAAATACTGGAACGCATCAAGACACCGAAATGGGACCGCATCTTCCGTATCAAAGATGCACTGATGATGGGAGTGAGTGTGAACACCATTGCCAAAGCCACGGGCATTGACCGCTGGTTCATTTATGAGATACAGAAAATCTGTAATTGCGAAAAAGAAATTGCGAAATATAAACTCGATACACTTCCTGCTGAATTGCTGAAGGAAGCCAAGCTGCTCGGCTTCAGCGATGAACAGATCAGCCGTATCATGAACAACGGCAGCGAAGAAGAAGTGTACGAAAAAAGAAAAGCCGAAGGCATCCGCCGCGTTTATAAAATGGTGGACACCTGCTCGGCAGAGTTTGAAGCAAAGACCCCTTATTTCTATTCCACATTCGAAGCCCCCTCTAACTCCCACGCAGGGGGAGAACAGTTGCTCTCCAATGAATCGAAGGTTTCTGATAAAAAGAAAATAATCGTTCTGGGTTCGGGGCCCAACCGTATCGGGCAGGGAATTGAATTTGATTATTGCTGCGTTCACGGATTACTTGCCATCAAAGAATGCGGCTATGAAGCCATCATGGTGAACTGCAATCCCGAAACAGTGAGTACGGATTTCGACATGGCCGATAAACTTTATTTTGAACCGGTGTACTGGGAGCATCTGCTGGAGATCATTGAACATGAAAAACCGGATGGAGTGATCGTGCAGTTGGGAGGGCAGACGGCGCTTAAATTATCCGAGCGGCTCCAGGAAAAAGGGATCCCGATCATCGGTACTTCTTTTGACAGCATGGATATTGCCGAGGACCGCGGACGTTTTTCAGACATGCTGAAAGAACTGGAGATACCCTACCCTGACTATGGGACTGCCCACACGGTGGACGAAGCGATCGCTGTTGCCAATAAAGTAGGCTACCCGGTGCTGGTGCGTCCCAGCTATGTATTGGGCGGACAAAGAATGAGGATCGTGATCAATGATGAAGAGCTGGAAAAAGCGGTAGTGAGTTTGTTGAAACATATCCCCGGAAATAAAATTTTAATTGACCATTTCCTGGATCGCTGCCAGGAAGCGGAGATAGACGCCATTTTTGACGGGGAAGGTTTTCATGTGATGGGCGTGATGGAACATATAGAACCCGCCGGCATTCACAGCGGTGACAGCAATGCGGTGTTGCCGGCTTTCAATTTAACTCCATTGGTAGTACAAACTATGGAAGAGTACGCAGAAAAAATTGCAAGGCAGCTTCAGATAAAAGGACTTATTAATATTCAGTTCGCCGTCAAAGACGGAAAAGTATATGTGATCGAAGCCAATCCAAGAGCATCACGGACCACACCATTCATTGCAAAAGCTTATGGAATCCCCTACCTCAATATTGCAACAAAGATCATGATGGGGGCAAACAAACTTCGTGATTTTAAGTTTGAAAAGAAATTAAAAGGATACGCTATCAAAGAACCCGTATTCAGTTTTGAAAAATTTCCGGGAGTCAACAAGGAGTTAGGCCCTGAGATGAAATCCACCGGCGAAGCCATCCGCTTTATCAAAGATCTTCGTGATCCTTATTTCCGGCAGTTGTATAAGGACAGGAGCATGTACTTGAGTAAGTAGGAAATCACAATTCGGATAATATCCTGCTGAATCGGGCTTTTAAAGAAGGCAGATCATTTTTAGCAATTTCTCAGACAATAAGAAAGTTGACACCGAAGTATTCATGAATAGATATATTTCTGAATCCATTGATTGATTTCCATTCAATAGCAGGATATTTTTCTTTCAGATCAGAAGTTATATTGTTGCAGGCTTCGCCCACTATTTCGATTTGTTTTATTGTGGCAAAACGTTTTTCCGAGTTAGCTATAAACTCATCGTATGAAACGCCTGTAAGATATTCTTCCACTTCAGAAATGGCATCAAGAATGTGATTGATTCTTATTTTATCAGTTATTCGCCCTTTCATAGATCAATATCTTGTCCTTGTCAACCAAAGGCTTGATATATTTTGATAATCCCTCTGCGCTTACAAGATCTACTTTTGTTTTCAACAATTCTGCTAATTCTAATTGGTACGTAAAAAATTTCATCCCGATTGGCTGAGTATGATCAAGCTCAACCATGATATCAATATCACTTCCTGGCTGCGCTTCATTCCTTGCAAATGAGCCGAATAAATAGGCTCGCTTTACCGGTTTACCGGAAAAAAATTGCTGTATTAATATTCTATTTCTATCGGATAGAGTCACTGTATAAAGATAAATCGAATTATCGTATTTACTAACTGTAGATTTAATGAAAATTCCAGGCAAAGAAATTATTTGCCCTGCAAGAAAGATTCGTGATCCTTATTTTCGGCAGTTGTATAAGGACAGGAGTATGTATTTGAGTAAGTAATGCCATAATTTACCGGAGAAACCATCTATTCGTCACATTCTTTCCCACATCATTATTATATCGCTTCAAGCGATGAAATGAATTTTTGAAAATATTGGTTTCGAAGAGTCGTAGAGCCACAAACCCGACGCACAAGACCATCTGACACTCGCCTGCGAAGGAAATGTTAACCTCTTTTTACCGGCAAAATTTTTTTTAGCTCTGCTACCTGCTCAACTCTGCAAGTTTATTCTGCATTCTCTTTATCCAAAAATTATTAACCGATACCGGGTTATTCTTGTACAGTTCAATGGCCTTGTTAAGCCAATTCCTATACCTGGCACGATCCTCTTCCCCGTTGGCAAATCCGCTGCAGCGAAATATGAGTTCCTGTAATTCATTCACCAGTATAAAAGTATGACTGAAATAAGACTTTAAAAAGACCGAATAGCTGTTTTCTTTTTGTAATCCCGTTGTGTCTGCAGTTCCGAACCTGATCCACAACGCTTTTTTAAAGTCCTTCAGGTCCTGTTCATACAGGCTATCAGCATTCATATTCAGTATATACCTGTTCGCAAAGTCAGCAGATCGTATCAATGTGTTCAGTGTATCTCCTGCGGACGAATAATAAAGGCAAAGAAAATAAAGATTCTCAATTTTTGACACTGCTTCAACAGTATCCAATTCAGTATTAGCTGCCAATATATCCTGTAACCACAAAGTGTCTTTCTGCCTGCCGGCGCTGTCTATATATTCAAGCAGATGATCCCGAATCGTGTTCCAGGGGCTTTTTAATTCAAACGACTTGATAGGATACTGTTTAAATGCATGCAATAAAATTTTGAATGCAATACTCTTTGTTGACATCCTCCCAATATAGCCTTCAGATACTAATTTTAGAGTTTGGAGTGTATAGAATGAATCCTCAGGTATAATATTCAAATACTGTTCTATAATAAGAGCGTTGGGGGACCGGAGTGAACTTAGCTTCTTAATATATTTGATAAGATAATCTGCATCATACTTACCCGAAGATATTTTATCTTGCATATCCCGCAGGCTTATTCCGTTTTTCCAGTTATCCAGCGCTGTAGCCCCGATTTGCAGCATTGTTGCCACAGGCATAAACCCTAAGCCGGCTAACAATATTTCACCACCCGGAGAAAAAAAGAAAAAAGCCGGAAACGCATTCACCCGGTAGGACTTAGCAAAAGAGATTCCCATTCCTTTTTCTGCATTGATCTTAACTGACAAGTAATGTTTATTATAAAACGAACCTGCGGAATCTTTGCTGAATATCTCTTTATCCATGACTTTGCAGGGGCCACACCAATCTGTATAAACATCAACAAATACCGGCCTATTCAGCTTTTCTGCTTTTTTCAACACTTCATCCCATGATGTGAACGTGGAATCAAAGTGAATACCCTGAGAAAAAACATTGGAATAAATGAGGCAACAGCAAATTAATATTATATTTCTCATGGACGTGCATTTTGAAAAGGTGAACCCCGGATAAAACAAGGTTCACCTCGGTCTTGATTATCCTTTACACAAACCTGCTACATAATAACCAGAGGGGCAGGTAGCTCCTCCCTGAACTGCAATAGACTGACATTCCTCATTTGTTTGACAACTGCCAACGCCTGGAAGACGTGTCCCTGACCCACAATTACCATTATTATCACAACAATAAACAACACATCGTGTTCCGAAATCAAATAATCCCCCATTAATCTCTTTCTGCTCTTCTTTACTCAGGGCTCTGCCTAAGTGTGAAAATCTGTTTACCATAATTTACAAATTTTAAGTTTAATAATCAGCCGGGATTCAGGCACCAGGCTTTCATCTCAACTGTATTACCCCAATTGAAAAGGTTTTACTTGCAAATAAAAAAGTTTACCATTCTTTAAATGTTTCATCTTTCCCAAACCTGTTTTAATTGTCCCATCAAGCAGCCAAATAACTTTTTACTGTAGATTATGATCTCTGCTTTCACCAGCAAAGCGATTCTTCCAACGATTAAGACTACTGGGCAGAAAATATTGCTTTTATTTAAAGATAATTTTAATAAAAAATAATTTTTAATCGGATCATCTCTTCTTTTTTTTGTTGCATTATCAACCCATAAGATTTCAAACTTTTTTTCAACGATTCCAAATCCCGGCCAATTAATGACATGTCAAACTTTTCCCCGGGCTTATAGCTGCTTTGCAAAATATAGGGAGAATTTTGAGTAATCAATTTTGCTATATCCGGGAGTGAATAATTTATGAACTCGAAAATCGAATCTCGATAAAAATCATAACTGGATCTGGCTTTATACATAGAATACGCTTTATTTAATAGAGAAAAGTCTGAAACACGCAATAGAAATACAGGACTCGTAAAACTTTCTTTTACAATTTTAAATCCAAAAGCTCTTGAGAGCATGAGTAATATAAGATTCTTATTAATCGATCCCCGTAAAAATATATTTAGAAAATTATGGTACCTTTTTTCAACTTCAGGTTTTCCAAAATAATTATTGTTAAATATCAAATCAATCTTCATTTTCTGTTTGATCGAATCAGTAAAGAGAAGTTGTTTACCAGGCTTGAATCCAGTCAGTTCTGCTATTAAATTATCCAGGCAAATGTTACGTTTGTCTAAAAAATAAATATCGTTAGTGTCCTCTATAATTCCACCGCTGGGATAGCTGTTCGATTGTTCAGAAGGTACCTGCCAAACTTCAAACTGGAATACCGACGTAAAATCAGCTTTTTTAGGAGAAAGGGAGTAATCAATATTAGTAGTTTTGATCTGCTTTTTTAAATAGTACGCAGAGTCAATTTTAATTGGGGATAGACTGTCAACATCTCCTTTCCATAAAAGTGTCCCGTCGCTATCAATTATTATAGTCGTAGGAAGATATTCTACATGATATTTTCGTTTTGTATTTCCAGTACTATCAATAAGTACAAATGCATCTAGCTTTTTATTTCTTCTTTTGAAAAACGAGTCTACAATATCTTTCTTTTCATCTGTAAGAGCGATAAATATAACTTTTTGTGTATCGCTGTTCTTAATAAGCGCATTTATCTGGTTAAATCTTGAAATACAGGGAGCACACCATGTGGCCCAAAAATCAATAACAATAATCTTCCTGTAAGGGTCGGGTAGTGCTTTGTCAGATAGTTGGTACCGATACAAAAATGGATATCCACCCTGTTGTGCTTGAATTTTTAAACCGAAAAAAAATAAAAATATTAAGGTGTATTTAGCTGAATTTCTTAATTTCATATACTTACTTTTTTAAAAATTAGTGCCATATTGCTATGGCACTAATAATCCATGTTAATTTCTTGGTGTTGTACTCCAGCATGTTGGGTAGGAATGGCAATAATAAGTGGTACCACTGCAGGTGACATAATCTTCATCTTTCATCTCACTACACCCTGGCGCAGCACATTTATACGCCTGACAGCCGGTACAATCAACTGTACAGCCGCCGTCTTCAACACCCCCAAAGATTTTTTTTTGCTCATTTTTACTCAGGACTCTTCCTAAGTTTTTGAATTTCTCAATCATAATTTTAAAATTTTAATTTTAAAAAATCTACCTGAATTCAGGTATCAGGCTTTCACCTCAACTGCTTTACCTCAGTTGAAAAGGTTTTGCTTGCAAACAAAAAACTTGTACCCATTCGGGCATTTTTTTTTGTCTTTTTGAATACCTCTCTATCCTATTCTTTTCAGTAAATGCTTCTATAAAAAACTTTGTATAAACAGTTGTGCTTTTAAAAAACAGATGATCACGTTCTTTTATTTCTCCGGTTGTCTTTTTAATCCCTTTATGCAAATCGCCGGCTGTTCTTGTGTGTATTAGTTTAAAAGGAAGGCAATAATTCAGGAGTGGTTGTAGTTTCAAACAGGTTTTTGAAACCGGGATCTTCGTAGTCTGCAGCCCATGATAGAATATTTGTCCGGGTTGGCGGTTCATGGCAGGTATTCTTAAATGGCATCCTAAAGTTGAGGAAAAAAATAACAGGCTGCTTCAAACCGGAGGTTATATTTT
Source organism: Sphingobacteriales bacterium UTBCD1 (assembly GCA_002066995.1). GTDB lineage: Bacteria > Bacteroidota > Bacteroidia > Chitinophagales > Chitinophagaceae > UTBCD1. The sequence goes on from MWTC01000042.1 coordinate 75,622, forward strand.
ATAACCTCCCGGAGACTTTTTAAGCTGCCCGGGTGTATTAACGCTTAGTGGTGTCTCAGCTATGAGATACATCCTGTCTCTCAGCACTATTCAATCGCTTTAAGTGATGAAATAAGTATTCGAAACTATAAATTTCAACGAGATTATTGGCAGAAGTTTGGTCAATATGTTTACTCTTTGAATAGTAAAACAAAGAACATTACTCAAATCTTTTTTTAATAATTTCCAATATCGGAGTTAAACGATTCCCCCTTGCGATGATTTTTCCTTCTTCATCCAGCAAAAAATAAGTGGGAAAAAGGAATATTTTATATTGATCTGCTACTTTTCGATTTTCATCCCAATAATTTATCCAGCCCATTCCCAGAGAATCAATAAATTTTTTTAACTTAGGCAAAGCGCTGCTTTCATCTACAGAAATACTGATAATATTAAGGTTTCTATCCTTATATTTTTTATAAACGTTTTTTAGTTCCGGAATTTCGCGTATACAAGGAGTACACCAGGTAGCCCAATAATCAACGATCGTCAGCGAATTTTCTCTATAGTTTATTGCTACAGTCTGGTTATCGGTTCCTTTTAAAATAAAAGAAGGAAATATATTGCCAGCTAAAAGTAATTTTTCATTTTGAAAAAGCTCAAAAAGTTCTTTTCCTGTAGCCGAGTTTTTTATCGTAGCATCCAATGAAAGCAATATTTTCTGATATGCTTCATTATGATCAGCCCGGCTAAATAATGCCTTCCTGTAAAAAATTAAAAAGCCAACAAAAGAACGTGGATCTTTCTCAAGATATTCGGAGATAAAATTCATTTCCAGGCCGAAAATATTATCTTCAAAAAATCTCTTAGCCGATGCTAATGATTCTTTATCCGTTAATGTGTGAAACTCTTTTTGACAAAAAAAAGGTAAAAATTTATTCAGGTATTCATCTTCAACAGGAGAATTGGTGATTCCATCAATTGCAAATACAGAGTCGTTATAATTTATTTTAAGAAAATGCACTCCCGGTTCCACAATAAAAAAATTACTTATCCTTTCCAATGAATCATTTTTCATAATCAAGGAAAAAATATAGGGATTCTTTAAAGTGCCGCTGATAGCAAATGAATCCTTAAAAATAAAAGCCTTATCCAGTTTAAAGGAAACTCCTTCAGAGGGACTCAGCTCTACAGAAGTAAAACAATGACCAGGTAATTTACCTATAAGTTTAAAAGGGTGAGATTGGGAATGGAGGGTGACGGATAAAATATGTATCGTGATTATAGAAATAACTATTATTTTCATAATAAAGATTTAGGTGAGATTTAAACTTAAATAACGAGAGCATCGGCATCAAATTTCTGTTTGTTTTTATCTGCTGAAAGATAAGACTGCATTTTAAGGGCATACTACAGTCTTATCTTGACTTTTTTAAACTGAAATACTTTGCCGAAAGCAAAATCTTACTTTAAGTTAACTTAATACAGTGATTATTTTTTTCACCTTTAAAAGTTCCGCAGACACAATCCGTGCCAGTTCCGTCTCCGCACTTGGAATCATCTGTACATCCTGACGTCTCTATACATTGTCCGGGACTCACAATACCACCTTTAATCAATTTTTGCTCCTGTTTACTTAAGACTTTGCCTAAGCTTTTAAATTTCTCATTCATGTTTTAAAAATTTTAATT
>MWTC01000054.1 GCA_002066995.1 Sphingobacteriales bacterium UTBCD1
AAAAACAAAAAGAAGGCAAAAAAAGAATGCGCCAGATCGGGAGCGTAGAGATCCCTCAGGAAGCATTTCTTGCAGTCCTGAAATTGAATGATTGAAAAATATAACAGGATTTCAGTATCCTTCGTTGTTTCTGACCTATACCTATGGCTGAAGACTGATAGCTGAGAGCTGATGATTTATCTTAGGGATCTTTCTTTGTTCAGGACTATTAACTCTCTGCGGCTTTTACTAACTTTAATTTTTAAAAAAGCAGTATGGCTAAACTGGATGCCGGAAATACACTTAAACGGCTGAGAAACAGATACAGGCTGGTGATCATGAATGATGATACCTATGAGGAAGTGGTGACTTTTAAATTATCAAGGTTAAGCGTTTATGTGGCTTTGAGCACAATTTTTGTATTATTAGTGGGCCTTACAGTGGCGCTCATCGTCTTTACGCCTTTAAAATATTATATTCCGGGGTACGATGACATGAGATTAGGTCGTGAATACCGGCAAATGAAGTACAGGGTTGATTCACTGGAAAAACAAGTGATCTACCAGACGCAGTATATTGACCAGGTAAGAAATGTTTTGACCGGGAATACAACCATCGCTTTGGATACGAACAAGCTGGTGTTGCCAAAAGAAGAAACAACAAATGATTAAATCAAATACCTATGTTTAATACAAAACAAAAAACCGATATGCTACCCGAAAAAACAAACGGCGGCGGAAATGGCACTACCCTGATCGGTGCCGGCACCACATTAAAAGGTGACATCAGCAGCAACAACGACCTGAGAATTGATGGCACCATTGTAGGAAATATTAATTGTGCTTCCAAGATTGTCATAGGTGCCAATGGAATCGTGGAAGGCGATATTACCGGCAACCAGGCTGATATTGTGGGCAAAGTATCCGGCAACATTCGTGCAAAAGATCTTTTGCAGCTTCGAGGCGATTGTGTCGTCAGCGGAGACCTCTATGCAGGCAAACTGCAGGTGGAACCTTCTGCTACTTTTAATGGGCAATGCCACATGGGTGCAAATGTAGTGGGAATGAGTAACGACAAAGAGCAGCAGGCTGCAGCCATCAGTTAAATTGCAATTTGAGCATGAAGCAGAATTTTCTCCGGCCATTGATCCCTTTGATTTTGTTATTTGTTGCATTAATCGCTATGATTCTGGGCGGAAGAATATTGCTGAGCAGATGGTCTGTTGATAATAATGTGCTTCTGTTCGGGAATCTCCTGTTGTTTATTGTAACGCTTATTTCATTCAGTCTTGGCCGGCGGGGAATTCAGTCCGGTAACGTACAGGCATTCATCCGGTCTGTCTATTCCAGTTTTATAATAAAATTTTTTGTAATTGCCATTGCAGCGTTTATTTACATTATTTCCCTGAGAAAAGATGTGAATAAGCCGGCCCTGATTGTCTGTATGTGTTTGTATCTTGTATATACTTTTTTTGAGGTATCCATTCTCGTGAAAATGTCGAACCGAAAAAAGAATGAGTAGAAGAGAATTCCCGATTCATCATTTACAGCATTATTTACCTTCAGGCACTTTTGAAACTGTGCTGCAATACCTGCGGCAGTACAAAGTTCATCTCACCATCACCAGGGAACGTAAAAGTATTTTAGGCGATTACCGACACCGTACCCATATCAGCAATCACCGCATCAGCATAAACGGGAATCTGAATGCCTATTCATTCCTGATCACTTTATTGCATGAACTGGCACACCTGCTGACATTTGAACAACATGGCAACAGGGTGCAGTCGCACGGGCGTGAATGGAAAACGATCTATGCCCGGTTGCTGGATCATTTTTTAAAAAATAAAGTTTTCCCTCAGGAGATAGAAAGAGAATTATTTGTCTCGTTGAGAAACCCGGCTGCAAGCAGTTGCGCCGAAGATGACCTGATTCGTGTTTTGAGGAAATACAATAAAGGAGAAAATGAAAACCGTTTGGTAGAAGAGCTGCCCGAACATACTTTATTTCGCACAGATGACGGAAGGGTTTTCCAAAGAGGAGAGAAATTAAGAAAGAGATTTAAATGCACAGAGGTGAAAACCGGGAAGGTCTATTTGTTCAGCCCTGTGCATGAAGTGGAAGTTGTATAAATGGTGACGGAGGGGAAACCATACCCATATTATTGAACTGAAGCCGTATTTTAGTGCAGGGCAACTAAATAAAGAAGAAATGGAATTTAGCAAAGGCTTTTTCAGATTATAAATCCTGTTTTGACACGAAGGGAGTAGTTTTTAAGTTATTAGATCGCTGCAGGTAAAAAAATAAAGCTGCGAGACAGGATGCCTCATAGAGCATTGGAGGACATGAAACAAAAACTTACTTCAATTTTCAAAGTCATGAATGTAAAATCACTTACGCAGGCAAACTGAACGGGAAAAAATTCTTCGGATTTTCCTGTAATATCTATATCTCAAATTCTATGTATCTTGAATCCGGTTGCCGGTGTGTTATTGTCAACAGGGTATGACACCTTGGGTGAATGAAATTTAATACACACAAGCGTGTACCGGGCATGTATAAAAATATTTTATGGAGAAAATTTATTCAAAATGAAAACGACAAGAAGACAATTTATTATAGAGAGTTCTGTTGCAGTTGCCGGCGCAATGGCTTTTCCTGAATTGCTGAAAGCGGAAACAAGAAAAGAAAAAATTATTTTAGGACTCCAACTTTATACTGTCAGGGATGATATGCAAAAAGACCCTCTGGGCACGTTGAAGAAATTGCCTGCTATGGGTTACCGCAATGTGGAACACGCTAATTATAGCAACAGGAAATTTTATGGTTTTTCTTCCAAAGAATTTAAAAAGATCCTGGATGATCTAGGATTGAAAATGCCCAGCGGCCATACCGTTCTTACATCAAAACATTGGGACGGGAAAAAAAATGATTTTACCGATGAATGGAAGAATACTATAGAGGATGCTGCTGTATTGGAACAAAAATATGTGATCAGCCCCTGGATGGATGAAAGTCTGAGAAAAGACTACGACGGGCTGCGTCATTTCCTGGAAATCTTTAACAGGTCCGGAGAATTGTGTAAAAAATCAGGAATGAAATTCGGCTACCACAATCATGATTTTGAATTTCAGGACAAGCTGAATGGGAAATTGCTTTATGATATTATTCTGGACAACACAGACCCCAAACTGGTGTTACAACAAATGGATATCGGCAACATGTATGGCAGCGGAGGGAGAGCATTGGATATCCTGAAGAAATACCCGGGAAGATTTGAGAGTATGCATGTAAAAGATGAGATCAGGGTGGAAGGCAAAGGAGAAATGAGCGGTGATTATGAAAGTACGGTACTTGGAAAAGGAGTGTTGCCTGTAAAAGAAATTTGCGACCTGTTTAAAAGTTCGGGTGGAACAACAGAATTCATCATTGAACAGGAATCCTACCAGGGAAAGACGCCTCTTGAATGTGCAGGAGAGAACCTGAAGATTATGAAGGAGTGGGGATATTAAAAGATCTTACAGGTTCTTACAAATCCAGGATAATTTATTTCAGCGCTTCCGGCATTTCTAATGATACATGATCTTTTTGTATGAATAAATAATGTGTCGAAAAATCCTTTTTATGATCTGATTAAGGTTGTTACTTCGCTAATGAGGTTGAATTTAAGGAGATACAAAGTGTTACTTAGATTGTACGATTGGCTTATTAGTCAATACATTTCAAAGTCTTTTTAACATCCACAGTGAACAGCCGCAATGGCCGCTGTTTCCCATAGGACCTTTCAGATATTCAAATCCGAATTTAGTATAAATGTTCAACGCCTTCCCTAATTCAGGCATGGATTCGATGTAGATATTTTTATAACCGAGTTCTTTTGTTTTCTCAACACATCTCTCGATCAGCTTTCTTCCTAATCCAAAACCTCTGGCTCCCGGTATTAAATACATTTTCACCAACTCACATGTATCTTCGGGCAGCCCTTTGGTTGGAAAGAGGCCGGCCCCTCCGGCAATTTCTCCGTTTATTTCCGCAATGTTATAAATAGATCTTTCTGTTTGAAAAAGTTCATAAAGATGATCCGTAGTGGGATCGTCAAATACGGTATTGGGCCGGTTTACTCCAAATTCGGTCATGGTATCCCGGATAACTTTTGCCAATGCAATATTGTCTGCCGGAAGGATATTCCGGATCAGTATTTCCTGATTCATAAATAAATTTTATTACCGGTGAAATTAACATCATTTTTTTTATTAGGCTGTAAGATCTTTGGCTGTAGAAATTTTGAGTATAGCTTTGCAGTGGATTTTGGGTCGCAATTAAATTTTTTGTCCCGTGATCAGTGAAAATATTTCTTTAAAGCCTTACAATACCTTTGGTATTGATGTGAAAGCAAGGTTCTTCTCTGCTTTTTCAAAGTTAACTGAACTGGAAGAACTGTTGGCTATTTATCCGGGTACTTCGGTATTCATTTTGGGAGGAGGAAGTAATATTCTTTTTACCAGAGATGTAAATGGTCTTGTATTGAAAAACGGGATTATGGGCATTGAACTGATGCATGAGGACGGAGATAACGTTTATGTGAAGGCGGGTGCAGGAGAAAACTGGCACCGGTTTGTTTTACATTGTATCAATAACAATTGGGCAGGCATCGAGAATCTTTCGCTGATTCCCGGAAATGTAGGAGCGTCACCGATGCAGAATATCGGGGCGTACGGAGTGGAATTGCAGGATGTCTTTCACTGTCTTGAAGCCTTTCATATCATAGAGAAACGAATCATTACTTTCACCTCAACGGATTGTGAGTTTGGCTACAGGGAAAGTGTATTTAAAAGAAAATATAAGAACCAGTTTATTATTCTTAATGTAATATTGAAACTACGCAAGCGCCCTGTCTTTCATATTGACTATGGAAGTGTGAAGCAGGAACTTGAAAACATGGGAGTGAAAGAATTGAATCTTCGGTCGGTTTCACAGGCGATCATCAATATCCGCAACTCAAAACTTCCTGATCCCGGGCTGTTAGGAAATGCAGGTAGTTTTTTTAAGAATCCATTTATCCGGAAATCACAGGCCAGCAAGTTAAAAGAAAAATTTCCTGATATCCCTACATACACCGCTCATGATGATCTTGTAAAAATACCTGCAGGATGGCTGATAGAACATTGCAACCCGGTTAATGCAACTCAAAGCTGGAAAGGCTTCAGAAGGGGAGATGCCGGTTGTTATCCTAAGCAGGCTTTAGTGCTTGTGAATTACGGAAAAGCCACGGGAGCAGAGATACTTCAGCTCAGTGATGATATTGCAAGATCAGTAAGGAACAAGTTTGGAATCGTCCTGGAAAGGGAAGTGAATATTGCCTAATGACCAGTAAATATCTGATTTTAATGTAGCTCTATCTATGCTGATAACAAACAGTTTGTGATCTTTCATTAAAATTCTTTTGGGATAAAAAAAACTCCGGTTACTTGCCGGAGTTTAAAAAGATTTAAAGAGGTATTATTTACCGCCTGTTCAGCTTTGATAATAGCCGGAGGATCTCGAGATAGAGCCATACTAAAGTTACCAGTAAGCCAAATGCGCAATACCATTCCATGTATTTGGGAGCCTGCATTTGAACGCCTTTTTCAATCATGTCAAAGTCAAGTAACAGGTTCAATGCTGCCAGTGCAACAACAAAAATGGAAAACCCGATGCCTAACGGAGTGGCTGCATTCGTAAATGCACCGATGTTGGCATGGAATAAGTAGGCGATCCATTGTACAAAATAGAATACAGCAATACTGATAGTGGCAATTACAACAATTGTCCTTAATTTTTCAGTCACACGGATGATGCGGAAGCGGTAAATGAGAAACATCACCATTGCAACGATCAGGGTCAATCCGACAGCCTGCATGACCAATCCGGGATAGCTTGCTTTAAAAGTATAATCATAATATGCGGAAACGGCACCAACAAACAGACCTTCCAGCAAAGCATAAGCCGGTGCCAGATATGGCGACCATTGCCTTTTAAAAATAATGATCATTGCAACTATGAGGCCTCCAAACACACCGATCAGCAACAGGGGCATTGGATTGCTTCCTTTGTAAAACTGGGTCCATGCAAAAAAGCAGGAACCCATCATCATCAGAAACAGAAAGCCAAAGCGGTTCAGCGTGCCGTTCACCGTCATGGCCTGTGAAGATGCCATTCCCTGAAATATCGTTCCGTCAAAAGCCTTTTCCTGCATGGCAGGGTTACTTGATTTGAATAATGCCATAGTTGATTTTTTTTAAAGATAAAAAGGGTTACGCAATTTTTAAAACAAGCGATTGTTAATAATGCCACCTGACGAAAGCCTCCATTGCTGCATAATGTGTAAGTCCCAGTGCAGCATAGAGATTTGCTGTGTTTTCATTTCGTTCCTCTGCCCGCTGCCAGAATTCTCTTGAATCGCTTCCCTGGAAGGGAACCATGTCTTTTTGCGACTGGTGAATAAAAATTCCGAACCTTTTCTTGAGTACCTGGTCGGGGCTCATTGGTATTGCCATTTCAATCTCCTCTATATTCCATTCCTGCCAGGCGCCTTTATAGAGCCAAAGCCAGCAATCTTTTATCCATTCATCACCGGCTTTTTTAATACGCTTCAACGATTCCAGGGTGATATCGAGACAGACTTTGTGGGTTCCGTGAGGATCAGAAAGGTCGCCGGCACAAAATACCTGGTGCGGTTTTATACTTCGCAGCAGATCCATAGTGATCTTGATGTCTTTTTCACCCATCGGTTTTTTTTCTATTGTTCCCGTTTCATAAAAAGGAAGGTTAAGAAAATGAATATTATTTTCTTTAATGCCTACATAGCGGCAGGTGGCTTTTGCTTCACCGCGCCGGATCAGTCCTTTTATTGACCGTATCTTTGGCGTATCTACCTGGTTTGATTTTTTCTTTGATAAAAACTTCCTGGCTTCGTCCAGTATCTTTCTTGCCTGGCCGGTATTTATTCCGGCAATCTCTTCGAAACCAACTGCGAAGTCGAGAAACCTGGTAACGAATTCATCTGTTACTGCAATATTTCCCGATGTTTGATAAGCTACGTGTACGTCATTTCCCTGGTCGTGCAATCGTTGAAAAGTTCCGCCCATGCTGATGATATCGTCATCGGGATGCGGAGAAAAAATGATTACTCTTTTAGGATAGGGAATGGAGCGTTCGGGATGGCCCGGTAAAACAACATTCGGTTTTCCGGCAGGCCAGCCTGTTATCGAATCACGAAGCATGTAATAAACCTGCAAATTGATCTCGTAAGCATCGCCTTTTTCAACCAGCAGGTCGCTCAATCCGTACTCGTTGTAATCTGTATTGGTAAGGCTTAAAACCGGTTTATTTAATTTCAAAGCCATATTGACCACAGCTTTCTTGATCATTTTGGGGGTCCATTCACAATCACCGGTAAGCCAGGGAGATTTTATCCTTGTCAATTGTGAAGCAGCGGATTCATCAATTACAAAGGTGACGTCATCATGATTTTGCAACAAAGATGCCGGTACGTGTTCGGTATCATCTCCTTCAACTGCTTTTTGTAAAACGGGGGCTTTTACTTCTCCCCATGCCATAAGAATGATTCTTTTTGCTTTCAGTATAGTGCCGATGCCCATGGTAATAGCCAGTCTGGGCACTTCAGAAATATTTGCAAATTCGTATGAATTGGCAAGGCGGGTGGAATTATCCAGAGTAATCAGTCTTGTTTTGGAATAAATTCCGGATCCGGGTTCGTTGAACCCTATATGCCCGTTGTTACCAATACCCAGTATCTGCAGGTCTATTCCCCCTGCATCTGCTATCATTTTTTCATACTCCCTGCAATGTGATTTAATATCTTCTTTTTTTATTTCGCCGTCGGGGATATGAATATTCCTGGGGTCAATATCAATATGATCGAATAAGTTGACCCGCATAAAACGGTTGTAACTTTGAAGAGCCACCTTTTCTATCGGGTAATATTCATCAAGGTTGAATGTGATCACATTCTTAAAACTCAGCTTTTCTTCCCGGTGCATCCGTACCAGTTCTGCATACAGGGATTTGGGTGTGGAACCGGTTGCTAATCCCAGTACGCATTTCTCGCCTTTCTTTTGTTTGGAGCGGATCGTCGCTGCTACCTGTTGCGCCACGAACCCGGATCCATTCTGCAGGTCCGGGAAAATTTTAACCGGAATTTTTTCAAAGCTGTCTGAAAGATCGATAGAAAAAACCTTTTTTGCCATCTAAAAATGATTTTGGAAAGCAAATATAAATGATTGCAACGAGGGTTATTTATGTGCTACCGGCTATAGTAGAAATTAATTGATTTCTATTTCGTCGGCAAAGAGCCATGATTCATATCCGGCACCGGGATAACCGGATGGAATGTTTCCTGTATTTTTTGCCAGCACTCTGACGTATCGGGTATTTGTGAGTAAAAAATTAACATGAATGACGCCGTTCTTTCCATTTGTGATTTTAAAATCATCGGAGCTTTTTACGGAAGTGAAATTTTTTCCGTCTCCCGAAACAAAGACTTCAACATATTTTGGAGGCCATATCCAGCTGCTCAGGTCCTTCATTGTATGAACAGTGACGTTGCTGATGTATTGCATTGTCCCAAGATCGATCGTTGCATCGCAATCAGATCCTAAAAAGCCGAGCAATTGTGATGTTCTTGTAATGCCTCTTTCATTCCATACTCCGTTGACAAGAGTGAAAGGGCCATCACCGGGAAAATTTTTTGACGGTTCATTTGCCAGGGTAATTTTTTTACCGGTAGCTTTATTGAAATTAAAATCCTGTCTTACTTCAAATGTCCGGTTGTCCAGGTTGAAATATCCTCTTGCCCGAACAGTTTTTTGAATGAGTTGTGGCCCGGTATATCCCCATACAGAATCGCTGCCGGCAAAGGTCATGAACATTTTCTTATTGAACTTGTTTTCAATTTTCCAGAGTACACCGTTATAATCCTTACCGGGAAGCACGGATGTTTTTAACTCGAAATATGCTTTACTGTATTTTGTATTCCAAAGATCATATCTTTTAAATTGTACCATTAATCTTTTTTCAAAATCCCCCCAGTCCCGGTTTTGTTTCTGGCTCCACAACACTTCACTCAGGGCACTCATGCGTGGAAAGATCATGTATTCTACCTTACCCGGGTTTGAAATGTATTCTGTCCATAAATTCCCCTGCGCTCCTAATATATATTTTGCCTGGTCGGCATTCAATGATGCAGGAACCGGCTCATAGCTATAAACCTTATCAACAGGAATGTAGCCGCCAATTGTCAATGAATCTTCCTGTTCACTTTGAGAGTGGTCAAAATAGCACCAGTCCCCGGGAGTCATGATTACGTAGTGATTTTGCTTCGCTGCATCAATGCCTCCCTGCTCCCCCCTCCAGCTCATCACAGTGGCGTTCGGCGCCAATCCGCCTTCAAGAATTTCATCCCAGCCAATGACGGATCGTCCTTTGCTGTTCACATATTTTTCAATCCGTTGAATGAAGTAACTCTGCAAAGCATGTTCGTCTTTTAGTTTTTCAGTCCTCATTCTCCTTTGACAGACCGGGCAGGTTTTCCACCTTGTCTTTGGACATTCATCACCGCCAATATGAATATACTTGGAAGGGAAAAGAGCGATGACTTCATCCAGTACATCCTGCAGAAATTTATATGTGGAATCATTGCCAGCACAAAATACATCGTCGAAAACACCCCAGGTTTGCTGCACTTCGTAAGGGCCTTTTGTACATCCTAAAAAAGGGTATGATGCCAGTGCTGCGGATGCATGCCCCGGCATTTCGATCTCAGGTACCACTGTGATGTAACGGTCTGCCGCATATTTCACAATTTCTTTTATCTGTTCCTGGCTATAAAATCCGCCATAATGAATGCTATCATTCCCGGTACCGGGGAAACTGCCGATGATAGTTCCATTTCTCCATGCACCCACCTGGGTGAGTTTAGGATATTTTTTTAATTCAATTCTCCAGCCCTGGTCATCCGTAAGATGCCAGTGGAAATAGTTCATCTTATGCAGAGCGATCCAGTCAATGTATTGCTTAATAAAATCAACTGAGAAAAAATGACGGCAGCAATCAAGATGCATGCCTCTGTAAGAAAAACGGGGATAATCCGTAATCTCACAATATGGAACAGGCAGGCGAATAGAACTTCCCGGAGCGGGAAGAAGCTGTATCAAGGTTTGAATTCCGTAAAAGACCGAATTTGCATTATCACCTGAGATGGAAATACCGTTTGCATCCACTGTCAATTTATATCCGCCCTGAACGGTAGTAAATGGATTTGAAAGACTCAACCGGATCACATTATTGCCCAGCGTGGTAGAAGAGGTTCTGAGCTTAATACTGTAAAAACGGTCCAGGTAATCATTCAGGAAGTTTATGGATTTACCGAAGTCGTCCCCTTCTGCAACTATCGGCGTCCCTGCATTGACAATAATAAATGCATTCGATTTTGTTTGTTTAACTGAAACAGGCTGTGGGATAATATTTATTTCCTGGGCACGGACAAAAAAAGAGGTAAAGATCAAACCTGCGAAAAAGATTTTTTTCATTACAGCTGTAATCATAGAGGGGTTTTACAATAATTTACCTGCCAAAGATCATATCTTTTATATTGTGTTGCCATTCTTTTTTTAAAATCATTCCAGTTGCGATCTTCTTTCCGGCTCCAGACCACTTCACTCAATGCGCTGATGCGGGGAAAGATCATATATTCTACTTTTCTTTCATTACTGATATATTCTGTCCACAAATTCCCCTGTGCTCCTAAAATGTATTTTGACTGTTGGGTATTCAATTCTTTAGGAACCGGATCATAGTTATACACGTTCACTGTGGGATTATACCCGCCTGCAGTCAGGGAGTCATCGTTTTTCAGTTGAGAACGGTTCAGGTAAAGAGGATTATCCGGTGTCATGATCACAAAATGATTTTGTTTAGCTGCTTCAATACCTCCTTTTTCGCCCCGCCAGCTCATCACTACCGCATTGGGCGCCAGCCCGCCTTCCAGTATCTCATCCCAGCCGATGATCGTTCTTCCTCTACTGTTCACAAATTTTTCTATTCGTTGAATAAAATAACTTTGTAATTCGTGCGCATCTTTCATCCCTTTTTCCTTCATCAATTGCCGGCAGAACTCACTGTTTTGCCACCAGATCTTGCTCACTTCATCACCTCCAATATGAATGTATTTTGAAGGAAACAGTTGCATTACTTCATCCAGGACATTTTCCATGAACTTAAATGTGTATTCGGTAGGGGAGAGCACATTATTGAATTTGCCGAATATGCCCCAGGTCTGCGCAACAGTATAAACGCTGTCCGGTCTTGTACCCAATTGCGGATAAGCCGCAAGGGCAGCCATATCGTGGCCCGGTATGTCAATTTCGGGAACGACCGTAATAAAACGGTCTGATGCATATTTTACAATTTCTCTGATCTGTTCCCGGGTATAATATCCGCCATAACGGATGCCGTCATTTCCGGTGCCCGGATATTTACCGATTATTGTTCCGTCCCTCCATGCCCCGATCTCTGTCAGTTTAGGATATTTCTTTATTTCAATTCTCCAGCCCTGGTCATCGGTCAGGTGCCAGTGAAAATAATTCATCTTATGCAGTGCGATAAAATCAATATATCTTTTTACATAGTCAACAGAAAAAAAATGGCGGCTGACATCGAGGTGCATTCCGCGGTAAGGAAAGCGGGGAAAGTCTGAGATCGTCACTGCAGGGATTTTGAGTTGCTGATCACCGGTTGCCGTTTTAAGGTCCGTTGGCAAAAGCTGGATCAGAGTTTGCACTCCTCTGAAAGTTCCTGCTGCAGTGTTTCCGGTCAATGAAACTGAATTTTTATTGACCATTAAATGATAACCTTCGGGACCTTTGGCGCTGTTCTCATTTTTATGATTGAATGAAATAAAATTTTCTTTTGCCTCTTTAATGATCTTTAATTCTATCCCATAAAATTTTTTCAGGTAATCATTGAAAAAATCTGCAGAATGCCTGTCAGAGTCATTGTTAATGAGAACAGATGTTTTACCGGATAAAACAAACTCACCGCTGCCGGATTTCATTTCAACCGGTTTGGGGATGATATTTACTGGCTGGGGATACACCTTCGTAAATAAAATGATGGAAAAGAGGAAGATCGTTTTTTTCATTTATGAGGTTTATTTAATGAACTACAAAGCAAGTGTAATTCCAAAATACTTTTTGAGTTTTTAAGGTAAATATTTTATAAATGTTCACCGGTTATGAATTCCGGGATTTCAATCATTATTTTATGCAGGGCTGTAATACTTCTTTTTCTTGTAATTTAATTTGCATATTGCAACAATTACCAGATCAATTAGTGACCGGCAATATGATATTTGAAGGGTGATTGGCATCATGATAGATCCTTATCGTAGCTTTTTGAAAATCACTTTTATCGGCTTCAGGTATCTTCATGAATTTTTGCGGGTTCCTGTCAACAATGGGAAACCAACTGCTTTGCACCTGCACCATGATACGGTGCCCTTTCCTGAATGTATGCGCTATCTCGTTCAGGTCAAAGGACACTTCTTCCACCTTCCCGGGAGTAAAAGGTTCAGGCTTTTCATAACTGTTCCTGAATTTTCCCCGGAACACTTCTGCTCTAACCATTCTTTCAAAACCACCCATCTGAAAATTTCTTGGGTTGGGATCGGGGTTGGGTTCATCATCCGGCAGCACATCTATCAGTTTTACGATAAAGTCTGCATCTGTTCCTGTGGTGGACACAAACAAATTTGCCCTTAATCTTCCTGTTACTGTCAGATCATTGGTAAGCACATCAGATTTGAAAGTGACCACCTCCGGGTATTTCTCTGCGAACCTCTGGTCTTCCACCAGGTATTCATTATTTCTCCGGGCAAACACCCCGTTGGTGTAAGGAACAGGCCTGTCGGGATCACTTATATATTCATTGAATCCGTTGCTTTGTTTTGGTTTTTGAGTGGAAAGTTTTCCTTCGCCCTGAAAATAGAAAGATGTATTGATCGCATTCTTCGGCGGCCAGGTGGGGTATTCTTTCCATTTGTTAGTTCCCGTTTCAAAAACAGTTGTTTCCGCTAATTTGAAATCGCCTTTTCCCTTCAGATAATGATCAAAGAAGCCGGTTTCGATCTTTCTGTAATATTCATTCAGATTGCTCCCGAAATCATAGCTTCCGAATTTTGTCCAGGAGTTGCCCGCCCATCCTCCGTGTGTCCACGGTCCCATGATGATACGGTTATCATTACCGGGAGTCTGTTTTTCAATCGCTTCATAAGTTCTCAGAGCTCCGAACATGTCTTCAGCATCGAACCATCCGCCAACGACCAGCACGGCAGGCTTCACATTTTTTAAATGCGGCCTGATGTTTCTGGACTGCCAGAACTCATCATAAGTATCATGTTGCAATGTTTGGCCCCAGATGCCTTTGCCGTCAAAATATTTGGGACTATTGGCTTCTTTCAATGTTCCCATGTCCAGGAAGAACTGATAGGCATTATTATAACGCACACTGAACAATGGTTTGTAGTTATCGCCGGCTTCGTTTCTTTCTCCATCGAAATAACTGTAAAATCCAAAGTTGTCCAGAAGAAAATATGCTCCATTATGGTTGCAGTCGTCACCGATGAATTCATCAGTCACCGGCGCCTGGGGTGAGACGGCTTTGATGGCAGGATGCGCATCGGGCAGAGATGCGGTTGCATAAAATCCCGGGTAAGAAATTCCATACAATCCTACCTTGCCATTGTTATTTGTGTTTTTCAGCAGCCATTCAATCGCATCATAGGCGTCGCTGCTCTCATCTACATCTTTTTTTCCTGCTTGCCCTGCGGACAGGGATCTTTTATTGTCTATTGCCGGGGTCATTTCCTGGAAAACACCTTCACTTTTATATCTGCCACGCACATCCTGGTAAACAAAAATATATTTCTCTTTCATCAGGTCAGTGTTTGGGCCAAGTCTTCCCGGGAAATTATTTTCTCCGTATGGCGAACAGGAATAGGGCGTTCGCTCCATCAGGATAGGGTAGGGTTGTGTATTGTCTTTTGGTTCATAGATGGAAGTAAACAACCGTGCCCCGTCACGCATTGTGATCATCACCTCTCTCTTTGTATAATTATCTTTTACATATTGCTGATCGCCCCTTGGCTGGGCACAGGCAGATAATATTTGAACAAAAAGGAAAGGAGCGGATAAAAACCTGAAAAAACTTTTCATTATCAATTTTTTAATACCGGTAAAATGATATTGCTGGCATTTGCCGCATCGTGAAAGATCCGGATAGTTGATTTGATGAAATCTTTATCATCGCATTCATAGATGTTCACAAACTGCTGCGGGTTGCGGTCAGCCAATGGGAACCAACTGCTTTGTATCTGTATCATCAACCGGTGCCCTTTTTTGAATGTATGAGAGATATCCGGCAGATTATATTTTACCGTTTCCACTTTGTTGGGTTTAAAAGCTTCCGGGTTTGCAAAACTGTTCCTGAATCTCCCTCTCATGATCTCGCCCCTCACCAGCATTTCATAACCTCCCATCGGGTAAGCTCCGCCGGCAGTACGTCCAAATTGAGAAGTAGTACCGGGATACCTGAAGTCGTCAGGAAAAACGTCAATGATCTTTACAATGAAATCAGCATCGGTGGTGCTGAGGCTTACTTTCAGATCAGCAGTGACAACGCCTGCCAGGGTAAGATCCTTATCCAGTATTCCTGTTTCGAAGGTCAAAACATCAGGCCTGCGTGATGCAAAACGCTGGTCATCGTCCATGTATTCCCTTGTTCTGAAAAAATGAACATCTTCTGTATAGGGAACAGGATGTCCGGGATCGCTTATATATTCTGAAAAACTTTTCTTTGCGGTTGGTGCATTCCATGATAAACTGCCGTTATCACCCAGGTAAATTGAAGTGGGTTGAGAATTGGCAGGAGGCCATTGATCATAATGTTTCCATTCATTGGCACCTGTCATGAAAACATTGGCTTCCGCCAGGTAAGAAATATCGCCTTTACCTTTCAGAAAATAATTGAAGAACGGCATTTCGATATTATTCTGATACCAGAAAGCGGTGTTGGAATCAAATTTCACATGGCCCAGTTGTGTACCATCCTGCGATGCCCACTGGCCGTGATACCATGGTCCCATGACGATCTTGTTGAAAATAGAAGCAGGATTTTTCTTTTCAATGGCTTTATAAAGATTCCAGGCACCAAAGCAATCTTCCGCATCAAACAGGCCGCCCACTTCCAGCATTGCCGGTTTGACATTGGTCACAAAATTCCTCGGATCTCTTGCTTCCCACCAGGCATCCCTGTTCGGGTGTTGATACAATTCTTTCAAGAATGCGATGCTGTCGCCGGTCAGTTTCATAAAATTTTTCAGAGCCCCGATCTGCAAATAAGTCTGATAGTTGTCATTCATAGGAAGTTTCAGGGTGGGGCGTGGTCCTACAGTGGTTGGCTTTGGTCTAGGGAAACCGAAGCCACCCGAATAAAATGTAAATCCATCCATCACAAATAATGCCCCATTATGATGGAAATCGTCTCCCTGGAACCAATCTGTAACCGGAGCCTGAGGGCTAACTGCTTTTAATGCGGGATGGCCACTCAGTGCAGCCATGGTGGAATAAAATCCGGGATAAGAAATTCCCATCACGCCCACCTTCTCATTGTTGTACGGAAGATTTTTTACCATCCAGTCAATTGCATCATAAGTGTCGCTTGCTTCATCAATATCGGTATTGGCCTTTTTATCGGGATTAAAAGGACGTACATCCACAAATTCTCCTTCACTCATCCATCGTCCCCGTACATCCTGTGTTACAAAAATATAATGCTCCCTTGCGTAATAACGGTAATGCGACATCCATAGCCTTGCACTGAAGTTCTCTTCGCCGTAAGGTGCGCAGGAATATGGCGTACGCTGCATCAGGATAGGGTGTTTCTCCGTCGTGTCTTTGGGCAGGTAAATGGAAGTGAACAATTTTACTCCGTCCCGCATGGGTATGTACACTTCTTTTTTATAATAATTTTCACGGATCCAGGCAGAATCCTGTGAGTTGACTTGTGCAATTGCCAGGTAAGGGATCAATAAAAAAATGAGGGGGAATAATTTTCGTGCCATAATGTATTTAGTTTTGGGTGCTTAAATTTAGGCATTCTGAAATATTAACGGACAAAAATTATATGAACGACAAAAAAGAGATCATCAATAGATTTTATTCTGCATTTCAAAAACTGGATCATGAGGCAATGAATGGCTGCTACAGCGATGATATCGTTTTCAATGACCCGGTATTTGGTTTATTGCAGGGTGGTGAAGTGAAGGCGATGTGGAAAATGCTTTGCAGCAGCGCCAAAGATTTTTCTCTGACATATTCTGATATTCAAACAGACGATGATGAATATTTTACCTGCCAATGGAAAGCCGTCTATACTTTTCCGGGTACAGGAAGAAAAGTGGAGAACCGGGTAAAAGCATTTATGCGTATAAATGATAATAAGATCGTGGAGCACACAGATGCATTCAGTCTCAGCGCCTGGATGGCACAGGCACTAGGCTGGAAAGGAACTTTGTTCGGCTGGACAAGCCTGATGAGAAGAGGGGTGCAAAGAACAGCAAGGAAAAAGCTGGAAAGGTTTCTAGTGAAGGATAGCTTACAATAATATTTTTTATGTATCCTGCGCAAAAAGTTTTTGCCTGCTATTCATTGTGGGAACAATAAAAATACTTTACTGATACCGATATGAGGATTTGATTTTTAGAAAGCATGATTTCAGGTATGTCTTTATGTTAGTAGCAGAGAAATCTCTCCGTCATCGAGTTTTACAAAAAACTGATCAGCATTCAGGTAATAAGATTGGGTTAAGCGGAGTAACCTTTTTTACTCAGGTAAAAAGATTTTGCAGCTCAATGGCCGTTTTAAAAATGCCGGTCACCATATTACCTTGGTAATAAGTGAATGTAACTTTTACAACCTTATTAGCATATTTCTAATCAAAAATTAAAAATAACACATTCATTTTTTTTGTAAAAGAAGAAAGTTGTTCTACCCCCTATTCTTTAGATCACTTTTATTCATTTCATAGTTTGTTTTTCAGGCGGCATTTAGATGCAATTCCGATGGCTTGTTCCTGCCAATTCCCTGATGTGATTTAAGGTGATATTTATTCAACCATTCTCAGATTCCTAAATACAAACTGATTCCATCTTCTGACGGAAACAGATGAATATGCTGGTATTTAATGCTGCGCCAGGATCTCTCAATATAAATATTATCCAAGGCTCTTCCTTTACCATCCATGCTAATGGTAATTCCGTTCCCTTTAAAATATCCCACATACTGCCTGCAAGTAAGTTGGCTGCCCTGATCGCTGTTGATAATGTCAGGGCTATCAAGTTGTGCTATGGCTGTTCTAACTACTTCCAGACAATTTTCTTCATCAAGAAATGGAAGAGGAAGTGTACATTGTATCACTGACCATGGAATTGAACACCAATGTATCGAAAACCTTACCGTAGAACAGCAGACCCGTTTTAAATCCGGTACTATGAATATTAAATGTATGATTTTGGATGATGAACCACTTACCGTCAGACTGAAAATCTCTTACATTCAGCGGGTGCCGGAGTTGGAAATTGTAGCAGCCTGTAACAATGCCATTGATGCATTCAGGATATTGAGAGAACAAAAAATTGGCCTTATATTTCTTGACATAACAATGCCCAAAATGATGAGTACTGATTTTTTAAGAAGCATTCCCAATCCGCCGAAGGTGATTTTTATCACTGCCTACCGTGATTATGCGCTGGAAGGGTTTGAACTGGATATTGTGGATTATCTTTTGAAACCGGTTTCATTTACCCGTTTTATAAAAGCGGCCATGAAGGCATTAAAGCTGATAGGCATGGAAAACGGCGCTGCCCCTGCAAAAGCAAAATATGACGAAAACCAAAATGCTTTTTTGTATTTTAAAGTAAACAGGGAAATGTAAAAAGTATGGCTGCATGACCTGCTTTTTATTTAGAGCAGCAAGGAATATATAAAAGTTCATCTGGAAAACGGAAAGTAACTTTTGGTAAAGCAAAGCATCAGCTCGATGGAAAAGCTGCTTTCGCCGCATCGTTTCATCCGGATACAACGGTCTTTTATTGTTACCATTGATGAAATTTCTTCTTTCAGCAATTCAACCGTCACCATCAATAACCGCCGGATTACCATTGGAAGACTATACAAGGATAAAGTTGAAAATATTATGAAACAATTGTAAAGAAAACCGATTCTCCAAATCTATTGCTCTCATGATGATTTGCAAGAATGAGACCGTACTTAAGCAATGCTCACATTTATTACGGCAATACGGCTATCCTGACAAATCTCACAGCCCTGCACTGTTTAGCGCCAATATCGGATCCCCGGTACTACCGGCTCACCATCATTTGGAAGCTCCAACAATTCATTAAGAGAAAGGTCGGTCATGAATTTTTAGTTGTAACCCTCCCTGGTTTTGGTTATAACTGCTTCTACCTGCCGGATACCGTTTCCCGGCACCTGCAACAACGTAAACGAGGAGAAAGTTAAAGAATATTTCCGGTCTTTCAGGGGGCGATGAAAATATTTTTTTGGCAGTTAAATTTTTTGACATTATTTTGTGTACGTACACGATATGAGATTCTGTTTTCCTGTTTAAAATTTATGTCATTTTATTTCTAACATTAATTCAAAAAACTAAATGCTATGCAGAAAATGAAACAACTATTTTTAACTCCTGTTTTTTTCCTGGCTGTAACGGTTTTTGCCCAGACAAGAACGATTAAAGGTACGGTCAGGTCCTCGCAAGGATTATTGTCCGGCGTATCCGTACTGGTCAAAGGAGCATCAGGGGGAACCACTACTAACAACGAAGGTGTTTTTAGTATTGCTACCAGGAAGGGCGACGTTCTCGTTTTTTCGTATGTTGGTTATGAACAACTGGAAGTATTGATCGGTACCAGCGATGTCATCGAAGTATCACTTGTTGAATCGTCAAAACAAATGAATGAGGTTGTCGTGACAGCGCTTGGTATCAGCAGACAGAAAAAATCGCTAACCTATTCAGTACAAACTGTAGATAACTCTGCACTTAACACGGTTAAAGATGCAAATCTTGTAAACAATTTGACCGGGAGAGTGGCTGGTGTTAATATTACCCGGAGCAGTTCAGGCATTGGTGGTTCAGTTAGAGTAGTTATAAGAGGGAACAAATCCACACGGAACAATCAGCCTTTGTATGTAATAGATGGGGTACCCATGACAAATGACAATCCTGGTCAGCCCGGTAGTACCTGGGGGTACGGAACTGTTAGCTCTGTTGGAGATGATGGAGGTGATGGTATATCTAATTTGAGCCCGGAAGATATCCAGAGTATTACTGTTTTAAAAGGTGCTTCTGCTGCCGCTTTGTATGGCAGCCAGGCGTCTAATGGTGTTATAATTATTAATACAAAGAAAGGAAAAGCCGGAGCTACACGAGTTAGTGTTTCATCCGATCTTACTTTTGAAAAACCTCTTTTCATACAACCATTGCAATTTAAATATGGTCAAACCATTAAACCATCTGCGGGTAATCCCGGAAGCGAAGACAGTTGGGGAAATATTGTAAATGCACCAGACCATGTAACTCCTTTTTTCAAAACAGGTGTAACCACTTTCAACACAGTTTCTTTGTCAGGTGGTACGGACAAGTCTCAATCTTATTTTTCTTATTCATTTACAAAAAACAAAGGGATAATTCCCTCTGCTGAATTACAGAAACATAACATCAATTTCCATCAAACCACAGATTTCTTTAATGGCCGCCTAAAGGCTGATATGAATGTAATGTATATCCATGAGTTTTCTCACAACCGTCCGGTGACCGGTTTAACTAATAATCCACTTATAGGATTGTATGGATTTCCGAGAGGTTTGAATTTTGATACGTATAAAAATAATTTTAGTGTTTTTTCAACTGTTCGAAATATGGAAACACAGAACTGGTGGAATATCAATTACGACAGTTCTGTAGTTTATCCGGGAAGTTTTACGGGTGGAGGTCAGGGTGTTCATCTGAATCCTTACTGGTTTTTGCTTCGGAATTCTAACAACAATATCGTGGATAGGGTTATAACTAACCTTGCTTTAACTTTCAAGATCAATGATTGGCTTAATTTGCAGGCAAGAGGGAATATTGATAAAACTATCAATGATATCAATTATAACAGTTATGCAACAAGCTCCTGGTCGGGAACAGGCAAAAACGGAGGTTATGATTTTGGACGGTTCATCAACACTCAGTTGTATGGAGATTTGATTCTGAATGCAAACCGGAGATTAACGAACGATTTAAATTTGGAAGCTACTTTAGGTTCCAGCATTAATGACGAGAAAGGACTGTTGCATCAGTTCAATACTAATACAGGTGGTGATGGTTTACGTTTTGCCAATGTGTTTACCCTTGCTAATATTTTACCTTCAAATCTCCTGGTTAATGAGGGACGCTCCCACAGTCAAATGCAGGCTGTTTTTGCAACTACACAATTGAACTTCAGGAATTATTTATATCTGGATATTACCGGTAGAAATGACTGGTCTTCTGCTTTTGCCTTTACTCCTGTTGAAAGAAAAGGATATTTTTATTACTCTGCTGGTCTTACAGGTGTATTGAGTGATATATTAAAAATGCCAGAAGCAATTTCTTATAGTAAAGTCAGAGTTTCCTATGCAAAAGTGGGAAATTCTGTGCCATCTTACAGAACAAATCCTCCGGCTTACTACATTGACAACCAAAATGGATCTTATCCAAATTCTGCAGGGCCTAAACCAGGAACTTATTTAAAACCGGAAGACAACAGATCATTTGAAGCAGGGACTGTATTTAATTTCGCCAATAATCGTTTTGGTTTTGATTTTACTTATTATATCAACAATAATTTCCGTCAATACATTTCCATTCCTGTTTCGGGTAGCAGTACGGGTAATTTAAGTACCTGGTACTTGAATTCAGGTAATATAAAAAATAATGGTGTCGAGCTTTCGCTTTTTGCAATTCCGGTAAAAACTCCTCTGCTGAGCTGGACGACTACAATCAATTATGCTTTAAATAAAAACAAAGTTTTGAAAATTGCCGATCCTGGTTTGGGAGTAAACCAGAATTACTTTGTAATAACAGAACTTGGCAACAATATGTTTGGGTCTTACATTAAAGAAGGGGGCTCCTGGGGTGATATTTATGGAAACTTTTTCAAGAGAGATGCTTCCGGGGTAATCGTAGTAGATAATACCGGATCACCAATAAAGGGAACAGATCCCAATTCAGAAGTAGGAGATCCCAATATTAAAAAATTAGGTAACCCTAATCCGGATTTTACGCTGGGTTGGCTTAACACGTTTACTTATAAAAACCTTTCAGTTAATTTCCTGTTTGATGGACGTTTTGGCGGCGAAGTGATGAGTGGTACTCAGGCGGTACTGGATATATTCGGCTACTCCAGGGCTACTGCTGATGCCCGTGATGCAGGTGAAGTGAAAATAAATGCGGTGCATGAAGACGGAAGTAAAGCTACAAACATTAGCCCCGAAATATTTTACACGGGAGTAGGCGGCAGAGATGGTATAAGTGAGTATTATATGTATGATGCCACTAATATCCGCCTAAGGGAATTGTCTATTGGATATAACATTCCTTTAGCTGCCAAATGGGCTAAAAGTTTTACTGTAACCCTGATAGGAAGAAATCTCTTTTTTGTTACAAGAAAAGCGCCTTTCGATCCGGAGACATCTATGTCAACTGACAATGGCTTGCAGGGAATAGATATGTTTGGCAGTCCTTTAACCCGTAGCATTGGCGTATCGTTAAAACTTGGTTTTTAGAACAAACTTTAAAAAAATAACTATGAATAGGAAAAATAAATCAACTTTTGGTTTTTGTATTGCTGTCGGTTTAATAACTCTTAGCAGTTGTACCAAAAATTTTAAAGAATATAATACAAATGAAACTGCGCTTAGCAATGAACAAATCAGTGCCGATTACCAGAATCTCGGTGAACCGTTGAAGCTGGCGCAATTAAACATTATAAGTTATGTAGATTGGATTTACCAATTAGAACAAAACCTGATTGGAGATATTTATTCCGGTTATATGATGACCGCCACCCCTTTTAGAAATAATGTAAATAACACAAATTATTTTTTAGTGAACGGGTGGAACTTTTATGAATGGGATTACTCTTATGGCAATGTTATGAAACCAATACAAAATGTATTGGACATAACAACAGAACCTCAGTATGGATCTTTCCGTGCATGGGCTAAGATACTAAGAGTAGAAGCTATGCACCGTGTAAGCGACATGTATGGCCCGGTTATTTATACAAATTATGGAAAATCAAATCAGGATGGAAGTGTTTCTTTTGATTCGCAAAAAGATGCATACTATGCTTTCTTTAGAGACCTGGATTCTGCCATTACTATATTAACACCTTTGGTACAGAGTGGCGCCCCGGGAACCTTTACCAAATTTGACTTAGTGTATGGTGGTAGTTTTACAAAGTGGTTAAAATTTGCCAATACACTACGTCTCCGGTTGGCAATGAGGATTTCAAAAGCTGATCCGGTAAAAGCAAAAGCTGAGGGTGAAGCTGCACTATCCAACCCAGGTGGCCTGCTTGTGAATAACAGTGATAACGCCTATGTAGATATTGGAACAAATTACCAGCCACTTTCGTCGCAATCCGGCATTACGAGTTGGGGCGATATAAATATCGGAGCACCTCTTGCTTGCTATCTTAATGGCTATAACGACCCGAGGGAGGCAAAATATATCAATAAAGCTACTGATGCTGCAGTTGCCGGTCAGTATATCGGGATTCGCAACGGCATTGATATTGATGCTAATGGCAGGTATGTTGGTTATTCAACCCTAGTGGATTTTCCTAACAGGATGCAGTTAATGGTTGCCGCAGAAGCATGGTTTTTAAAAGCTGAAGCAGCCTTGAAAGGTTGGACCGGTGCCGGTGATGCAAAAACAGATTATGAAACAGGAATTTCCACTTCTTTTGGACTCTATGGTTTGAACGCTTCTGCATATATTGCTGACAATGCCAGCGTAGAACAACAGTATATAGATCCAAAAGCAATTACTCCGGGACAAAACAATGTATTGACTGGCTCTCCTTATCTTAGCACTATAACCATTGCATGGAATAATGGTGACACACCGGAAAGAAAACTGGAACGTGTAATTACACAAAAATGGCTGGCGATATTTCCCGATGGACAAGAAGCATGGTCAGAGTTCAGAAGAACTGGTTATCCCAAATTATTCCCGGTTGTATTAAATAAAAGCGGTGGCACAATCTCAACTTCTGCTTTTGTACAACGAATTAATTTTCCTACTACAGAAATAGGTAAAAATCCTAATGGTGTAGCTGCAGCAGTTGGAATGCTCGGCGGACCAGATACTGGTGGTACACCTTTATGGTGGGCAAAATAGCAGGCAATGTTTTCTACTCATGTTGTATCTTTCTCAAGTTAGTTTTACGGGCTGCTCTTCCGGGCGGCCCTTTTTAATTTATAATTTTATACAGAAGATTCATTTTAGCTGCTGTTACGATTTCGTTTGATATACATTCTGAACAAGCCGGGATACTTTTTCCAGGATAATTGGATATGAATTACGGCACTGGTAAGTAAACCTTTTGTGTAATAGGGTTCTTAAAAGAAGCAATCATTTAAAAGGCTTATTTCCCATTCCCTTTTTTAATCTTCCAGCACCCCGAATTTTCCCGTATTCACATCGTGTATCGCCTGTTCGATCTCTTCCCACTTATTCATTACAAACGGACCGTATGCCGCAAGAGGTTCCTCAATAGGTTCGCCGGATAACACAAGAACCACTGCATCTTCTGAGGCTTCTAAGATAATTTTTTCTCCTTCATTTTTGAACAACACGAAATGATCGGTGGGAACATTTTCACTATTGACTTTCACATTGCCTTCAATAACGAGAAACCCTGTATTGTATTTTTCAGGAAGATCAAATTCCACGGAGGCATCTTTTGCCAACCGGGCATTATACAGATGAACAGGTGAAAAAGTGAATGCAGGGCCTTTTACTCCGTTGTATTCACCCGCTATGATCTCGATAATACTTTTCTTATCGGGCAGTAAAAATTTCCCCATCATCTCCCGTGTGATGCCCTGGTATTTGGGTGTTGTTTTTTTGAATCTGGCAGGCAGGTTCACCCATAGTTGTACCATCTGGAACAGCCCGCCTGTTTTGCTGAATTCCTTTTCATGATATTCCTTGTGCAATAATCCTGAGCCTGCGGTCATCCATTGCACATCTCCTTCTTTGATGACACCACGGTTGCCGGCACTGTCGTGATGTGCTACTCTGCCATGGTATGCAATAGTTACAGTTTCAAACCCGGCATGAGGATGCACACCAACACCACGGGGCTCGCTGCTCGGAGTAAATTCGATCTTTGAACCATAGTCCATGATGAAAAAAGGGCTCATTCTTTTCTTGTTACTGAGTTGGCCCGGAAAAAATCCATGTACCCGGAATCCGTCCCCGACCATGTGTGCAGGCGGAGGAGGAATGATCGAATCTATTTTTCTTAAGTTGTTCATCTCTTCCATATTTTAAAAATCATTAAAAAAAATCTTTCATCGGAACTTCTATCAATAATATTGCTGCATCTGTATCTGCTTTTATTTCCAGTTTACCGGTTTCAGTGATGCCCAACCCATCTCTTTTGCTTAGTTTTTCTCCATTGACAGTGACATCACCTTCTATTACGAATGCATAAACCCCATTTTCTTTTTGTTTCAGTTTATAGGCTATTTTCAGATCCTTATCCAGTTTACCGGAGCTGAGCCATGCATTTTGATGAATTTGCACACCACCATCGTTTTTACCCAATGGAGAAACTATGGTCAGTAATTTGTTGTGTTTATCTGCATCGGGAAAATTTTTCTGATCATATCTCGGGGCATGGCCTTTTTTATCCGTATAAATCCATATCTGGAAAAATCGGACTTCCTTATCCCTGTTTTTATTTTTCTCGGAATGTTCTACACCGGTACCGGCGCTCATCACCTGTACGTCTCCCTGCCGGATCACTTGCGTATTACCTATGCTGTCTTTATGTTCCAGATCGCCATAGGTTGGGATGGAAATAATCTCCATATTATCATGAGGGTGACGGCCAAAACCCATTCCCGGGGCTACCGTATCATCGTTGAGAACCCTTAAGGCCCCGAAGTTCATTCTTTGCGGGTCATGATAACCTGCAAAACTAAAAGTATGATAGGTGTTGAGCCAACCATGATCGGCATGTCCTCTCGTACCTGCTTTGTGCAAAACTGTTTTCATTGTCACTCCTTTTTAAAAAATATTTTTCAAATTCATGAGAATCTTAATCACAACCATGGATTTGAAAACTATTTATTGTTTCATTTTCCTGTTTATTCTTCAAAATGTATTCCTTTCGTGTTTTCTTCATTATTTGTCAAAGTTCCGGCTTATTGTCAGCTATTCACTTGATGTATGTTAATTACTCCGGAAACGAAATGACAAAAGGAAAGTATTTGTGAATACTTTAATTTCGGTCATTAAATCTTGAAAAATGTTAGACAGAAGAAAGTTCATTGCCACATCTGTATTCAGTTCCGCCGGAATTTTGCTTAGTAAAAAAATTTTGGCAAAGCCTCACGTTGTTGCTGTGAAAAATAAACCGGTAGTCATTTCTACCTGGAACAATGGGCTGGAGGCGAATAAAGCAGCCTGGAAGATACTGGCAGCAGGAGGCAGAGCGTTGGATGCCGTGGAAGCAGGAGTGATGGTGACAGAATCATCGCAGGATTGTTGCGTGGGACTTGGCGCCAATCCCGACCGTGACGGATTTGTTACCCTGGATGCTTCCATCATGGATGAACATTTCAATTGCGGCAGCGTTGCTTTTCTGGAAAGGATCAAGCACCCGATATCGGTGGCAAGAAGGGTGATGGAAAAAACACCGCATGTGATGCTGGTTGGCATCGGTGCACAGGAGTTTGCTGTGGCAGAAGGATTCCCGCTGGAGCCGCAAAAACTTTCTCCCGAAGCACAGAAAGCTTATGATGAGTGGCTGAAAAAATCGGAGTATAAGCCGCCTGCAATCAATGTGGAGAATAATGGTGAGCATGGGCCTTTTGCGCCATCACGTTTTGATGACGGCACCTGGAATCATGACACTATCGGGATGGTAGCCATGGATGCAAACGGAAACCTCAGCGGCAGCTGTACCACCAGCGGTGCGGGATTTAAAATGCGGGGCAGGGTGGGAGACTCGCCGATCATCGGTGCGGGATTATATGTGGACAATGAAGTGGGCGCCTGCACCTCCACCGGCCAGGGAGAAGATGTGATCCGTGTGGCAGGTTCTCATTCCGTTGTGGAGATGATGAGACAAGGCCTCTCACCTGAAAAAGCCTGTAAAAAGATCATTGAAAGAATTATCAGGATCAAGGGAGAAAAAGCAAAAGAGATACAGGTGGCTTTTCTTGCATTGAATAAAAACGGAGAAGTGGGTGCGTATGCCATTCATGGCGGATTTAGCTTTGCATTGAGAGATAATAAGAATGAAAAATTAATTTCAGCAAAAAGTTTTGATTGAAGAAGGTTGGGAACATCCAATGATCAATATTCAATATTTAATGTTCAGTGGTAAATTCATTTTATGGCTGAAAGAGTTTACGATCTTGAAAACAGGTTGATCGAATTTGCTGCAAGAGTAATTGAGGTTGTAGAGGCAATGCCGGGCACCAAAGCCGGAAATTATATCGCAGGCCAGTTTGTCCGATGCGGTCTGGCTCCTGCTCTATTATATGGAGAAGCACAGATTGCCGAATCAAGAGATGACTTCATTCACAAAATGAAAATTGTCCTTAAAGAATTAAAAGAATCCAGGGTGTGCCTCAAACTTATAATGAGAAAGCAAATGAAAAAACCTGTCAGCAGATTGGAAAACTTAATTACAGAATGTGAGGAGTTAATAAAAATTATTTCTAAAAGCATAGACACAGCTAAGAAAAATAACAGAAAAAATCGTTCCTGACTTGAATATTGTTTGTTGAACATTTTGTATTGATTATTATGAAATACATCATTGAAATTGCCACTTCCGATTTTGCAACTACCCGGTCGGCAGTGGCAGGCGGGGCTGACCGTATAGAGTTATGTGCCAATCTTGCCGAAGGCGGAACCACTCCTTCTTACGGGCATATTAAAAAGTGCAGGGAAGCATTTGCTGTATTGATCTTCCCGATAATCCGGGTACGAGGCGGCGATTTTTTGTACACAAAAGAGGAATACGAGATCATGCTGCAGGATGTGAAACTATGCAAGGACCTGGGATGTGATGGTATAGTGATCGGCCTTTTGAATATAGATGGATCCATTGATATTTCCAGGACAGCGAAACTGGTTGAAGCTGCGTACCCGATGGAAGTAACCTTTCACCGTGCCTTTGACCGTTGCAAAGATCCATTTGAAGCATTAGAGAACCTGGTCAGTATCGGCTGTCAAAGAATTCTGACGTCCGGGCAAAGACCAACGGTCAGTGAAGGACTGGATCTGCTGGTTGAATTGAATAAAAAAGCTGACGATCGTATTATCATTATGCCGGGAAGCGGACTAAGAAAAGAAAATATCAAACTGATCGCTGAAAAAACCGGGTGCACGGAATTTCATTCTTCATTGAGAAGCAAAACGAGGTCATCCATGCAATTCATTCATCCCGCTTTTGAGCACTCGGAAGAAAGTTATATGAACAATTCGGTTGACCCGGAAGAAGTGAAAGCGCTGAGGAAAGCGCTTGAATAAAATCCTTTGTCTCATTCATCTTTGGTTCAGAAAACAATCTTCTTCAGGTAAGCAGCATCTGCCATCATTGCTTTGATCGGTGTGGTATTGTCATAGCGTTCCTGCTCCACGATATAATATTTCATACCGTTTTCTTTTGCGGCTTTTAAAATTTTCGGATAATCTATACTTCCTTCTCCCAATAAGCAGGAAGCATCTTTTTGTGTTGCACCTTTGGTTCTGTCCTTAATATGGCAGAGCCTGAACCTTCCCGAATATTTTTTTAGCCATTCGATAGGGTCATAGCCTGCGGTAACTACCCAATAAATATCCATTTCAAAATCTACCAGGGCAGGGTCTGTATGTGACATATAAATATCCTGTACAACCTGACCGTCCACTACTTTAAAATCCTGGTCGTGATTATGGTACCCGAAACGGATACCTGCTTTCTTACATATTACACCACACTTGTTGAACTGATCGGCGGTCTTTTTACAGTCATCCGCAGATTTCTGTTCATTGATCCAGGGGCAGATCAGGTATTTCATGCCGATGGAGGCTGCCTGGTTCACTTTCTTTTCAAAATCTTTTTCAATGTCGCAATGGCTGGAGATGATTTTCATTCCGAGTTCATCCATATAGTTTTTGAATTCGGCAGGGCTCATGCCCCAAAACATTCCTTTGGAACCTTCATAGCTTTCCACCTGTTTATAACCTGCGGAGGCAACAAGCTTAAATATCTCTCCCGGATTACTTTTCTCAAGGTCACTACGCAGTGTGTAAAGTTGCAAGCCGAATTTTCTCAGGTTAGGGTTTTCTTCATTTAATGAAGTAAGAAGTTCTTTTCCTGCCAGGCCTGCCAGCGCAAATCCACCGGATAATTTCAGAAAATCCCTGCGTTTGTAATTCATAAAACCAAGTTTACAAGATTGATAATTAAAATTTATCCCATAAGACCGACCATGATCTTATCACCTTTTTTGTAATCAATGCAACCGTCATAGCGTCCCGGCACGGGCACATACCTCAATGCCTTTGTCATTCCTATCTCAGATGTAAAATATCCCCACAATGTCAGTTGTTTCATCATGGTGAAATAATAGGGTGGGATTTCTTCCTTTTTAAAAGAAGTATTTCCTTTAGCGATCTCTTCTTTCTCTTTTTCATCCTGTACTAAGTCAATGTCATTTTTCATTTTCTGATATTCTTTTCCAACCTGGTCCAGGAATATAAGCAACTCTTTCCTCTGTTCCGGGGTCGCTTTCATAAAAGAAGTGTGGAATCTCTTTTCACAGGCATCTTTTAGTTTTTTCATCCCTGCAACAAAAGCCTTTTGATCGCTTTCTGTATAGCAATCATTTACGGCAACGGTCATAAACCTCCCTACATCGGCCGCTTTGGCTCCAGGAGTCTGTGTTGCGGGTAAAATGGTTTCAGCCACTTCGTTCAAAAAATCAATATCTTTTTCTGTAAAAAGTGATGATGCAGATGTAGCAACGGGGCTTTTACAACTTTCCAGTAAAAACTCGCTGCCGATGACAGCGCCGCCTGTCACTACTGCGATCATTTTTAAAAGTTCACGCCTGTCCATAAAAAATTCCTCAACGGGTTGTTATAAGTTTTGTTTTTTCAGTTCGCTTACTGCATAGTCTGCAGCTCTTGCCGTCAGCGCCATATAAGTCAATGACGGATTCTGGCAGGCTGCGGATGTCATGCAGGCCCCATCGGTCACAAAAACATTCTGACAATCCCACACCTGGTTGTGAGAATTGAGTACCGATGTCTTCGGATCTTTTCCCATTCGGGTCGTTCCCATTTCATGAATCCCCATTCCGGGGAAATAACCACTATCATAAGTAGTAACATCTTTTACTCCGGCTATTTCCAGCATTTCTTTGGCATCTTCCATCATATCCTTTCTCATCTTGTATTCGTTTTCTTTTATTTCCACATCCATCGCAAGTACAGGTAACCCCCATTTATCTTTTTTGTTTTTGTCCAGGTAAATCCTGTTTTCATGATAAGGAAGCATTTCTCCAAAACCGGTTATACCGATGCTCCATCCACCGGGTTCACAAAGGGCATCTTTGAAATCTCCCCCGATGTTCATCTCTGCTATTTCCCTGCTCCATCCGCTGCGGCCGGCGCCACCCTGGTAACCAAATCCACGGATGTAATCTCTTTTATCGCCAAAAAGGTTTCTGAATCTTGGAACGTAAACACCATTCGGCCTTCGGCCATAATAGTATTTATCTTCATAGCCATCCACCGTTCCTGATGCACCGCAACGGAAATGATGATCCATCACATTATGTCCCAATTCACCGCTGCTGCTGCCTAAACCATCAGGCCAGATATCCGTGGCAGAGTTCATCAATATCCATGCAGAATTAAAAGTGGACGCACAGAGAAAAACTATTTTACTGAAATATTCTGTCGCCTCATTGGTCTCTGCATTGATCACCCGGACGCCTTTTGCTTTCTTCTGATCTTTATCGTAAATAATTTCTTTAACGATGGAAAACGGAATAAGGGTAAGGTTGTTTGTTGCCTTTGCTGCGGGAAGGGTAGAAGACTGTGTGCTGAAATAGCCACCGAAAGGACAACCCATATCACACATGTTTCTGAATTGGCAATTGGTTCGTCCCTGGTGCGGAACCGTGATATTGGCTACCCGCCCGATGATCATGTTGCGTTTTCCTTTGTAATGATCTTTGATCTTTGCCGATACATCTTTTTCAACACAGTTCATTTCCATTGGCGGCAGAAACTTTCCATCCGGTAATTGAGGCAGATGTTCCAGCGAACCACTGATGCCGGCAAAAGATTCTGCATGATCATACCATTGTTCAATTTCTTTGTAACGGATGGGCCAGTCAACCGCTATTCCATCTTTTGCATTAGCATTAAAATCAAGATCGCTCCAGCGGTAACTTTGCCTTCCCCACATCAGTGAACGGCCGCCCACATGATAACCACGATACCAATCGAAGCGTTTTATTTCCACATAAGGGCAATCTTTTTCATTGGTCCACCAGGAAGTATTTCTTTCGTTTAGCGGATAATCTCTTTTAAGAACCGGGTAGTCCTTTATCAATTGCTGTGTACGGCTGCCTCTGTGCGGATATTCCCACACCGGTTTATTAGTCTCCTTGTAATCTTTGATGTGTTCAATGTTCTGACCTCTTTCCAGCATCAGCACTTTCAGGCCTTTTTCGCATAGTTCTTTAGCAGCCCAACCGCCGCTGATGCCCGAGCCTACTACTATTGCATCGAATGTGTTTTGTGGCATGCGTTAGTTCCCCGGTTTTATTAAAAAGAATTCGTTAAGTAAAAATTCAAAATTTAAATTCAAAAGGGAAAACCATTTTACTCTTGAACCTTCTTTGATCTTCACTTTTCAATTTCGCAATTAAACGTCACAGATCTTCACCGCTTTTTTCAACTGAGCAATTTTTTCTTCATTTGTTTTTCCTTCCGGAACAAATTCCTGTGCTACATAACCCTTGTATCCTGTCTCCAGGATTGCTTTCATGATGGCAGGATAATAGAGTTCCTGGGTTTCATCAATGATATGCCTTCCGGGGACCCCGCCCGTATGAAAATGTGCGATGTATTCATGATTTTCCCTGATGGTCCTGATCACATCGCCTTCGTCAATTTGCATGTGATAAATATCATAAAGCAATTTAAAATTCGGCGATCCTATTCTCTTTGCCAGTTCCACGCCCCAGGCGGTCTTATCACACATATAATCTTTATGGTCTATTTTACTGTTCAGCAATTCCATAATGAGAGTGACACCATTCTTTTCTGCGGTGGGTAATATCTTCTTTAATCCTTCTTCGCAGTTTTTCCATCCCGTTTCATCATCCATACCCCTGCGGCTGCCGCTGAAACAGATCAGGTTTTTATATCCCGCCTGTTTCATAAGAGGGATGACATCCAGGTAATCACGGATCAGCTGATCGTGAAATTTCTTTTCACTGAAGCCATCATACAGGCTGTTTTTCCCCGAAGTATAGCACATGGAACAATGGATGCCGTTCTTTTGCAGGATGGGCCAATCTTTGGGGGCAATAAGATCAATGGCATTGAATCCGATTTTTTTTGCAATAATGCATAGCTCTTCCAGCGATAAAAAGTTATAGGTCCACTGGCAGACAGAGTGGTTGATATTTCCTTTAAGACGAAAATTATCTTTTTTCTCCCGATCAGAATATGATGATAGCATACTGGCAGACCCAATGGCGACAGAACCCAGAACCATTTTTTTCAAAGCATCCCGGCGGTTTGATTTTTTCATACAGCGCAATTCTGCTTAAAGTTAATATTTTACTGTGTTTTTGGCGCAGCAATCTCTTTCTTCCGGGGATCCTTGAATAAGATAATAAAAATCAGTAATACTACAAATGCGATTCCTGCAGGGATCAGCCAGATATTTTTCCAGTTGTGTACATCCTGGCCTAATGAATATTTTTCGGCAATGAACCCGGCAAACCAGAACCCGATCAGCATACCCACACCATAAGTTGCCAGTGTGATCATTCCCTGCGCTGAAGAACGAATTCTTTCACCGGCTCTTTCGTCAGTGTAGATCTGTCCGGTGACGAAAAAGAAATCATAGCAAATACCATGAAGGATGATACCAATATATAGCATCCACATGCCGCTGCCGGCATCTCCAAAACCAAATAGCAGGTAACGTATAACCCAGGCGCCCATGCCGAACAGTAGCATTTTCTTCACACCAAAGCGGGTAAAAAACAGTGGCATCAGGAACATAAAGATCATTTCTGACATTTGGCCCATGGACATTTTGCCTGCGGCGCCTTCCACTTTTAATTCATTCAGAAAAATATTTGTTTCCTGGTAATAAAAAGCAAGAGGAATACAAATTAAAATGGAACACACGAAAAAGATCAGGAAATTTTTATCTTTTAAAAGCCCGATGGCATCAAGCCCGATGATCTCCCTGAAACTTGCTTTTGTTCCCGCTTTTGGAGGAGGAGTGTTGGGCAAAGTGAAACTGAAGAGACCAAGCACTAATGATGAAATTGCTGCTAATCTGAAAGTATTGATCAGTGTTCCGTTCTTTTCCCAGGCAAGCCACCCGATGATCAAACCTGCAATGATCCACCCGATAGTACCAAAAACACGGATATACGCAAACTCCTTTTCAGGGCTGCTTATTTGTTTGAATGAAACGGCATTCACTAATGCCAGTGTAGGCATAAACAGTATCATGTAAATTAAGATGAGGGGGTAAATGCCTTCAAAGTCAGGCCTGGTAGATGCATAATATAAAAGGCCTGCGCCTGCAAGATGTAAAACTGCAAGGATCCGTTGGGCAGGAAAAAACCGGTCAGCAATCAACCCGATAATAAAAGGAGCAATGATGGCGCCAAGGGCTTGCGTTCCGAATGCAATGCCTACCTGTATATCGGTGGTACCCGGTAGCGATTTCAGGTATGTGCCTAATGTAACAAACCATCCGCCCCAGATAAAAAATTCAAGAAACATCATTAAGGAAAGCTGAATACGAGTTGTGATTTTCATTATACAAGCAGTTTGCGGTTATTGATAGTTATTAAAATGACGATTTAAATGTACTGTATTTTAAAATACATTTGTAATGAATTTCATGATACAACAATATTCAAATTAATGAACAGGAAAATAAGGATGGGTATGATTGGTGGCGGCCCCGGTGCTTTTATCGGGGCGGTACATCGCATCGCCGCTAATATGGATGGGCAAATTGAATTGGTATGTGGTGCATTCAGCAGTGATCCTGAAAGATCAATGCAGGCAGGGCATGAGCTTTTTCTCACCATGAACCGGGTGTACGGATCATTTACAGAAATGATTCGGAAAGAAGCGGGTTTGCCGGAGAGTGAACGAATGGATTTTGTGAGCATTGTTACGCCAAACCATCTCCACTATGAACCTGCAAAGCTGGCGCTGGAAAATGGATTTCATGTGGTATTGGATAAGCCGATGACCTTTGATCTCCATGAAGCAAAGCTTTTAAAACAACTTGTTGCAAAAAGCGGAAAATATTTTTGCCTGACACATACTTATACCGGTTATCCGATGATAAAACAGGCGAAGCAAATGGTAAAAGATGGTTCATTTGGAAATATCAGAAAAATTTATGTGGAGTATCCCCAGGGGTGGTTGAGTACTTATGTGGAAGGAGGTAAGTCAAAACAGGCAAGCTGGAGAACGGATCCGTTAAAAAGCGGGAAGGCGGGTGCGATGGGAGATATAGGAACGCATGCTTTTAATCTGGCAGAGTATGTTT
The DNA here is from genome assembly GCA_002066995.1 of Sphingobacteriales bacterium UTBCD1. Lineage (GTDB taxonomy): Bacteria > Bacteroidota > Bacteroidia > Chitinophagales > Chitinophagaceae > UTBCD1. The sequence goes on from MWTC01000054.1 coordinate 34,210, forward strand.
CGGGTTTGCAGGTCACTCATCTCTGTGCCCAGCTGAATACTTATGTTGGCGGAAGAAAACTGGATGATGACGGAGATGTGTTATTGAAATTTAATAATGGCGCCAGTGGTGTTTTGTCCGCAACACAAATAGCAGCAGGCGAAGAAAATAATATTAAAATAAAGATTTATGGAGAAAAAGGCGGATGGGCATGGCAACACAATGATGCAAATACATTGACTGTAAAATGGCTGGATAAACCGGTTGAAATATTGCGTACCGGATCGTCTGACCTGAGTCCTTACGCAAGCCATAATACAAGAACACCTGCCGGCCACCCGGAAGGTTATTTAGAAGCATTCGCCAACCTGTACCGGAATTTTTCTTTATGTGTCCGTGCTTATATCAATAATGAAAAACCGGCAGAAGAATGGCTGGATTTTCCCGGAGTGGAAGAAGGAGTGAGAGGAATGGCATTTATTGATAATGTGGTGAAAAGCAGTATGGCAAAAGAAAAATGGATTGACTTTATTGTTTAAAAACTTAATCTAAACCACCCGGTAATTTGAAACACGAAATATAATCATCAACTTCTAACTATGACGACCATCAAAGGGCCTGCAATTTTCTTAGCCCAATTCATTGGAGATAAGGCTCCGTTCAATGATCTGAAGTCTATTTGTAAATGGGCGAATGATCTCGGATACGTTGCTATTCAAATGCCAACGGGTGATCCCCGCTTTATTGATCTGAAGAAAGCTGCAGAAAGTAAAACCTATGCAGATGAACTGAAAGGAACAATCAGAGAATGTGGCCTGGATATTTCTGAATTGTCCACTCATATACAGGGTCAGCTGGTAGCAGTTCATCCTTCTTATGATCTGTTATTCGATGCATTTGCTCCGGAGGCTGTCAGGGGAAACAGCAAGGCAAGAACGGAGTGGGCTATGCAACAAATGAAATATGCTGCAAAAGCTTCACAGAATTTAGGATTGACCGCACATGCTACATTCAGCGGTTCTTTGTTATGGCACACTTTTCATCCCTGGCCGCAGCGCCCTGCAGGTTTGGTTGAAGAAGGGTTTAAAGAATTAGCATCCCGGTGGCTTCCCATTTTAAATTATTTTGATGAATGCGGTGTGAATGTTTGTTATGAAATCCATCCCGGCGAAGATCTTTTTGACGGAATTACTTATGAAATATTTCTGGAAAAAGTAAAAAATCATCCGAGAGCCTGCCTCCTGTATGATCCGTCACATTTTGTTCTGCAGCAACTGAATTATCTGGATTATATAGACCTGTATCATGAACGGATTAAGGCTTTTCATGTAAAAGACGCAGAGTTTAATCCTACGGGAAGGCAGGGAACATTCGGAGGTTATCAGAGTTGGTTGAATCGTGCCGGAAGATACCGTTCTCCCGGTGACGGGCAGGTTGATTTTAAAAAAATTTTCAGTAAGCTGGCTCAATATGATTACAGCGGATGGGCTGTACTGGAATGGGAGTGCTGTATAAAAAATTCTGAAGACGGTGCAAAAGAAGGAGCTCCATTTATACGGGATCATATTATACGGGTGACTGAGAAAGCGTTTGATGATTTTGCGAAATCGGGAAACGGGAAAAATTTTAATAGAAATATTTTAGGCCTGGACAAAGAATAACTTTTTGTTGTACCTTGCCTGCAAAATCAACACTTTTATGAAAAAGATTTTCTTACCAATCATGGCGGCAGCATTACTGGTAGCATGCGGCAGCAATGAATCCAAACAAACAACAGAAGCCAACGACAACAGCGGTAACACAGAGAGCACTTCTTCTACAGATGTAAGTGATAATCCTGACTATCAAAAAGGATTGGCGCTGGTTGCGAAAAATGATTGTTTAACTTGTCATAAAGTTGACGAAAAACTGATTGGGCCTCCTTATCGTGATGTAGCAGATAAGTATGCGGGAATTCCTAACCGTGATTCAATCGTGAAGCACCTTGCAGATAAGATCATTAGCGGAGGAACCGGTGTATGGGGACAAGTAGCTATGACTCCGCATCCCGGTATTTCCGAACCAGATGCTGAAGCTATGGTTAAGTATGTTCTTTTACTGAAAAAATAACTTCATGAGAAAGCTTGCTTTATTGCTGTCCGGTATTGGTATTTTTTTCTCTGTTAATTTACCGGCACAAAAAGCAAATTCATTAAGTAAAAAGGAGAAAAAACAAGGATGGCAGTTGCTGTTTGATGGTAAAACCATGAACGGCTGGCATAAATATGGTGATGGCGCCGTTGGTAAAGGCTGGAAAGTTACCGACGGCGCTATTTTTTTTGATCCTTCGGTTAATGATGGCGGTGATATTGTGACCGACCGTGAGTTTAAAAATTTTCATCTGAAGCTTGAATGGAAAGTTTCAACATCAGCCAATAGTGGCATCATGATTTATGTACATGAAGACATTTCAAAATATAAAGCACCATGGATGACCGGGCCCGAAATGCAGGTGCTTGATAATTTAAACGCAGAAGACAACAAAAAGCCCGATCATCTTGCTGGCGCATTGTATGATCTGATCGGTACAGCAGATAAGTCGAAGCCGAAACCGGTAGGAGAATGGAATGAAGCTGAAATTAAATGTGTGAATGGCAAACTTGACATGTACCTGAACGGGATCCACACAGTTTCAACTACTTTATGGGACAACAATTGGGAAAAGCTGGTTTCCAACAGTAAATTTAAATCCATGCCCGGGTTTGGTACTTATAAAACAGGGCATATTGATCTTCAGGACCATGGTTACCGGGTTTGGTTCCGGAATATCAGGATCAGGGCGCTCTGAGAAAATTCTTTTCGATATATAAAATAATTTCAATCTTTGTATAGCAATCAGACCACCGTACCTGCGATGGTCTTTTTTATTTTTCACCGGGATTTAAAAATAAAAATTTGAAATATGGATACATCAATATTTTCTCATATCAACTGGCTGGCTGTGGCAGTGGCAGCTTTAGCTTATTTTTCTCTCGGGGCTGTCTGGTACAACAAAGATGCCTGGGGCACCAGGTGGGCAATAGGCCATGGCATAAATTTAAATGACCCTGAAACAAAAAAAGGCTCCGGGAAAATCATGTTCACTTCTTTAGCGGGTTTTTTTGTGATCTGTTTTGCCCTGGAGTTATTGATCGTGAAATTAGATCTAAAAGTTTTCATGTCCGGTGTCAAACTGGGAGTAGTTACCGGCATCGGTTTTTCCTGGATGGCAATTTTCATTACATATTTATATGCAAAAAAACCGGGAACGATACATGTAATTGACGGGCTGTATCATGTATTAGGACAGGTGGTGTCCGGAATTATTCTGTGTTTGTGGAGATAAATTAGCGAAGGAATTCACCCGGGAGAATGACAGAACTGAGAATCGTTTCACTTATTCCACTTTGGTGATCTTAATGATGTTGGTGGGCAGATGGAGATCAACAGGCGTACTGCCTGTACTGACAACTACATCGCTGACCTTTATGAATCCACGCTGTTTTAAAATGTCTATCTGGTCAAAAATTATATCATCAAGGCTATCTTCCTCACCATAAAAAAATGCTCTTACACCCCAGCTCAGGCTCAGTTGGTTGACCAGAGATCGTTCTTTAGTAAAAATATATAAAGGCGACCTGGGACGGTAGCTGCTCAGCATAAAACCTGTATAGCCGCTTTGTGTCATTCCGATCAAAGCTTCAGCATTTACATCTTTTGCCAGTTTACAGGCGTTATAGCAGATAGCATCACTTAGAAAAGAAGGAGAATGCACCTGGGGCGCCAACTCTTCTTCGAGATTGTAATGATAATCGGTCTTTTCGACTTCCATGATAATTTTTCGCATGGTTTCTACAACCAGTGTTGGATGCTGACCGGTAGCCGTTTCTCCGCTAAGCATTACTGCATCTGCTCCCTCTAATACTGCATTGGCTACATCGGTGATCTCGCTCCGGTTCGGTTTATTCCTGTCCATCATGCTTTCCATCATCTGCGTGGCAACAATAACCGGTTTTGCCCGGTGCAAACATTTCCGGACGATTTGTTTTTGAACCAGCGGAACTTTTTCAACAGGCAGCTCAACCCCGAGATCACCTCTTGCGATCATGATAGCATCAGATTCTACAATGATATCTCTAAGGTTATTTAATGCTTCGGGCTTTTCGATCTTGGCAATGATCTTGATCTTGCATTTCTTTTCTTCCAGCTTATTGCGCAGGATAATGATGTCTTTTACACTACGGACAAAAGACAATGCCACCCAGTCTAATTTTTGCTGTATGATAAAATCCAGGTCTGCAAGATCTTTTTCAGTCAATGCAGGTAAAGAGATTTTTGTATCAGGAAGGTTTATTCCTTTATTGGAAGAAAGAATGCCCCCTGCCGTTACTTCTACCTGCACATCATTGTTCTTAAGAATCTTCACCACTTTTACTTCCAGCTTGCCATCATCTATTAATATGGTGTTACCAATGTGAACGTCTCCGTGCAAATTGGGATAAGAAACATAAATACGCTGGTTATTGCCAATGATCTTTTCCCCGGTGAAGGTGAGAACATCTCCCGGCTTTATTTCAATGGATCCATTCTCTATTTCACCCACTCTTAATTTTGGACCCTGCAAATCCCCGAGTATGGCTAAGTTGTAGGGCTCTTTTTCATTGATTATGCGGATGTATTCGATGATGGTTTTTTTATCTTCATGTGTTCCGTGAGAAAAATTCAGCCGGAACACATTGACACCTGCTTTGACAAGATCTAATAATTTTTCATAAGTGTTACATGCCGGGCCCACCGTTGCCACTATCTTGGTACGATGAACCGTATGCTGAATACCGGCATCTTTATCCATTTGTTCGTGATAATATTTCTGTGCGTGTTTGGTCATAGCAAAAACTGGTAGGTAATTTTGGTTTCATTAGAATTATTTCTGGCAGTTCCTGCATTTATGATGCAAGAATTTTTACAATCTTGAGCCATTCTTCGTTGATATGATCTTTACTTTTTACAGCATCCGACAGCGGGATGTAATTCATTTGATTATTCAATATGCCAATAAATACATTATGTCTTCCTTGTATCAGGCTTTCTACGGCATGGTATCCCATACGGCTGGCGATCAGCCGGTCAATACAGGTTGGTGATCCGCCTCTTTGTATGTGGCCGAGAATGCAGATCCTGATCTCTTGTTTTGGCATCCGTTCTTTTAAAACTTTCTGCAGTTCCTCAGCGCCACCGAAGTTTTCACCTTCGGCAACAACTATAAGGTTTACCAGTTTTTTCCTGCGTTCCTTCTCCTGCAGTGAATGGACTATGTCTTCAATGTCTGTTTTCCTTTCCGGGATCAGAATGTTTTCTGCTCCTGTTGCTATGCCGCTGTGCAGGGCAATGTACCCGGCATCACGTCCCATCACTTCAATGATAAATATCCGGTCATGAGCTTCCATGGTATCACGGATTTTATCAATGGCCTGTACTGCAGTGTTCACTGCTGTATCAAAGCCGATAGTGAAGTCTGTACCGAAAATATCTTTATCAATGGTACCGGCTATGCCCACACAGGGAATGTTGAATTCTTTGCTGAATTGTACGGCGCCGCGGAATGAACCGTCGCCTCCGATGATCACAAGCCCGTTGATCCCTCTTTTTTTAAGATTCTCATAAGCGATTTTTCTTCCTTCGTATTCATAAAATTCTTTACAACGTGCTGTTTTAAGAATAGTACCGCCTCGTTGAATGATATTGGCAACGGACCGGGATTCCATCCAGTAAATATCGTCTTCAATCAGGCCCTGGTATCCCCGCAGGATTCCATTTACTTCAAGGCCATTATATATGGCTGTACGAACCACCGCCCTGATTGCGGCATTCATGCCCGGCGCATCACCTCCGGATGTAAGCACTCCGATCTTCGTGACTTTATTTTCCATTAGATTAAAACTCTCAACAATTAAAATGCCCCGCAAAAGTAAGGTTTTACATGGAATGCATATCTATTATACACTATCACTTGTTAGTATGGTCAATCGTTTTGCGTAACTGCATTGGAGGAAAAGGCCTTAATTCACCAGTGTGTAAGATGGTGACTAATACTTTCATTTAAACGGGCTTGTTTCTTTACTGGTTAGGAACCGATTTGCCTGTAATGCTGATCATAATGCCTGATGGATTAATTTTATGAGATGAAAATTCTTGTAACAGGTGCTAATGGTTTTTTAGGATATTACCTGGTTAAACAATTAATGGATAAAGGTTTTTTTGTTATTGCTACAGGCAAAGGTGCATGCCGGGTTCCGGTGAAGCAATCTGACAGTTTTGTTTATAGTGAAATGGATTTTACCGATCCGTTCAGGGTGCATGATGTTTTTGCACAAATGAGACCTGATGCAGTGATCCATTCGGGTGCAATGAGTAAACCTGATGAGTGTGAGCAGGATCAGTGGGGCGCTTACCGGGTCAATGTGGAAGGCACGATCTCATTATTGCTGAATGCTGCAGAATATAAAAGTCATTTTATTTTTCTTTCCACTGATTTTGTTTTTGACGGTATAAAGGGAATGTACCAGGAAAACGATCTGGCCAATCCCGTTAATTATTATGGAAAAACAAAATCAGAGGCTGAAGAAGCGGTGAAAGAATATGAATATGGCTGGTCAATAGTGCGTACCATTACGGTTTATGGAAAATCTTACACAGGAAGAAAAAGTTTTCCCGAACTTATAAAAGAAAAACTGGAGAAGAAAGAAGTGTATTATGTTTTTGATGACCAGGTGCGAACACCAACGTATGCAGAAGATCTTGTTTCGGGAATTGTATCAGTTATTGAAAAAAAAGCCACCGGGATTTATCATTTATCAGGGGGAGAAATTCTGACTCCGTACCAGATGGCATGTGAAGTGGCAGATTATCTGCAAATGGATCGCTCACTGCTGAAGCCGGTAACGGCATCAGAACTTTCGCAACCGGCTTTGCGCCCTTTAAAGACCGGGTTTATTACCGGCAAAGCAAAAAGGGATCTAGGATTTAAATCAATCGGTTTTCGTGAAGGGCTGGAAAAAACGTTTTCGTGAAAAAAGAACCAAAAGAAGTTAGTTCATCATCAGTATGTTCACGCTTCGCTGCAGAATATTAAATGCAATTTCGGCCATCAGGTTTTCTTTATCCAGCGTTGGATTGACTTCAGTGATCTCGAAGCAACAAACCTTCCTGTTGTACATGAACTTGCTGATCAGATCTTCGGCTTCCCGTTCCCGCAGCCCGTTACTTACCGGCGTGCCGGTACCTTTGGAAATGGAAGAATCCAGGCTATCTACATCAAATGAAATATAAATATCCGTACAATTGGCAAGGTAACGCATAGTTGCCCGGACAATGTTCTCCGGTCCGTGGTTCCGGACTTCTTTGGTGGAAAATACTTTCATCCCGTATTTATCAATAAGGTGTTTTTCTTCTTTTTCAAAATCACGGAGAGAGATATAGACAATATCTTCCGGAGAAACTTTTTGTGCAGTCTTGCCGATATTTTTCAGCTGATCCCAATACTTTCTTGTTTCTTCATCAATCTGGTGTACTGCGCATTCTTTGTTGTTCTCATTAATGGTAATGGCCATAGGCATCCCGTGCATATTTCCGGATGGCGTTGTAAAAGGAGTATGAAGGTCGGCATGTGCATCTATCCAGATCACCCCGAGGCGGCTTTTGGGTTTTGCCATTTTGATCCCGGCAATGGTGGCACCTGCGGTACTGTGATCGCCGCTGAGTATAACAGGAAAAAAATTATTTTTAATAGTATCACTCACCGATTTACTAACCCGTTCATACATGGTAACAACGCCTTTGATACGTTTGGCATAAGGCGATTCGATAGGCTCGTATAACAGTTTGTTTTCAGTTGGAATCTTTTCAGAAGGGAAATGGATGAAAAAATTACTCATGAAATCCAGTGCAGCTATTTTAATAGCTTCAATGCCCAGGCTCGCCCCACGTGTTCCTGCCCCGATCTCAGATGGTACCTCGATCAATTTTATATTTTTCATAATTAAGGCAATCCTTTAGTTAATAACGAAAAGCGCAACAGGTTAGTAAGCAAGGCGAAAAAAATGTCAGCATTAAATGTTGCCGGCAAAATTTATCTGTTCGTATATGGATTGATGGCTTTCGTAAGCCTCAATTAATTTTCATGGCCGTTTTATCAGAACAAAGGTACTTACTCCCCGACAGGAGTGCAAGGGAAGCCGGATTTAAAGTTTGCTGATTTCCTCCTTAAGATTACTCATGCATGGCCAGTACAGGCACCGGGCTTTGATAGGCCAGTTTCTTTGTATTGCTGCCCTTGAACATTTTTTCGATCAATGAATGATTTTTCGGGATAGCAATGATCAGGTCAATGTTTTTGTCTGAGGCAAACTGGTTGATCGCTTCGGTCACATCATACCATCCGAGAAAATAAAATTCAGGGCTGAATTCAGAAAGCATATCACTGAGTTTGGCTTTTTCCTCCTGAACTTCTTCCGTTAATGCCACATAGTGGTTACTGTCCACATTAATAACATGGAGATTCGGGTTGAAGATCTTCAAAACATCTTTTATTGGTTCGGAAGGTGTTGTCGTTTCCACATCCCTGAAATCTGATGTCAGCAACACATTCTTCATTGCAGTATATTTCGTTTCGGGAGGAATAATCATTACCGGGCAAACTTTTTTCCCGATGATTTTAAACGTATTGCTCCCGGCTATTGCATGGTGCAGGGGAGAACGTCCATTAATACCCATAATAATCAGGTCTGCCTTCTGATTGCGGGCAAGTTTTTCCAGTTTTTCAATAAAATCATCACCGAACTCTGTGAGTGCAGTGATCATGATACCGTTTTTTTCTAATTCTGTTTTCAGGTTTTCCAGGTATTCTTTTGATACTTCCGCTTCTTCTTCTTTTTCTACTACATTGAAGAGTATCATTTTGATACCCTGGTGGCCTGACAATAGTTGCCCGGTATAACGGGCTGCATTCAATGAGGTTTCGGAGAAATCAACGGGTACAATAACTGTGTTCATTTTTATAAATTTTATATCCCGGTTGTTTAAATCGGGCTGCAAAGTTACAAAAATTTACGTTGCCGGTGAAATAGAAGAGTACCTGTTTACTGATGAACAGCTAATAATGGAATGGAGATATGATAAGCAAGCTTTTGGGTGTATGTTCTTTTAAATAAATAATCCATTGCCCCGTGGTAACCCGGTACGGTGATCAGCATATCTATATTATAATCTCGGGTGAAATTATCAATGGCATCAAAAAAATCATTCAGGCCGATGAAGTAAAATTCGTGCTTGTAATTTTTAAACATTTCAGACATTTTATCCTGTTGTTCCCGAACCTCTTCAGTAAGGGCAATATAATGTTTACTGCTTACATTTACTATATGCAGGAATGGATGAAATATATCCAGTACGGATTTGATTAATGCATCAGGAGTGGTCGTCTCCACATCAATAAATTGAGATGCAAAAGCAACATTCTTAATTCCATTATACTGAGCTTCGGGAGGAATTATCAGTACCGGGCAAAAATTGCGTTTTACCATTTCGATCGTACTGTTTCCCATCATTACTTCTTTCAATGCAGAGTGGCCGGTGATGCCCATTACAACTGACGTAGCAGTCCTGTTATGAGCCAACCGTACCAGGTTGTCCACGAAATTGCCACCCATCTCACTCTCATATTCTACTGCAGCGACACCTTTATCCAAAAACTCCTGTTTGAGGCTTTCAAGATAACTGATGCAGTTATCCCGTTCATGAGAATTCTGATAGTTATGATATAAAATGGCAAGTGCATCTTTCTGGCCGGAAAGCATGCCTGCAGCATACCGGGCAGCATTAAAAGATGTTTTTGAAAAATCAACAGCAATGAGTACTCTGGGCATAACGTTAGTTTTGTTTCGTGGGGCATAAATTTAAAGTAATTAGGTTGTATTAACAGAAACTTTATAGCCAATTTTTTCACGGCTTTCCTGATTTACTTCTTGTTAACATCGTCACCGGTGGTTTTGGATATGATTCTTATTCGGCCCCGGGCTGTTTATCAGTACCATACCCGTATTTGCAGCTTGAAACCGGCTGTAAGTTTTTCTTGATCATATTCTCCGGGTTGAATTACAAAACTGATGAACGGTACCCGGAATACGCCGGAAGGCCTGGTTACTCACTACCGATTCAACGGGCGAGGTAATATGAAGCAGAATCTCCTGATAGGCTGAACCTCTTTTCAAAAAAAAGAAAATCATAATGATAGCAGATACAGGAGTCCAACTCTTGTGACCAGGGAGTTCTTTTTAATTTTTGCACAAGGATTTTATCGGGGGAACATCCATAGGTGAGTCAAAGTAGGCAGCCAGCGCCCTGATCCAAAGCTGGTCTTTTCGGCCCATTGATATGATCTCCTGCAGGTACAAACTCCTTTTTTTATAGTCAGCGTCATGCTGGAGATACCGCATCACCAACGCTTTCGTTATTTCCGTTGAACTCACATTGATCATAAATGCAATTTTATGAAATTATAATTTAAAAAATTGTGCCGGCAGTAGTTTTTGTGTTAAGAAGATATGCACAATAACAAAATGTTTACAGATTACCATGCTTTGTGGTAACAGTTTTTTTAAGGTATCAGGATTTTGAAAACGGTAAGGGAGTTTTTCAGAATTTTTTGTTGAAACAGCCAGTATATATGAAGATTTCAGTGCCAAGCAAAATTCATTTCTCCACATTATCTTAAAAATTGGGGAAAACCAAAACGGGCAATGTTTTTGAGGGTAGAATACTGTAAATTCGCCGCTAATTATTTTGAAAATTATACCGGTGCATTTATTACTAATCATTGCTGTATCGAAAGCAGCTTTGATGAGCCGTATAGTAGTTTATAGAAAAATGCATTTGTAACCCTGGAAATTTTATGCGTTTAAAATCACTTGAGATCAAAGGCTTTAAAAGTTTTGCCGATAAGACTATTGTAAACTTTGATGATAACATTACCGGCATTGTTGGCCCCAATGGTTGCGGTAAAAGTAATATTGTGGACAGCATCCGCTGGGTGATTGGTGAACAAAAGATCAGCCACCTGCGCAGTGAGAACCTGGAAAGCCTGGTGTTCAATGGTTCAAAGACACGCAGCAGCAGCGGCCTTGCCGAAGTAAGCCTGACTTTTGAAAACACCCGTAACCTGTTACCGACAGACTTCAGCACTGTTACCATTACCCGTAAATTTTATAAAAGCGGTGAAAGCGAATACCGGCTCAACGATGTGCAGTGCCGCCTGAAAGACATTCAAAATCTTTTCTTGGATACCGGGATATCTACCGACAGTTATGCCATTATTGAGTTGGGCATGGTGGATGATCTGATCAAGGATAAGGAAGGAAGCCGCCGCCGAATGCTGGAGCAGGCTGCCGGTATTTCAATTTATAAAACAAGAAAAAAAGAAGCAAAGCTGAAACTGGATGCTACGGAGCAGGACCTGGCCCGTATTGAAGATCTGTTGTTTGAAATAAACAATCAGCTGAAATCGCTGGAAAGCCAGGCCAGGAAAGCTGAGAAATATTATGAGGTAAAGAAAGATTATCGTGATGTTAGTATTGAGCTTGCGAAAGCTGCATTGGAAAGTTTCAACATCACGTATAAAGAATTGAATCTTCAGCATGAAGCGGAGATGGATAAAAAAGTCAAAGTTGAAGCTGAGATTGCAACGGAAGAAGCTGCCTTGGAACAGGAGAAGCTGGAATTTGTGGAAAAGGAAAAAGAGCTTCAGGCCATGCAGCATGCATTCAATGACCTGTTGCAGTCAGTCCGTAGCAAGGAAAATGAAAAAAATCTCGCCGCACAACACTTAGAACATCTGAAGGAAAAGGAAAATGACCTGAAAGAATTTCTTCAGAAGGCAGGCGGGCAGTTAAAAGGTATAGAAGAGAGCCTTGGATTTACACATCAGCAGATAGGAGAGGAGGAAAAAATGCTGAATGGCCTGAATGAACAACTGGATGAGTTTCGCAGGCAGGTGGATGCAAAGAGAAATGTACTGGATGATAAACGGCATTCAGTGGATATGCTCCGTAATGAACAACAGCAGGTGCAGCGCAACCAGTTTGATGCTGAGAAAAAAGTGGTGGTGGCTGATACATCAGTGCAAAACCTGCAGCGTATCATCACACAAATCGAAGAAGAAAGAAAATTACGGGAGCAACAACGTCATCAGCTGGACCAGGAAAGAATTCTGAAAGAAAAAGAACTGAAGATTAAGCAGGTGGACCTGGAGCAACTGCAGAAGCACAGGGATAATACACAGGAGCAGATTCTGCAAGCACAGGCTGCATTGGAAGAACTTCGCAATAAGCTGGCCGTTGAGGGACGTAAGCTGGATGCTAAAAAAAATGAACAAGCCCTGCTGAAAAGCATGATTGACTCGATGGAAGGATACCCGGAGAGTGTGAAATTTTTACATAACAATAGCGGATGGAATTACAGTTCGCCCATTTTGTCTGATATTATTTATGTAAAAGAAGAGTACCGGGCTGCTTTGGAAAATGTATTGGAGCCATACCTGAATTACTATGTGGTGAATGACTGGCATGAAGGAATGCAGGCGATCCGTTTGCTGGATGAGAATAAAAAAGGGAAAGCTAATTTCTTTTTAATGGACAGGATCAACAGGTCAGGCAGTATGCATTTTCATTCTATCGGGGGAACCATTCCCGCATTGAATGTGGTGGAAGTGGATGAAAAATACAGAAGGTTAGCAGAACATTTATTAAATAATGTATTCATTGCAGAAAATGATGAAGTGCTGAATACAGAAGAAGGACATGTAATCATTGAGAAAAACGGAAGATATGTGAAAGGAAAATTTTCACTGAGCGGCGGCAGCATAGGAATGATCGAAGGAAAAAAGATCGGCAGAGTGAGAAACCTGGAAAAACTGCAGGAAGAAATAATTTCGCAGGAGTCGGTGGTGGAATTGCTCCGGTCTGAGATCCAGGAAAGACAAAACGAAGTAACGGCCTTTAATGAAGAATTACGGGGTTCTGCAATTGAAAATACCGAATCTGAAATTCAACAACTCAACAATAGTGTATTTTCCCTCCATAATAAGCTGGAAAACCTGCACTCCATGCAGACCGGCAGCCTGCAACGGTATGAAGAACTGAATTTACAGATGAAGCAAACGTACAGTTCGGTAGAAGGTGTGAGAAAGCAATTGCAGGAGTACAATGTCGAATTGCAGGTAATAGCTGCAAAGCTGAATGAAGCTAATGAGTCTTTTAAAGCAGCAGAAACCGGCTATAATGATGCCTTGCGCCAGTTCAATGATTTCAACCTGACCGTAACAAAACAACAAAGCAAGATCAATGCACTGAAGCAGGAACAGGAATTTAAAAATAATCAGCTCAATGATCTGAAACTTCAGATCGGAGAAAATACAAATCAACATGCGGAAACGGAGAGCAACATAAACAATTCGCAGCAGGTTTTGGGAGAACTGACTGAATCGCTTGCCTTGTTACTTACAGGCAAAGAGGAAGAAGAACGTAAACTGAACGAGGCCGACCAGCACTACTATAATTTCAGAAACAGGTTGAGTGATAAAGAAAGTGAATTGCGTCACCGCACCAAGGAAAAAGAGCAGACTGAACATTTACTCGGTGAAATAAAGGATCAGTTGAATGATGTGAAACTGCAATTGTCAGGAATGAAGGAACGGCTGAATGTGGAGTTTAAAGTGAACCTTGAAGAGATCATTGATGAGCCACGTATCACGGATATGCCGATAGATGAACTGCAGGAGAAAGTGGACCGCATGAAAAAACGACTGGAAAATCTTGGTGAAGTGAATCCTACCGCTATTGAAGCGTTCACCGAAATGAAGAAACGTTATGAATTCATTGTAGAACAAAAGAATGACCTGGTGACTGCTAAAGAAAGTTTGCTGAAAACAATAGAGGAAGTGGAAGCTACTGCCAACCAGAAATTCCTGGATACCTTTCACAAAGTCAGGGATAATTTCCAGAGAGTGTTTACATCGTTGTTTACCGAAGATGATCAATGCGACCTCATTCTGGAAAATCCGGAGAATCTTGCAGAAACAGGTGTTGATGTGATTGCAAAACCAAAAGGGAAACGACCCACATCATTGACTCAGTTGAGCGGGGGAGAGAGAACTTTGACCGCCACCGCTTTGTTGTTTGCGATATACCTGATTAAGCCTGCACCTTTCTGCATTTTGGATGAAGTAGATGCACCGCTGGATGATGCAAACGTCGGTAAATTCACCAATATGATCAGGGAGTTCAGTGAAAACTCGCAGTTTATAATCGTTACACACAATAAGATGACCATGAGTACGGTGGATGTGATCTATGGGGTTACTATGCAGGAGCCGGGTGTAAGCAAATTAGTTCCTGTGGATTTCAGGGCATTGAGTGAGAACTAAGTTTTGAGCAGAAAAAACAGGAGAAATTAAATCCTGATACAAAACCACTGCTGAAAGCGGCGCAGAACAGCACCTAACAAATGAAATTTGTTGTAATCCTAATATTAACGGGCTATTGTTCTATTGTAAAGTCTTGAAATTCTTCACGGCGTTGCTTCTGCCTTTTAATAAGATCGGCTTTGACTTTGTGTACAAAAGCTGAGCCCAGCAAATAAAGGCCGGTGTTAATCACAACTGCTATTCCGGCAGCCCAAAGGTACCAGTTTTGTTTTTCCACCCCTGCTATGACACTATAATATATCAAAAAAATACCGGCGGCTACAAATATTATTCCTTCCAAAAGGTTCGTTATGTACTTGTCATAATGTTTGCTTCGCATAAATTTTTGAGATTATTATAAATGGCGGGCAAAATACAACAAAAATCTTTTGTTAAATAATGAGGGATATGTTTTTTTGATTTATTTGGGGTGGGTAATTTTGAAATTACAAACGTAATTGAATGCGTTATTTCCTTTCGGTGGCAGCCTTCTTATTTATTTTGCCCGGTGCATATGCACAAAAAACTCCGGAAGGCTTATTTATAAATTCCAAAGCGCCTGATTTCCGTGCCAAAGATCAATCAGGACTTGAAATCCATTTGAAAAGCCTGCTGAAAAAGGGAAAGGTTGTTCTGTTATTTTACCAGGGGCAATGGTCTCCTTATTGCAACAACGAACTAAGAAGATTTAATGATTCGTTGCAGCAGATCATTGCCAAAGGGGCAACCCTCGTGGCAGTGACGCCGGAAAAACCCGAAAGCATCATGAAAACTATTGAAAAAACATCAGCTTCTTTTTCCATCCTGAGCGATGAAGGATTGAAAATAATGAAAGCCTATGACGTGGCCTATGAAGTGGATGAAAATACATTGACACGTTATCGAAACACCGGCATTAACCTGGAAGGGAATAATGGGAAAAACGGGAATTTTCTGCCGGTCCCTGCAACTTATATTATTGATAAGGAGTCAACGATCACCTACCGCTATTTTGAGCCAAATTTTAAAAAAAGGCCAAGCATAAAAGAGATATTGCAGAATTTGTAAATGGGCTGTGCTGATTCAATTTATTTCATGATGAGTCTGGCAATGGTACCATTATTACCTGCTAAATAAAATGCGGTGCCCAGTTTGGAACTACGGCATACATTGAAACTTTGTTTACTGATCCATTTCCAGTTTTTCCCGGCATCTGAAGAATAGTCCACTCCATTCAAGCCGCAGCTGAGTACAATATTTTTTGAGTAATATTCTACACAGCTTCTGTAGCCGTGTGGAGGGGTTTCCGGGGCAGTCCATGTTTTCCCGCCGTCATTCGTGTAGTAACAATTTTTTTCTTCTGAATCAGCGTTGTTAAAATCTCCCCCTACTACGATCATCTTTTTTCCGCCGTTTAATTTTTTATTGTCCCAGACTGCAATGGAATTAGCACCGGTGGATTCTTTTCCCTGAATCAGCGGGAGAACTACCGGTGCATTTTTGGTGAATAATCTTGATCTGGTTCCGCCGCTAACAAAAACAGCTTCATCTCTGTCCAGTGGACGGATATTGGTTCCGCTGGCTGCAAAACAAGCTTCACCGCTGTCTGCTGCCGGTCGTTTTTCGAAAGGAATATCCTGCCATGTGTCTCCGCCATTAAAAGTTCTTGAAATAAAGAATTTTCCATCAACAGGATCACCTATTACAATTCCGGCTTGTTCATTCCAGAAATCCATCGCATCGAGGAACATTCCTTTTGTTTTATTTTCATAGACTACTTTCCATGTTTTTCCGCCGTCAATTGTTTTTAAAATATATGCAGGTTCGCCCACAGCCATGATGAGGGCAGTTGCCCCATCAAATGCTTCAATATCACGGAAATCAGATTTTTCAAAACCCGTCACACGCATCCAGTCCCATGTTTTTCCTCCATCTATGGATTTGCCTACAGTACCATTACTGCCGCTTACCCAAACCACGTTGTCGTTTATCACACTTAACCCCCTGATACTGGTTTTTGTGCCGGAAGTTAAAATCTCAACTCCAGGCTGCTTATGATTTTGATTTCCCATGAAACCCGATAAGAGAACTGAAAATAATAACGGTGAGATGATTTTTAATAAATACTTCATATACTCGGCAGATTATACGGACAAAGTAAATAGTTAATTTGATATTTCCGAAGTACCGGGGTATTCATTTTAATCTTTTTCTAATAAGCAAACACCTTATTTTACAGTTCCGGATATTTTGTTATTCTTCGGAAAATCAAATGCCTGTTCACCGGTATGATTGTTTTACACATAAGTGGATATTTAATTACCATTATTAAGGCCGCAAGTAGGATTTTGCTTAATATTTGTATCATTGATAAAAGGAAAAATAAAGAATTTGCCGCAACGAAAATTACAAAATGAAATTATTTGATTCAGCAGAAGTGTTTTACTTGACTTTCGTAAGCTGATGTAAAATTAATAGTCGTATTTTTATCAACCATTAATTCTCGTTTTATGAGACAATTTTTATCCTATCTTTTAGTGATAAGTACCTTTATCCTGGTTCATTCCTGCCAGAAAGAAGTGAGTCTTGAAATTGAACATACCCCTTCACAGGGTTCCCTGCAAAATGATGCCAACGGTAATTGTCTTCCCAAAAAATTAAATGGGGCTTTTATTGCCGGTGTTGCTTTGGTACCGGATTCCAATACCCTGCAGGTAACAGTTAATGTGACTAAGACCGGATCCTATTCTATTTCTTCTGATACCATCAACGGATATTACTTTAAATCCACCGGAATTTTTTCAACAACCGGGGTTGTGCAGGTCACTTTGAAAGGGAATGGTAACCCACTGACGAATGGTGTCAATAATTTTACAATAAGTTACGGTTCGTCTTCCTGTATTTTCCCCGTATCTGTTCTGCCGGCCGGTTCCGGGCCTTCAATTTTTACTCTGGCAGGTTCGCCCGGTAATTGTACCGGGGCTGTTGTAAATGGTGTTTATGTGACCGGTGTTGCACTTAGTTTCAATAATACAGTAACAATAACTGTTAATGTAACCAAGATCGGCTCATATAATATTACAACGAGTTTCCAGGGAATGACTTTTTCGGGAAGCGGAGTTTTTTCCACAACAGGAGCACAAACAGTGACATTGAATGGTTCCGGCACGCCTGTAACAGCAGGCGTCAACACAATACCGATCACTGCGGGGTCAACCTCCTGCAGTTTCCAGGTTAATGTTACAAGCCCTGCTGCAGGTACCATATCTTGCGGATCTGCTGTTCTCAGCGGGTTGTATGTTGTGAATACAACTTTGACACCGGGAGATTCTGTGATATTGCAGGTTAATGTTACTACTGCAGGAGCGTATAACATTTCCACAAATACTGTCAATGGATTTGGTTTTTCCGGTTCCGGCCAGTTTGCCACTACCGGTACTCAGAATGTAACACTAACCGGAACTGGTACTCCAAACTCAATTGGTAATGCAACGTTTACTGTAACTTTTGGCGGCAGCAATTGTAATTTCCCGGTTAATGTAAAGGATATTGATTATTTCCCCCGAACAGTAAACAGTAACTGGAGTTATGAAACTAATAATAATGCCAGTGATTCATTGCAGTTACATGTGATTCCAAATACGTTTAGCCTTTCCGGAAATACATATAATATTTTTATGGTAACCAATGGCCCGGTTACAGATACTTTTGGTTATTATCGCAGGAATGCAAACGACTATTATATTTATGAGGATATAAGTTATTTTGGTTTTGATAACCCTGTATGGGGTGAATATATTTTTCTGAAGGATGCACCGGCAGGCACCACGTGGACCTCCAATTCATTTTCAGGCACAGTCCAGGGAAACCCGGTGACAGTCCGCATCCGGTTTACGATCAATACACCAAGAGATGTTTCTACTTCAATAACATCTTCAACAGGAACCAGGAATTATTATAATACTATTGTAGTAAAAGAAGAACTTGAAGGATATGATGGTACAAACTGGTCTTCTCTTACTTCATCCGTTGGATATATTCTTGATTATTATGCAAGGAATGTAGGAATGATACTGAAAGAATTTTACAATGGATCCGGAACAATGAGCGGGATGCTTACGTTGCGGCGTTCTGTTGTTTATTAATAGGGGCATAATACTGAAAAGTGGTTGGCAACTGAAAATTTATCAAGTGCATTTTCAATAATCAGTTTTCGGTCCATTGAATTTCCTACTCTCTCATTTTACCCGGATCAAAAACATTTCCTGCTTTGATCACCCGCCAGATTTTCATTGTGTTGCTGATATTCTCTGATGGATCTGCATCAAGCAGCACGATATCGGCCAGCTTTCCCTGTTCAATTGACCCGATATATTCTGAAGCGCCAACCGATTCGGCAGCTTTGAGTGTGGCGATTTTCAATACTTCAATATTGGGAATGCCTGCATCACTGAAAAACTGAAGTACCCAATGCACGGAGGGTCCATGAAATACTCCAGTCATCAATGCATCTGTCCCGTCTAACATTTTAATACCTTCATCGTATATTCTTTTTAAGGCAGCCAATGTGTTTTTCCATGCGGCTATTTGTGATTCTGATGGTTTTCCTCCCGGCTTTGCTGCTGCGATTTCTTCTTCCGGAATAAAAGTCCTGAATTTTTCATCTATGGAAGTGCTGTCTGCAAGTTTTAATGTATTTCCTGCACTGAATATAGTAGGTGTCGGATCGAACCAGGTACCTGCGTTCGCCATCAACTTTACAATGTCATCATTATTTGGGCCGCTGTGTTCCAGCGATGTAATCCCGAAATTTATACTGCGGGTAATTTCATCAAGTGCAATGCCGTGTCCAACTATAGGCATACCCGCTTTATTTGCTTCAGCAGCAACTTCACTTTTTAAATACCAGGGGAGTGAAGCATATACTTTGACAAATGATGCGTCATTGGCTTTTGCATACCGGACATAATCTCTTGCTTCTTGTTTTGTATTGATCTCAAGAAAAGCATCGCCCCATAATGGGACCAGTCCTTCAAAAATATCTCCGCTGGCAAAATAGTGGGGAATTGGAAGACCTGTTACCTCACCCCTGTCCTTTAGAGAATTGATAATGTCAAGCCTGCTGCCAACATCCCTGATAGATGTGACTCCATAAGCAATAAACCGGTCTTCAGTGATCTGCTGATTGGCCCATGCACTGTGAATATGTGAGTCCATCAATCCGGGAATAGCATAGCGTCCGTTACCCTCGATCTTATCAGTGTTTTGCGGTAATTGCTTTCCGGATTCAGAACCGATCCAGCTTATCTTGCCGTTTTCAATAAATACAGATGTTTTGTCACTGAATTTCCCGGAATTGAAATCCAGAACATGAATGTTACTGATCAGTACGGGTGCAGCAACAGATTTTGGAATCTTTAGATGGACAGGAATTTCCATTGCTGCTCCTCCTGCCAAAGATTTTTTCCAAACTTTTGTTCCCTCAGAATAAACAATGAAAGATCCATCAGCCGTAAATGAGTAAGACCTTCCGCCCTCCTTACTGAATTGTTTGAAATCTTCATCTTTCAAAAGCCCTTCTTTTTGCCTGGCAATCCATATCTCAGCGTTCCTTCTGAAAGTGACCCATTTTCCATCGGGAGAAACCAGTGCATCATGTGCATGTCTTTTCAGATCAGTTATTGCCCTGGGTTTTGATCCCGGCTGCAGGGAAACCTGATAAATGTTGGCAATCATACTTTGCCTTGCAGTGTAATAGATGGATTTGCCATCGGCTGAGAAGTGGGGACGGCCATTCCAACTGTTACCGGTTTGCATAATAATTGTTGTATCATTTTCGGCAAATACATTTGCTTTTATGAACTTGTAAGGATATCCAAGCAGATCGGATTGCTGGAATAAGATTGTTTTCCCGTCATTACTCCAGCAAGGCTGATGTACCCATGAATCTCCGCCTACTGAGACGACTGTACTGATTTTACCGGAAACAAAATCAAAAACTTTTAATTGCCTTTTCCCTTTGTTATCAGAAACGAATGCCAAACGGTTTCCGTCAGGTGAAAATGCGGGTTCCAGCTGGAAAGCCGGTTCGCCTGTAATTTTTTTAGGTAGTTTGTTATTCGGGTTTTGTTCCCACAATTCACCTGCTGCCATATACACCATTCTTTTTCCGTCGGGGGAGATTATTGGTGTCAGAATTTTTGGTGATGCAATGTCCGGGCCCTGTGGCGGAGTCCATTTGCGATAGGCAGGAATGGCAACATCCATTTTCACTTTAGCTGACCAGTTTAACTTTTTTGTTTCGAAGTTTCCGGGATTAATTGACCACAATTTTGTATCGGCTGTTGCAAAAAGAGTTTTGCCGTCAGAAGATGCACTCAGATCAGTGTTCATTTCTTTAAACGGGGCGACAATTTTTGATGCAGTGTCTCCTAAAGTGTATTGTTTCAAATTTCCGTTGGAAATAAAGTAGAAACTATTTTGGCCGGGTAACATGCATATCCTGCCTGTTCTTCCCTGTAATGATCCGAGGCGATGGATATCTCCTCCGTTCTTAGGCAATGATTCAAAAATAGTGCTCACTGATTGCGGTGCAGAGAATGGACTAAATGCCTGGGGTTGTCCTTTACTTTCTGTAAATGACCAGGCTAAACTTCCGTCAGGTAAATAAAAGACAGAAGAGAAAGGTCTTGCACCGGATATACGTTGCAGGTCTTTTCCGGAGGAAGAAACTGTGTATAAAGAAGCCATATCCCCGTTACCAAAAAAAGGAACTTTTTCGAGAGGATATTCTTCACGTTTCCAATATGAAAGAAATGCGATTTTTCGGCTGTCAGGACTCCATGCCGGTTTACCTGCTACCATGAATACATTTGTTACCTGAGTGATCTTCCTGCTTTTTAAGTCCAGGATAAATATATTACCATCACTTCCATCCCGGTTAGAGATGAATGCAATTTTTGATCCGTCAGGAGAAACAGAAGGTTCATTGTCATAATAGGGGCCGAAGGTCAATTGCACCGGTACTCCGCCAGTTGCTTCCATTCGGAACAAATGTCCCAATAGATTAAATACAAAAGATTTTCCGTCAGGCATACTGCTCAAGGCGGGTTGAGTCACTTCTGCGGTTTCAAATGTCAGTAAATGCGTTTTATTCTGCCCTTGAACTTTGGTTTGCAAAACGAAGGCGATGGTTAGGAGCAATAAAGGTCTTCTCATATTGATAAGCAGCTTTTAAAGCAATCAATTTACGGATATCCGGGTTAATATGAGCTTTTTTGCTGCTTCAATTTTCCCCTAACAACATTTCAGGAATATATAGGAGTTGTATATGGGACAAACAAAAAGAAAAAAGCTCCCGGTACCGGAAGCTTTTCATTCATTTTGCCTTTAGGGAGATCAATGGGATTAATCTTCTTCGTCATCCTCATAATAAGCATCCTGGCTGCTTTTGTATTGCTCTTCCCATTCTTTTACTTTTTCATCGGATAAGCATTCAATGATGTCGAACAGAGGATCCTTCTTCAGTTTCCATTCCGTCTCTGTAGGGTCATCATAACTCTGGATGAAAAGACAATGATCAGATTCAACTGCCACTTTAATAAGAGTGATCGCTGAATCTTCTTTTTCCTTTATCAGGTAATAACATCCGTTTTCTAAAAGATCGTAAGTGTACATAAACCCTCCGTTTTTATAAATCCAAAATTGATAATTCGCCTGTTGTCGAATTTAAAAAAGCTAGTAATGATCAGAATTTAAAAGGTGTTGAGTAAAATTAATCTCGAGGACGAATCTAATGGGTCAGGACTACTATCCAAATTTAATGGTTTTGAATTGAGTGTACCAACGAATTTTGCTAAATAAAATAAATCATTTTTCCATTAGCGTAACACTCAGATAATCAGTATGCAGCATAGATTTACGCAATTTAACATTAAATGATTTTGTATCATATTGATATTCAAATTTTTATTTTTGTGGCTTGATATTTTAGCCGAAACGGGTATAAATCTTATCATAATAATCCACTATTTCACCCATATTCAGGCTCAAAAAAGATTGGTAAATTTTATATGCGGCATATAGGGACTTTGAGATAAGAAGTAATTGCCTGTGTGAATTATTTACCTATTATATGTCTGAAAACTTGAGAAGTATTTTGAAATACCTTTGCCTTTCCGACTCCGTAGCTCAGTTGGTAGAGCTACTGACTCTTAATCAGTAGGTCCAGGGTTCGAGTCCCTGCGGGGTCACCAGGCTCTGATTTGCTCAGAGCTTTTTTTATGTTGTTTTATGTTTACATAATATACAGTGAAGGATATGACCGGTATTATATCGGCCAGACACAGGATTTTGAAACTAGATTGCAACGGCATAACAACGGAATGGAGAAAGCTACTAAGCCGTATAAGCCCTGGAAATTAAAATGTCTCATCATAAAATCAACCAGGGGGGAAGCGATGATACTTGAAAAGAAAATTAAGAATCTGAACAGAGAAAAGTTGGAAAGATTTATTGCCACATATAGTTGAAAGAGGGCCGGGACGCCCCGATGGAAATCGGGGGTCTCGGTGCCGGCCGGAGCGCCGGCATTCGAGTCCCTGCGGGGTCACCA
>MWTC01000035.1 GCA_002066995.1 Sphingobacteriales bacterium UTBCD1
CCCAGCGAGGAAAACAGGAGAAATAAATAAAATATTTTAATATTATTAAAGCTGCCCGCCCGGGCAGCTTTTTTTTCCGGTTAACCTTTCTTACCTCCTTTTTGGTTGCATGATATACGTATTAAAAAGCTTCTAGGGGGATCCGGAAAATTTAAGTGATACTTTCTATAACTGAATTCATCAAGGACTTCTGAACTCCATTCCTGGATTCAATTTTTTTTATGTCATTTAAATTATTTATTATATTTACGTTATAACAAAAAAGGAATATATGAAAAAGATTCTCTTCTCCCTGTCACTCTTCACTGCTCTTTTCATTACAGCGCAGGCTCAATTCGGAGTCAATGCAGGTCTTAATATTGCCAACCTTCATGGGAGTGATATAAATAATGTCAAGAGTAAAATCGGACCTCATTTTGGTGTATTTTACAATATTCCTGTATCAAAAAATGGTATTTCTGTTCAAACTGACGCATCCTATTCAAGTGAAGGTGCAAAAGTAAGTTCCGGTGATGGTAAACATCTTCTTAGTTATCTGAATCTTTCTACATTATTTTGTTATAATTTTATAGGTGGGTTTAATTTAGCTACAGGTCCGCAGTATGGCATCTTACTTAGCGCAAAATCAAAATATAGCGGACAAACTATAGACATGAAAGACCAAACCAAGGGCGGAAATTTCTGTTGGGCATTTGCTGCAGGCTATGACTTACCCATGGGTGTTGGCTTTTATGGCAGGTATAATTTAGGTATTTCGAATATTGAAAAATATAATGAAGGCGGTTCTGTGAAAACAGGTAGTTTTCAAATTGGAGCTCGTTTAACAATAAAAACAAAAGGTTGTCCTACAGGCCGAGTTCGAAATCCGACCCAGCCCGATAAGATTAATTGATTATACCTACAACTGATTTCATCAATGATTTTTAGCGGCATTTTCCCGCTGTTCCGCTTTTTCTATTGTTTTTGTTTTATTTTAAAAAAATCCGGAAAGCCCGGTGCAGTTTAGTATTCTTTTTATAATTACCTTTCCTGTTACCAAAAATTACTGATATGAGGAAAATTATATTCTATATACAGTTCTCCCTATTTTTTTTAGGGGCAGCCCATGCCCAGTTTGGTGTAAACGGGGGCCTCAATATTTCAAACATGCGGGGTAGTGAAATTCAAAATAATAAAAGTAAAGCCGGTTTACATATTGGTATGTTTTACCAGGTTCCTTTATCGGGCAATTTTTCCCTGCAACCGGAAGTTGCTTATTCCGGAGAAGGCACAAAGATCAGTTATAACGGAGGTGTACAGAAGTATAATTTGAATTTCATGAATCTATCTCTTTTGTTCCGGTATAATTTTGAAGGTGATTTTAATCTGGCTACCGGGCTGCAGTATGGAGCGTTGCTAAGTGCAAAGCTCAAAACTGGGTCTAATTCCACCGACCTTAAAAATCTGATCAGAAATGCCAATTACAGCTGGGTTATTACCGCAGGTTATGAACTACCCTCCGGATTTGGATTTTATGGCAGGTATAATCTGGGTATCTCTGATATAGAAAAAGATAGCCAGAGAGGCAGTTTAAAAGCCAGTACTTTTCAGTTAGGCGTTCGCTATACAATCAATCCGGTAAGAGAAGAATAGGTGCCGAAGTTTTTTCGTTATAAAAAACCGGCCTTAGCAGTATCTTTTTGAAATCAGTAATATCAATTCTCATTATAGCTTCTTATTTTTATAAAAAAATCTTGAAATCCATTCTCAGTTCCCGTCAGCTTACCCTTACCGTCAAACGCCTGGCACACCAGGTGCTGGAAAATCACATCAACATGGAGAATACCGTGTTGATCGGCATTCAGCCGAGAGGTATTTTTTTGTCTGATAAAATTGTTTCAGAAATAAAGAAAGAGATTCCCCGTAAAAAAATTCAATATGGAAAGCTGGACATTACTTTTTACCGGGATGACATCAGAAAAGAATTACACAAAGCCAACCACACAGAAATTCCTTTTACCATAGAGAATAAAAATGTGATCCTGGTTGATGATGTCTTATATACGGGGAGGACCATTCGTGCAGCCATGGACGCTTTGCTGGATTTTGGCAGGCCGGCAAAAGTGGAACTCTGTGTTTTGATTGACCGCAGGCTCAGCCGCCAGTTCCCGATCCAGCCTGATTTTGTAGGAAAGTCAATTGATTCTATTGTTTCTCAAAAAGTGAAGGTGGAATGGGAAAAAGCGGAAGTTATTTTGTATTAGTTTTCCTTTATCTTTGACCTTTAATGCAACTATCCACAAGACATCTGCTCGGCATTAAAGACCTTACACCCGGCGATATTTCTATCATTCTCAATACTGCTTCGCAATTCAAAGAGGTTTTACAAAGACCCATAAAAAAGGTTCCTTCATTAAGAGATATCACTATTATCAACCTATTTTTTGAAAACTCAACCAGGACCCGCATTTCATTTGAACTGGCAGAAAAAAGATTAAGCGCCGATGTGATTAATTTCACGGCATCGGCTTCATCCGTATCAAAAGGGGAAACCTTGCTGGATACGGTGAATAATATTCTATCCATGAAAGTGGATATGGTGGTAATGCGGCACAGCGCCAGCGGTGCGCCGCATTTCCTGGCGCAGCATATCCCGGCTTCCATTATCAATGCAGGCGATGGGATCAATGAACACCCGACGCAGGCTTTGCTTGATGCATTATCTATCAGTGAAAAGATCGGCAAGCTCAAAGGAACGAAAGTGGCTATCATTGGTGATATCATGCACAGCAGGGTAGCACAAAGCAATATTTATTTATTGAAAAAAATGGGCGCAGAAGTTACCGTATGCGGCCCTCCCACTTTGATCCCGAAGTACATCAGCAAAGCTTTGAAAGTAGAAGTCAGCTATGATCTTAAAGAAACTTTAGAATGGTGCGATGTGGCTAATGTATTACGCATTCAGCTAGAAAGACAAAACCAGGTTTTATTTTCTTCTCTCCGGGAATACAGCCTTGCGTATGGCATCAGCAGGCGGCTACTCGATGACCTGAAAAAAGATATTGTGGTCATGCATCCGGGACCTATTAACAGGGGAGTGGAACTGGACAGCGATGTGGCAGACAGCAAGCATTCCATTATTTTGCAGCAGGTGGAAAATGGAGTTGCTGTTCGAATGGCCGTATTGTTTTTACTTTCCGGTGGAAGAAATCCATCTGATAATTAATGATTATTGGCTTTTAATTATTAGCTTTCACAGACAATAAACAATTCATGCTAAGAATCTGCCTTTTCCCGGGAACATTTGATCCTGTTACATTAGGTCATGTTGATATTATTGACAGGGCTTTACCCTTATTTGATAAAATTATTGTAGGCATCGGCTTGAATGCTGCCAAAGAGCCAATGTTTTCGGCAGAACAAAGAAAGGAATGGATATCCGAAATTTATAAAGACAAACCGGAAGTGGAAGGTGCCATTTATGAGGGCCTTACTATTGATTTTTGTAAAAAAATAAATGCCCGGTTTATTCTACGCGGAATACGCTATGTCAGCGATTTTGAATATGAAAAGACCATAGCTGATGCCAACAGGACCATGGACCGGTCTATTGAAACTATCTTTTTAACCGGAGAGCCCAAATATACGTCTGTGGCTTCCACTATTGTACGTGATATTATCAGAAATGGGGGAGACGCAAGCCCTTTTCTGCCTGAAGCGGTATTTAAAACATTAAAAAAATAAATACCAATGTCAATTTGGTTTGAAAAAAAACTGTCTGTAGAACAACTGAAATCGTTTACTCCTGATACCATGGTACATCATCTTGGTATTGAATTGATGGATTTGGGAGAAGATTTTCTGAAGGCGAAAATGCCGGTGGATCATCGTACCAGACAAGTGTACGGTATTTTGCACGGAGGCGCTTCCTGCGTATTAGCAGAAACCCTGGGGAGCATTGCTTCGGCTCTGGTGGTGGATCATACAAAATTCTATTGTGTAGGACTTGAAATAAATGCCAATCATATTCATGCTGCAAGAGAAGGATATGTCGTCGGAATAGCAAAACCTTTACATCTCGGATCCACAACACATGTATGGGATATTAAAATTTATAATGAAAAGGAAAAACTTACCTGTGTGAGCCGGCTGACTGTAGCTATTCTGGCCAGGAAAAATTAAATGATCTTAAATGCAATTTTGAGAACATCAGCTACTGAAGGATAGCTGTTCATCAGGTAAACAGGCAGTTCATCTTTCTTTGCCCAGCGTATTTCAATGATTTCTTCTTCAGTTTGAGGAATGAGGGTTTGCCCGCTTTTTGTTTTCATCAGGAACCAGTGTGTTTCTTTTAAAATGAAACGGGTTCCTTCATGATAAGTGTGGTAAGTTAAAGTAAGGAATTTATTGAGTTTAACCTTTTGCAACCCGGTTTCTTCCTGCACCTCACGGATTGCACAATCTTCCAGTTTCTCTTCTTTGTCCAGTTTTCCTTTTGGGAGGTCCCACTTCCCTTTTCGAAAGATCAGCAATACTTCGCTTTTTTCATTCTGTATCAGTCCCCCGGCTGCCATGATCAAGGAAAATTTTTTAAAAAATGCCTTTTTAAGATCAGATAGGTTCTTATTGAAGAATACGCCTGCATGAACGGGAGCCTTTTGCATTTCATGGATGATTGTTTTTATTGTATGGGCATTGAGTTCATCCATAAAGATCACATCGTCATGATGGATCAATGGCTGCATCACTTCATCAATAGCATCGCAGAGAAAGAGGGGTTTGTCGTTGAAAAATATTTTAATATGCATAAATAATTTCCTGTTTTAAAATTTAAGTTTCAATTTCGCTGCATGACAGACTCCCGGATCGTAGCCGAAAAATTACTTCAAGTTAATGCAGTTCAATTAAATCCCGAACATCCTTTTACATGGGCCAGCGGATGGAAAAGCCCTATCTATTGTGACAACCGCAGGGTATTATCATTCCCTTTTGTCAGGGATTTTATCAAATCTGAATTGTGTAACCTGGTATTTGAAAGATTCCCTGATGCAGAATTGCTGGCAGGAGTTGCCACTGCAGGCATCGCCTGGGGAGCCATGGTCGCTGACCAGTTGAAACTCCCTTATATCTATGTACGCTCAAACCCTAAAGATCACGGACTGGGAAACCAGATTGAAGGATTTTATCAAAAAGGCCAAAAGACAGTTGTGATAGAAGACCTGGTATCAACAGGTAAAAGCAGCCTGCAGGTAGCGGAGGTCTTGAAAAATGAAGGACTGGAGGTGCAGGGCATGGTGTCAATTTTTAATTATGGATTTCCCGTAGCTGCTGAAGCAGTCAGGAATTCAGGATTGAAATATTATTCGCTCACAGCCTACCCTGAATTAATTGATTTGGCTGTTGAAAAAGGAATTGTGACGCCGGGCCGTCATGAGATTTTGTTAAAGTGGCGTGATGACCCTGCTAAATGGGAAGGAGTTCAGTAATTTTCTTTTTTAAACCGGCGATATGAAAATATTGGTTTCTTTTTTTACAGTTTTCTCCTTTTCACTGAGTGCTTTTGCGCAGGTAAAACCCGTACTTACAGCAAAGATCAATACACCCAATGCACGGTGTGAAGAATGCAAATCTAAAATTGAATCCTATCTGAAGCTTTACGACGGCATTGTGACCATAAATGTGAACTTTCATAAAGGCGAAACAACGGTGAAGTATGTAACAGATCGGATTAACATTGAAGAAATAAAGACAGCAATTGCAAATACAGGTTTTGATGCAGACGATGTTCCGGCTAATCCTGAATTTTATAAACTGTTGCCTAAATGTTGTAAGAAGCCTGAGGATGGCGGTATCCCTGTAAAAAGGACTTCTGATTCCACACAAAAGGCAACAAGGTCATTTCATTAGTTTTGTGATATCTTGTTTTCCTTCATAAAGAATCGGGTAGTTTATAAATACGCCCCCTTTCCCGATCTTAGCTTTGCCATTAATTTTTAAATTAATTTCCTTGCTGAATAAAAGGGCAGTTGCATTTTTCAAAGCATTTTTCATATCTATTTCCAGTTTTACCGGTAAAGTAAAATCTGAACGGCCGGGTATATTTACTGTTGTATCCATTTTAAAATGGCCTAATAGTGCCTGGTTCACCCAGGCATCGCCTTCTGCGTTTTTTAATTTTATCCCGGAGTGGTTCGGGTTAAAATAGTTTAAACGGAGTGAGAGCGTCGAAGCGTTTACACCCATCTCGTTCAGGCGAAGGTCATCGATGCCGTTAAAAACAGGTTCTTTAATGGTGGAGCATGAGAACAGGATAATAGTAATTACCGGGAAAGTTAAGCTGATCAACCTGTACGGCAGGATATTTTTCTTTTTATTCATGGAAGGAACAACGTTGTATTACAAAAATAAAGAATGCTGTCCCTGCTGAAAGCATTTTAGCAAATTTATAAGCAGCGAAAAGGAATCCGGATAAATCATAGTAGTATTGCCGGGCTGCAGATGTTAATCAAATGCTTTCCCGTAATCTTATTAAAAGAATAATTTTAATTTTAGCATCAACCATAAAAAATGACTCTATGGACACTGCAAAATACCTTTCAAGACTGATGATCTTATCTTTGACCGTATTGCTTTTCGGCAGTAAGCTCAGCGCTCAATGGGGACGTGGTTACCGGGTAAGAGGATACCATTCCTATTATAGCAGGCCTGTTGTTTCGGTCAATTTGGGAATAAGGGCCGGGTATGGATATTATCCTTACTATCCCAGGGTTTACCGCTATTATCCTCCCGGTATATCTGTAGGCCTCCGGATCGGCACTCTCCCATTCGGATTCAATACAATTTATGTCGGCCCCCGTTTATTTTATTATTATGATGGAATTTATTACAGGCCTTATGGCGATAACGAGTATGAAGTGGCGTCGCCGCCATTGGGAGCAAAAGTTCCGGCATTACCTGGTAATGCCAGAATAACTTTAATCAACGGGCAGAAGTATTATGTTTCGAACGGCATATATTACAAGGAAGAGATCACTGACAATAATGATATATTATACAAGGTGGTTGGTGTTAATGGTAAGTTGAATACTGATGATTCAATAGATAATGACGATGATGATTCCGGCGGGAATGTACAACCGGGTAATAACGGTGCAGTACAGAAAAATGAAAAGGGCGTCATTAAGGTCGGTGGCCAGGTGGATGAACTACCAACAGGAAGCAAAGCTGTAGTAATCAATATGCAAAAATATTTTTTAGACCCTTCGGGTACCTATTACCAGGAAGTAGTTGATGGCAATAGAATTCATTATAAAATCGTGGGCAGGTCTTCGGATATACAGTAGAAATTGACAGGCACTATTTGAAAAACAGGCAATCAGGCAGTTGCCTGTTTTTTTATTGAAATATATAAAGCCGTGATGGCTAATTTGTATATGTTGTGCCAGTAAAAATATTTCGAAATTGGTAGATTTACTATTGACAGTGATAGTATTTCCGACATACTTTTGTCCTGTAATATTTCGATCCGTATCACTGAAAAATTCGAACCCATGAAAAAAAGTCTACTATCCGTTATCACCGTATTGTTTCTTACTTTACTTAGTAAAACAACCGTTTTTTCCCAGGTCAGCGTTGTATCTTCAAACGGATATACAGTTAATATAACTGTAGTCCCTAAATCAATTATAACCTATTCTGCAAGTTGCCAATACGGGTATACCTACGCTGTGAAGCTTGATTATAATGTATCTTTTACAGGGACTAACATTCCAAAGAACTTATATACGCTGCAGGGAACAATTGGTTGTGGTTCTTCTTCAATATTTTTCGACCTTCCTAATAACGGGGGCATTGGATCCGTAAATTCATCAAATGAATGGACAGCACAAACTAATTGCGCAACTGCAACTGCTGCTTCCCTGGGTTGCGGAAAAATTTCAATTACAATAGAAGGCCCTGGCATTAGTAACCGTACCATATCGACAACCATTTCCAATTCCCCGCTGCCTGTCTCCCTGTTAGATTTTAATGCTACAGTTGAAAAAGCAAAAGTGAAGCTGACCTGGAAAACCGCAATTGAGCTCGACAATGATCATTTTACAGTGGAAAGGTCTTTTGACGGAAACAGCTGGGAAGTAGTGAAAAACATTCCGGGTGCAAAAAATTCAACAACACTGCAAAGCTATGAATGTTATGATGAAAATCCTTATGCAGGAACAGCCTATTATCGCCTGAAACAAACTGATATTGATGGCAAGTTTACCTATTCGGGAGTCAGGGAAGTGAAAATGACAGATGCTAACAGCAACACAATATTTGCATATCCTAACCCCAATACGGGAAGTACCTTAAATTTCAAAGGGATTACTGATCCATCCAAAGTTTTACTGACTGTACATGATGCATCAGGTTCTTCAGTATTCTCTGTCGCTCTTACTTCAAACTCTGTTGAAATACCTTCGCTTAAACCCGGATTATACCTGGTAAGCCTTAAAAATAAAGTGACCGGAGATGTTACGAATCTTAAGTATGTAAAAATGTAGTTTTCATAGAGGTTCGAAAAGTTCGAAGTATTACACAGCCTGCCTGTTTTCCGGCAGGCTTTTTAATGCAGGTTATATTTCAAGCCTTTCCAAAACCATCAGCACTTCCATCAGTTTGTCCCAGGCATTTTGCCACTCTTCTTTGGCGTTGTGCAGTTTTTCATGGTCTTCTTCTTTCAATGTATCTTTTTTCGACTGCACATAATCTTCCAGCTTTTGAAGTGATTCCTTATTGAGCTCTTCAAGTTTCTTTTTGGTATCCATAATGATGGTTAAATTAAAAAGTTTGTAATTCCAAAAGCAAAATTAATGGATCGGTGTTCATCATTGGTTTATCTTTCTCGTATTTTCATAAACCGAACTCAGGTTTGGCATAAAAAATCTTTTAAAGCTCCAGTCTTTATAAGCTTCAGGCATTTGAGATCTTATAAATACTGAATCCGGTACATTTTTCTGAATGGCAGAAAGCGACATCTGCTGAAGTGACTCAATGTAGAGCATCAATACCTGTAATTGATCTTTTTGGCAAACACGGCCATGGCCGGGTACAAAAAGCTTTAACGTTGTATCAGCATATAATTTATTTAGAGTACTTTTCCAGGTTTCGGGATTGCCATCGCCTAACCAGGGATGACGCTCTGTAAATAAGAGATCACCCATAAAAACTATACCCTCTTCGGGAAGGATCATCACAATATCACTTCCTGTGTGACAGTTTTTGTATTCTACTAATTGTACCGTACGCTTACTGCCATAGATCCGGAAGGAATTGCTGAAAGTTATGTCAGGTAAAGTCATTTTAAGATCCGGTAGCGACTGGGTGATAGCCTTGTAATAATTCACCCACACTGAGGCTTCGTTCTTTTCGTTTTCCGGCGCTGAAGCCAATTGTTCCATTGATTTTTTTAATTGTGTCGCAGTATTCTTTTTTGCCCATTCCTGTTCCCCGGGCTCTGTTTCTTGTATTTTATTCTTCGTCCACTCAGTACTAATAATAGAAGCTCCGGGAATAAAAGACTGGTTTCCCCGTATATGATCGTCATGAAAATGACTGTTGATCACAAAACTCACGGGACGCCCGGTCAGTTGTTCTGCTTTCTTTTTTAATTCTGCTGCAGCATTCTGGTTGATGAAAGCATCAAAGACAAGTGTCTTATTCCCCAGATCTACGATCCCTGCATTACAAATGGCGCGGCCACCCTGTTCATGATGAATTACTGCCCAGACACCCGGAGCCAGTTGCCGAATAACAAAATCTTTTTCAGGAATAATTTTCTCTTTTTGAAATGAATGCAATAAAAAAACCGGGAGAGAAAGGAAAATCGCCCATTTATTTTTCATGATTAATTTTTTACATGAACAAAATAAATTCCGCTAAAAGTGCAATTTGATATTCCTAAGTTAAGGTTTATTTCCCAGCAGTAAATGAAGAACTTTTAGACATTTTAAAAAGGTTTTTCTTTTTAAACTTCAATAAATCGCTTCCGGGGAAACAGCAGCAAACGGAAAGAAGTTATGAATCTTTAATAAAAATTGTATATAAAATGAATTATACAGGGGAATGACGTAAGTTAGTGCAAAGACGCAGCATTATGAAAAAGGTCCTTTTTATCTTTTTGTTATTCACGCCTTTATTATTACCAGCTCAGGCCCGTGAAAAACTTTTATACCATGAGGTCAGAACTGACAAGTCAGGTAAGATTTTGCCCTGGTACAATCCTGATCCCGGAACTTCTTATGATCATATAATCAATCTAGTCTTTGATTTCTGGAATCAAATGAGGAGAGATCCCAATGGTCTTCCGTATTATATGAATCACCAGGTCTGGAAATCTTCTTTCAATGATCCCCGCGGCATTGGTGGCGACCAGTTCGCAATGGCATTATCTTCCTGGAGATTGCTTTATGCCTATACCGGAAATGAACTTGTCAAGAACAATATGCTTTTTATTGCTGACTATTATATGAGCCATGGGTTTTCTTCAAAAGAGAATGCGTGGCCTGATCTTCCGTACCCATATAACACGTTGCTTTATTCCGGCATCTATGACGGTGATATGCGAAGTGGAAAAGATGTTCTGCAGCCTGATAAAGCCGGTTCTTTCGGATATGAACTTCTCAATTTGTATAAAATGAGTAATGGCTATAATATTGATGAAAACATTTATTACCTGTCGGCAGCTGTTAAAATTGCCAACACCCTGGCTGCGCACATAAAACCCGGTGATATCAATCATTCCCCATTGCCATTCAAAGTGAATGCACGTACAGGAGAGACAGTACTGCTGGTCAGTCATGATTTTACAGGAACATGGATCGACACGGCTTGCTATACAAGCAACTGGTCATCTACCATGCAACTTTTTTTGGATCTTCATTCATTAGGAAAAGGAGACACGGCAGCATATCGCAGAGGATTCAATATGTTATTGGATTGGATGAAGAATTACCCGTTGAAAGAAAATAAGTGGGGTCCTTTTTTCGAAGATGTTGATGTATGGAGCCAGACTCAGATCAATGCGATGACATTCGCCCGCTTCATCATGGAGCACCGGGAATATTTTCCCGGATGGGAAAAAGATGTGTTCGGCATTATAAATTGGGTACATGAAAATTTTGGAAATACGATATGGAAGAAATATGGTGTAATGGTGACGAATGAGCAATCAATTTATCCGATGCCGGCAAACAGCCATTCAGCAAGACAGGCTGCTGATGAATTGCTTTATGTAAGCCTTACCGGGGACAGCAGTATATATCATAATGCTGTCAGGGAACTAAACTGGGCAACATATTCGGTAGATGTTGACGGGAAAAATATTTTTCCCAATGACGAACCCTGGCTAACTGACGGTTACGGCGATTATGTAAGGCATTTTATCCGGGCCATGGATGCTATACCGGCTCTGAGCCCGGTGCAGGACCACATTCTTTCTTCCACATCTGTAATTCAGCAGGCAGATTATTCTGGTTTTCTCCGGAAATTTTATGGTTTGAACTTTGATCAGGTGGACAGTAATAAGGTTCAGCTTTTTTATCGTGCTTTTGATGATAGGGGTACTGAAAAAATCCGGCTGGTCAAAAGGCCGTCAGGTGTGTTATTTGACGGAAAGCCCGGAATGGAAAAATCAACCGGTGAAGGGTACAGTTGGGTTTCGTTGAAGAAAGGAGGTTTGCTGACAGTAAGGAGGGTGAAATCCCGAAAAATAATTTTATTAAAATAATAGTTTCCGGGGATAGTAGAGGGATGAGGTCAATAGCAAAAAAAAGGCTGACCGTGATGGCCAACCTTTTTTTGTGATACTTCCTGTTTATTGTTTTGTTTTTGTTTTTGCTTTCTCTTTGTTGGCTTTATAGCGCATATCAGGGGTTCCGTCTTTTTTCTTAGGCGCTTTGTTTTCTTTGAATCTCATGTCTGGAGTACCGTCAGCTTTCAAATGTTTTTCGGTGTTTGCCTTGACTACGGAAGCTGATTTTTTCTCTTTTGTTGCCGTTGTCTTTGCGGATTTAGCCGTTTTTTCCACCGTTGTTGTAGTTTTCGCCTTTTCAGCTTTTTCTTTTTTTACAACCTTAGCTGTTTTTTCCTTGGTCGTTTTGGGAGGATTGGTTGTTTGTGCAAACATTAAACCACTGCAAGCGAGCATAAGCCCGGAAAGGATAATTAGTCTTTTCATTTTTTAAATTTTTAATTAAGTTAAAGAATTAAGGGTCACAGAGCAAAACAAATGCAAAGAAATCAGATTATGTGTTATATGCTTTAAGATTACAAATGATTAACATCTGTAGAAATGGCTTTAACAGTTTAGGGCATTTAATAAATTACAGCAGAATATTTTCCTGATGGGAACTTTGTTTATGTATTTGTCAAAGTGCCGGTTAATTGATACGGCAAATTTGAGGAGAGCGAAATGTTTGATCTGGTGCTCTTAAAACGTGCCCAGAAAAACCAGCGAAGTATGAAGTCCCGGGCATTACCAGGCTACACGCTGTAACTGGTGATACCGGGAATTAGCTAAACTGTTAAGACGGTCAGGTAAGCGCCAGGTTTCTAACGGCTAACAATTGTTATCTTTGGCACTCGTTTTTATTCTTTACTTTTTAATTTTTAATTTGAATGAAAGAAGTTTATATAATCTCAGCGGTTCGTACTCCTATCGGGAGTTTTGGTGGATCCTTAAAGAGTATGTCTGCAACCCAATTAGGAGCTATTGCCATAAAAGCTTCTTTGGAAAAAGCTGGTATAAAACCGGGTCATGTGCAGGATGTATTGATGGGCTGTGTGTTGCAGGCCAATTTAGGACAGGCACCGGCAAGACAGGCAGCTAAGTTTGCCGGGTTGGCTGATGATGTGGTATGTACTACCGTTAATAAAGTCTGTGCCAGCGGAATGAAAGCAATTTCCCTGGCGGCACAGAGTATTCTGCTGGACGATGCAGATATTGTTGTGGCAGGCGGCATGGAGAGTATGAGTAATGTTCCTTATTATTCTGACAGTATGCGTTGGGGAAATAAATATGGAAACGTGTCATTGATTGATGGGCTTGCAAAAGATGGATTGACCGATGTGTATGATGGTAAGGCAATGGGGAATGCGGCTGAGTTGTGTGCAAAGGAATGCGGCATCAGCCGCGGGGACCAGGATGCATTTGCTGTGGAAAGCTATAAACGAAGCCAGGCAGCCTGGGAAAGCGGGAGTTTTTCTAATGAAGTGATCCCGGTGACAATTCCGCAGCGAAAAGGATATCCTGTTGTTGTCAGCAAAGATGAAGAGCCTTACAATGTTAAGTTTGATAAAATACCTCAGCTCAATCCGGCTTTTCAGAAAGACGGCACCGTTACCGCAGCTAATGCCAGCACAATGAACGATGGTGCTGCTGCATTGGTGTTGATGAGTGCAGATAAGGCAAGAGAACTTGGGTTGAAACCGGTTGCAAAGATCCTTTCTTATGCCGATGCAGAGCAAGCGCCGGAATGGTTTACCACCACTCCTTCACTTGCTGTTCCGAAAGCTGTAGAAAAGGCGGGCCTCAAAATGACCGATATTGACTATTGGGAAGTGAATGAAGCATTTGCCGTTGTCGGAATTGAAAATACAAAACGGATGAAACTGGATCCGGCAAAAGTGAATGCCCATGGCGGTGCAGTATCTCTTGGCCATCCGTTGGGGTGCAGCGGTGCCAGGATCATCGTTACTCTGATAAATGTATTGAAAGCAAATAAAGCAAAATATGGCGCTGCGGGAATTTGTAATGGCGGAGGAGGTGCTTCAGCTATGGTGATTGAGAATTTGTAGCCTGGAGCCCGGGTATAGTGATTAATTACCGGTTCACTAATAAATCCGCATTTTTACTGATGGCGCTCTGCTAACACTTTCACCACATCATCCAGTTGATGTTTTTTTGCCTGCAGCAATACGAGGTAATGATACATCAGGTCTGCTGCTTCGTTTAAAAAGCGAACTTCATCATTTCCCGTGCTTTCAATCACCAGTTCTACCGCTTCTTCGCCAACTTTCTGGGCAATTTTGCTGATACCTTTTTCAAATAGTGATGTGGTGTACGATGATGCGGAAGGATTATCTTTCCTGTCACCGATTATTTCTTCTAACTTTTTTAATGAGAAGGATGAATTGGTTTCATTGAAACAGGTATCAGTGCCGGTATGACAGGCCGGGCCGGCAGGGACAGCTTTTATAAGCAAAGTATCATTATCACAATCGGGAATAATCTCTTTTATCAAAAGAAAATTTCCTGATGTTTCTCCTTTTGTCCAAAGCCGCCGCCTGCTCCGGCTATAGAATGTTA
Source organism: Sphingobacteriales bacterium UTBCD1 (assembly GCA_002066995.1). GTDB lineage: Bacteria > Bacteroidota > Bacteroidia > Chitinophagales > Chitinophagaceae > UTBCD1. Next base: position 14,327 of record MWTC01000035.1, read on the forward strand.
TCCTTTTTTCAGCCTGGCTTTTTGCAAGCGCTTCTTCATTCATAAACCCAAGCATCAGCACTTTGTTACTTACGGCATCCTGGATAATGACCGGGATCAGCCCATCCATATATTTTGAAAAATCAACTTTCATATTCTTACAGGTATATTTTGTTGAAATAAATATTTCTTCAGATCAGGGATAGCGATTTCTTTAAAATGAAAGATACCGGCAGCCAAGGCAGCATCCGCGGATGCCTTTTTAAAAACTTCACTGAAATGATCCATAATGCCGGCGCCACCGGATGCGATGACCGGAACAGGAAGGTTTTCTGCAAGCAGTTTAGTGATCTCAATAGCAAATCCATTTTTTGTTCCGTCATGATTCATAGATGTCAGCAATATCTCTCCGGCTCCAAGATCCACTGCCTGCTTTGCCCAATCAAAACACTGCATTTTTGTTTTTGTTCTTCCGCCATCCAGATAGACATACCATTTCCCATCTTCTTCTTTTTTAGTATCAATCGCCAGAACAATACATTGACTTCCGAATTCTTTGGCCAACTCTGAAATCAGGATCGGATTTTTCAATGCAGCAGAATTAACTGAAATCTTATCTGCCCCGCTTTGTAAAAGTATATTGACATCTTCAACTGTCCCGATGCCGCCGCCGACAGTGAAAGGAATGTTGACATGATGGGCAATTGCATTTGCCAGCGCCGTAATGGTTTTTCTTTTTTCAATAGTAGCGGTTATGTCGAGAAAGACTAATTCATCTGCTCCCTGCGCTGCATAATAAGCACCTAATTCTACAGGATCGCCGGCATCCCGCAGGTTGATGAAATTTGTGCCTTTCACTGTTCTTCCGTTTTTTATATCAAGGCATGGTATGATCCGCTTTGCTAACACATCTAAGATTTTGATTGAAATAATTCCAATTCCCTTAATGAAATTTTGTTTTCATAAATAGCTTTGCCTACAATGACCCCGCTGCATCCTGTTTTTTCTAAATCCTCAAGATCATTTATAGAACTGATTCCACCGCTGGCAACAAGATGGAGTTTCGGAAATTTCCCCAAGATCTTACTATATAATTCCAGAGCAGGACCCTGAAGTTTTCCATCTTTGCTTACATCAGTACAAAATATATTGTTGACCTTTTGGGATATATACTTTTGGATGAAATCAAATAAATCAATGCCTGTAATTTTCTGCCATCCATAAATGGTAATTTTTTCATTTTTAGTATCCGCTCCCAAAAAGAATTTTTCCGGCTCATATTTTATTACCCAGCTTAGAAATGCTGTTTCGTTTTCCGCAGCAATGCTTCCAACCGTTGCCATCGCTGCGCCTGAATCAAAAACAATCTGTACATCCTTTTCTTTTTTAATCCCGCCACCGAAATCAATTACCAGGTTAGTTTTCCCGGCAATTGTTTCCAAAACTTTCCAGTTCCTGACTGATCCTGTTTTGGCGCCATCGAGGTCAACAAGATGCAGTCGTTTTAACCCGGCGTCTTCAAATTGTTTGGCAACCTCAAGAGGATATTTGTTGTACAAACTGATTTTCGAATAATCTCCCTGTTCCAGCCTCACGCAAGCTCCTTCAATAATATCAATGGCGGGTATGATCGTCATATCAGATGGATAAAAAGTTTTTTAATATCTGTTCTCCTGTGGCGGCGCTTTTTTCGGGGTGAAACTGTACTCCGTAAAAATTATTTAATTGAAGCCCGGCGCTATACGGCTGAATGTAATCAGTTGTTGCGATGGTATGATCACCAATTGAGACATAATAGCCATGAACAAAATAGCAGGAACTGTTTTCGCTCACGTTTTCGAATAGAAAGGTTTTTAGATTATAAATATTATTCCAGCCTATCTGCGGAATTTTAGTCAACGATTTTTCTGCTTTAAATATTTTTACCTTTTCATTGAATACACCGAGGCAAACAGTATCATTTTCTTCCGAATAAGAACAAAGCAATTGCATGCCGAGACAAATGCCCAGTACCGGCTGTGATAAAGATTTGATCAGATGATCCAGTTTTCTTTCCTTTAAATAGTGCATCGCCGTACTGGCTTCACCAACACCAGGAAAAATAACTTTATCGGATGTTTTAATTTCGCTCGCATCATCAGTTACCAGTGCGGAGTGGCCGATGCGCTCCAGGGCATACAGGACAGATTGTATATTGCCTGCATTGTATTTAATTATCGTAATTTTCATTATAAAATCCCTTTGGTACTGGGCAGTTGCATGTTAGTGATATCCTTTTTAATGGCCATTTTAATAGCTCTTGCCATTGCTTTGAAAATTGATTCGATCTTGTGATGCTCATTGTCTCCTTCCACTTTAATATTCAAATTGCATTTTGCAGCATCAGAAAATGATTTAAAGAAATGGTAAAACATTTCCGTTGGCATATCACCGATCTTTTCTCTTTTAAAATCAACATCCCATACTAACCAGCTTCTTCCTCCAAAATCTAATGCCACCTGTGCAAGCGAATCATCCATCGGCAACACAAATCCGTAGCGTTCTATACCAATTTTATTCCCCAATGCTTTTGCAAATGTTTCACCCAATGCAATGGCGGTGTCTTCAATGGTATGGTGTTCGTCCACCTGCAAATCTCCTGTTACACATATTTTTAGATCAATACCGCTATGTTTTCCCAATTGATCCAGCATGTGATCAAAAAATTTCAGGCCGGTTTTGATTTCTGTCTTGCCGGAGCCATCAAGATTAATATCAATAATTATTTGTGTCTCGAGTGTTTTTCTTTCAAGATGAGTTTTTCTATTAACTGCTTTCAGAAATTCATATATTTTTCCCCATTCTGTTGTTTCCATCGCAATGTATGACTGAAGTGAATCCATTTCATCAACAGGCTCGTTCTTTCCAAGCCCTGGGTCATTGTTAAGCCAAAATACTTTACAACCAAGGTTTTTCCCTAATTGAACATCCGTGATCCTGTCGCCAATGACAAATGAATTATCAATGTCAAACTCCGGATTGTTTAGGTATTCTGTAAGCATAGCTGTACCAGGTTTCCGGGTTAATTTTTTTTCATAAGGGAAACTTTTGTCAATATGAACCGTCTGAAACCTGATGCCTTCATTTTCAAAGCACCTGATGATATAATTTTGTATGGGCCAGAAGTTTTTTTCAGGAAATGATGAAGTTCCCAAGCCATCCTGGTTGGTGACCATTACTAATGTATAATCCAGTTCACGAGCGATTCTTCCCAAATACTGAAATACGTGAGGATAAAACTCTGTTTTTTCCCAACTGTCAATTTGATAGGTGGGTGGCGCTTCTTTAATTAAAGTACCGTCACGGTCAATAAACAATATTTTTTTACCCCCAGTACCCTCAAAGGAGGTATTTAAATTTGATGGGCTCATTTATTTTGGTTTATATTCTTTTAACACAGTTAATAATTTCTGGTTTTCTTCCGGGGTGCCAATAGTTATTCTCAGGCAATCTTCACACAGATTAATATTGCTACGGTTACGTACAATAATTCCTTTGGAGCAAAGGAAGTTGTAAATAGTATTAGCGTTTTGCATTTTAACCAATAAAAAATTTGCATCAGAAGGATAAACAGCAAGAGTAAAGTCAAGACGTGATAAATTTTCTTTTAGCAGCTCCCTTTCTTTTACTGTTGTTGCAATATGTTCGTTCATCCATTCCCTTTTATCCAATGCCTGAAGCACTAAATGCTGGGTAGCTGTATTGATATTGTAAGGGTATTTTATTTTATTCAGCAAATCAATAACCGGTGGTGATGCGAAAAGCATTCCCAGTCTTAGTCCGGCAAGCCCCCATGCCTTACTCAGCGTTTGCATGACAATAAGGTTGGGATATTCTGTAAGTTCCGGAATAAAAGATCGCTGGCTGGAATAATTGATATAGGCTTCATCTAATACTACGGGTCCATCAAAGTTGTTCAGGATAATTTCAATATCGTTTCGCTCAATACTATTGCCTGTTGGGTTATTAGGTGAGCAAATAAAAATAATTTTAGTACCGGTATCCACCGACTGTTCAATGGCTTCCATGTCTAATTGAAATGCCGGGGTCAGCGAAATTTCTTTTACCTGTACATTATTGACATGGGCACAAACTTCATACATACCATAAGTAGGAGGGAAGATCAATACATTATTCCGGCCGGGTTCACAAAAAATACGAATTAAAAGATCAATGGCTTCATCGCTTCCGTTTCCCAAAAAAATATTTTGCGAAGGAACTCTTTTTATCTGGCTAAGTTTTTCTTTCACCTGCCGTTGCAAGGGATCGGGATAGCGGTTAAAATTATCCGGCAGGGCAGAACCATAAGGATTTTCATTTGCATCCATGAATACAGAAGCCGTTCCGGAGAATTCATGCCTTGCTGATGAGTAAGGCTTCATCGCTTTTATATTTTCCCTCACCAAATTTTCTAAATTAAATCTCATAGTTATTTTTTAATCGAATACGGACAGCATTTTTATGTGCAAGTAGTCCTTCAGCTTCTGCCATCAATTCAATGGTATTTCCAATACTTTTTAATCCTTCTTTTGTTAAATGCTGAAATGTAATTTTTTTTACAAAGCTATCAACTGATACACCGCTATACATTGCCGCATAACCGTTGGTCGGCAGAGTGTGATTAGTGCCGCTGGCATAATCTCCCGCACTTTCTGGTGAATAATTTCCGATAAATACTGATCCTGCTGAAATTACTTTCATGGATAACTCATCTGCATTTTTGCTGGCAATAATCAAATGCTCCGGCGCATAGAGGTTCGAAAACTCCATTGCTTCTTCAAGATTATTTACCAGGATGATCTTACTGCTTTCCAAAGATCTTTTCGCTATTTCTTTTCTTGATAAAAGCGTTAATTGACCTGCAATTTCTGTTTGTACATTTTTTACAAGATCAGCGCTTGTGGTTATTAAGAATACCTGTGAGTCGGGGCCATGCTCTGCCTGCGATAAAAGGTCAGCTGCTACAAATCCCGGCACTGCTGTATCATCAGCAATGATTAATAACTCAGACGGACCGGCAGGCATATCTATTGCAACATTTACTTGTTGCACTAATTGCTTGGCACAGGTCACGTATTGATTTCCCGGCCCGAAAATCTTAAACACTTTGGGAACAGACTCTGTTCCATAAGCCATGGCTGCAATGGCCTGTGCACCCCCCAGTTTAAATATTTTGCTGATGCCACAAAGATTTGCCGAATATAAAATGGCAGGATGAACCGTTCCATCTTTCAAAGGAGGTGTGCATAAAACAATTTCTTTACATCCTGCTATCTGTGCAGGTATGCCTGACATTAATACAGTGGAAAATAATGGCGCTGACCCGCCGGGTATGTAAATGCCGATTTTTTCTATTGGTACTGACCTTCTTTCGCAGGAAACCCCGGGCATCACTTCTACTTGATACGTATCGCCTTTTTGCTGCAAATGAAATATTTCTATATTGTATTTAGCCTGTTGAATAGCATTTTTCAAATTGTCATTCAGCTGATTTGACGCTGCATTTATTTCATTTTCAGAAACCGGTATCCTTTTCAGGTTTACTCCATCTAATTTTTTACTGAATATTTTTAATGCTTTGTCTCCCTTCAATTTTACTTTTGTAAGAATCTTTCTCACTGTCTTTTCTAATGATACATTGTCAATTGATGGACGTTTTGCCAATTCCTCCCATTTCGTTCTGCCCGGATTATTAAATACAGGAATCATATTTTTTAATTTTGACTTTTCATATTTAGCTTTTGACTTTTCACCTTTCACCTTTCACTTTTTCCCTCTTTCAAACAATCATTTTTTCAATCGGAACAATTAATATCCCCTGGGCTCCTGCATTTTTTAATTGCTCAATGATATTCCAGAAATCCGATTCACTGATCACAGAATGAACAGAACTCCAGCCCGGCTCAGCCAATGGCAAAACAGTAGGACTTCTCATGCCCGGAAGTAAATTGCAGATCACCGGCAACCGGTCATTAGGCGCATTCAACAATACATATTTATTGTTAGTAGCTTTTTTAACTGCCCTGATGCGAAACAAAAGTTTAGCTAACAATTCTTGTTTCTCCTCCGATAATCTTTTTGTGCTGATAAGCACAGCTTCAGATTGCAGAATGGTTTCAAGTTCTTCCAATTCATTACTGAATAAGGTGCTGCCGGAACTCACCAAATCACATATAGCGTCTGCTAATCCGATCTTCGGCGCTATTTCCGCTGAACCGCTGATCTCATGAATACTTGCATTAATATTTTGCTTTTGTAAATATTCCGATAGGATGTATGGATAACTGGTGGCAATACGTTTGTTGTTTAATTGCTGAACAGACAGGATGTTCCCATTTTTCGGTACTGCAATGGAAAGCCTGCATTTTCCAAAGCCGAGTGGCTCGGCAATCAGGACCGACTTATTTTTTTCAGCAACTACATTTTGCCCTGCAAAACCGATATCTGCCACAGCATCCTGCACATATTCAGGAATATCGTCGTCTCTCAGGAAAAAAACTTCCAATGGAAAGCCGGATGCTTTTACCCGCAACTGGTTATTGCCATTGCTGATGTTAATGCCGCATTCTTTAAGTAATTGCATGGAGCCTTCATGCAGACGACCCGATTTTTGAATGGCAATTTTCAGTTCCATAATTGTTTAAATTAAAAAAGGCTTACCAACCGGTAAGCCTTTTCAAATACATAATGCTTTTATTTATCGCATACGATCATCCCGGCTTACCTGTGTGGTAAGATGTCCATGATGATGTATGTGTAGATTAATTTTCATTCTGTGTTGCAAATATAGGATAGGTAGTTAATGTTCACAATAATTTTAAGTATTTTTTTGAAATTGATAAAACAGGTGTTTGCACGAACAAACGTTTGGAGTTTATAAATTTAATCAGTGTTTTTATACAAGATAATTAAAGAGTATCTCATCCTTATTCAACTCTGTAAAGTTGATCCGGTGGTGATTAAGGCTGGCAAGCAAATGACTGTAATTTTCCTTGCTGGTCAATTCAATTCCTACCAAAGCGGGCCCGGCTTCTTTGTTTGATTTTTGCATGTATTCAAATCTTGTAATATCATCGGTCGGGCCCAGTACATTATTGACAAATTCTTTTAAAGCCCCGGGACGTTGTGCAAAATTCACCAGGAAATAATGTTTGAGTCCTTCATATTGCAGGCTGCGTTCTTTTATTTCCTGCATGCGTTCAATATCATTGTTGCCACCACTTACAATGCACACAATATTTTTCCCTTTTATTTCATCCGCAAAATCATCGAGGACGGCAATGGATAAAGCACCGGCGGGTTCCACAACGATTGCATCTTCATTGTACAATTTCAGAATTGTGGAACATACTTTGCCTTCTGCCACCAGCCGCATATCATCCAGCACATCTTTGCAGATAGAGAAAGCTATTTCACCGACTCGTTTCACTGAGGCACCGTCAACAAACCTTTCGATGGACTCAAGCGTAACCGGATGCCCGGCTTTCAGAGCTTCAAACATCGAAGGGGCGCCTTCCGGTTCCACGCCGATGATTTTTGTTTTAGGGGCATAAGTTTTATAAAATGAACCGATACCTGCCGACAACCCACCCCCGCCTACAGGAATAAATAAATAGTCAATATCCGGCTGGTCTTCTAAAATTTCTACTGCCACTGTTCCCTGTCCTTCGATGATACGGTAATCATCAAAGGGAGGGATAAAAGTCATTCCATGTTCTTCAGTGAATTGTTTAGCGGCAATGGCACAATCATCAAATGTATCACCGGTTAGTTTTATAATAACCCTGTCTTCACCAAGCATTTTTGTCTGGTAAATTTTTTGCTGTGGTGTGATCACCGGCATAAATACAACACCATTCACGCCCAGTTTTCTGCAACTGAATGCAAACCCCTGTGCATGATTACCTGCGCTGGCGCAGACAACACCATTTGCTAATTGTTCTTTTGGCAATAAACTCATCATATTGAAAGCGCCCCTGATCTTGTACGACCTTACTACCTGCAAGTCTTCTCTCTTCAGAAACACATTACATTGATATTTCTTCGAAAGATTTTGGTTGCAGGTAAGTGGCGTCCTGTAAACAACTTTATTTAAACGCTCCATGGCGCTTTCAAATGAGAACTGAAATTTTTCTGATGTTTTAGTATTCATCTCCAGATATTTATCCTGTGCTTTAAGATTTTTCCACCATCTTTTTAAATAATTCTGCGGTTGCTGATTTTTTTGAAATTTCAGGCGTCACATCTTTTTGATTTTCGGGCCTGAGACTTCTTACAGTTTGCCCGGCCTGCCATAGTTCACTATCATGTAATTCTTTTAATTCTGCTTCAAGTTTTTCCCGGTAATCGGGTTGTGAATTTGAATCTATGGAACGTTGCGATTCTTTCCCGGAAGCTACACTTTCATAGAGTTCGGTAAAAACGGGCTTTGTGACATCACGGAATTTCTTCCACCAGTCTAATGCACCACGCTGGGCAGTAGTGGAACAGTTGGCATACATCCAGTCCATACCGTTTTCTGCTACCAGGGGCATTAAAGATTGAGTCAATTCTTCAACCGTTTCATTGAATGCTTCCGATGGAGTATGACCTTTGGCACGCAGCACTTCATATTGAGCCGCAAAAATTCCCTGTATGGCTCCCATCAATGTTCCCCTTTCGCCTGTAAGGTCAGAATATACTTCTTTTTTAAAATCTGTTTCAAACAAATAACCGCTGCCAACTGCAATACCCAATGCAATCACCCTTTCAAATGCTTTGCCGGTAGCGTCCTGGTAAATAGCATAAGAACTGTTTAACCCCCGGCCCTGTAAAAACATCCTGCGAAGTGAAGTGCCTGATCCTTTGGGTGCCACCAAAAACACATCCACATCTTTCGGAGGAACGATGCCTGTTTGTTCATTGAATGTGATGCCGAATCCATGAGAGAAATACAATGCTTTTCCTTTGGTAAGATGTTTTTTTACTGTGGGCCACAATTTGATTTGAGCTGCATCGCTCAGCAAATAGCAAATGATGGTTCCGATCTGTAAGGCTTCTTCAATCTCAAATAATGTCTCTCCCGGTACAAAACCATCCCGGACGGCTTTGTCCCAGCTTTTTGAATTTTTTCTTTGACCTACGATGACATGGATGCCATTATCCCTTTGATTCAATGCCTGGCCCGGGCCCTGTACACCATAGCCGATTACGGCTACAGTTTCATTTTTCAATACTTGCCGGGCTTTGCTAAGCGGGAATTCTTCACGGGTCACTACATTTTCAGTAACACCGCCGAAATTTAATTGTGCCATAATTGATTTGATTTTGTTTTAATTATTAAGTTTTATTTTTTGCTCCAGGTTTAGCAATATTTATCAGATTCTATTGCGCTCACCTGTTTTCCTCCTGCAGGTTATGCTCGTCATCTTTCCCATCTCACAGTGTAAACACTTCATCCTGTTTATTAAGATATTCGTTCTCGATCACATCTTCGCCCGGTTGTTTTTGTTCAAATTCTTTCAACCGTTCATGAAAATCATGGCTTCCTTTCAGGATGGCCACCCTCGCACTTCTTACGAATTCGATAAGACCATAAGGCTCTAGTTCTTTAACAAGCCTGTCTGTTTCTTCACGGTGACCGGTGGTTTCAAAGACGGTGTAATCTTTACGGATAGCAACGGCTCTTGCTCCAAATTCCCGGAGCAGTCTCTCAACTTTTACTTTCTCGGCAACAGTATCTGTACTTACTTTGTATAAAGCCAGTTCCTGCCACACGATCTCCTCATCTGTGTTGTAATAAGCTTTCAGTACTTCAACCTGTTTTTCAATCTGCCGGCAGAGTTTGCTTACCACTTCTTCTGTTTCGTAGATCACAATTGTGAAACGATGAACGCTTTCCACTTCTGTGGGTGAAGTGTTCAGGCTCTCAATATTGATTTTCCTTCTTGAAAAAAGAATAGCAATCCGGTTCAGGATCCCGATCTGGTTTTCTGTATAAACGGTGAGTGTGTATTCTCGTTTTTCCATGATGATTCAATTTTTGATTAATGATTTCTGGTTATTTTAATCTTATTTCACTGACGCTGCAACCCTGAGGCACCATGGGAAACACATTATTCTCTTTTCCCACTGCTACTTCCAGTAAATAACTTCCTTTGTGTTCCAGCATTTCTTTTATCGCTTCTTTTAAGTCTTTGCGCTGAGAAACGGATTTGCCCTCAATGCCATATCCTTTGGCTACCTGTACAAAATCCGGGCTCTCAATGTCAACAAAAGAATATCTTTTATCCAGGAATAGCTGTTGCCATTGGCGCACCATGCCAAGGAATTTATTGTTCAATATCAGAAGTTTTACATCAATCTTGTTTTGCATAATTGTTCCCAGTTCCTGGATGGTCATTTGAAATCCGCCATCGCCGGCTACAAGGATCACTTCACGGTGAGGCGCTCCGAATTTTGCCCCGATTGCAGCAGGCAATCCAAATCCCATTGTACCCAGGCCTCCTGATGTGATATTGCTTTTTGAATGATTGAATTTTGCATACCGGCAAGCCACCATCTGGTGCTGGCCAACATCTGAAACAATGATTGAATTGCCGTCGGTATGTTCATTCACTAACCTGATCACTTCTCCCATTGTTAAAATGTCACTTTCAGGATGTAATTCAGGAACGATGCATTCTTTTTCTTCTTCTTTCTGTAATTCCCTGAATTTCTGCAACCATTCTTTATGAGATTTTTTATCAACCAATCTGGTTAATAAGGGTAATGTTTCCCTGCAATCACCCCACACCGGGACAGTTGCTTTTACATTCTTATCAATTTCTGCCGGGTCAATATCCAGGTGAATCACCTTTGCCTGTTTGGCATACTTATCCAGGCGACCCGTAACACGGTCATCGAAACGCATTCCAACAGCGATCAGCACATCGCACTCATTGGTCAATACATTGGGGGCATAGTTCCCATGCATCCCCAGCATGCCTACGCCAAGAGGATGATCAGAAGGAAGAGCGCTGATGCCCATCACCGTCCATGCAGCAGGAATACCTGCTTTTTCAATGAAATTTTTAAATTCTTTTTCTGCTTTTCCCAATAGAACGCCCTGGCCAAAAACTACAAATGGCTTTTTGGCTTCATTAATCAAGAGGGCAGCTTGTTCGATATATTTTTCCCTGACGATTGGTTTTGGCCGGTAACTTCTGATATGATGACATTTTTCATATCCTGTAAATTCAAATTTCTGCGCCTGTGCATTTTTAGTAATGTCTATCAGGACAGGCCCCGGCCTTCCGCTTTTGGCAATATAAAATGCTTTGGCGATTACGGAAGGGATCTCTGATGCATCAGTTATTTGATAGTTCCATTTGGTAATCGGTGCGGTAATATTTACCACGTCTGTTTCCTGGAAAGCATCAGTTCCCAGCAGGTGGGCAAATACCTGCCCCGTAATGCAGACAACAGGTGTGGAATCAATCATTGCATCTGCAAGCCCGGTGACAAGGTTTGTGGCGCCCGGGCCGCTGGTTGCAAACACTACACCTGTTCTTCCCGATGCTCTTGCATAGCCCTGGGCCGCATGAATAGAACCCTGCTCATGGCGGACCAGTATGTGCCTGATTTTATCCTGGTAATCATAAATGGCATCATAAATAGGCATGATGGCACCACCGGGGTAACCAAATACCGTATCCACTTTTTCAATGAGCAGCGCCTGCAATACTGCTTCACTGCCCGATAATGTACCGGTCAATTCTTTTTGCCTGGTTTCTTTTTCTGCGATCAGTTCCATGATAGTTTCATTTATTGGTTAAAAAAAATCACTCTTCATCCGTTACGCATCCTTCTGATGCAGGTTTCACATATTTCGCATATTTAAAAAGGATGCCTCTTTTCGCTTTCAGCCCGGGTTGTTTCCAGGCTGCTTTTCGTTTTGCTAACTCTGCATCATTTACTTTTAATGTGATCGAATTTTTTACCGCATCTATTTCAATGATATCTTCATTTTTTACCAATGCGATCAACCCGCCGTCGAATGCTTCGGGTGTGATGTGGCCCACGACAAAACCATGTGTGCCCCCGCTGAATCTTCCATCGGTGATCAGTGCAACGGATTTTCCCAATCCTGCTCCGATCAGTGCTGCGGTAGGTTTGAGCATCTCCGGCATTCCGGGTGCTCCTTTCGGGCCTACATATCGGATCACCACCACATCGCCTTCTTTGACTTTTTTATTCCGGATGCCTGCAATCAATTCAAATTCTCCGTCAAACACTCTTGCTGTTCCCGAAAATTTTTCTCCCTCTTTTCCTGAAATCTTTGCTACGCTTCCTTTTTCAGCAAGGTTTCCATATAGGATCTGTAAATGACTTGTTGCTTTTATCGGCTTTTCCAATGGATAAATGATATCCTGTTTTTTAAAATCCAGTTCGGGAATGCCTTCCAGGTTTTCTGCAATTGTTTTACCGGTTACGGTCAGGCAATCGCCATGTAAGAAATTATTTTTTAAAAGATATTTCATAACAGCCGGCACGCCTCCGTGTTCATGAAGGTCCTGCATCAGGTACTTTCCACTGGGTTTGAAATCAGCCAATACCGGGACTCTATTACCGATTTGCTGAAAATCATCTTGAGTAATGGATACATTCACACTTTTTGCCATGGCGATCAGGTGAAGAACTGCATTGGTACTTCCCCCTAATGTGATAACAACGGTGATGGCATTTTCAAATGCTCTTCTTGTCATGATTTCGGAAGGCTTGATATCTTTTTCCAGCAGTGACCGTATAGCTTTTCCTGCAGTAGCACATTCCTCAAGTTTTTCTTTACTTAATGCAGGGTTGGAAGAAGAGTAGGGCAAGCTCATTCCTAATGCTTCAATGGCGCTGGCCATGGTGTTGGCCGTGTACATACCACCGCAGGCACCGGCACCGGGACAACTGCATTTGACTATATTTTTAAAATCAATGTCATTAAGCTGGCTGGCAATCTTTTTTCCCAATGCTTCAAATGCCGAGACAATATTCAAGGCTTCACCGTGATAATGACCGGGGGCTATTGTGCCGCCATAAACCATAATTGCCGGGCGATTCAGTCTCCCGATTGCGATCATGGAACCCGGCATGTTTTTATCACAACCGGGAATGGCGATCAGCCCGTCATAATATTGTGCGCCGCAAACTGTTTCGATAGAATCCGCAATGACATCACGGCTCACCAGCGAATATCTCATCCCTTCTGTTCCCATACTCATGCCGTCACTGACACCAATGGTATTGAAGATCAATCCTACCATTTCATTTTCCCATACTCCTTTCTTTACCAGTTTGGCAAGGTCATTCAGGTGCATGTTGCAGGTATTGCCATCATATCCCATACTTACGATTCCTACCTGTGCTTTTTTCAGATCATCATCGGTAAGCCCGATACCGTACAACATTGCCTGGGCTGCAGGTTGTGTAGGATCCTGAGTTATTGTCTTGCTGTATTTGTTCAATTCGTTCATACTAATGCTAATGCAGGTTTAAATTCTTTTTCTGTTACGGAATGTTTATAAGCATCCTGAATTTTTTTCGACAGGGATTTATTCCACGACGCCGGAAATTTTGTATTATCCAGGCTTTCCATGCCAACTATTTCTGCAGCTGTGCCGCAGAAAAAAGCGGCATCTGCCTTTTTCAGTTCCTCAACGGAGAAAAACTTCTCTGCTACCGGTATCCCCATTTTGCTGCATAGTTCCAGAACAGTTGCTCTCGTAATACCGGGCAAAATATTCCCCGGTGCTGGAGTAAAAAGTTTGCCCTCTTTTTCAAAGAAAATATTTGCACCCGGCGCTTCAGCAACATTGTCATTTATATCCAGCAGCAACGCTTCATCATAACCATTGGCTTTCGCTTCCTGGCTGGCAAGAATAGAATTTACATAATGGCCGGTTGCTTTTGCAGTGATTTTAAATCCTTTTGGATTGGGCCGTTGAAAGGAAGATGTCATCACTCTCAAAAGTTTTTCGCCTAAGAAAGGCTCCATCTTCCATGCTTCCACTACGAGAAATGATTCATCGTTTTGATCAAACTTCATATTGGCCGGAGCATAGACTACCGGGCGGATGTAAGCATCCTGCAATTTATTTTTTTGCAACAACTCATAAGTGATTGCGATCAGTTTCTCAGTGCTCCATGTATAGGGCATATTCAATGCAAGAGCTGATTGATGCAGGCGGTCATAATGTTCAGCCGCTTTGAAGATCTTTGTTTCCCCTGAATGAGTTTTATAAGAACGGATACCTTCAAATACGGCATAACCATAGTGAAATGACTGGCTGTAAAAATCCATTTTTGCCACTGTTGCTTTTGTAAAAGCTCCGTTTAACCAAAGAACCGTATGGTCGTTATAATAAGAACCCATTTTAATCTTCATTTTTTAAGATGAATAAAAAAACCCGCCTTTTTTGAGGCGGGTTACTATTTTTAGTTTTATCTTTTTATAGTCATGCACCACCTCCTGCTGAAGCAGATATAATAATCACAACCACAATAATAATTGCGGCAACAGAAGTGATGATACTATATGAAAGTTTCTTCAGCATGAAGGATGTATGTTTGACAAATATACACCCGCCGTTTCTAAAAAAAGAACTCAGCAAGCAATTTTCTTTAAAAAATATTTCCGAACAATTGTTCGTTCCCTTTCTTCCCGCTCAGATGATAGTTGATTTTCTCAACTCGATATACTCTTTTTTGACTGATCCGGGTATTTTTCCAATCACGTAATCACTGATCAGTTCTCCGATGGTGGAAGTAAAATAAAAATTCACCGGATCAAGATCTTTCGTTACAAAACCATTATGCAGCGTCCAGTTCACTCCTTCCCGTATCTGGGATGCTTCTTCATTCATGCCAAGATATTCAAGCATCATGGCTGCCGACAGAACAGAACCTAACGGGTTGGCAATATCTTTTCCCGCTGCCTGCGGGTAAGAACCATGTATGGGCTCAAACAATATACTTCCTTTACCTACCGAAGCGGAGGGCAGCAGTCCAAGAGATCCGCTTAATACACTGGCTTCATCACTCAGTATATCACCGAACATGTTTTCCGTGAGCAGCACATCAAACTGCTTTGGATTTAAAATGATCTGCATGGCTGCATTGTCCACAAACATGTAATCAACAGATACATCCGGATACCGTTGGGCTGTTTCTTTGATCGTTTTCCTCCAAAGTCTTGATGTTTCTAAGACATTTGCTTTATCAACAAGAGTTAACTTTTTTCTTCTACCCGGCTTTTGTGCATACTGAAAAGCAAGTTCCGCCACTCTTTCGATCTCTTCTTTGGAATACACACATTCATCGCTTGCCCTTGTTCCTTCTTCGTTCAGTTCTTTTTTACCAAAATATATACCGCCGGTCAACTCACGGAATATGATGAAATCAACTTCTTCTAGATTCTTACTTTTCAAAGGAGACAGGTGATGTTGGCTGGGATAGGTATTAATAGGCCTGATGTTTGCAAAGAGCTGTAATGATTTTCTCAATTTCAGCAATCCTTGTTCCGGCCTAATTTTGGCAGAAGGATCGTTATCATATTTTGGATGACCGATAGCTCCAAGTAAAACGGCATCGCAGTTAAGGCAGGCTTCAATGGTTTCATCAGGCAATGGATTCCCTGTTTTGTCAATTGCATCTGCACCCATCAGGCAATAGGTAAATTCAAATTCATGCCCGAATCTTTCTGCAATGGATCTTAATACACGTACCGATTGCCGTGTAACTTCGGGGCCGATGCCATCACCTTCAATGATTACAAAGTTCTTTTTCATACAAGCTGGTAAGATTTTGAATTTTCAGAATGTTTTTTTGATTCAAAAATTTCTATATCGTTTTTGATGCTGATCAGGAAATCTATATCGTTGTAGCCGTTCAGCAGGCAGGTTTTCTTGTAAGCGCTGATATCAAAGGATTCTTCCTCACCTGTGCCGTCAATCCTGATTTTTTGATTTCCGAGATCGATAGTCAATTCAGAATCGGGGCCCTGTTGAAATATTTTTTGCAAAAAGGGTTCACTTACCTGAACAGGCAGCACTCCATTGTTCAGGGCATTGTTTTTAAAAATATCGGCAAAGAAGCTGGATACCACTGCATGAAAGCCATAATCCTTCAGTGCCCAGGCAGCATGTTCTCTTGAAGATCCGCATCCGAAATTTTTCTCTGCTACAAGAATTTCGCCGCTGTATGTGGAATTGTTTAATACAAAATCCTTTCTGGGTTTTGTTTCATCATTGTTTTCATACCTCCAGTCACGAAAAAGATTTTTTCCGAATCCCTCTTTGGTGGTGGCTTTTAAAAAGCGGGCGGGAATAATCTGGTCCGTATCCACATTTTCAATTTTGAGAGGAATAAAACGGCTTTTTATGATTTCTAATTTTTGCATTTGCGTTTGTTAAAGTGAAAAGTCAAAATGTAATAACCGGGGTCATTTTTTACTTTTGAAATTTTTAATTGAATAACTCTCTTACATCAGTCACCATACCCGTTATTGCAGCAGCAGCAGCGGTCAACGGGCTTGCCAATAATGTTCTTGCTCCGGCACCCTGCCTTCCTTCAAAATTCCTGTTGGAAGTGGAGATGCAATATTTCCCTGCCGGTATTTTGTCTTCATTCATCCCGAGGCAGGCAGAGCATCCTGACTGGCGCAACATGAACCCAGCATCTTCAAAAATTTTATCTATTCCTTCTTCCCTGGCCTGCATTTCCACCTGGTGACTTCCGGGAACCACCCATACTTCTACACCCGCTGCTTTCTTTTTCCCTTTTACAAATGATGCAACCATGCGCAGGTCTTCAATACGTGAATTGGTGCAACTGCCGATAAAAACGTAATCCACTTTCTTTCCTTTGATGTTGACCCCTGCTTCCAGTCCCATATAGCGGAGTGCTTTTTCAAAAGAAGCTCTTTCTTTGTCATCTATTTCACTGAAAGAGGGAATATGACCGGTAACAGGGATACCCATACCCGGATTGGTTCCGTAAGTAATCATCGGTTCAATTTCCGCTGCATTGATATTTATTTCCCTGTCGAAAGTTGCGTCGGCATCGCTGTATAAAGTTTTCCAGTAAGCAAGTTTCTTTTCCCATTCTTCTCCCTGGGGGGCAAATCTTCTTCCTTTAATATAATTGAATGTTGTTTCATCAGGAGCAATCATTCCTCCTCTTGCACCCATTTCTATACTCATGTTGCAAATGGTCATTCTCGCTTCCATGCTTAATGAACGGATGGCGGAACCTGCATACTCAACAAAATAGCCGGTAGCGCCACTTGCTGATATTTTTGAGATGATGTAAAGAATGATGTCCTTAGATACAACAGCATTGTTTAATTCGCCATTGATATTGATGCGCATCAGTTTCGGCTTACTTTGCAACAGGCATTGGGTAGTCATTACCATTTCTACTTCACTGGTTCCTATGCCAAATGCTATTGTGCCGAAAGCTCCGTGTGTGGAGGTGTGGCTGTCACCGCAAACAATGGTCATCCCCGGTTGTGTGATTCCCAGTTCAGGCCCAATCACGTGGACGATGCCCTGGTATGGGTGTCCGAGCCCGTACAGCTCAACACCATGTTCCGCACAATTCTTTTTCAGTGCTTCAACCTGCAGGCGGCTCAATTCTTCTTTGATCGGTAATTCCTGGTGCAGTGTCGGTACGTTATGATCCGCTGTGGCAACAGTTTGCCTGGGCCGGAATAATTTTATGCCTCTGTTGTTAAGCCCGGTGAAAGCCTGCGGACTGGTCACTTCATGAATGAAATGTTTGTCAATGTATAAAACAGAAGGACCTTCTTCTATTTGTTTTACTATATGATCTTCCCAGATCTTTTCGAATAATGTTTTACCCATATTCTGTTATGCGGTTACGGTCTTTTTCCGGTACTGTTGTGCCATGTCAGCCAGGTCAGCATCTTCTACTTCTTTTTTCTTGTCGGCTACAGCAAGAAAATTAATGTATAATTCATCTATATCATTTCTGTCAAAGCGGAAACCAAGCTTTTGAAAACGGTATGCCAATGCGCTTCGTCCGCTCCTGGCAGTGAGAACTATTTTCGAACTGTCTGCACCAACTTCTTCCGGGTTGATGATCTCGTAGGTAAGCGCATTTTTCAAAAATCCATCCTGGTGAATTCCTGATGAATGTGAAAAAGCATTGCTTCCAACGATAGCTTTATTCGGTTGCACCGGCATTCTCATTGTGTCAGATACCAGCCGGCTGATGGGATTGAGTTGTTCCGTTTTTATATCGGTATGGAAACCGAGATGTTTATGCTGCCGGATAATCATCACTACTTCTTCCAGCGAGGTATTACCGGCCCTTTCGCCCAATCCATTGATGGTACATTCAATTTGTCTTGCGCCCGCTATCACTCCGGTTATTGAATTAGCCGTTGCCAAACCAAGATCATTGTGGCAATGGCAGGAGATCACTGCTTTGTCAATATTCGGAACATTATTGACCAGGTAAGCGATCTTTTCACCATATTGATATGGCAGGCAATACCCGGTTGTATCGGGGATATTTACTACAGTAGCGCCTGCTTTGATCACTGCTTCGATCACGGCGGCGAGATAATCATTATCAGTACGCCCGGCATCTTCGGCATAAAATTCCACATCACCTGTGAAATTTCTTGCCCACTTCACACATTGAACAGCTCTTTGCAAAATTTCTTCACGGGTAGAGTTGAACTTTGATTTGATGTGATAGTCCGAAGTGCCGATACCGGTATGTATTCTTGGTCTTGCTGCATGCTTTAAAGCCTGTGCTGCCGTTTCAATATCTTTTTGAACGGCACGGCTTAACCCGCAGACGGTTGCTTTTTTTATATGTTTTGCAATCTGGCTTACCGACTCAAAATCACCGGGAGAAGAGATTGGGAAGCCCGCCTCAATAATATCCACTCCAAGCCCTTCCAGTTTTAAGGCAAGGTCCAGTTTTTCTTCAGTATTCAACTTGCAGCCGGGAACCTGTTCGCCATCCCTTAGTGTCGTGTCAAAAATGTAAACTTTGTCTTTGGACATAATTAATGATAAATTAGGCGAGATGAAAATGCAGGCTGCTTAATTTTGCGTTGCTTGCTTATAACCCAAAAAGATAAACAACCTGCACAGCTAAGTTACCGGCATGCCGGCGGGTGCTCAAAACAAAATACAGTTGGTTTTACACTGTGTAAAGAACTGTATATCCGCTGAAATGCTGTGCTGTAAAGGGTTTTAGACAAAAAGAATTACGATGGCCAACCGTTCCGCCGATATGCTGTTTCAGCTCGTAAAATCTCTGGAGAAGTCTGAAAAGAGAAATTTCAAACTTTTCGTGAGAAGGAATTCTTCGTCAGACAACCTGAAGACCATCCAGCTTTTTGATGCTTTGGATAAAATGAGTGAGTATGATGAGAAATTCCTTTTGCAAAAACACAAGGGAATTCAAAAGAAACAGCTCTCGAATATTAAGGCCAGTTTATACCGCCAGATCCTGTCAAGCCTGAGGCTGATCCGTGATGAGGATAATATTGACATCCGCCTTCATGAGCAAATGGACTATGCCCGGATATTGTATA
Organism: Sphingobacteriales bacterium UTBCD1; assembly: GCA_002066995.1. GTDB lineage: Bacteria > Bacteroidota > Bacteroidia > Chitinophagales > Chitinophagaceae > UTBCD1. The sequence goes on from MWTC01000035.1 coordinate 33,930, forward strand.
ATAAAGGCCTGTATATGCAAAGCCTGAAACAACTGGAGCGTTTGAAAGAACTGGCAAGATCCCATCGCCAGCTTACATACATGCAGCAGGCTTTATTTTTTGAAAAGAAGATCGAAGCATTATACATCACGCATAGTATGCAGGACAGGGCCGATCAGCTTTCAGCAGAATCAGACGAAGTGACCAGGGAGCTTACTTCGGTAAACCGGTTATCCAACTTGTCGCTTTTGCTTTACGGGTGGTATATTAAACATGGCCATGCAAGAAATCAAAACGACCTGGACGAGATACGTTCGTTTTTTGAAAAGCACTTGCCGGGGGGTGTTTATAAAGCAGAAAGTTTTTATGAAAAATTATACCTCTACCAGAGCTATTGCTGGTATGCTTCCATCCGGAGGGATTTTCTGCAATATTACCGTTATTCAAAAAAATGGGTTGATCTTTTCGGGGAATATCCTGAAGTATTGCCAATAGAAACGGCAGCATATATTAAAGGCATGCAAAACCTGATGAATGCTCTTTTTTATTTATTGAGCCGGCAGAAACTGCACGAAGCTATTAAAACTTTTGAGCAGTTTGCACATACGAAACTGGTCGAGCAGAATGAAAACAACCGTATCCTGACCTATGTGTTTTTATATACAGCACGGATCAATTTATATTTTTTAAAAGGCACATTTACAAAAGGATTAAGACTGGTTCCTTTCCTGGAAGACATGCTGAAGAAATATGGAATTTATCTCGATGAACACCGGGTGCTGGTATTTTATTACAAGATCGCATGTCTTTACTTTGGCAGCGGCAATAATGAAAAAGCAATTGAATATCTCAATAAAATTATCAATTTAAAAAGTGATTTATGGATAGACCTTCAGTGTTATGCCCGCCTGCTGCACCTGATCGCTCATTACGAATTGGGAAATTTTGATCTGCTGGAATACCTGACCAAATCCGTTTACCGGTATATGGCAAAAATGCAAAATCTCAGTAAGGTGGAAGAAGAGATGTTTGCATTTTTACGAAAATCATTTCATGTCGGCGCACATGCACTGAAACCTGAATTTGAAAAGCTGTTGGCTACGCTGAAAAAATATGAAGGCAATCCGCTCGAAAGCCGGGCATTTGCCTACCTGGATGTGATCTCCTGGCTGGAAAGCAAGATCAATAATGTGAATGTGCAGGATGTGATCGCTCAGCGGCTGATGCAATTTCAAAAAGCAGGGAGCAGGAAAAATTATGTAACCAGTAAAGAGCCTGATAAAAAAAAGTAAACTTATGCAACGTGTTTTAAAAATTCACCCGGAAGACAATGTGCTGGTGGCACTGAGAAATCTTTCCAAAGGAGAAAAAATTCCCTATAACGGTGATGAGTATGTATTGCAGGAAAACGTTCCTGCCAAACATAAATTTTTTACGCACGAATTGAACCCGGGTGATAAGGTTATCATGTACGGTGTATTGGTGGGTAAAGCCCAGCACGCAGTACCTGCCGGCGGACTCATGACCACTGAAAACGTGAAACATGCTGCAGAACCTTATAGATACCGTCCTTCTCATTATGAATGGCATGCCCCGGATGTTTCAAAATTTACCGGGAGAACCTTCAAAGGATACCATCGGCGTGATGGAAGGGTGGGCACTGCTAATTACTGGGTATTCATGCCTACGGTATTTTGTGAGAACAGGAATCTTGATGTCATTCGGGAAGCGTTGCACAATGAATTAGGTTATGCTGTTACCGATAAATATAAGCAGAAAGCTCATCATCTTGTAGCATTATACAAAAGCGGCGGAGATATTTCTGCAATGGACCTGGAGATAAAAGAATCTTTCGTTAATACCAATAGAGTTTTCAAAAATGTTGATGGAATAAAATTTTTAAATCATACCGGAGGTTGCGGCGGCACCCGTCAGGATGCGGCTACATTGGGCAAATTACTGGCAGCCTATGCGGATCATCCGAATGTGGCAGGAGTGACGGTTTTAAGCCTTGGCTGCCAGCACCTGCAGGTTCAGGACTTTTTGGATGATCTGAAGCAGCGAAACCCAAACTTTGATAAACCGCTTTATGTTTTCGAACAACAGAAAACCCAAAGTGAAGAACAACTGATCACTGAGGCGATCCGGAAAACTTTTCTCGGATTGATTGAAGTGAATCAGCAGGAACGTAAGCCCGCATCTTTGGACAAACTGGTGATTGGTGTGAAGTGCGGTGGCAGTGATGGATTCAGCGGCATTTCTGCCAATCCTGCCGTTGGCTATTGTTCTGATCTGCTGGTGGCGCTTGGAGGAAAGATCTTACTGGCAGAATTTCCTGAATTATGCGGTGCCGAACAGCAGTTGATCGACCGCACAAAAGATGAAACTGCCGCAAAAAAATTCATACGACTGATGACTGAGTATAATGAGCAGGCACATAAAGTAGGTTCAGGATTTGAAATGAATCCCTCTCCGGGAAATATCAGGGATGGGTTGATCACTGATGCAATCAAAAGCAATGGAGCTGCCAAAAAAGGCGGCACATCACCGGTGGCCGATGTTTTGGATTATACGGAACCGGCTACAAAGCCCGGGTTGAGCCTGGTATGCACACCGGGAAATGATGTGGAAGCCACAACCGGCAAAGCAGCTTCGGGGGCAACGTTGATTTTGTTTACAACCGGGTTGGGAACGCCCACCGGAAATCCGGTTTGCCCGGTGATAAAAATTGCAACAAACACAGGATTGATGAAAAGAATGTCTGACATCATTGACATCAATGCAGGACCGGTTATTGACGGAGAAAAAACAATTGAACAGATGGGAGAAGAAATATTGGAATATTGTATCAAAGCGGCAAGTGGTGAAGTGATTCCCAAAGCAGTTCAACTAAACCAGGATGACTTTATTCCATGGAAAAGGGGAGTAAGCCTGTAGTCGGCAATAACAGCATTTTAGTATCTGATCTTCCGGAAATATTTTGATGGACGCTTCCATAAAATAACACAAGAATTTTTGCGTTTAGAATCAAGAAGGTTTATTGCTTAAATTTTTTCATGAAAATGATGGAAGAGTTGTCTGTGGTAAGCAAAGAATTTGTAGCCGAAGAACTACATGCATAATAGATATTTCCCATCAGTATAAAACGGACCGGCGATGTAATTTTACATCATAAAAAAACTACTATGAGCAAGATCACCATCCTGTTAGTTGACGACCATAAACTGGTCAGAGATTCATGGGCATTCATCCTTAACAGCGATCCACATTTTAAAGTGATTGCAGAAACCAGCGACGGCGAAGAAGCTGTTGATCTGGCCAGGGAGAAAAATCCGGATATTGTTTTGATGGACATCAATATGGCGCCCATCAACGGGTTTGAGGCAACCAAACTTATCCGAAAGCAGTCGCCTTCGTCACAAGTCATTGGAGTATCCATGCACAGCATGCCGGTTTATGCAAAAAAAATGATACAGTGCGGGGCGCTGGGTTATGTGACGAAAAATTCGTCAAAAGAAGAATTGATGGAAGCGATAATCGAAGTGAATAAGGGGCATAAATATATCTGCAGCGAAGTAAAAGATATTATAGCCCAGCATGAACTGGAGGACAGCGGCCAGCCGGATATTAATACTTTATCCCGCAGGGAACTTGATATTGCCGAATTGATAAGAGATGGACTTTCATCACGTGAGATTGGATTAAAGCTGGACATTTCTTTAAAGACAGTGGAAGTACACAGGTATAATATTCTGAAAAAACTGCAATTGAAAAACACTGCTTCCCTGGTTAATTTTGTCAACGCACATGGGTTGTAAATGATAAATGCAGATTGTTAATAAGATTGATCCGGCCGTTGTTGACCCGCTTCTCACATTGTATAGGTTAAGATTTAAAAAAACAGATTTTTTTACTGCTTGCCGGTTAGGTTAAGAGAAATAATTTTGCATTGTAAAAAGAGATTATGCATCCAAGCCATCCTTTATGAAAAAAAGACAGTTGAGGCTCCTGCCTGCCATGCTTTTATTGCTGGGAACGTTTACCGTCATAAGCGTTTATATTGTCGCCAGGATCAGTAGTAAGGAAAAAAAGGCGACTTCAATTGCCAATGAAGGTATGCGCTATGTAAATCAAATGAGCCATTTGGAAAACGCAGTTCAGTACCATCTGGAATCATTGGGAGGTTATGTTCATGGAGGGGATAAAAATAATGTAAAGAAAGCATACGCTTCACTAGAGCTTAGCCTGCAGGTTTTTGATTCTGTAAAAAACAACTTAAAAAATGAACCCGGCCTGAAACAGGATCTGGATTCTTTGGAGTATTATTTAAATAAGAGGGATTCCCTTTCTGCTCAGATCATTTCTACGGGTAAAGAAAAAGGCCTTCAGGAAGCTATTGCTGCATTCAGCGGTGTACCCGTATATAAATATTTCAACGAAATATTTACTTCTGTTCGCCAGATGCAGTATAAAGTGATGCAGCAGGTCCAGCTGGATATCAATGCGAATGCAAAATCTATTGATCAGTTCAGGGCAGTTCTCAGCATACCGGTTTTTCTTGCATTTCTGATTGTTTTTTTGATCTTCCGCAGTTTCTTACTGAATTTCTCAGTAAGCAAACGGGTGGAAAGGCAGTTGAAAAATTACAATGATGAACTGCAGGAAAATATTGCAAATAAAACTGCTGAGATCAGGCAAAGTGAAGAAAGATACCGGACACTGGTGGAACAGGCTTCAGATGCAATAGTCATCACTGATTTAGACGGGAACCTGCTTGACGTAAATGACAGCACCTGCAAAATGTCTGGGTATTCCAGGGAAGAATTGCTCAGATTAAATATAAGAGACCTGGTAATACAAGAAAGTGAGAACCAGGTACAGGATGCAATGGACCGGCTGGTTCAGGGAGAACAACTTTTAAATGAAAGAAAAGCCAGAAAGAAAGACGGAACGTATGTTTTTATTGAAAGCAATACCCGTTTGATCACTGATGGACGTGTATTGACTATCAACAGGGACATTACTGAAAGAAAAAAAACGGAAGAAGCTTTAAAGGCCAGCGAATTTAATAACAGGCTGGTGGTCGAAAATAAGATTCTGGGAGTGGGATGGTGTTCTCCCGAAGGAGTAGTGACAAATGCCAACAAGGCTTTGTGTGAAATGCTGGAGAGCTCTCCTGATGAAATAAAGGGAAAACATTTTATTGATTTTTCCCATCCGGATGATATACGGGAAGAATATGACATGCTGGATAAAATGGCCAGGGGTGAAATAAATAATTATGTGATTGAAAAGCGAGTCATGAAAAAATCGGGGATTTATTTCTGGGCAGAAGTGAATGTTACATGTTATCGTAAACCCGGAACAGGGGCTATTGATTTCTTTATTGCTCTTTTGCATGATATCCACCAGCAGAAAAAATTTGAAGAAGAATTGAAGGCTTCTGAAAAAAAATTAAGACAGGTATTGACCAGCTACGGAGACATGTTTTATGTGGTGGATAAACAAGGTAAGATCATTTTGATCAATGAACTTGCTAAGAACAGCCTTTCAGTTTTTTGGGGTAAGCCGGTGGACCTCGGCGGCTATTTGCCTGACCTGACACCAGAAACGAATAAAGAATTATTAAAAGAAAGGCTTCAGAAAGTTTTGAATGGCGAAACAATGGAATATGAATCACTGGTCAATCTGCCTGGGCATTCGGCATGGTACCTGGTGAATATGTTCCCGGTGAAAGATGATGAAGGGATCATTTATGGAGTTTATATTTATACAAGAGATATATCAGCCAGGAAAACAGCTGAAGAAAAGCTGCGCCAGTCTGTCAATCGTTTTGCAATGATCAGTCTTGCCGTTAATGATGCATTGTGGGAATGGGATCTTGAAACAGGAGAACTGTGGGCCAATGAGACGCATCAGAGATTATACGGATTGACCATGGAGGACCCGGTTCCGACTGAAGAAGTATGGCTGGAACATGTTCACCCCGATGAAAGGGCCGAAATGAAAAAGAAGCAGGTCGAATCATTGCAATCCGATAAAACTATTTTCACTTCCGAGTACAGGTTTAAACCAAAGGGCAGCAGTGAATATAAATATGTATATGACCGTACTTTCATCCTCAGGAATGATAAAGGAGAGCCTTTGAAAAAAATGGGAAGCATGGTGGATATTACAGAGAGGATAAGAATGGAAGAAGAGTTAAAAGAAGCTGAAACTAAATTCAGAACGCTGGTAGAGCAATCCCTGGTGGGTGTATATATTGTTCAGGACGGGGTTTATGCTTATGCAAATCCCTGCCTGGCAGAGATGATGGGCTATACTCAGTCAGAAATGATACGGACTTTTCCAGTGGATCATGTGGTTCATCCGGATCACCGGCAAATTGTAGCTGATAACATTCGCATTCGGATGGAGGGTAAAGTTGAAAGTGTCCATTACGAGATTAATGCAATGAAAAAGAATGGTGAAGTTTTCCCGATAGAGCTTTTCGGAACCCGGACCCTTTACCAGGGCAGGCCTGCAATCATTGGCACTTTACTGGATGTTTCGGTCAGGAAGAGAGCGGAAAATGAATTAAAGCGAAGTGAAGAACGCTACCGGACATTGGTGGAGCAGGCATCTGATTATATTATGATCACAGACCCGGATGGTAATTTTATTGATGTGAATCCCAGCTTGTGTAAGGCTTTGGGTTATGAAAGGGAAAAACTTTTGAAAATGGAGGCAAATGAAATTTTTGATCCATTGCAGGTAAAAGAAGAGCCGCTCCAGTTTGACCTGCTCGTAACCGGGATATCCATTATCCGGGAAAGGAAGATGCTCAGTAAAGAAGGAGAACTAATTGATGTGGAAATAAATAAAAAGATGCTCCCGGATGGGAGAGTGCTTTCTATTTCAAGGGATATTCGTGCAAGGAAAAAAGCAGAAGCTGAAATCAGGAAAGCCAAGGAATTATCGGATCATATTATTGACAGCTTACCGGGAGTCTTTTATCTTTTTGATGAAAACGGAATTTTTTTGAGATGGAATAAACGGTTTGAAATGATTACAGGATATACCGGAACTGAAGTTCTTAACATGCGTCCCTGGCAGTTTTTTGAAGGAGAGGAAGTGGAATATATTTCTGAGAGAATTAAAGGCGTGTTACAGAAAGGATACAATGAGGCGGAAGCGCATTTTGTTACCAAAGAAGGAAAAAAGATCCCGTTTTTTTTCAGTGCTGAAAGAATTCTTTATGAAGACAGGGTTTGCATCGTAGGGCATGGCCTTGATATATCCGAAAGGAAAAAAGCAGCAGAACAATTGGAAGAATCTTATGAAGCCATCAGGCGTTTGTCGGAGCATCTCCAGAATGTGCGGGAAGAAGAACGGGCACATATTGCACGGGAGATTCATGATGAACTGGGACAACAACTTACCGTTTTGAAAATGGATGTTTCCTGGCTCAATAAAAAACTGCAGCATACGGGAGAGGATATTGATCAAAAATTAGAAGATCTGCTCGGGTTGATTGACAGCACTGTCAAAACAGTTAGAAGAATATCTTCAGAACTCCGCCCGAGTTTGCTGGACGATATGGGTTTAGTGCCTGCCATGGAATGGCATTTGAAAGAATTTGAGAAAAGAGTTTTGGTGAAAACAAAGTTCAAATCATTTTCAGATGATATAAATTTGCCGAATACGGTCAAGACCGGCCTCTTCCGTATTTTCCAGGAATCCCTTACCAATGTTGCCCGTCATGCTGATGCTAAAAAAGTGGATGTAAATATTGAAAATGAAAATGGGAATATAGTACTTTGTATTAAAGATGACGGTAAAGGGATTGATTTGGAAAAAGCAAAAGCAAAAAAGACATTGGGTATCCTGGGAATGCAGGAACGGATATATATGATGGGCGGGAATTATGAAATCAAAAGCAATCCCGGTAAAGGAACAAAGATCATTGTATCGGTTCCCTACGCCGGATCAAATTAATCAATGCAGAACCTCCTTCTATGATCAGAATATTAATTGCAGATGATCATGCAATAGTACGTAAGGGATTAAAACAGATTTTGCTGGAAGAATATCCGACTTCCAAGATCGGCGAGGCGGGTGATGCGGAAGCATTGATAGCAGATATCCTGCATGAAGAATGGGATGTGGTGATCTGTGATATGAACATGCCCGGGCGCAGTGGCCTGGATGCACTCAGCCAGATCCGGCATACCAATCCCAGGCTTCCCGTTTTAATCCTGAGCATGTATCCCGAAGATCAATATGCCTTACGGGTATTGAAAGCAGGAGCTTCAGGATACCTGGCAAAAGAAACTGTACACGAGGAACTGATCAAAGCAATCAGAACGGTATTATCCGGCAGAAAATATATCACTTCTTCCATTGCCGAAAAACTGGTGGAATCGTTCAATGATGATTCAGGAAAAATGCCACATGAACTATTGTCAGACCGGGAGTTTGATGTATTTAAATTACTGGCTATCGGGAAATCAGTTTCTGAGATAGCAGAACAACTCTCTCTCAGCGCCACCACTATCAGTACCTACCGGTCAAGAATCATGGAGAAGATGAATATGAAGTCAAACGCAGAGCTGGCACGATATGCGCTGGAGAATAAGATCGTGTAAATTCATTTGGTAAAACGGTTATCATTCCGTTCAGATAACTTCCGGGAGATGTGAGGTATGAAGTTTTAACTAAGGGTAATTAATACCTAAAAGATATGGCTTACCCAAAAGGACGCCCTGCTGCCAGGAAATAAGTCCGGAATATTTTTTTAAAGTTGTAATATTTTTTCATTTAAGACTTCAGTGCTGCCCTGAAGGGTAATGTTTTTCTTTTTATGAGCCTATACCTGCTGTAGCATTCAGTCACGAAGCCTTGTGGCGTTTCAGCTACAAAAAAATGGTCATATAATGTACGTCATCTAACACTCTTGTACTATTCCCCGTTACCTGATCAAATTTTATTTTGGCATGAGAATAATTCTGATGAAAAAGGAAAAGCTGCTGATACTTATAGTGGACGACAATATTAATTTTGTCAAACGGATCGTCAGCATGATTGAAGACCTCGATAATATCGGGTATATCAATGTGGCGGCCGATTATGAGGAAGCGGTAAAACTCCTGGAAGAAATGCCGGATCTTGTTTTGCTGGATATAAACCTGCCCGGGAAAAGCGGTATCGAATTACTGCGCCGTATCAAGGAATCGGGAAGTGAAACCGAAGTGATCATGATCACCAATCATGCGGATGGATATTACAGGAAAGTGTGCAAAGATTTAGGAGCGGAATATTTTTTGGATAAGACAAATGATTTTGCAAAAGTGCCGGAAATCATCAGTAAAGTCCATCCTTATTAATTTTGTATTGATATTACAGAGATTGCTGATAATTTTGAGAAAGGAAAAATGATAGACAGAGGAATAATTTGAATATATGAAGATCAAGTGGTCAACGTTGAGAAAAATTATAGGAACTGCGGGGCCTGAACAGGTTTTTCTTTCATTGATTGATAATAACGGGAACATTCTTGGCGCAAATGCGAAGATGAGGAAGTTACTTCATCTCAGGGAGCCGGGTCAGCAACAATCAAATTTTTTCAAAGCCGTTCATCCTTCACAGGCTGACGCATTCAAAAATATGATCCGCCTGGTGGCCAGTGAAGGTGTACGGCAAAGCATGGATCTGCAATTACGGAACGGGACTGATCAGCCCATGAAATGGGAAGTAAACCGAATAGTAAAAGATACCGGTGATGACGGAAGATTTCTCTGTATAGGGTATAAGCTGAACGAGAGGGAGAGTACAGATGATCCTGTATCTTTTAGAGCAGCGAATTACCAGAAGATCTTTCAAAGCCTGAATGCCGGCATACTTTTAAATAATGCAAATGGTGAAATTATTACTGCCAATAAGAAAGCGTCTGAAATTTTCCGGACAACACAGGAACGCTTATGCCGGTTAAATAATATTGAAGACCTATGGAATACCGCCTGGAACATAACAACAGAAGAGGGCGCAAAGGTTTTCTACAATGATAACCCGGTCAGGAAAGCGCTCTGCACCGGAAAGGCTCAGGAATCCACTTTGGTTATAGTCATGAAAAACGGGGAGAAACGCTGGATTCATTTCGATTCACAACCCTTATTTAGGCCGGATGAAACAGTACCCTTTTCTGTTGTTTCCAATATCATTGATGTTACTAAAGAAAATAATTTCTTTGTTGAATTAAAGGAACTGGATACAATCCTTAAAGTCTTTATTGACAGGTCCCCGAATCATGCCTGGATAGTGGATGCGGATGAGAACCTCGTTTATGCAAGCGGTTCTTTTTATGACTATTTTGGCATTGATAAAAAAGAGATAGCCGGGAAAAAGATAAGGGAAATAATACCGGATGCCGTTGCTAACGCTCTTTATGAAAAACATGTACAGGTATTAAAAACGGGAGTGCCGGTAGAAACGGAGGAAAAAGTAAAACTGGCCGACGGTACAAAGCTCATCTTTCATGTTACTATTTTTCCTATCGAAAGCCCTTCGGGGAAAAAACATGTTGGCGGCCACGCTGTCAATCTCGCTGATAAATATAAAATCGAAAAGCAACTGAGAGAAACAAATGACCGGTTATTGAATTACGGCAGGGCTGTTACTGATGCCATCTGGGATTGGGACATGCAGAAAGGCACAACGTTCCGGAATGATAATTTGATGAATATGATCGGATACCCGAACGAGGAAGCGAAAGGGATTTCCTGGTGGATCCGGCGTATTCATCCAGATGACAGGAATAGAGTCAGCGATAAGATCAAAGAGATTACAGAGCGTAATGAAAGCACCTGGGAAGACGAATATCGTTTCAAATGCGCCGACGGCTCTTATAAAAGTATCCGGGACCGGGGATTTGTAATTTATGAAAATGGTCTGCCTGTAAGAATGATCGGATCTTTGCAGGATATCACCGGCATAAAGCAACTCGAAGACCAGCTGACACAGGAAAAGTTACAGCGGCAGAAGGAGATTTCCGAATCTGTAATCCGGGCTCAGGAAAGAGAACGCAGAAGGATAGGCCAGGAACTACATGATAATGTAAACCAGGTACTCACTTCAGCAAAACTTTTTATTGAAATGCTGCATCCTCCAGGAAAAGAAGAGCAGGAGATCAGGGAGAGAAGTATTGAATATATCCTAACTGCAATCAATGAAATCAGGAAGTTATCCCGTGAACTATCTGTGCCTGAACTTCAGGATAAAAGCCTTATTGATGTTATTGGTAAGCTGGCAGATGATATTAATGCCTCGGGAAAAATAAAAATAAAATTTGTTCATGATGCTGAATGTGATCTGCTCAGCCCCGGGAAAAAGACCATTCTATTCCGTATCCTGCAGGAGCAGATAAAGAATATCATTAATTACAGTAAGGCAGAAGAAACGATCATCACGCTCGAATGTAAGAAAGACAAGGCACAGCTAACGATAAAAGATAATGGTATTGGCTTTGATGCTGCACATACCAGGTCTGGTGCAGGACTAGCAAATATTTATGACCGTGCCAACTTTTATAATGGATCGGTAGATCTGGTTACAGCGCCGGGCAAGGGATGTACTTTGACAGTGAAGATACCTGTTTCGTAACCGGATGATTTAGATTGGAAAATAAAGGAACGGAACCAACGGAGCAATTAAAGGTCAGCTAATTCAGGGGCTTATAAAATTAACCTCTGAAATGGCCGCTGCTGTACTGCGGGTTAGAAGGGCATCCGTACCTGTTGCGTGAAGAAAAGCAGGAGCTGAAAATAACCGCCAGCACAAGGATCATCAGGAGTGCAAAAACTTTGTTTCTCATTTTGGAATATTTGTTAGGTTAACGAAAAAGTCAGGTAATTATTTTGCAAATATACTATCTCTATAGAACTTAGTATTGTCTCTTAAGTTCAGGGATAGTTTCAGGTAAAAACAAACTATTATATTTGCTGCTCTGAATAATGAGAGGAAGAGCATAATCACAAATTCCTATGTTACAATTAACAAAGCCTATTGCTTTTATTGACCTGGAAACAACAGGCACAAACCTTGGTACTGACCGGATCGTTGAAATAGCTATTGTCAAGATCCTGCCAGATGGTACAAGAAGTATAAAAAGAAAGTTAATCAATCCTGAGATGCCGATCCCTGCCGGTGCCAGTGAAGTGCACGGCATCAGTGATGAAATGGTAAAGGATGCCCCGACGTTCAAACAGGTGGCAAATGAACTGAAACAGATGCTGGATGGTTGTGATATTGCGGGATATAACTCCAACCGGTTTGACATTCCCCTTCTGGTAGAAGAGTTTTTAAGAGTGCAGGTGGAATTTGATATGAAAGGAAGAAAGTTGATAGATGTGCAAAAGATCTTTCATCAGATGGAACAACGGACCCTGGGTGCTGCGTATAAATTTTACTGCAACAAAAAACTTGAAGATGCCCACAGTGCAGAAGCTGATGCCTCTGCAACACATGAAATATTGCTGGCGCAGTTGGAGCGCTACCCGGTCTTAGGCAACTCTGTTGATTCGGTGCTGAAAGCGATCGGTGATGAAACAATCGTTGATTTTGCACGCAGATTTATCCTGGAAAACGGGATAGAAGTATTCAACTTCGGTAAGCACAAGGGTCGTCCCGTAGCAGATGTGTTGAAAGCAGAACCACAGTATTACGACTGGATGATGAAAGGAGACTTTCCGCAGCACACAAAACAAAAACTTACTGAGATATTTACCCGCACCATGTTGAAAAAGTGATGAAAGGCACAAGAACCTTAATAAGTTTAACGTCGAATCTGTATTGATTTTTGTAAATTAGCAAGCTCCCTGCGGAGCTCTTTAGTGGAAAAATTAGTTGTTATACCAACATACAACGAAAAAGAGAATATCAGTGATATTCTTCATGCGATCTTTCACTTAAATGAAGGATTTCATGTTCTGGTCATTGATGATGCTTCCCCGGATGGCACTTCTGAAATTGTAAAAGATTTGCAAGTGAAATTTCCCGGCCAATTATTTATCGAAGAGCGAACGGGCAAACAGGGATTGGGCACTGCATATATTCATGGGTTTAAATGGGCCATCGAAAAAGATTATCAGTTTATTTTTGAAATGGATGCGGATTTTTCTCATGATCCTAAAGATTTGCCCCGGCTTTATCATGCCTGTAAAAACGAAGGAGCAGACCTGGCTATCGGTTCCCGTTATATCAAGGGAGGTGGTTTTATTAACTGGCCCCGCAACCGGATCCTTTTATCTAAAGGCGCCTCTTTTTATACAAGAATGATAACCTGGATGCCGGTAAAAGACCCCACGGCAGGATTCATTTGCTATAAAAAAGAAGTACTGGAAACAATCAACCTGGATGAAATACATTTTGTAGGATATGCTTTCCAGATAGAGATGAAATTTGCTGCATGGAAACTTCATTTTAAGATCAAAGAAGTGCCTATCTTATTCCAGGACCGAACACTCGGGGCATCTAAAATGAATAAAAGCATTGTAAAGGAAGGAATACTCGGTGTATTAAAGCTGCGCTGGCACAGTCTCTTCACTAATTACCGAAAAAGAGTGAAAAATTCCGGGAATGGAGCAATGCTTGCAGGCGGATCAGCAACTGCATCAGAAAAAACGCTGGCAGAAACAAAGTCATAAGCAACAGGATGTGGTGATCAGAAACAGTACTTATCATTCTTCTAAATCCTTTTTTTATACTGCAGGTGAGAATAAATCCTTGCTTGCAGGCTAAACCCTCCAACTTCATTCTATAACTTGCGCCTTCTTTCTTTTTCCTTAGTTTGCACACTTAATGAAAAAATCATTTATCCAGTTACATGTTGCTGTTTTTCTTGCGGGTTTTACAGGTCCTTTCGGCCGTTTGATCAATCTGAATGAAGGGTTGCTGGTGTGGTACAGGTTACTCATTACAGTCAGTACCATGTGGCTCTTATATTATTTTACAAAAAGGCTGCAGCCTGTTGGCTGGCGGGATATATTAAAATTATCTGCTGTCGGCCTGCTCTCGGCATTACATTGGGTATCGTTTTATGGCTCAATTAAGAATTCAAATGTTTCCGTTGCGTTGGTATGTTTTTCATCTGTAGGTTTTTTTACTGCCCTGTTTGAACCCGTGTTAGGAAAGAAAAGGATAAACAGGACGGAACTATTTCTTGGCCTGCTGACCATTGCCGGTATTTATATCATTTTTCATTTTGATCCGAAATATAAAACGGGAATCATGCTTGGTGTGCTCTGTGCTTTATTATTGTCATTTTCCATAATCTTACTCAGGGGTTTTATTCAAAGGATCAATCCTGAAACAGCTCTTACCTACCAGCTGAGCGGAGCTTTTATGTACCTGACCTTGCTGATGCCAGTTTACCTGCATTATTTTCCCACCGATTATCTGGTACCGGATCTGAGCGACTGGATCTGGCTGCTGATACTGGGATGGTTTTGCTCGGTGCTTGCCTTCCAGCTGACAGGATATTCACTAAAGAAACTCAGCGCTTTTACGGTAAATCTTAATTTTAATCTTGAACCCGTATATGGGATCATCATTGCTTTTATTTTATTTGGAGAGAACAAGGAATTGGGATGGTCTTTTTTTACCGGGTTGGCTTTAATCGCCTCTTCGCTGATTTTCCATGCCATATTGTTGATAAGACAAGAAAGGAGATTGAAATAATATGAAAACAGCAAACTACCACCAGCGGATCATTGATTATTATGAGGAAAGTGAAAATGCTTATAAAGATGCATGGGATCTGGGAAAAAGTTTTGCTATACACTTTGGGTACTGGGATGAATCAGTGCATTCATTCCGGCAATCACTTACAAAAATGAATGAAGTGATGGCAATAGCCGCACGGGTGAAGCCGGGTGAAAGAGTTTTGGATGCAGGCTGTGGTGTCGGGGGCAGCAGTATTTTCTTAGCCGGATGGGCCGGGTGCCGGGTGACCGGCATTACATTAAGTGAAAGGCAGAAAGAACAGGCAATTCAAAATGCGAATCTAAAAAAGGTCAACTCCCTGGTTGATTTCCGGGTGATGGATTATTGTGCTACTGATTTTCCGGATAAAAGTTTCGATGTTGTGTGGGGTTGCGAAAGCATTTGCTATGCTGAAGACAAAGTAAAATTTATTAAGGAAGCATATCGTTTGCTCAGGCCCGGCGGAAGGCTTGTTGTAGCAGATGGATTTGTCACAAAATTTGAAAATAATGATCATCCTGTCCTCCGCCAATGGCTGGATGGATGGCAGGTGAATTACCTGGAAACAATAGAACGGTTCTGCGTTTTTATGAAACAGGAAGGATTCTCCGATATCTTATTTAAAGATATTTCTACTTATACAGCCAGTTCTTCTGTCCGCCTGTACCGTTATTATTTTCTTGCTTCATTCTATGTTTGGTGGAAAAAGATCACTTCATCACGCCGTTTTTCAGATATACAAAAGAAAAATATCAAAGCATGTAAATTTCAATACATTGGGTTGAGTAAAAAATTGTGGCAATATGGATTAGTGGTGGGAGAAAAATAAAAGAGGTTTTACTTTTCCTCTTATCTTTAAAGCAAGCAAATTTTAGGTCAATGAGAAAAGTTTTCATTTTTCATTTTTTATTTTTCACTTTTATTCTATCGTCTGCACAAAAGAAGCCTCTTGATCATACCGTTTATGACGGATGGCAAAGCATTGCTGAAAAAATGATCAGCAATGACGGTAAATGGGTGGTGTACACTGTTTGCCCGCAAGCAGGGGACACTTCATTGGTGATCCGCTCTTCTGATGGTAATTACACGAAAGAAATGGAACATAGCAAAAATGCCCTGATCACAGAAGACAGCCGTTATGTTATTTTCAGGATACGCCCTTTGTATAAAGATTTGCGGGAGGCATGGATCAAAAAGAGTAAGCTTGCCGGCGGGCAGCTAAAGCCGGATGAGATGCCGAAAGATTCCCTCGGAATAATTGAATTGGGAAAAGATAATGTATGGAAAATTGCCCGAGTAAAAAATTATAAAACACCGGATAAAGCAGCAGGTTGGGTGGCTTATCAGATGGATAAAGTGAAAAATGACCCAAAAGAAAATGATAACGGAGGTGGCTCCGATTTAGTGTTGCGGCAAACAGCAACCGGTAAAGAAAAAATTTTCCCAAACATCAGTGAATATTATTTTGATAAAGCAGGCAGGAAATTATTACTGCTGACTGCAAAAGTTCCGAAAGATTCCTTAAGCAGGATTCTTGTATTGTTTTACGACCTCAGGTTAGGGGTGACGGACACTTTGAGCCGCGGAGGAAATGAATTCAGGAATTTCACAATGACGGATGATGGATCACAGGTAGCATATATTGCCGAAAGAGATGCCGCACCGAAAGCCTTGCAAAAGTTTTTTAAGCTCTGGTATTATAAAGAAGGGATGGACAGCGCTGTCATGGTCGTTGATAAAAATTCAGTTGGCATGACCTTAGGTACGACCGTAAGTGAATTCAGCCACCCCAACTTCAGTAAAAGCGGGAAAAGATTATTTTTCGGAACGGCGCCGATAGAATCCCCGAAAGACACTTCCCTTATTGAAATAGATCTTGTAAAAGTGGATATCTGGAATTACAAAGATGATTATTTACAGACAGTACAGACCAATCCCAACCGCTTGCGGAACGACCTGCAAAAAAATTACCTGGCGGTTTATGATATCCGGTCCGGCACAATTCGCCAGTTAGGAAATGAAAAACTACCGCAGGTCATTCAGACCAACGAGGGGGATGGCGATATTTTCGTTGGTATTACTGATTATGGAAAACGTATAGAAAGCCAGTGGCTCGGTGATACGAAAAAAGATATATATGCTATAAATGTAAATTCCGGTGAGAAAAAGGCAGTTAAAGAAAATCTGAGAGGAACTATCTATCCTTCTTCTACCGGAAGATTTATTATGTGGTATGACCGTTCCGCAAAAAATTATTTTGTATGGGATGCCCGCACGGATGATGCTGCCGGACGGGGAGCAGCAATAAAAAATATTACTGCTAAAATAAAAGTGCCCTTATGGGATGAAAATTTTAATAACCCTGATTATCCGCCTCCTTACGGGGTGATGGGCTGGAGTGATGGGGACTCATCCGTTTATGTGTATGACAAGTATGATGTGTGGAAGGTTGACCCATCCGGAAAATCAAATCCTGAGAATTTTTTTAAAAGTTATACAGGGCGAAAAGACAAAATAATCACAAGATATATACCGGTGAATCCGGATCAGAAGACGATAAAGGATGAAACGGGAATTTTAGTAAGGCAGGTCAATGACAGGGACAAGAGATCTTCCCTGAATGTATTTATTCCCAGGAATAATTCGTTTTATTTCAAGCCTGGTTTTGAAGACCGTTCATTTGGCCAGGTAATAAAAGCAAAGCAGTCGGGTGTTATTGTTTTTACAAAGGAGAGTTTTAAAGAATCCCCGGATCTGTATATAGAATC
Source organism: Sphingobacteriales bacterium UTBCD1 (assembly GCA_002066995.1). Classification (GTDB taxonomy): domain Bacteria; phylum Bacteroidota; class Bacteroidia; order Chitinophagales; family Chitinophagaceae; genus UTBCD1. The sequence continues at coordinate 51,413 of MWTC01000035.1, forward strand.
TGACACAGCTGCTTTTTCGGGCTTGCCTAACACCGGCAAAGCATCAGTATTGTTTTCAGACAAAAAACTTTCTTCACTCAATCCTCAGCAAAAAAACTACAACTGGGGTAGTGCAGAATTATTTCGCTGGAAAACTTTTAAGGGGAAGCCGGCTGTCGGTATCATATACAGGCCGGATAATTTTGATGCGAAGAAAAAGTATCCCATGATCTGTTATTTTTATGAAGAGCTTGATAATACATTAAACAATTACTATGCGCCGGCACCGATCAGAAGTGCAGTGAATATTCCTTTTTTTGTAAGCAGGGGCTATGTGATCTTTGTTCCAAGCATTAAATATGAGATAGGACACCCTGGAAAGAGTGCATACGACTACGTGGTAAGCGGTGCAAAAGCTATGGTAGCGAAGGGTTATATTGATTCAAAAAATATCGCAATACAAGGTCATAGCTGGGGCGGTTATCAGGTTGCTTACCTGGTAACTGCCACAAACATGTTCAAAGCAGCCTGGGCAGGAGCTCCTGTTGCAAACATGACGAGTGCATACGGGGGAATACGGTGGGAGAGCGGAGTGAGCCGCCAGTTTCAGTACGAGAAGTCTCAAAGCAGGATTGGAGGAAATTTATGGGATAAGTTTGATCTCTTTCTTGAAAATTCACCATTGTTTCATTTGAAAAGTGTGAACACACCATTAGTGATCATGGCGAATGACAATGACGGGGCAGTTCCCTGGTACCAGGGAATTGAATTGTTTACTGCCATGCGGAGGCTGGGAAAAAAAGTATGGATGTTTAACTATAATGGTGAAGCACACGGATTGGTTGAACGAAAAAACAGGCTCGATTACCAGATTAGAATGCAGCAATTTTTTGATTGGATATTAAAAGGAGATCCTCCTGCACGGTGGATAACGGATGGCGTTCCTGCAGTGAAAAAAGGGAAAGAATGAGGACTGGGAATTGAATAGAATCCGTGTTGATCGGTTTGGGATTGTTAGCGGGGCAAATTATGCAGCTGACTTGTTCCTGAGAGCATTAATGCAGCTTCGCAAACGGATATACTACGCAGCCTGTGCTGAGATATATTTTACCAGGCTTCTTTTTGCAATAGGCAACAGAGTTTCATCAACAGGAAAACTCAATCCTGTTTCGATGGAGTACACGGCAGGATTGGGCAGTTCGGTGCGCTTGCGTATCAGTTCTGTTTTGATCTGCTCGTAAGTGGTGGTGATGCTCCGGTGCCAGATATCGATAAACAATGTCTTGATACTCCTGAATTTTTCATCATGCCGTTCAAAGAATGAGAGCCGGTACTGGTACACACGGGTGGTCTTGTTTTTGCCTTCACTTAAAAGAAAGTATCCTTCCTGCACATCAAGTGGTATGATGCCTACCGGTGTAATGTTGATTTTTTCTTCCACAAACTCATAGATCTCCGTTCCGTTGTTAATAGTGCTTTTGATTTTGTCTTCGGAAAAGTTGATTATGTCTTCCAGTTCTTTCATCAATTCATCATCATCAATCATCTGTTCGTACAGCATTTGAAGTTTTTGTAATTGAATGCCGTTCAATTTTTTCGGGAAATGCTCCTTCAGAAATTTTTTATTTTCCCTGAAGGCTATGATATTGTTGTAGTGAAAGATCACATCTGCCAGTTGCGGGTACAGTTTGTTTTCATTAAAGTAATGGTTCACTTCCTGCAGGTAGGCAAGCAGCGTGTATTTTTTTAATTCAAAATCTATATAACCTTCGGCAAACCAGGTTTCGGACAGTGACTTCATAGTTTTTACGGGTTTAGTATATTCTAATTTACAAAAAAGACGTAAGAATTAAAAGCTTGGTTTAAATTTAAGCTGTTAAAAGATTCATCATGAAGCATATTTTAATTTTTCTGCTGATATTGCTGACTTCTTGCAGCCATACTTATTACATCGTACGGCATGCAGAAAAAGCGGAAGTTCCCCCCGGAACTGCAAATAAAGATATTCCGCTATCGGGCCGAGGATTGAGCAGGGCACTGGCTTTGAGAGATTTATTGAAGCATAAAAACATTCACTATGTGTTCTCCACCGATTATAACAGAACCAGGGCTACAGTACAGCCGGTAGCAGATTATTTTCATTTGCCGGTTGAGCTTTATGGCCCGGCACCTGATGAGGCTTTTATTTCAAAGCTGAAAGCGATCCGGAAAAATGTTGTAATAGCAGGACACAGCAATACGGTTGATGATATTGTGGATATGATATGTGGAAAAAAACGGGTAGGAGGCGATCTTGACGAATCGGAATTTGATAATTTATTTATTGTAAAGAAAAGAGGTAAACGGTATATTTTCAAAAAGGAGCATTACGGGCCATCCCCACACTGAATTTACTGATTTCTGAAAATAAAAAAATACCGGGAAGTTTTAGAAATCCCTTTCTGCATTAAAGTTTTCTAATTCATTGGCAATTGATGTAAGAAAAGTGGCTCCAAGGCTTCCATCTATGATGCGGTGATCGTAACTCAATGACAGGTACATCATGTGGCGGATAGCGATGCTGTCGCCATGCGGGGTTTCCACCACAACAGGGCGTTTCTTTATGGCGCCAACTGCTAAAATTGCAACCTGGGGCTGATTGATGATCGGGGTTCCCATCAGGCTTCCGAAAGTTCCGACGTTGGTAAGTGTGAATGTGCCGCCCTGGGTATCATCCGGTTTCAGCCGGTTACTGCGTGCATTATCCGCTAAATTGTTCACCTGTTTGGCTAATCCCACCAGGTTCAGCTGATCAGCATTTTTGATTATGGGTACAATGAGATTTCCCGAAGGCATTGCCGTCGCCATTCCTATATTGATGTCTTTCTTCACAATGATTTTGTCACCGTCCACCGAACTGTTGATCAATGGAAATTTTTTAATGCATTTAACGATTGCCTCAATGAATAAAGGAGTATAAGTGATCTTGGTATTTTCTCTTTTCTCAAATTCTTTTTTCACCCGGTCACGCCACATAACCAGGTTCGTTACGTCAGCTTCAGTAAAACTTGTTACATGCGGGCTGGTATGCTTACTGCGCACCATGTGTTCAGCGATCAGCTTACGCATTCGGTCCATTTCAATGATCTCTGCATTCCCGCTATAGGTAGTCAAAGCAGTGGATTGCTGCTCCACTTTGGACATAGGGATCATCATTGTTTCTTCACGGCTCCCCATGCTGACGCTCAGTCCGGTATCTTTGTCCCGGCTATCCAACCTTATCGCTCCGGACTCCTGGCTTCTTAGTCTTCCACTTTTCTTATCACTTACATATTGCAGGATATCTTTTTTTGTTACTCTTCCTTCATTGCCGGTACCGGGGATATTCTCAAGTTCAGACATACTCACCCCCTCGCTTGCCGCAATGTTTAATACCAATGGAGAATAAAAACGATTGGTATTTCCGTTAGCAGCAACAGGCCGGGAACTTTCAGTCCTGCTATTTTTTGTTTCCTCCATTACATAAGTTGTTTCCCTGGCCTTCTCAATTGATTCCTGATTATTAAAAACCGGTGTTTGTGCAGTCTGATTCAACGGTTGTTCTGCATTCGTTTTGATCCTTGCGATTGCAGAACCTACGGGTACTACATCATTTACTTTATACAATATTTCTTCGATCACTCCGGCAGCAGTGCTGGGCACTTCTGTATCCACCTTATCCGTGGCAATTTCCAGAACGGTTTCATCCATTTTTACAGAATCACCGGGTTGTTTATGCCATTTCAGGATGGTAGCTTCCATAATGCTTTCGCCCATTTTCGGCATGATCAGGTCAACAGTAGCCATAAAAGAAATTCAGATTTTCGTTTTCAGATGTATAATCTGATTAAACAGGTCTCAAAGGTAAAGGTTTCTCCTAAACCTCTGTAGCGCCTGGTTAAATCATTTATCATTCAGAATAAACTTTCTGAGCATATCTAATGCGGACATTGCAGTTTGTTCAATGTTTCTTTCCCTTTCGAAACGGAAATTAAATTGTTTTGCTTCAGCCTTATACTTATTTCCGGCAGCGATCCAAACTGTGCCTACCGGTTTTTCTGCACTTCCGCCTTCCGGGCCCATGATCCCGGATGTAGCAACGGCATAGTCAACGTTGAGCTTCTCTATTGCTCCTTTCACCATTTGCAGAACAGTTTCTTCACTTACGGCACCTACCGACTGTAATGTCTCATGTTTCACTCCCAGTATATTTTCTTTTGCTTCGTTGGCATAGCTTACAATGCTGCCTTTATAGTATTGAGAGGAGCCGGGCACTGTTGTGATCAAATGTGCAATATATCCCCCGGTGCAGCTCTCGGCAGTTGCCAGCGTCTTATTTTTTTCATTCAGAATCCTGCCGATCACCACTTGCATGGGGATATCTTCTTCCGCTACTAAAATATCGCTGATCCGATCCTCCAGCTCTTTGATGTAGGGAACCAATTGTTTTTCCAGGTCTTCCTTTTTATCGCCTCTTGCGGTCAGCCTTAGCTTCACCATTCCATAAGCAGGGAGGTATGCAAGCCTGATATTTTCCGGCAGTGATGCTTCCCAGTCTTTTATCTGGTCTGCTATGAAGGATTCGCCTTTGCCTGCGGTAAAAAATGTTTTATGGACAATGGCAGGCAAGTCAAAATTTTGTTTCAATCTCGGTATCACTTCTTCTGAAATCAGGCCCATCATTTCGTATGGAACGCCGGGTAGTGAAATGAAAATTGGCCCGGATTCTCCCGGTCTTCCGGGTGATTGGGGTAAGCTTTCCGAAGGAGAAATATCAGGATTTATTAAAGACTGTTTCGGATCTAATTCAAACAGGATTTTACTGATAACCTGCTCAGCCTCATGAAGAACTTGTTCATTGGTAAAACGAATTATCCTGAACCCATGTTTTTTCAATCGGGATGCACTTTCTTCTTCAGTTATTTTGCCTCCTGGTAATTGGTGATGTAATTCGTCAATTTTAATTATTATTTGAGCAGTCAGGCAAGCGAAATCTGCCTTATAGCCTGCAATAATATATTGCCGGCGGAATTTGTAACCGGACAATTTATTGTTATGAAGAATACGCCACAATGAATTTTCAGCTTCTGTTGCTTCTTTTAGCTGATAGGCAAAAGGATCTGCTCCCGGGTAGGAAATTTTTTTTTCGTTGATACCGGATTCCCTATTCTCCCTGAGGGAGGCCGGGAAATTAAACCACATTCCCGGGGCTGTTCCTCTTTTATTAAAAAGAACATCACAAACGTCCGGCACTTCAGCTTGTTTTATGTTCATTTCCAGTAATGCACCGGGGCGGCGAAACACTTTTTCAAAAAGATGGTTTATATGTTTCAGCACCTGTTCATTTAAAACCAGTTTCCCGCCAAAATATTTGCACAATAAAGGCTTGGTGATATCATCAGCAGTCGGGCCCAGCCCTCCTGTAATAATAATGATCTCCGATTCCCGGCTCTCTTCATCAAGAGCATTCCAGATTTCATCCCAATCATCGCCAACTGCAACACGGTGCCTCACCCAAATTCCTATTTTATTAAGTTCCTGTGCTATGAATGCACTGTTGGTGTCAATGGTCTGGCCGATCAAAAGTTCATCGCCGATGGTGATAATAGAAGCATTAACAATCTGCATAGGCTACAAAGTTATGAGTTAACTAAATTTGACCTGAACTACATTGATTTTAAACTGTAAATGCTTTATGAAAAAGGTAATATTTCTTCTCAGCTGCTGCTTAATTGCTGTTGCGGTATCTTCTCAGACTGTTGCATCAAAACTTAAGATAGCGTATAAAAAGTTTGAAAATGATCCCCAGTTGAATCATGCGATCAGTTCAATATATGTGATTGATGCAAAGACCGGCAAAGTGATTTTTGAAAGAAATGCTTCCCTCGGACTGGCCGGTGCATCCACACAAAAAATTTTTACTGCCGCAACGGCATTCGAATTACTGGGAAATGAGTACCGTTTCAAAACCCGTTTAGGTTATTCGGGAAAAATAAACGGGGGAGTTTTGAATGGGGACCTTTATGTTGTGGGCAGTGGCGATCCTACTTTGGGTAGCTGGCGGTGGCAGCAAACAAAAGATAGTATAGTATTGGATCAATGGATCGGCGAAATAAAAAAAATGGGTATCCAAAAGATCAATGGAACAATAAGGACCAATACTTCTGCATTTTCATACCAGGCTATTCCAGACGGATGGATATGGCAGGATATCGGTAACTATTATGGTGCAGGATCATACCCGTTGAACTGGAAAGAAAACCAGTATGATCTTTACCTGAGATCAGGAAGTAAATTAAATGATACTGTGGCAATACTTAATGACAGCAGTTTTCATTTCAATGTGAACGAACTTCGTTCTGCTCCCAAAGGAACCGGCGACAATGCATATATTTATTACGATCACAGCATATCCGGAACTATTCCGGTCAATGAGAGATCATTTGGCATTTCCGGAGCAACAGATGACCCGGTCCGAGACTTGCTTTCGGATCTTGGTTCCGCCCTGTCCAAAAACGCCATTCACTTAAGCGGGGAAAACCATACTTATCACCGTTATCTTTTCCTGAATGATTCTTCGGAATTAAAGGATATTCATTTTTTTTATACTCAATATTCACCCGCACTGGACTCGATAGTTTATTGGTTTTTGCAAAAAAGTATTAATCTCTATGGCGAGTCGCTGGTAAAAACGTTTAGTTATGAAAAGAATAGTTCCGGAACTACTGGTGCAGGTGTGGATATGATGATAGATTTCTGGAGGCAGAGAGGTATAGAAAAGGATGAAATGCATATTGTGGATGGATCAGGGCTTTCCCCATTGAACCGCATCACCACTCATGCTCAGGTGAAAGTGTTACAGTTTGCAAAGTCCCGCAGTTGGTATCCCCGTTTTTATGACGGGCTTCCGGAATACAATGGCATGAAAATGAAAAGCGGTACGATCAATGGAGTAAAAGGCTTTTCAGGCTACCATAAATCAAAAAAAGGGGAAGAATTTATTTTTTCATTCCTGGTAAACAATTACAACGGTTCACCTTCTGCGCTGGTAAATAAAATGTTTGGTGTATTGAATAGCTTAAAATAAAAAAGGATGATCAGAAATTCAGAGATTGCGGCAGGGGTATTTAAAACAATCTTATTCCTGCGCCGATCAGCCAGGGAACGGCAAAGCTTCCGGCCCATATAAGTACAATAATGATTTTTCCGGTCACAGAAATATCCTGAACCAGTGTTCTTTGTAAAAGATTCTGCATCATGTTTTTTATTTGTTCTTCTTTATGGGAATATTCAAAAGGCGGCGATTCAGGAACATTCCGAAAAGGTGCATGCAGGCGTATCAGTACATTGCGGATCTTCCAATAATTTTCATTGCTGAGTTCTTCATAGGTTGTGTTCAGATCTATTCCTTCTTCTTCGATCTTTTTTGTCAATTTATCAAACTGAACATCGGTAATGAGCCGAGACAGCAGGAATAAAGGCAGGATCAATAAAGGATAAAAGGGCCGTTGCATTCCGTACAGGGCAAACCAGATCATTACTCCCGCAGATATGATGATGAATACCTGGCTGATTATATGGCTGCCATCAAGGAAGAGGCGGTTCAACAGTTGCCCTCCATCCAGCGGATATACAGGAAGAAGGTTGAAAAGGTTCAGGAAGACCAGTATCCATGCGATGCGGTTCAGCAGGAAAATTTGAGAATAGTCATTTGAAATATACGGAGCAGCAAAATAAAGAGCAATGCCCACCAGTATGCCCGGAAGAGGGCCGGCCAGAAGAATGATTGCAGATTGCAGTTGTGATACTTCGTGTTTTTTACCGGAAGCATAAGCCCCGAGTAAGGGAATAAAAAAAATACCAAGATCCTGGTAGTTGTAAAATTTCATGGCAAAAAAATGGCCCAGTTCATGAAAGACAACAATAGCAGTCAGCGCCAGCAACAATGTCCAGTTGTTTCTGAAAAAGAAATAGCCAATGATCAGGTATAAGGCCAGGCTGGTGAAAGACCTGATTAAAATACTTGTACGGCTTTTGGGCTCATCGGCCGGAAGCTTGGGAGGATAAAAAAAATTATTCTCAGCGGGTGAAACATGATCCTTATTGCCGGGCCCGGATGAGTGTTGCAATTCTTCCATGATATTTATTCGGGCAAGTTAATCACTATTTCCCTATCAGCCTGTCAATACTCCATTTTCCCGGTCCGCAAAGAAGTGTTGTGATGGATGCTATCAGGTAAAAGATCGGCATCTCACTTTCATTCAAAGGAGATCCTTTGTGAACTATAAAGATTATGGTCAAAAAATGAAGTACGAGTACAAATGAAACCAAACGGGTGAGCAAACCCATTGCCCACAATGCGGCACAGGCTATTTCTGCAAACAATGCCAGCAAAAGGCTGGGATGAGAACCTAAGCCTACGGGGTCTGAAAATGCATCTTTCATCTGATCATACTTGTTTATTTTCATCAGGCCATGATCCAGAAATAAAAGGCCTGCAAAACCTACTCTGATCAGGAACATACTGAGGTTAAAAGAAAAATCAGAATACCGGGTGCTGAATATTTTTTTCATTGTCGGTGCTTTAGTTTTGCAATGATAAAAAATATATTTCATTATTTGTATCCGCTTGTAAAAATGAAGGAAATGTTAAATCGTTTCCGGTCGGGCAGTTATCCACAACTGTTTGGAATGATGTTTGGCTACCCTCGAAATAATTTGAAACTTCGCAACGTTTATTTTGCAACGGACAAAGGACAACCCAATGAAGAATAAAAGTTTTCTGGCGATTGCTATTTTTTTCTGTACATCAGCTTTCTCCCAACAAACCCGAATTTACTCTGACCCTCCGCTGATAGATAAATTCAAAGAGGCCAAGGAATATTTTCAGAAAGAGGAATACAGCCTGGCATACCCGCTTTTCAGGGAATTGCAGCGTTCTGTTCAGGAATCAGACAGGGCAAATAATATGATCACCACCCAGGAGATCGAATATTACACGATCGTCTGCGGCCTGAAACAAAATGAAGGTATGGCGGAACAACAGGCCATTGAATATATAAACCTCGAAAAGAACGCAGCAAGGACGCAGATGTTGAGCTTTCATCTCGGCGAATATTATTTCCGCCGGCAAAAATTCGCAGAGGCAGCAGAGCAATACGGGAAAACCAATATCGGGAATCTCAGTAACCGGGAGATCGCCGACATGAAATTTCACCAGGGTTATTCGTATTTCACCTTGCAGCGATTTGCGCAGGCAAAGCCTTTGTTCAATACGATACGCAGCATCAAAGATGATCCGGATTATATTGATGCCAATTATTACTATGGTTTCCTTGCTTTCAGGGACGGGCAGTACACGGATGCTTTGGAAAGTTTTAAAGTCGTGGAAAATGAAAAGAATTATTCCTCTGTGGTACCGTATTACATTGCGCAGATTTATTATATACAGGGAAAAAAAGATGAAGCAATCAGCTATGTGCAGAATAAGCTGAAAGGAGGCAACACGCAATACTATGACCTGGAATTAAAACAACTGATCGGCCATGCTTATTTCGAGAGAAAAGAATTTGCAAAAGCGCTGCCTTACCTGGAAGATTTTGTGAACCGTTCCAAAAAAGTGAGAAGGGAAGATATGTATGAGCTGGCTTATTGTTACTACCAGAATAATCAACTGCCCAAAGCTATTGACGGGTTCAAACAATTAAGCGGGAAAGAAGACTCCCTGAGCCAGCATGCCATGTACCTGCTCGGTGATGCTTACCTGAAGACGGGCCAAAAAACCAATGCAAGAAATGCTTTTCTTTTTTGTGCTGCCAACAGCATCAATTCAAAGCAAAAAGAGATTTCAAGATTTCAATATGCAAAACTTTCTTACGAACTCGGTTATCAGGATGAAGCATTGAACGGGTTGAAATCTTTCCTGAATGATTACCCGAATTCGGCGTACAATACAGAAGCAAGGGAGTTACTGGTTTCGGTTTTGGCCAATACCAATAATTATAAAGATGCCCAGGCTTTGCTGGAAAGTTTAAGCAATCCTTCGCCCGCTGCAAAAAAATTATACCCGCAGATATTGTACGGCAGGGCTACAGAACTGGTCAATGACGGGCGCCTGTCTGATGCAGATGCCCTGCTGGATAAAGCATTGAAAGATCCCAATAACAGTTCTGTTCTTCCGTTCATTAATTTCTGGAAAGGGGAAATCGCATACCGGAATAATAAACTGGATGATGCAATTAAATTTTATAATGCATATATCAGTGCAGGTTCTCCTACCGGGGGAGAAGCAAATGCTACCGATGCACGGTATAATCTTGGTTATTGTTATTTGCGTAAAGAAAATTACCAGGCGGCATTGAGCTTTTTTGAACCGATTGGGAAAAACCCGGCGCTTAATTCCGGAGAGCTGAAACAAGATGCCTATGTGCGTACAGCAGACTGTTATTTCATGAACAGGGATTACAGCAAAGCAAAGGCCATGTATGATAATGTAATAAAGTTTTCCTGGCCGGCAGAAGATTATGCCACATTCCAAATTGCAATGATTTCCGGTATTAAAAGCTCGTCAGATAAAATCAGTCTTCTGAACACACTAATCAGGAAGTTTCCCGCCTCAACGCTGGTAACGGATGCCAATATGGAAATTGCGCAGACCTATATTGCCGATGAGCGGTTTAAAGAGTCAATTCCTTATTTGAATAATGTATTAAAGGGAGATGATAATTCCAGCCTGAAACCTCATACTCTTTTGAAATTGGGTGTGGTGTATTATAACCTGAATGATAATACGGACGCATTAAAACAATATAAGGCGCTGATCACTCAATACCCGAATTCTCCTGAAGCCGGCAACGCATTGGATAACGTTAAGACGATCTACATAGAAGACGGCAAAGCGAATGAATATGCGGATTTCATGCGCCAGGCAGGCAGGCCTATCAGTGTTAGTTCTGAAGATTCGTTGTCCTATACTGCTGCAATGACTCAATACCAAAACGGGAATGTAACGGCTGCATTGAACGGGTTCAATAATTATTTACAGCGGTTTACCAGCGGTGTGTATACCATAGATGCACAATTTTATATTGGAGAGATCTATTACAGCAGGAAAGATTTCGCAAACGCATTGAAGGCTTATGAAGTAGTGGCGGATAATGCCCCGAACAGTTATGCAGAAAGGGCAATACTGAATGCGGCACGTATTAATTTTTTTGAGCTGAAAGATTATACTAAAGCAGAAAAATATTATTCCCAGCTGAAACAAATTACCTCTAACCAGGAGAACAGGCTGGAAGCAATGCGGGGATTGCTTCGTTGCCAGTACCAGCTCCAGAAATGGGACGTGGCATTGGATAATGCCAAAGAACTTTCTGAAGCAAAAGGCAGCAGCGCCGATGATAAAGTATTGGCAGAAATGACTATTGCAAAATCCTACGAAGTAAAACAACAATACGACCTGGCCATCGCAAGTTTTAAAAAGGTAGTGCAACTGAATAAAGCTGCCCTGGCAGCAGAAGCCCGCTATGAAATTGCCAATTGCTGGTTTGCAGTGAACCGGCTTGGTGATGCGGAAAAAGCCGCATTCGAAACGATCAATAAATCCGGCTCATACGATTTCTGGGTCACGAAAGCATATATCCTGCTCGGGGATATTTATTTCCGGCAAAAAGATTATTTCAATGCAAAAGCAACCTACCAGAGCGTTGTGAATAACAGCATTGATTTGGAATTAAAAAATGAAGCGCAGACAAAGCTGAATAAAGTTTTAGAGGAAGAAAAGAATAACAGCAAGGTGAATAATCAATAAAAGGAAAGCATTTTATGAAAGGATCCATATACAGATCAATTTTTGTTGCCGCATTGTTCATTGCACCGGCTATTGCTGTGCATGCACAGGACAGCACCAAAAGGAGGACCGTAAATATTACTTCTACATTTAAACCCGTGCTGCGGGAGGCTGCAAAGATTAATTTCAATGCAAATCCACCGGCTGCAGATACTTCGAAGCCCGTTTTGAAATATGAAATACCGGATCAGAATCTTTTATTCGGTTATCAACCCGGCTCGTTAAAGCCGCTGGCATTGCAGATTGATTCGGGTGGTAAATGGGACAACAGCAATTATATCAAAGCAGGTTTTGGCAGTTTGAAGACTCCGTATATTCAAACAGGATTTTCATTTGGTGACGGGAGAAATATAGGATTGAATATTTATGCTAAGCATGTTTCTTCTGATGGCACAAGGGAATTTCAGAAATTCAGTACCACCGATGTTAAGCTTGATGGTTTTTATAAAACACCCGGGAACCTGGAATGGGATGCAAGCCTTGAAATGAAACAGGATGGTACATATAAATACGGATTTGAGCCGGAAACACTTAATTTCCCCAGGGATTCACTGAAACAAAACTTTCAAACTATCGGGGGTACTGTAGGGCTGCATAATATAAATTTAACCCCGATGGGATTGAGCTATTCCCCTCTTTTGAAAATAAATGTGTTTACCGATAATCATAAAAATTCCGAAAGTAATACGGTTCTTGATCTTCCTTTACAAAAAACGATCGGACAGGTATTTGGAGCAAAGCTTGATCTCAACTTTGACCTGACACGGCTTTCTCCCAAAGGAAAATCAGCAATTAACAATACGACTTACAGCTTTTCACCGTCGCTTTTATTCAAAACACCGAATATTAATTTACAGGCAGGTATCCGGCCATCATGGGATAACAGAATATTTAAGATGTTTCCCAACATCATGGCTGATGTAGGTACTGACGACTCCCGCTTTACATTCCAGGCGGGATGGATTGGTTACATCCGTAAAACAACATATCAGTATTTGGCATCACAAAATCCCTGGCTCTGGATGCCCTCTTCATTAAATAATACCTGGATCGAGGAAAGATATGCGGGATTCAAAGGCTCTGTCGGCGATTATTTCAGTTATAGCGCTAAAGTGGGATTTAATAAATTGAATAACCAGCCTTTGTTTGTGAATGATACTACACCGGGTTTTGGCGGTAAATCTTTTGTTGTAGTGAATGAACCACAGATCAGGGTGCTGACTCTTGGAGGAGAACTTGGGTTTACCCTGCAGGAAAAATTTTCCATGATATCCAGCCTGAATTTTAATCAATATTCGCATTTGGCAGTGAATAAAGCGGCCTGGGGCTTATTGCCTGTAGAATTCAACACATCAATCAGGTTGCAGGCAGTTAAAGACCTTTGGTTTAAAACAGATGTTTTTGCATGGACAGGGCCAAAGTATATGAGGCAGAATGGAAATGTCGGAACATTAAAAGGTGCTTTTGATCTGAATGCAGGCCTGGAATTCCGAATTTCACAATACCTGAATATCTGGACACAATTCAATAATATTTTGAACAGGCAATACCAGCGATGGAATCAATATCCTGTTTATGGGTTTAATTTTCTTGCCGGAGTCGTATTTTCGTTCAACCAAAAGAACTGATCATGTATGACCAGCTGTACCGGCTTCTTATTTTAAACAAGGAGTTGAATATTCCGGGTATTGGAAATTTTTCAGTGAACAGGAAACATGCAGGATCTGATTTTGTGGAAAAACTTATCTATCCTCCTGTCTATTCTATTACTCTACAAAAGGATAACGGAACGCTTACACAAAATTTCATCAGCAGTTTGGCTGAATCTTTAAATATCCCGGATAAGGAAGCAATTGCAGGCTTTAATGATTTTGTTTTTAACATCAAACAGAAATTGTTGGCAGGCGAGGCAGTTGAATGGAATGGTGTTGGCACACTGACCATGAGTGGCAGCGGGACGATCAGGCTTCAGGCTGCTGAAGTTCCGGTGATTGACAAACCGGTTATTGCTCAAAAAATGATACGTGAACATGCAGAACATTCAGTTTTGGTGGGAGAGAAGGAGCATACTTCAACTGAAATGACAGGTATATTGTCGCAGCAGGAAACAAAGAAAATAAACTGGTGGATGGTTCCTTTAATAATTGGATTGCTACTTCTGTTGCTGATCATTTGGCAATTCTTTGTAAGTGACTGGAAACTTTCAGGTGCTTCCAACCGGCAACGTATAATTCCTGGAAAGCAGGTACCATCTTTTGTAATACCTCAGTAAGTTGAATTTTTCTGGTCAAATTGATTTTACTTTGCCGTTCCTGATATGAATGAAAGAGTTCATTACACTTATTGCCCTGTTTGCGGATCAGGCGATATAAAAAATGTTTTGTCAGTGAAAGATCATGCTGTCAGCGGAGAAACATTTCCCGTTGCAGAGTGTGGTTCCTGTTCCCTTCGGTTTACACAGGATGTTCCCGGTGCTGAATACATAGCCCCGTATTATAAATCCGTGGATTATATTTCTCATACTGATAAATCTAAAGGATTAATCGGTATTCTTTATAAAAAAGTGCGCAACAGGACATTAATCCGGAAAAGGAAGCTGATAGAACAGGAGACAGGGTGTAAGAAATGCAACCTGTTAGATATCGGGAGCGGCACCGGTGCTTTTATCAATGAAATGATCCGCCAGGGATGGCAGGCTACAGGGATAGAGCCAGATGATGGGGCAAGATCTCTTGCAAAAAAACTATACGGGATTGATATGGAAAATGAAGGGAGGTTTTACCAGTTGCCTGCAGATTCATTTGATGTAATTACGCTGTGGCATGTTTTGGAGCATATACATGATCTGGCAGGTTATGTGCAACGCCTGAAATTACTTTTGAAGAAAAACGGCAAGTTGTTTATTGCAGTACCGAATTATACTTCTCTTGACGCAAGAATTTTTAAAGAATTTTGGGCTGCTTATGATGTCCCCAAGCATTTGTATCATTTTTCTCCCCGGTCCATGCAACGCCTAATAGAGATAAACGGAATGAAGATCATCCGGTACTTACCCATGTGGTATGACAGTTTTTATATTTCCCTGTTGAGCAGCAGGTATAAAACCGGTAAGAGTAGATGGATTGCATCGCTGTGCAACGGGTTGAGATCAAACATAAATGCATGGGGAAAAGCAACAAACTGCAGTTCCATTATCTATGTTATTTCGAATTGATCCCTTTGCAATTATTGAGCAAATTGTATTTCGTAAAGATTAGGCCAAAGTTTACCGGTGACGTAAATCTTTTTTGTTGCAGGGTCATAAGCTATCCCGTTGGGCACATCTGCTTCCGGATCTTTTGCCTTCACCCGATTCCACATGTCATTCAGGTCTCCTTTGGCTACTACCTTCCCGCTGGCCGGATCAATTTTAAGAATGTAAGGATATTGCCATTGATTTGCATAAACAAAGCCATCAATAAATTCGAGTTCATTGAGATTATGAGTAAGGCTGCCACCTTCGGTAACTGCCTGTGTTTTTAATAGCTTAAAAGTTGAAGGGTCATAATAATAAAGATTGCTGGTACCATCGCTTACTATCAGGTCTTTTCCATCTGTAGTAATGCCCCAACCTTCTGTATTGATCGTAAATTCTTTTACCTTTTTGAAATCCTTCAGAGTATAAACGAATACAACTTTGTCTTTCCAGGTCAGTTGGTAAACGGTGTCACGTAAAATTGCTATTCCTTCTCCAAAATATTTCTTTCTGTCAATGGATGCCATTTTTTGAACTTTACCTGTCTTCAGATCCACTTTCAATATCTCGTTGGCATTGTCAGCTTCACCTCCCGTACTTTCATATAATTCCCCCTTATAGATCAAAAGCCCCTGGGTAAAAGATGAGGTATCATGAGGAAAGCTGTTTACAATTGAATAACTGAGGTTTTTGGGCTGATCTGGTTGCTGAGTTCCGATTTCATTATCGTTCTTATCTTTGTTTTTGCAGGCAACTATTAATAAAATAAGGAACAGGGAGATGGCTTTTTTCATTAATGAATCTGATTTGATGCAAAAATAGTCTTTGGATGAGTTGTAATCTGTTAAAGCTGGATTTTACAAATGCAAAGTTTCCGGGGAACAGAGAAGCTGGATTGTTTGAAAAACCCGGTTAAAAGCTTCAAAATCTATGAGAGCGTGAAAATACGGGCACCGGGATTATGATTCTTCATTTTTATGAATTATATTTGGACTGCTGGACCGCCTTATCTTAATCCTGAAAAATCTTTTCGTATCCAAGAAATTCCTCTTTTTATTCTCCTTTATCCTTTTCATATTCCAATTCCTTTAAAACCCGTGGCTTTTAAGTTTACGGCCATGCCGTTTAATATCTGGAATTATGAAAATAGGGCTTATCTGTATTCTGCTTATTGCAATTATTACCAAAGAAACTGCTGCTCAACAGCGATGCTCCTCTGTTGAATATCAGCAAGCTCAATTACAAAAAGATCCTTCACTTCAGTATAAGATCAGGGCGTTAGAAACTTTTACAGAAAACAGTATTAAAAATAAATCTCATAATGTGCTTTCCCGGCTTGATGGTGGTTTTGTGATCCGTATTCCGGTGGTAGTGCATATCTTATACCATGATCCATCGGAAGATATCAGTGATAGCAGGGTCATGGAGCAGATTGAGGCATTGAACCGTGATTACCGGCGGATGAATGCCGATACAGTTAACACGCCTTATTATTTTAAACCGGTGGCAGCAGATTGCAATATAGAATTTCATCTGGCAACTTCCGACCCTAAACAACGATCTACTACCGGCATCATCCGGAAATACTCACCTATAAAGACATGGAATGAGGATGATAAAATGAAATTCTCTTCATCCTTCGGCGATGATGCATGGGATTCCCAGAGTTATCTCAATATTTGGGTATGCAATATCAATAATGTATTGGGTTATTCCAGTTTTATGGGAGGGCCTGCAAATTTAGATGGCGTAGTGATCAACACCAGTGTGTTCGGACAGACAGGAACTATCGGCAGCTATGATATGGGTCGCACTACAGTTCATGAAGTGGGGCATTGGCTGAGCCTGATCCATCTTTGGGGCGATACAAACTGCGGTGATGACCTGGTAGCAGATACTCCAAAACAAAGTACGTTTACGGTAGGATGCCCATCCGGTATTAAAATTTCATGTGACAATGCACCAAATGGCAATATGTACATGAATTATATGGATTTTACTTATGATGATTGTATGAATATGTTCACACAGGGGCAGAAAGAAAGGATGAGAACTCAATTTGAGACAGGAGGATTCCGGTATTCGATCCTCTCTTCAAGAGGGCTGGATGCTCCTTTGATATATGAATTGCCGGAGATCGATTATCCACCAAGATGGTTATATCCGCAAATTTTCCCTAATCCTGCCAATAACGAATTGACACTTGATCTTTCCTACGATGCAAGATGGTTAGGCAAAACAGTCAATCTGGTGAATCTGCAGGGGCAGATAGTGAAGCAAATATCCGTGACTTCCAAGATCCAGAAAATTGATATCAGCAGGCTTTCACGGGGTATGTATTTTCTCGCTGCAAAGAGAAGTGACGGAGAAAGTATAAGAGAAAAATTCGTAAAGCAATAATTACATTAGAACATAATTCCTACAGCAATACCGGCTCTGAAACCAGGCAATAATCCTTTGTAATCTGCTGTTACTGTCCTGTTATTACGGTCTATTTCAAAATTTACTTTTTTACCGATTACAGGAATGTTATCAAGAAAATCCCTGACTTTTTGCTCTGCATCTCCGGCCTGGGAATTGTTCCAGGGAATCGTATTGGTTACTTCAACAGATTTGAAGTTGATCTGCGAAATATTGTATTCGGGACCGAGGAAATATAAATCCAGCACCAATATTTTAGCTATAGTAAACTGTATTCCTGATTGGATGCCGATCCCGTTTCCCTTGTAGTCACCATTGAAATTCATTACAACCGGCTGGTTGTCCAGCGTAGTATTGCCGTTTCCTGAAGCTGAGAACCGGACGTTTTTAAAGTAAGGTTCAATATAATAACCATGCAATCTCCTTTTTGAAAAATAAATTCTGTAGCCGGCAAGGAATGAAGTAGTCTGAACATCAAAATCCGCATCTTTATCATCAAACTTAGGAGTATAATTTTTCTTTGATGGAATACCTGCTTTTATATTGATAGAACCATGCTTTCCTGCAGCAAATTCTCCCTGGATACTGATATTCCCGGCATATAATCCGGAAGGAGACCATTTGAATGCCATTTTTTTCTGAGAATTAACCGTAAAAGAGCAAAAGGAAAACAGAAGAGTGCTGGTAAGGGCTTTTCTCATAAATTGTCAGTTTTTTGAATACAACGGAATAGAGTGAGATTTAGTATAGACCCTTTTCCGGAGAATAAAAAAAGTGCCTGGCCTGCAGGCACTGAATAATTTTAGTAAATAAAATATTTTTATCAGAGATGTATGGCTTCCCCATACGCCACTTCAATGGCGTCTTTGACACTTTCGCTGATTGTAGGATGTGGGTGTATGCTGTTCAATACTTCCTGGTAAGTGGTCTCAAGTTTCCTGGCAGTTACAGTTTGTGCAATTATTTCTGTCACATTGTAGCCGATCATGTGAGTGCCGAGCCATTCACCATATTTGGCGTCGAAAATCACTTTGATGAATCCTTCGGTATGGCCTGCGGCAGATGCTTTACCGCTTGCACTTAATGGGAATTTGCCCACTTTTATATCATAGCCTGCTTCTTTTGCCTGCCTTTCTGTAAAGCCGACCGATGCGATTTCAGGATAGCAATAAGTACATCCCGGTATATTTTGATAATCTACCGGTTCAGGTTTGTGATTGTATTTTTTCTCATTGTATGCAATGTTTTCAGCGCAAATGATGCCTTCTTTGGAGGCAACATGTGCCAAAGCCTGGCCGGGAGAGCAATCGCCAATGGCATATATACCTGGAACATTGGTTTGGTAGAATTTGTCAACCAGGATCTTACCTTTCCCGGTTTTGATGCCTAACTCTTCAAGGCCAATACCTTCAATATTAGCGCTAACGCCAACAGCGCTCAGTAAAATTTCAGCCTCAAGAATAATCTCTCCTTCAGGGGTCTTTACTTTGGCTTTTACAACATTGCCGGAGGTGTCAACAGAAGTTACTTCGCTGCCGGTCATGATTGCAATTCCCTGCTTTTTGAAATTCTTTTCCAATTCTTTGCTTACTTCTTCGTCTTCCACGGGAACAGCACGGGGTAAGAATTCTACAATTGTAACTTTTGTACCAAGGCTGTTGTAGAAATATCCGAATTCAACACCTATGGCTCCGCTTCCGACAATGATCATGCTTTTAGGCTGTTTCGGAAGAGACAAAGCTTCCCTGTACCCGATGATTTTTTTACCATCTATCTTTATTGATGGCAATTCTCGGCTTCTCCCACCCGTAGCTAAGATGATATGCTTTCCCTCAACAATCTTTTTACTTCCATCTGAAGCAGTCACTTCCACCTGTCCCTTGGCTTTCAGTTTGCCAAATCCATTTATGACATCAATTTTATTCTTCCTCATCAAAAACTGAACGCCTTTGCTCATTTTATCTGCAACGCCTCGGCTTCTTTTTATGATTGCATCAAAATCAGGAGTGCCGCTGGACTCAATACCGAAATCTTTTGAATGTTTGATGTCCTCATAAACCTGGGCACTCTTTAAAAGAGCCTTGGTAGGAATACAACCCCAGTTCAGGCAGATACCGCCTAAAGTTTCTTTTTCAATTACAGCAGTTTTAAATCCGAGCTGAGATGCACGGATTGCCGCTACATAGCCGCCCGGCCCGCTGCCAATAACTACTACGTCGTATGCCATAAAATAATTTGATATTAATGATAAAATAGTTGCTGTTTGGGAGTGCGAAGCTACTTGAAAATGAACAATCCGCAAAAGTGAAGAGTACCCCTAAGCGTATAAAGCGGACGGTTCATTGGTAAACCGGATTAATAACAGTTATCAGTTTTTTCCCATTATTTTAAAGACAGGATCATTGTGTTTCCCGGCCTGCTTGTCGTGGAAAAAATCAAGCAATTGAAGTTCAATATTTACGTTTTTTCCCCTACCTTTGCGCCCCGTCCTGATTATTTCCGGATGATATTTTAAAAATGAACAATCATGGCAAGAGTATGTCAGGTGACAGGTAAAAAACCGGTTGGCGGACACAAAGTGTCACACTCCAATATCAAAACAAAGAGAAGGTTTCTTCCTAATCTGAAAACAAAACGGTATTACCTGGCCGAAGAAGATAAATGGATCACGTTAAAATTGTCCGGTGAGGGTATCCGCACTATCAACAAAAAAGGACTTTACAACGTGGTAAAAGAAATGAGAGCACAAGGTCAACATATTTGATTAAACTGAATAACAATGGCAAAAAAAGGAAATAGAGTACAGGTAATTTTGGAATGTACCGAGCATAAAAACAGTGGTAAGCCCGGCACCAGCCGCTATATCACAACTAAAAATAAAAAGAATAACCCGGAAAGGCTGGAATTGAAAAAATACAATCCCATCCTGAAAAAGATGACCGTTCATAAAGAAATAAAATAAGAACCTGCAGCACTTTTTACATAGAAAAAGTGGTAAAGCTGGCAACCAAGTACATTCGTAAATAAAATTATTATGGCAAAAGCAGCAAAAACGGCTATTAAATCAAAGGATGCGAGAGCAGCAGCCGATGCAAAGAACTGGAGCAAGGTGATCAAAGCGGTTCGCAGCCCAAAAACAGGAGCATACACTTTTAAAGAACAGATTGTTCACAAGGACAAAGTGAAAGAGTTCCTGGCACAGAAATAAGATGCCTGATAAATTCTTTATAAAAGCTATCCCCCTGCGGCGGATGGCTTTTATTATTTAGACTAAAACGCTGAAGCAAACGGGAAGAGTTAAAATCCCGGAAGTCGGGGTTATAGCAATTTTTAGTTTGACTTTTTACTTTTTATCTGTCATGGGAATATTTAATAAACTTTTCGGAAAGAAAGAAAAAGAAAGCCTGGAGCAGGGTTTAGAAAAAACCCGGCAGGGTTTTTTTTCAAAAATCACTAAAGCCATTGCCGGAAAAAGCACTGTAGATGATGAGGTGCTGGATAACCTGGAAGAGGCGTTGGTAGGTGCTGATGTAGGTGTGGAGACTACGGTTAAAATCATTGATAAGATTGAGAAACGTGTTGCAAAAGATAAATACCTCAACACTTCCGGGTTGAACAAGATACTGCAAGAAGAGATAGAAAATATTCTGGTGGAAGCACCTGAAGACAATTCTTATTCTTTTCAGTCCGGGTTGCCATCAAAGCCTTATGTGATACTTGTTGTGGGAGTGAATGGTGTCGGAAAAACGACAACGATAGGAAAGCTGGCCTATAATTTTAAAAAAGCAGGGAAATCAGTTTTACTTGGTGCGGCAGATACTTTTCGTGCCGCGGCCGTGGACCAGTTGACGATATGGAGCGAAAGGGTGGGAGTGCCTATTGTAAAACAATCCATGGGCTCAGATCCTGCCGCCGTGGCATTTGATACGGTGCAGAGCGCAGTAAGCAAACAGACGGATGTTGTTCTGATCGATACTGCCGGCAGATTGCACAACAAAGCACACCTGATGGATGAATTGGGTAAAATAAAAAGAGTGATCCGGAAAGTGATTCCCAATGCACCACATGAAGTGCTGCTGGTATTGGATGGAAGTACCGGGCAAAATGCTGTAGAGCAGGCAAAGCATTTTACGGCAGCCACAGAAGTTTCAGCATTAGCTATTACAAAATTGGATGGTACGGCAAAAGGCGGAGTGGTTTTAGCTATTGCCGATCAGTTCAGGATCCCTGTGAAGTTCATTGGTGTAGGAGAAAAGATGGAAGACCTGCTTGTTTTTGATAAGCATGAATTCGTTGATTCGTTGTTTAGTTTGGATAGTTGATTATTGAATTGTTCAATTGTTTTATTGTTTGTCTGTTATTGGAAGAGTAAGTAGTCATTAAACCATTCAACCATAAAACGATTCAGCCATAAGACCATTAAACCCTCCAACCATAAAGACAATGCGAAGTAAAAAAATATATAAGGATAAAGTCAATATCATAACCCTGGGTTGCAGCAAAAACCTTGTGGACAGTGAAGTATTGAGCGGACAGTTGAAAGCGAATGATTTTGTTGTGGTTCATGAGAATAAAAAACTTGACCATAATATTGTGGTGGTAAATACCTGCGGATTCATTGGCAGGGCAAAAGAGGAATCCATTCAAACCATACTGGAGCAGGTCGCTTTAAAACAAAAAGGGAAATTAGAAAAAGTGTATGTGACCGGTTGCCTTAGCCACCGGTACAAAGAAGACCTGGAAAAAGAGATCCCCGAAGTGGATGCCTGGTTCGGTACCAATGAACTTTCTTCCATGCTCAAACAGTTTGATGCCGATTATAAAAAGGAATTGGTTGGTGAAAGATTTCTTTCTACTCCAAAGCACTATGCTTACCTGAAAATTTCCGAAGGTTGTAACCGCACCTGTGCTTTCTGTGCTATCCCGCTGATGAGAGGTGGTCATACCAGTAAGACAATAGAAGAGATCGTCAGAGAAGCAGAAGTGCTGGTGCAGCAGGGTGTGAAAGAAGTAATGCTGATTGCCCAGGAACTCACTTATTACGGGTTGGATATTTATAAAAAGAGAATGCTGGCTGATTTGCTTCAGCGATTGGCAGATGTAAAAGGGCTGGAATGGATAAGGTTGCATTATGCCTATCCATCAAAGTTCCCGTTGGAGATATTGGATGTAATGCGTGAAAGAGAGAATATCTGTAATTACCTGGACATACCGGTGCAGCATGCTGCTGATAATATTCTGAACTCCATGAGGCGGCAGATCACCCGCACTGAAATGGAAGAATTGTTTGCCACAATCCGTGAAAAAATACCCGGTGCTTGTTTACGCACCACACTCATTGCAGGATTTCCGGGAGAGACTCCTGATGATGTGGAAGAGTTAAAAGAGTTCTTGCGCCGCCAGCGATTTGACCGGGTGGGCATTTTCACTTATTCACATGAAGAAGGAACGGCCGCTTACCAGATGGAAGATAATATTCCTCAAGAGGAAAAAGAAAGAAGGGCGGAAGATATAATGGAAGTGCAGCAGCAGATCTCGTTCGAAAAAAATCTGGAAAAAGTGGGCAAGACCTTCAAAGTGCTTATTGATAAAAGAGAGGCAGGCCGTTATATCGGCCGTACCGAATTCGATAGTGTGGAAGTGGATAATGAAGTGGTGATAAGGTCTGATCAGAAACTACGCATCGGTGAATTCGTACAGGTGAAAATTGTCAAAGCCTACGACTACGATCTGGAAGGGGAAGTAGTGTAATTCACATTTCTGCTGAGCTGAAATTTTTCATCACAAAAATCACCTGCGAACATTGCGCTTTAAAAATCGCTTATCTTTAATTGAGATAAGCATTTTGGTATGAAAAAAATATTTGTGTTTCTGTTCGCTGTTACTTCAGCATTCGTTTATGCCTAAAACACTTTGCCAACTCCAAGGAATATTCTTAAGACCTATGAGAAAGGAACAAGGTCTGTAACCGGAGCGCCGGGAGTGAACTACTGGTAAAATTCTGCAGAATAAACTATTCATGTGAACTTTTTCCCCGGAACAAGGCTGCTTACGGGAAGTGAAGAGATCGTTTATACGAACAACAGCCCTGACGTTTTACATCTTATTAATTTTAAGTTGTTCCCGAATTTTTATAAAAAAGGATCGCTAAGAAGCAAGATGATCTTCCCGGATGATGTTTCCGAAGGTTTGGTCATAGATCAGATGAGCATAGACGGGAAGCCGGTTGATGTTTCAAAATTATTTGCCAACGGGACTAATATGATGGTTAGCATACCTGATATTGGAAAAGGTAAGAATATCCGTTTTAATATCAGTTACCATTATACTTTGAACAAGGGCTCTCATAACCGTACCGGTGAAATAGAATCCGGAGCTGATTTCATTGCTTATTTCTTTCCACGCATTGCCGTATATGATGATATTGCCGGTTGGGATATGAATCAATATACGGGAACGCAGGAGTTTTACAATGATTTTTGCCATTTCAATACTTTAATTACCGTACCTCAGAATTTCGTTGTATGGGCAACCGGCGATCTGAAGAACTGCAACGAAGTTCTTGCCCCGGAATTTTGTAAAAGATTGCAACAGGATGAAGGGAATGACGGAGTCACCACTATCATTGACAGCTTCGATCTGAAAAAAGGTGGGATCACAGCCACGGATAAGCCGGAGAACACCTGGCACTTTGAAGCGGATGATGTCACCGATTGTGCATTCGCCGTCAGCGATCATTAGATATGGAAATCCACAAGCCTGGTGGTTGATCCCGAAACAGGCAGGAGGACAAGAGTAGATGCAGTTTTTAACCCAAAGCATAAAGATTATTTCAGGGTGGTGAATGATGCCCGGAAAACCATTGAGGTCATGAGTAATGTTTTTCCGGCATGGCCCTATCCTTATTCGCATGAGACGGTCGTAGATGGATTAAGCCAGATGGAATACCCGATGATGGTAAATGATAATCCTCTCGAAGATGTTGCCGAAAGCATAGAACTTACCGATCATGAGATCTTTCATACCATGTTCCCTTTTTATATGGGCATAAACGAAACACAACGTGCCTGGATGGATGAAGGATGAGCCACTATCGGGGAATGGCTGATCTCACCAATGATAGATAGCAGTATTATAGATCTATACGGAGTTTCTGCAGTTTCGGCCTCTGCAGGTGATGAATATGACCTGCCCATCGTCACTCCAAGCACCGAATTGAACCGCGGCTATTTTACCAATTCTTATCCCAAGCCTGCCATGGGCTACCTCTATGTCAAGGATCTGCTGGGAGATGCCCTCTTTACCAAAGCGCTTCACAAGTATATTGAGAACTGGCACGGAAAACATCCCATGCCCAATGATTTCTTCTATAGCATGAATGAAGGGGCAGGTCGCAACCTCAATTGGTTTTGGAAGAAATGGTTCTTTGATACAGGCTATCCTGATCTTGCCATCAGTTCGGTTCAAAGTAAGGGGAGCGGGTATTCGGTAAAGGTTAGTTCCATTGGGAATAAACCGGTACCTGTGGATCTTACCGTTTATTATTCTGACAATACCAATGAGAAGATTCATCGAAATATAGGGGTATGGGAAAAGGGAAATACTACTGTCGCTATAGAGATCAGAACCGGAAAGAAGATTGACAAGATCCATTTGGGAGGAGATCATGTGCCGGATGCCGATACCCGGAACTATGATTGGACAACTCAGGGAAAATAAACTTGCAGGAACGGACATTTAGCCTGTTTGAAAGGAGTAAGCTTCACCCCGGATCGTCAGTGCCTGGCGGATGATCTCCTTGTAAAAAGTGGATAAATTACCAATGAAGCCCATTACTTTCCCAATGGAAATCCTATATATTTGCTCCCGACAGGGGGAAACCCATTAAAATTCAAATTAAAAATCAACAACAAAATGGCTACTAAAAAAGCAAAAAAACCTGCCAAGAAAAAATCTGCACGCAAGCCTTCTGCTGCATTTATGAAAGCTCTTACTCCCAGTGCTGCATTAGCTGAAGTAGTAGGAAGCAAAGCATTACCCCGCACTGAAGTCGTAAAAAAGATGTGGGTTTATATCAAGAAGAATAAGTTGCAGGACAGCAAAAACAAACGCATGATCAATGCAGATGAAAAGCTGAAAGCAATTTTCGGGGGGAAAAAACAAGTATCCATGTTTGACATGGCGAAGCATCTTGCTAAAAACCTGAAGTAAAAATTTTTTGTACAGATGTAAAAGGCTTCCCGGAAACGGGAAGCCTTTTTTGTAAGAATGCCCTCTGAGTTCTTTAATTGTTGTCCATTACCCTTGAAAAATCATCTAAATAAAATTCATTTTTAACTTCAGAAAAAATCGTAGCTTAACCCGGTCAAATTATTTATGCGATGACAAGGAAATTATTTTCTCCTGCACTATTTTTCTTCTGCTTCATTTGCCTGCTGGTATTTACCTCTCCTCTTGATGGCAGGTGGACGGGTGCAATCACAACTCCCGATGGCACGTACCTGGACGTTGCCTATAATTTTATTACCAATGATGAGAAACTTACGGGTACCGCTGATTCACCCGTGGGGCAGGTGAGTATTGACAATGGAAAAATTTCCGGTAATAACTTCTCCTTTGAAGTTACGGTGAATGGAACGGTATACCCGCATAAGGGAGTTTTATACAAGGATTCCTGCGGAGTGGATATAGATTTCGGCTCAGGCGCTTTTATTCACACTACAATTTACCGTGATACATCTTCGGTGAAGCAGTTTAATTTCTTAATAAACAGGTAGTAGGTCTGATAGCAATTCATGTTATTCGGGCCGTGGCTACCGTTGATTAGCCGTTACTACACCGGTTGCTTATGCAACTTATTTTAATTATTACGAATGGTTATTTAAATTGATTCTTAAGGAAGTTCCCCGCCACTTCCGAAATTTGTATTCTGAGGAGCGGGTAAAGAATTAAATCTGCCTTTCATTTTTCAGTTTAATTACAGGGATATAATTGAAATCACTTTTTTAGCTGACGCTGCCGGGTATAAGGCAGCCAGAAATGATCCCGGGCTCCGAATTTTTTTTCTGCATGAAAACGGAATATAATTTCTTCACCCGATTGGTACAGAACAAAAGGTAAGAGCAGTGAATCGCTGATAAAAGGTATAGGTTGCGGGACGGTCATTTGAAGTTATAATTTGAAAAGGTCTTTATAATCAGTTTGCCTATTAGTTTTCAGTATATATATTAGTTTTTGTAAGTATAATTTTTTTCAATATGATTTCTGTAAGCGTATATGCTTATGCGGGCTAATACTTTTTTATAATTTTTTTTGATTGTCATTTGTTTCTCTCTTTTTTGAAGCAATTAAGTGAATAATTCTCACAATAAAAATGGTGCAGGACGTTATTATCTTACCAATATCTTAAAATTTAATAACCATATTTATGAAAACCTTGTTTACTCTATTTGGATTGATCTCCGGTCTTGCATCATTCTCCCAATTCAATATCTCAGGTTCCGGTACATCAGCTTCCGTTGCAAATAATGCTTCTGCTATTACAGTGGATGATGGAATAGTAGTTACGGGCATCGGCAATATTGACGGTATAAAAGTGAGTGTGTCCACCAGTTTTTCATCAGGAGATATATTAACTTATACCGGTTCTTTACCTTCCGGCGTATCTGCAAACTATAATTCTTCAACCGGCATATTGACATTTTCCGGTAATGCATCTCCATTAGATTACCAGGCCTTATTGAGAACGGTAACATTCCGTACTACTTCCTCTTCTACATCTCAGCGTACGATAACTTACAATCTTGGAAATGCTTTGGAGTTTTCGGGTACGGGACATTTTTATGAATACATATCAGGCTCTTATAACTGGACCAATGCAAAGACTGAGGCTGCCCTACGGACCTTGTATGGCTTGAAAGGTTACCTGGCTACTATTACGAGCCAGGCAGAAAATGATTTTATTCAACAAAAATTAGGAGCTGATGCATGGATCGGTGCCAGCGATGATTATAGTCAGATCAATGCAGCCACCGGCACTTCTACTTATGTTAACCAGGCTGCGTCGGAGGGACATTGGTATTGGGTGACCGGCCCTGTTGGAGAGATCGGAACCAATTTCTCAAATGGGAATAATAGTCCAATTGTAGTGAGTGGGAAATATATGAACTGGAACGGAGGTGAGCCCAACAATTCAGGAAGCATTGAACATTATGGTGAAATATATTCCAGTGGAGCCTCAGGTAAATGGAATGATCTCTCCAACACTGCTCTTTTGGGATATGTTGTAGAATATGGAGGTATGAGTGGTGATCCGGCCGTAAATCTTTCTTACAGCCGGAATGTGGTAATGATTGCCACTTCATTGCAAACCACAGCTTCTTCTATTGTTTATCTCTTGCATTCTCCTGCCTTTACGGTTGATAATGGTTTATTGGTTTACAGCGC
The DNA here is from genome assembly GCA_002066995.1 of Sphingobacteriales bacterium UTBCD1. Lineage (GTDB taxonomy): Bacteria > Bacteroidota > Bacteroidia > Chitinophagales > Chitinophagaceae > UTBCD1. Next base: position 79,360 of record MWTC01000035.1, read on the forward strand.
CGGAGCTATTACAGATACCAGGGTTACCATTTCTTCAAATTTTCAATCCGGTGATGCCTTATCTTACACCGGAGCTTTACCTTCAGGAGTTACTTCAAGTTACAATGCCACTAACGGGGTATTGTCTTTTACCGGTACTACTTCAGCCTCTAACTGGCAAAATTTGTTACGCACTGTTCAGTTTACGTCATCCTCAAATGTGATCGGGAACAGGGTTATTACTTTTTCTGCAGGAAATCTGGTTGCTTCCAACAACGGACATTTTTACGAATACGTAAGCACTGCAGCAACCTGGACGACTGCAAAAACCAATGCTGCTGCAAAAACTTATCTTGGTCTGTATGGATACCTGGCAACTATAACCTCCCAGGCAGAAAATGATTTTATCAGACAAAAGCTTGGGGCTGATGCCTGGATAGGAGCCAGTGATAATTATCTTCAGATTAATGCTGCTACCGGCACCACGACTTATCCAAACCAAGCTGCTGCAGAAGGGCACTGGTACTGGGTGACCGGACCTGTGGGGGAGATAGGAACTAATTTTTCAAACGGGAATAACAGTCCTGCAGCAGTAAGCGGGAAGTTTATGAACTGGAATGCCGGCGAACCTAATAACTCCGGTGGCAGTGAAGATTATGCGGAAATTTTTTCAAGCGGAGGAAGTCCGGGTAAATGGAATGACCTTCCCAATAACTCGCTGGGATATGTAGTAGAATACGGAGGCCTTGCATCCGATCCATTAGTATATCTTTCGGCAAACAGAACCATTTCTATTTCCAGCATTTTACCTGTTACAGGGTTAAAATTTTCTGCAGCAAAAAATACCGGTGGGATCCTTTTGCAATGGTCCACCAATACCGAGGTGAATACGGATCATTTTGTGATTGAATACAGCCCGGATGGAATCCAGTTTAACATGCTTGCACAAATGGCAGCAGCAGGTAACAGTGATATTCCTAAAAATTATCAATGGCTGCATACAAATCCTTCAAACCAAAATAATTTTTACCGGATCCGGGAAGTAGATATGGATAACCGGTTTACTTTGAGCGAGGTCAGGCAGGTGTACAATGGATGGATTAAAGCGGAAGTTACTCCTGATCCGGTAGTATCTGAGCTAAATGTATTTTATCCTTATTCCGGAAAACCGGTTTCGCTTTCAATAGTAAATAGTGTGGGATCAGTCGTTTACAAAGCAACAATTTCTCAAAATAAAACTTCTATTTCAGCAAATAGATTATCCCCCGGAATATATTTTATATTGATAGATGAAAAAAGCGTTCTCACCCGGCTCAGGTTTATAAAACAATAGTTAGGTTGCTTTTCATAAACACAGGGCCGGTATAATAACCGGTGCAATCAATAAAATCATGTTACCCAGATACCGGATGGCAAAAAAGTCTTTTAAAAAACAATTCAGGGCAGAATTTGGTCTTATGCAATTTCATTATTCAGCAAATAAAATTCTATTTTGTATCAAACATCAACGGAATATCAATCCGTAACTGGATATTTCTTCCCATATTGTATATTCCATAAGTTCCTTTTGGCCCCGGCACTTTATAACCTGAAGCCGTTTGCCATACAAAATACTTCAGCCTGCTCAGGTGGTCCTGGTAGGCGGTGTTCATTAAATTATTTCCCATAACGGAAACAGTAAAAAGCTTCTTTCCTTTTTTATCAGTGAACGTTGACCCAAAGCCTGCATTAAACAAAGTGTAACCCGGGGTAGGGGTTTCTGTGTCATCGGTCAGGTACACCCGGTTTTGTGCTGCCGTATAGGCAAGCTGCACTTTTACAAATCCATCCGTGAGGTGTTTTGATTTTGAATGAAAATCATATCTCAATTCTGAATTGCCGTGAAACGGAGGAATAAAAGGAAGATAACGGCTGCTGTCCGGAGAAATTTTTGCATCAGCGCTTTTATTTCTTGTATAGACTGCCGATAAACTGTTCTCAAAATGAAGCGATGGTATCAGGTGTAAATCGATACTCAGTTCACCTCCATAGAGATCCGCTTTGCCTTGCTGAAATTCAAAGGTTTGGTTTCCGGCAACGATTACCGAATCACTGCCGTTTACCCCGAGTAGTTTCTGGTTGTAAATGTAATTGCTTATACGGTTATTGAATACGCTGAAATTAACAACGAATTTCGATGAGGAATAAGCAAACCCGGCATCTTCCTGTAAACTGAATTCCGGTTTGAAATTCTTATTGCCGATCTGGTACATGTTTGTGCCGGGATGTACTCCGTTTGCAGAGATCTCGGAAATATCCGGCGCCCTGAAACCTGTGGAGATATTTGCTTTTACCGAAAATCTTTTATTGAAATTGTATGTAGATCCGATGCTGGAAGAGAAGCCTGAGAAATTACGGCTGTAATTATAAAACAGATGATCCGCATTTAAGGTATCTGCACCATACACCGCTCTTTCAAGACCGGAGACGGGATCAGGTTTTGTATATAGTTCATTATTCCTGAAGGACCGGTTATCGAAACGAAGTCCGCCTGCAAGATCTAATTTATTTATAGTCTTTTTAAGCAACACAAAAGGCCCGGCATCAAACTGGTGATAGGACGGAATAATGAATTCCGTTCCTTTTTCAACATTGTCATGCTGGTACATCCCGTTAATTCCTGCAGTAAGATTCCATCCGTTTAATTCATGAAAGACATATTTTACATCGTAAGTGAACGTATTTAGCTGAAGGTATAATCCGGCAATATCCGTATAAGGGAATTCCGGGTGATTGAATTCACGCCGTACACTTCTCTGGTAGCCGAGATTGAAGAGCAAGCGGCCACTCCCTGCAGAAAAACTATTTGCAGAATAAACACGGTAATTCTGAACATGCTGGTGCAGGGTAGTGATCTTGTATGACCTCAGTTCATTACCAGGTACTATGGGCCGGAACAGATCTTCTTCTGTTATCTGCCTGGTGAATTTCCCCGTTGCTGAATCGCGGCTTCCGTCCGGAATTTCCTGCAAATCATCAAACAGAGTAAAGTTGAGGTGAGAAAAACCCCAGTTGCCATGTAAGCCGAAAGACCCGGAAGCATCATTCTCGCTGAATGCCGTATTGTACACCCTGCCGTCATATTTATTCCGGTAATTAGTGGCTTGTTTATGTGAGAGCCTTGTCATCCATTCAAAATTATTTTTAGAACCGCTCAGCATTGCTGAGCCGCCAAACATTCCGTTGTTTGTCTGGTACTCAGCCAATACATCGCCTTTTATCTTACCACCGGGACCCGGCTGATAAGGAATCAGGTTAACGACACCGGCAAGGGCGCCGGAACCATAGCTCAGGCTGGCCGGGCCTTTAATTACTTCAACACGGTCTATGCCATACTGATCAACTTCAATTCCGTGCTCATCGCCCCATTGCTCCCCTTCCTGCCTTACACCATCATACAGTGTGAGTATCCTGTTGTACCCAAGTCCCCTGATGATTGGCTTGGAAATATTGGGGCCTGTGGTAATAGCATTGACGCCGGGCACTTTTGCAATAGCGTCAATGATATTGCTGCTGAGATTCCTTGATAGAAAATCATGACTGATGGAAATGACAGGTACAGGATTTCTTTTTATCTGTGTGGCTTTGGTGGTACCCGTTATCACCACTTCACCTTCTTCCACAGCGCTGATCTCGAGTTCGAAATTTTCCACTGCATCCCCGGAGAAAGTAATATTTCTTGTTATTGTTTTATAACCGATCATTCTTACTTCCACAAGAAAATTCCCTGCAGGTAAATATTTCAGTGTGTATTGACCCTTTTCATCCGTTACAGCGCCGACTTTCAGGTCGGGGATATATATAGTGACTCCCGCCAGGGGAGAATTATTGCTTTTGTCTGTCACCTTGCCTGATAAAGATCCTGCAATACTGCGATTTATTTGTAACTGGTGGTCGCTGTCTGTTCCCTGGGCATTTGATAAAAGTGATATTGCTGAGAGCAAAATTGTAACAATTCCTGCTTGTATATATTTCATCCCTGATTAATTGTGGTTAAATACAGATACATCTTTCCTTTAATAAACCTCTCATTATGTCATTTCTGTTATTGCTGCATAAATCATTAGAGCAATTATGGCATAAACTGATTTCTCTATGAAAAATGATTGAATAAATTCAATCAACCAATTGCAGGCGGGCCCCGGAGATTAAAAAAGAAATATGAAACAGGATCAGCATCTTTTTCGATAGGAGAATAATAGAGAGAATGTATCAACGGCACTTCGGCTTCTGTAACGCTTACATCCGAAGTAAATGGAGATAGTACGATGATATTGTTTAATTCACAGTGAAAGCCGGTTTGATGCAGGTGTGTTTTAAAACTTCCGTCTGTACAAACGGTATAAACGTCCTTGTGCTGAAATATGAGTTTGTGAATCCATTGCTTGGGTGTGATGCTGAATGCAAAGACCAGGAATAACAACAGGCTTACTGTTCTTTTTATTGAATCCTTTAGTTGCATCACTCATTAAATAGAGGCACAAATTAAATCTTTTTATTGATTGATGATGACCGCTCATCAGGTTTTAGTAATAATTTTTGAATCCCGGCAGGGTAACAAAAAAATTAGCAATCAGCGCCGGGCTGATCGCCCTGAGACGGTTTTGATTTTTCGCCGGACTATTAAATGATGCGGCAGTTATTCAGTTAGTCTCTTTTTTATAATGCGCCGCTTTGATAATCTTACTGCTGCAAGGCTTCCAGAAGCACACGGTAGTATTCATAGTCAGTAAGTAGTAATAACAAATATTATTGCCGGCCTGGTGTGAATCACAAAAAATATTTTCCTGTAAGGCCTGGCAGTATTCCATAAAGGCTGGCATGAATATTTGTTGCATTCTGAATTCACTGTTTCTCAAATAACGGGATCGTTTACTCAATAAAGATTCCTGTCATAGAAACAAATGCGGGATTTGATAAAAGCGCTTGCCATTATTACGTTGATCAATTTCATCAGTTCATTATTGCAAATCCCGTTTGGATTAAGAAAGAATCTTATCTTTAAAAAATTAAAACTGATTAATATGAAATTTGGATGGAAAGGAGTTTTTCCTGCTGTCACCACCCAGTTCTCGAAAAGCGATGAGCTGGACCTGGCAATGTTTGAAAAAAACCTGTATGCGCAACTTGATGCCGGAGTGCATGGAATTGTTTTGGGCGGCACCTTAGGAGAGTCCAGCACATTGACTGCATCCGAAAAAGAGAAGCTGGTGAAGTTCACCGTTGAGAAAGTAGGAGGTAGAGTGCCGGTGATATTGAATATTGCAGAGGGTTCCACCAAAGAAGCGATCCTGCAAACTGCAAATGCTGTAAAATGGGGCGCTGATGGATTAATGCTCTTGCCGCCCATGCGCTACAAAGCGGACGACAGGGAAACAGTTGTCTTCTTTAAAGCAGTGGCGGAAACCACAAAGCTGCCGATCATGATCTACAACAACCCGGTGGATTATAAAATTGAAGTGACGCTGGATATGTTTGAAGAACTGAAATCGTGTAAGAATATTAATGCTGTCAAAGAATCCACACGGATTGTGAGCAATGTAACCAAAATGAGAAATCGTTTTGGTGACCGGTTCAAGATCTTATGTGGTGTGGATACTATTGCCCTGGAAGAACTGTTGCTGGGCGCCGATGGCTGGGTGGCAGGACTGGTGTGTGCCTTTCCTAAAGAGACCGTGGCGATCTATGAATTGGCAAAGCAGGGAAAGATCGGAGAGGCAACAAAGATCTATCGTTGGTTCATGCCTTTGCTGGAACTGGATATTCATCCAAAGCTGGTTCAATATATCAAGCTGGCAGCTGCTCAGGCAGGTATCGGATCCGAATATGTCAGAGCTCCAAGGCTGACTTTGGAAGGAGAAGAGCGAAAAAGAATTCTATCGGTAATCAATGAAGGAATTAAAAACAAGCCTGAACTTTAATAAAAAATAAGAGAACCAGTTAATCAGTGCTCTTACCGCTGATCAATCAACTGTTTATTGCGGATCGTCATTATCATTGTCATTGTCTTTCTTCCTGGTCTTTGACTTATTCTTGTTCTTGTCAGTACTTTCTTTAAGTTTCTTTTCGTCAGGATTGCCCTGCTTATCATAGAGAGGATTATCCATGGGAAACTGGCCGTCTTTTAGCTTTTGATTGAACACTTTATTGACATGAACCCATTTGCCGTTGATCCATTTGAAGCCTTCATTGTCGCCATCCGGTACATAGGTCCATTTGTTTTCAGGTTCGTTTGTTTCTGAAACAAGATGATCCACCAGGATCATTCCAAGGTCATTGATATAGTTTACCAGAGTGCTTGCATCTTTTTTATATTCAATACTGAAACGGTATTGTGGCGGTTTCGGAATACTGTCCCGGTCAAATGTAAAATAAGGGCCCCCGAAAAGAGGCTCTTTTTTATCGTTGAAAGTGAGTACCTCGATCCATTTCTTATTGCTCATGGCGCTGTTATTATCGTAGCCGAACAGGGTATAATATTTTTTCCCCCTGTATTCTGTCTTTATCATGTTGTAATACACCGCACCGATCCAGTTGTCTTTGGTACGGACAGAATCCATTGGGTTTGATGTGAATTCAGAATAATCCCGAAGCGGTATCAGTTTCAGTGATCCGTCTGCAGCCGGGGATTGAATAGCGCCACGCTGGCGGTAATAATAACCGTCTTCATCGAGGGAAAGTGACCAGGTGAAAATGCGGAAAGTGGTATCCGGGGCATAAAGTTTGGAAATACCGATCACCGAATCAAAAGGGAAATAAAAAGAGTTTTTAATCTCCAGCGCTCTTAATAGTGTCCTGACGAATAAGCTGTCGGAGCGCATCCTGCCGGCAACAGTGCTGTCTGTTATAAGACTTTTGGCTAAAAATTTCAACGAATCTTCTTTTAACTGAAGTTTGCCAAGATCTGTTCCGCTGATCTTTTGAGCCTGTGATGAAAAGGAACAGGCTGCCGCCAGGCAGAGAAAAAAAATAGTTGAACGGATAATTTGCTTCACCAGGATTATTTGAATTTATTATCCAAAAGTACAGTTTAATACACACCTCAATGCCGGGTACTTTCCAAATAAATTATTAATTCTTTCAGCAATGAGCATCAGATATAACGGAAAAATATCCTTTAAATTTCAGATTAGCCGAAATTTCTTGCTTAACGGCAGGCCCTGGCAAAATCTATAAGGGAATAAAAACTAAGATCAATATCCGGATGAGGCAATGCCTGCTCCGGTTTGGTCGTCTTTAAAAAGACCGTAAACATTCCGGCATTCCGTCCGAAAAGCATATCGCTGGAATTGTTACCAACCATCAAGGAATGTGAGAATGAGATGTCAGGGAAATCTATTTCTGCTTTCAGCGCCATCCCGGGATTGGGTTTACGGCAAAAGTCCTTAATGTCGGTGCTGCTGCAATAGTAGATCTTATCAATATGCCCGCCGGCTTCTGCTATTTCTTTTTCCATATTCTTGTGGATATGGATGAGGTCTTCTTCCGTCATAAGGCCACGGCCCACACCCCGCTGGTTGCTGACGATAATGACCTTCCCGAATTTTTTTGAGAGAGCTGCCAGTGATTCTTTCGCCATGTCATAAAAATGAAATTCCTGCCAGTTGCGGATATAATCATCTTTCTTTTCATGATTGATGACGCCATCCCGGTCAATAAACAAGGTCCAGCTTTTATCCACTTTGTCCAGGTCAGGTGCATGATATTTTAATTCTTCCTGCACCCTTTTATAATCTCCGGGTATGCCGATGTCAATGAAATAATTGTCATGGACAAAACCGAAAATGGTTTTATTCATAAATTCTTTTTCGAGAAAATCCTTTTCAAAAGAAAATTTATCCGGAAGTTCTTTTTGAAGGAAAGCCTCACGGTTGATCAGGTAAATTCCTCCATTGATGAGTCCCGAAGGATAGAACTGTTTTTCATTAAAATCTTTTATTATGTTATCGTCGCCTAACTCAACCACTCCATAGCGGTCGAAATCTTTCATCGGCTTCAGGGCAATGCTGCAAAGAGCTGAATTGGCCTGATGAGAATGGGAAAAACCTGCAGTGTCAATTTTGTAAAGCGTATCTCCATTCAGCACCAGTACATTTTTTCCTGTTGTTTTTTGGATAGAAAACCGTATAGCTCCTCCGGTGCCCAGCGGTTCATGTTCAATGCAGCATTGGTAATTGATGGTCGGGAATTCTGTTTCCAGGAATTCTTCAATGAACTTATGTTTGTATCCGAGAGAAAATATAAATTTTTCAATTCCCTGAGAAAGCAAATACCGGATGACATAAGTAAGGAATGGCTGTTCATTAACTGGAGCCATGCACTTGGGAAGATCAGGAACGGCATCCCTTAATCTTGTTCCGAATCCTCCTGCTAAAATGACCGCTTCCTTGACCATTGATGATCGTTAGGTTGTTGAATTATTTGAATATTGTTGAGCTATAATCAAGGCGATCCGGTAAATTAATCATGCAACAGATCTTTGAAATAATTCTCTTCCACCAACTGGCAGATGATATGCCCGATCAGAATATGGCTTTCCTGTATCCTCGGTGTGTCAGATGAAGGAACATTGACCAGGTGATCGCTCAGATATTTCATCTTACCTCCTGTTGACCCGGTAAATCCGATTGTTGTGATCTTTTTATTTCGGGCCGTTTCAAATGCGTTGAGAATATTTTTTGAATTTCCCGAGGTTGACAACCCTACCAGCACATCACCCTCTTCCCCGATGCCGTCAATGATCCGGGAATAGACAACATCATAACTGTAGTCATTGGCAACTGCAGTCATGTATGAAGTATTGCAATGAAGCGCTTCGGCCGGCAATGCTTTGCGGTCGGTATAAAACCTCCCCGAAAACTCTGCTGCCAGGTGCTGGGCATCGGCTGCGCTTCCCCCATTGCCGCAGAAATAAACCCTGTTGCCGTTTTTAAATGCTTTTACAATGGTATCAACCACTTTTTCAATTGTATGGATCAATTCATCGCTTTGTAAAACCATTTGCTTTGTCTCAATTGAAGCTGTGATTATTTTTTTAATTTTTTCACTCATACTGATGGATCGTTTTAAATTTTCAGATCATGGTTCTACATTGTCCATGTGGTCAGGCCATGCTCAACAAACCTGTAATCTTTATGTTGCCCTCCGAATTTTTCCAGGCTTTTTATAACCTGATACTTGGTTGTACCCGGGCAATAGAATATCATAAATCCGCCACCGCCGGCTCCTGTTATTTTTCCGCCGGTAGCTCCGGCTTTTTTGGCTGTTTCATAGATCTCTTCCATCAGGCTGTTGCTGATGCCTTCTGCCATTTCCTTTTTTTGACGGAAACCGAAATCAAGAATATCTCCGAAATCGTTCAGCTTCCCTTTGAGCAGCGCTTCTTTCATCATCTGTGCCTGAAGCTTCAACTGGTGCATTGCCTCAATGGGGCGGCCTTTTTTTTCAGTTACATTCTTACTCTGCTTTTTAATGATTTCGGCTGATTCCCGGCTGGTGGAAGTGAAATAAAGAAGTAAATTATTTTCCAATTCGAATAAATATTTCTGCCTTATGCGCAGCGGGTTCACGATCACTTTATCGCCTGCATAAAATTCCATAAAATTCACGCCGCCAAAAGTGGCTGCATACTGGTCCTGTTTTCCACCAGCCAGTTGCAGATCTTTTCTTTCAATATCGTAAGCATATTGAGCAATGTCGTACTCACCTAATGGCAGCTTCAGCATTTCCGTAAATGCACCAATGATCGCAACCACAACGGTGGATGAAGTTCCCAGCCCCGAACCCGCCGGAGCATCTGCGTATGTTGAAAGCCGGAAGCCTTTGATCCCGGTAATTCCATAATCTTTCTGAATACGGTTGTAAACTCCTTTCAGCAAGTCCAGTTTTCCGTTGACAGGCAAATGAGTATCCCACTTGTATTGTTCTGTTTCATCCCGGTCAATAGCTTCCAGTATAATTGCATTTTCTTCCAATGGCTCGATGGTTGCATTAGCATATAGTGAAACGGTTGCATTTAATATAGCTCCTCCATACAAGTCGCTGTACGGGCTGACATCCGTTCCGCCGCCTGCTAAGCCAATTCTGAGCGGAGCTTTACTTCGGTAAATCATCATTCAATTGATAAAACTTTAGAAAGCGCTGATTGTATTTTTGATTTAAGAAAGTCATCAACGGTTCCAATTTTTTATAAATCGTTCCTGGCTTACGCTTCTGACCTGAAAACAATCTGCCGCAGATACTTTTGTCAGGCTATTTAAAGACGTTGGTTCAATTTTTATCATCCAGGGTGCAATTGAATAACGATCTTTCCAATCAGTAACAGGAACAATTATTTTAAGCGGTAATTTTCCTAATGCGTCATCATTTACAATTATTGCAGGTCTTGTTTTTTTAATCTCTGCTCCAATTGTCGGATCCAGGTTAATAAGCCAGATTTCACCTTGTTTCATAGAAATCTTCCCAGTCTAAGTTTGAAAAAGCGGTAAGTTCTGAATTGGTTTTATATTCGTTCCCCAATTCTTCTGCTGCTATGGTCATTTGTTGTATGTAGTTTTGTCGCAAAATTCCTTTCAGAGCTTTTTCTATCAAAAAAAGCTTTTCATTCAACGGAAGCTGATGTATTTCTTTAAGTATATCAGAAGTACTCATATTGTAAAGATACTTATTATTGTACAGCTAACTCAGATATAGCGTCCACTAAATTATTCCAGCTATATTTCTGTTTCTCTATACGAAGATGTGGGATAAAATAATTTTCTCCTAAAGCATAGAACTTTAAGATCCCTTCTGCAATCGCTTTTGGATCAGGTTCAACGACTATACCGGCCTTGCCATCGGGCACCAAGGCAGGCAGTCCACCCACATTGGTAACGATCATCGGTTTTTCAAAATGATAAGCCAATGGCGTCACTCCGCTCTGCGTGGCATTGCGGTAGGGCTGCACCACGGCATCTGCTGCGCATAGATAATATTTCACTTCACTATCGGGAATAAAATCAGTTCTGAGGATCAGCCGGTCGGATATGTTTAATTTATCAATCAGTTCACGATAAGGTTTTTCATCTTCATAGAATTCTCCGGCAACCATCAGTTTTATTTTCTTTTCCCCGATCCGTTCATCGGCCATGGCTTCCAATAGCAGGTCAAGGCCTTTGTATTTACGGATGAAGCCAAAGAAAAGGATCACCGGATCTTCTTTATTAATATTTAATTTATTTCTTGCTTCCTCTTTAGAAATGATTTCTCCGAAAGAATCATAAAGAGGATGCCTTATCAGTTGTGCGGGTTTATCTTTCTGAAATACCCGAAGGTCCTGCATCACTTTTTCACTCATGGTGATGAAAGCATCGCAGGATTTTAAAAAATACCGGGTGAATATTTTATCTCCCGGCCTTTTTTCATGAGGCAAAACATTGTCGGCAATACAAATGATCTTCGTGTGTTTATTTTTTCTTACCCTTCTTAAAATTGTTCCGAGTGCAGGCCCCATAAAAGGAAGCCAGTAACGGACCACAATGATGTCAGGCTTTTCTTTTTTCAGGCGGTTCCCGATTTTTACCCAGTTGAAGGGGTTGATGGAATTGATGACAGGATAAATGCTGATCCCTTCAGGTGCCGGCTCATCCGTGTATTGTGTTTTACCCGGAAATAAAAATGAAGGATATTGAAGGGTGAAAGAATAAATAGTGCAATCGTAATTGTTACGGGTAAATTCAGTTGACAATCTCTGGTTGAATGTGGCTAATCCTCCCCGCAACGGATGGCCGGGCCCTATGATGACCACTGTTGCCATCAGAATCCGATTTTTGATTCCACGTTATATGAATTACGCCCCGGGGCATTGCGGCTGATCAGTTCTCCTAAAAAACCGGCAAGGAATAATTGCATTCCTATGATGAGTGCGGTCAATGCCAGGTAAAATCCCGGTTTATTGGTTAGCCCGAAATCAAAATTGATGATCTTGGAAATAATGAGATACAAAGAAATACCGAGACCGATCAGGAAAAATAATGTGCCCCATAAGCCGAAGAAATGCATGGGCCGCTTGGAAAATTTCCCGACAAAAGTTATGGACATCAGGTCCAGGAATCCATTTACAAATCTTCTCCATCCGAATTTTGATCTTCCGTATTTCCTGGGGCGGTGCTCCACCACTTTTTCTCCTATCTTTTTGAATCCCGCCCATTTTGCCAGCACCGGAATGTAGCGATGCATTTCTCCATATACTTCAATGCTTTTTACCACTTTGTTCCGGTAGGCTTTCAATCCGCAGTTAAAATCATGCAGCCTGATCTTTGACATGCGGCGTGTGACCCAGTTGAAAAATTTGGAAGGAATATTTTTAGTCAACGTATTATCATACCTCTTTTTTTTCCATCCGCTTACTACATCATATCTGTTTTCCAGGATCATCTTTCTCAGCTCCGGTATTTCATCAGGGCTGTCCTGAAGATCGGCGTCCATGGTGATCACTACATCACCCTGAACGACACGGAATGCTTCATTCAGAGCTGCCGACTTACCGTAATTGCGCTGGAAGCGGATTCCTTTGATATGGGGATTCTTTTCTCTCAGTTTCCCGATCACTTCCCAGGAATTATCGCTGCTGCCGTCATCTATAAATATTATTTCATAGCTGAAATGATTTTCCTGCATCACTTTTTCGATCCATGAAGCAAGCTCGGGCAATGATTCGGCTTCATCCAGTAACGGTATGACGATGGACAGATCCATTATTGCCTGTTCTGTTGGTCAAAAGAAAACGGAGTGGTTGGATTCTTTTTAGTGATTGCGGCACCCAGTAACGAACCGGCAGCACCAACAACAGCGTAAATAAAAATGATTCCACCAATGGTGATAACCCAGAATGCTTTCCTGAATGTTCCCATTGCCTGGTCAATCTGGTCCTGGGTAAGGTTACCCTGTTCTTCCATTTTCTGGCGTGCTACTTCAAATCCTTTTTCTTTTACGTCCGGAAAAGCAAGAAAGAAGATCACGAAAAAAGCGATGACGAGCAAGGCAATGAATGCAGTGGTCTTAAACCCATACGAGAAAAGATTTCCGAATGAAACATTGTTGTTTTTAGCATTGCCATATAAATTAATAAAGATTGCCAGCCCCGCAATTATGATCCCGTATTGAAGATAATTGATCCAGCTGTTCTGTAAACCGAGAAAATATATTATGAGAGAAAAAATTATGAGTACTCCGGAAATGATCAATCCGGCAACGATGTGGCTGAGGGGTTTCTTTGGCTCCATTGCAAATTATTTAATCATTCAAAATTACCCGGTCTTTATTAATTATCCCAATCACTTTTCCTTTAAGGTTCTTGCCGATAAAAGGAGAGTTCCTGGCACGTGAATGCAGGTCTCCTGCTTTTACCGTCCACGGGGTTCCGGGTAAAAATAATGTGAGGCTTGCTTTTTTATTCTGATTAATTGAAAGTGGTTCCATCCCGAAAACTTTCCGGGGATACAAAGAAAGCAGTTCTACCAGTCGCTGTTGTGTTATGCCTTTTAAACAGGTATTCAAAACGGCATAGGCAGTTTCCAGTCCAGCCATACCGTGTTTGGCATATTCAAATTCCAGAACTTTACTGTCATATTCATGAGGCAGGTGATGCGTGGCAATGCAATCCACCGTGCCATCCATAACTGCTTTTCTCAAAGCATTTCTGTCCGCCATACTTCTTAATGGAGGGTTAACTTTAAGATTGGTATCATAACTTTTCATTTCTTCTTCTGAAAAAAATAAATGATAAGGGGTGACGGAACAACTTACCGGGATCTTTTTCTTTTTGGCATTGCTGATGAAATTGATAGATCCTTGTGTACTTATCCCGGTTATATGCAATCTTGATTCCGCATAATCATTCAGTTCAATATCTCTTTCGGTGAAAAGCTCTTCGGCCATGGCAGGTCGTCCAGGCAGACCTAATTGAGTGGAGATAATTCCTTCATTCATCAAACCGTGGGGATTGATGCTTTTATCATCAGGAAGTTGAATGATGGTTCCTTTGAAAGCCTTTACATATTGAAGCGCTTTCAGCAAAAGTCCTGAGGATTGCACGCTTTGGGTTCCGTCACTGAAAGCAATGGCGCCGCTGGCTTTCATGTCATACATCTCGGCCAGTTCTTTTCCTTCAATATTTTTTGTGATGGCCCCGATAGGGTGAATATTTACGGGAAGCGACTTGCTTTTTTGAATGATATACTCTATTTGCCCTTTATTGTCAATGACCGGTTTGGTATTGGGAATGACCATTACATCCGTATATCCGCCTGCTGCTGCAGCCTGTGCTCCGGTCTCCAGTGTTTCTTTGAATTCATATCCGGGGTCGCAGAAATGAGCGAACACATCCGTCCATCCGGGAGAAACATGAAGTCCTTTTATATCTATGACTGAATTTGCTTTCAGTGATAAACTTTTCCCGGTCTTTTTTATAATACCGTTCTCAATAAAAATATCAGTGGTTTGACCGTTGAAAGGAGAGGAGGGATCAACGACTTTGGCTTGCTTAATGAGGATGTTCATTAAAAAGCGAAGATAAAGGTTGTAAAGGATTCAGAAAAAATGGCTTTTTATAATGAAATAAATCCATAAAATAGCTTGAGTTTGCTATAGACCAGGTTCGAACCAGCAATCCTCCCGGTGTATCGGGATGCGTTGGCATAAAAGGAAGATCAAAAAAAGCCGGGCAGACTGGATTCGAACCAGCGACCCTCCCGATGAATCGGGATGCGCCAGTGTAAAAAAAGATCATTTATAAAAGTCGGGCAGACTGGATTCGAACCAGCGACCCCTACGTCCCGAACGTAGTGCGCTACCGGGCTGCGCTACTGCCCGAATTTTTCACCACATTATTCACTGAAGTGAAAAATTCATTAAAATGTCCGCCTCAGTAAAAACCAGCGGACTTAGTCGGGTGGACTGGATTCGAACCAGCGACCTCTTGCACCCCATGCAAATGCGCTACCGGGCTGCGCCACCACCCGAAACCGGGATGCAAATGTAAGTTATAATTGCAAAAGATATTCTTATTCGGTAAGGAGCACGGCTTTAATACAGTTATCCAGTTTTTTATCAAAGACCTCATAGGCCCTTGCGCCGTCTTTTAAATGAAATTGATGAGTGATGATCTTTTCAATCGGATAACGCTGGGGAACTCCTTCTCTTAAGAGCTTTTCTGCATAGTAATGCGCAGGGCAACGGCCATTCTTGTAAGTGATGTTTTTATCATATCCTTCTGCCGGAGAGAATGCATAATGAGGAGCTGTGTGTACGCCTACCGATGATATGATGCCTCCCGGCCGCAGAAGGTCATAGGCAAGCCTTAATGTTTTGTCGGAGCCTACCGCTTCCATCACTTTGTCGGCACCACGTCCATCAGTTTCGTTGAGGATCTTTTCTTTTACATCCATCATTGATGCATTGAGCGGAATGGCGCCGAATTGTTCTGCTAAGGCAAGCCGTTCGGGAACCACATCCACGGCAAATAATTTTTCAGCACCCAGGTGTTTTGCCGCAGTCACTGCCATCAGGCCCACAGGACCGCAACCTACAACCACGCTGACTGCTTCGGGTGTGATATGAGCATTGTCTGCACAGAAATAACCGGTAGAGAAAACATCTCCCAGTAAAAGCGCTTTTCTTTCATTCAGGTCGTTGCTGAGCGGAAGCAGTGTGCTGTCTGCCATCGGCACCCTGATGTACATTGCCTGGGCGCCTTGCAGTCCATGCCCATGCTGCACCCAGCCAAACAGGTTTCCTTTAATGCATCTGCAAGTGAGTCCGACCCGGCAATAAAAACATTCACCGCAGGAAGTGGTGAAGGGACTCAGCACCCTTGATCCCTTTTTAAAATTTTTCACTTCGCTTCCTGCTTCTTCTATGATGCCGGTGAATTCATGCCCCATCACCGTGCCGGGATCCAGGCCGGTTTCCCTTCCATGATAAACATGAAGGTCGGATCCGCAGACTCCTGCCAGCGTTATCCTAACTATGACATCTGTCGGTTTCAATATTTCCGGGTCTTTGACGGTGCTGAATTCAATGATCTCTTTTCCGGCGAATGTGAGTGCTTGCATGCTGCGAATGTAAATGATTTATGATTCAGGGTAATTACAGTTCACTTAAGCAGTCAGGTAAGATCCCAGGACGAATTTGTTTTACAGAAAAAAAATTTTACATCTGCCTGACAATGTTTAAATGTAAGTGGGAAAATTATTTGCGATCATCTCCTGTTGAAAGCATTTGTTTACTATAAAAGGAAAAAGATGAATCAAATCGGAAAATAAGGATGTTTTCATTGACAGATTTTCAATGACGGTTCAAACAAATCCTAATTTTGAATTGTTATGCTTCAAATTTCAATAAGATCTGCATATCAGTAAATTTCTATGAGTAACAAGACGATCAATACCGAGCAGGGCCACTGGTTATTGGCAAAGATGGGGAAGAGGGTTCTTCGTCCCGGGGGGAAGGAACTTACATTGAAATTGATCAACAGTCTTGACATAACAAAGGAGGACAAGGTTGTTGAGTTTGCACCGGGCATGGGATATACCGCTTCGCTCCTGATAGAAAGAAAACCAAGAAGCTATACAGGGATTGAACTGAATGAAGAAGCTGCAGGGCTTTTGCAAAAGAAAATCAATAATAATGGTTATTGCGTGGTGAATACAAGCGCAGCAGATACAGGGCTTGCTGGTTTTTCCGTGGACAAAGTGGTAGGCGAAGCAATGCTCACGATGCAGCCCGATCATCGTAAATCAGAAATTATAAGAGAAGCTTACCGGATTTTGAGACCAAAAGGACTTTATGGTATTCACGAGCTCGGACTTACTCCCGAGAGTATTGACGCCGGAGTTAAAGAAGAGGTGCAGAAGAGCCTGGCAAAAGCAATAAAAGTAAATGCAAGACCGCTGACAAAATCAGAATGGTGTACACTTCTGGAGAAGGAAGGATTCAAAATAAAAAGTGTGGAAGAAAACCCGATGTACCTTTTGAAATGGAAAAGGATGATTGCTGATGAAGGTTTCTTCAGAACGCTGAAGATCGGTTTCAACATACTTACTCATCCGGATGCAAAGCGGAAGATACTGGATATGAGGAACACTTTCAATAGATATGAGAAGCAACTGACCTCATTTGCTATTATAGCTGAAAAAAACTGAAATGATATTTTACATCTAAATGATAATTAATTATGAAAAAACACATCGCTTACGCCGTTTGGAACGGCTCGATCAAAGAAGGTAAAGGGAATCTTTCCACCAGAAGCAAAGTATTGGAAAAGAGCCCGTATTCTTTTAAGACACGTTTTGAAGATGGTGCAGGAACCAACCCCGATGAATTGCTGGCAGCCTCACACGCAGGTTGTTTTGCAATGGCGCTGAGCCTTATACTGGGCCAGGCAGGATTTACTCCTGATTCAATTGATGTAAAAGCGGAAGTGACTATGGATCCATCCAAACTGGAACTGACCGGTTCTCACCTGACACTGAAAGCAAAAGTTCCCGGCATCACCAAAGAAAAATTTATGGAGTGCGCCAATGCAGCAAAAGGAGGTTGCCCGGTAAGTAAAGCATTGAAATTCCCTATCAGCATGGATGCTGTACTGGAAAAGTAATTTATAAAAATGTTTAAGAATTTACAGAGTAGTCTCAATATGTTGAAAAATTTAAAATGAAATTGTTATGACAACGAATAAAGAATTATATCCACTGGCATCTCCGGAAAATGCCAAGAGGAAAGCAGACCTGGCTCCGAAACAGATCGAAGCATGGAGAAATTTCAGCAGAACAGTTTTTAAAGAAGGTGTTCTGGATGAAAAGACAAAACAGCTTATTGCAGTGGCAGTGGCCCACGTTACGCAATGTCCTTATTGCATCCGCTCTCATGTGCCGCAGGCATTGAAGAAAGGCGCAACAAAGCAAGAGATCATGGAAGCAATATGGGTAGCAGCAGAAATGCGATCAGGGGCTGCCTACGCACACGCTAATATCGCTTTGGATGCAATGGATGAAGCAGAAAAATGATTCCCGTGACGTTATTCCGTTTTATTTTTTGTTTCTTTGACGCTTCAATATACAGCGCTAAAGATTTTTATCAGGCATGAATAAACCGCTATACGAATTTTTTACAAACGACCATCGCAGGATCGAAGAGTTGTTGGATAAGGCAACGGAGAATATAAATGATATCCAAATGGATCATTACCATCATTTCCGTACCGGCCTTCTGAAACATATTAAAATGGAAGAAAAGATTCTTTTCCCTGCTGCACAGAAAGCAAACAGAGGTATGCCTTTGCCTCTTGCGGCCAAACTCCGGTTGGATCACGGTGCATTAACTGCTTTGATGGTGGTGCCTCCGGGCCCCGACGTAATTAAAGTCATCCGGCATGTGTTGGAAAAACATGATCTTCTTGAAGAAGAACCGGGAGGCATGTATGACGTATGTGAACAACTGGCAGAGAGTGAAACACAGGAATTATTAGCCCAATTGAAAGAAGTAACTGAAGTACCGGTACATCCGCATAATGAAGCGGGGTATGCATTGAAAGCAGCAAAGAATGCATTAAAAAGAGCCGGGTTTGATTATGATGAAATAGTGAAATGAATTTAATCTGATAAGAAGTAACAGCCAAAATTCCTCTTCATGGAGAAAAAAGTGAAACTGACCTGGGATTTTATGGGGCCCGATGCTCATAAGATCGCAGAACATTATGAACATCATCTTTTAGAATTTATTCAAATGCATAAGCTGAAAAATGAGATTACGGGAATAGAAAATATTTCAGATGTATATGCCACTTCTTATATGGTGGTGGATGAAAACGAAGTAGATCAGGTCCGTGCTGCACTAAGGCCCAAAAGACTGGAATGGTATGAAACAAACTAAATGTTTTCACGCTGTGGCGCTTATCTGAACTTTAGCACTATCTGTAAAAATTAAATTCAAACATGGAGAACAGGATCAATTTAGCAAAAGCAGACCCGGATGCTTTTGAGGCAATGCTCGGGCTGGAAAAATATATTGCTCAAAGCGGGCTGGACAAAAAATTGTTTGAGCTGATCAAAACAAGGGCATCGCAGCTCAATGGATGCGCTTATTGTATCAACATGCACACCCGTGATGCTTTAAAGCTCGGGGAAACTGCACAACGGTTGTTCCTGCTGGATGCGTGGAGGGAAACAGATCTTTATACGGAAAAAGAAAGAGCTGTTCTGGCTTTGACTGAATCCATGACACTGATCGCCAATGATCATGTGCCGGATCACATCTATAACGAAGCTGCTGCACACCTTACCGACAAAGAGATGGCAGCAGTGATTATGGCAGTGGTGGCAATAAACGGATGGAACAGGATCGAGGTCACGACAAGGGCGCCATTGGATTAACAGATCAGGTAATGAACATTATTCAATCAGTTGTTGTTAAATTTCCCGAATTATGATCCTCGATAAGAAAATAGCTATTCTTACCGGCGCCACCGGCGGCATGGGAAGAGCCATCACTTCAGCTCTGATCCGCAATGGAGTGATGGTTTATGGTATAGGAAGGAATGCTGACACTCTGAAAAAGATTCAAGAGGAGGAAGGAGAAAACTTTCATCCGGCGCAACTGGATATAACCGATGAAGCCAAAGTGGATCAATGGATCAAGGATAACTTTTCAGCTACGCATTGTCCCGATATTCTCATCAATAATGCCGGAGTGGGATCGTTTCATAAGATTGATGAAACCACAACGGGCACCTGGCTGGAAATGGTAAACACTAATCTCAACGGCATGTTTTATATCACTTCCAGGGTAGCTGCCCTGATGAAACAAAAGGGAACTTCTTCCCATATCATCAATATCGGCTCCATCCTGGGAAAGATCGGAAGAGTGAAGAGCGCTGCTTACTGTACCACAAAATTCGGAGTGCATGGTTTTAGTGCGGCATTATTGCTTGAGCTAAGACAATACAATATAAAAGTCACCTGTTTTAGTTCAGGTTCCATTGAAACCGGATTTTTCAAAACATCAGGAATAGAACCTCATGAAAATATGCTGCATCCATCCGATCTTGCCAACAGCATCATTCACATTCTGCAAACGCCGGATAACATGCTGATAGATGAAATAGTGGTAAGGCCTTTGAATCCCAAAGCGCCGGAGCATATTATCTGATAAATTAATGCAGATAATGTCTTATCTCGTTATCCCATTCTTGATCTGTTGTGCACCATTTTATTTTTTTGATAATAAAGTCAGTGCCGATCCTTTATGTGCGGCAATATGATCTGACTTATCGCTTTTAATCTCATATTGCGGATCTTCATCCGATGCATGATGGGTGTATCCTTTGTAGTTATAATCTTTAGTATGCACCCTGGTGATAATGCCGGATACTCTTCCTGCTTCGGAGTTCCAGCTTACATGGTCGCCGACTTTAAATTTTGTTTTCATGATCTGTATTTTCAGTGAAAAGATCTTCATCAGAATAAAAAACATGATCGCCGGCAACTCTTGCCGGTGAAGTGTAAGGGTGTTCATCCGCTTTGTTTGCATTCATGATATGCAATACTTTCCATCCTTTTGCTTTCAGGTAATCGGAAACCATGGACCGGTGGCAGCGCCACCACACTGCTTCGGAACACATGTAAGCAGTATTTTGTTGTTTGGCGATCTCCTGCAATCTTTCAATGCCCTTTGCAAAATTCTCCGTTTCCATGTAGTCGGCATATCCCCGGAACGAATCTTTTCTCCATCGTGTATTCTTTGAATCCTTTTTCACTTTCCTTCTGCCGCCCAGCTCTTTGATGTGAGTGTATTCAATTCCGTTCTCTTTAAGGCTTGCTTCCAGGTTTTCTTTATTGAACTGTGGAAATTTCCTTGAGCCAGGAAAGCTTCTTATGTCAACCAGGTGTTCAATGCTGAATGAATGCAGCATATTGATGAATTCCTCAATGCTGTGAGTGGAATGGCCGATGGTATAAACAGTATGTCTTTCCGGTGATGACATTTTATTATAAATGATTTAAAAATCAGCTACCGGCTTAGTGCCAGAAGGTATTTATCAATGTACAACTGTTTATCTTTCGATTTATATTGTTGAATGAATCTCGGATGCTCCAGTATGGTCAGTTTTTTGAACAGCTTTTTCTCTTTGTTCAGTATTTCAATAAAGTCTGCATTTTTTTTGCCCAGTATGAATACTTCCGATGTATCCAGCCCCAGCCCGATATGTTTTTGCAGCGATTCGATCATATAGTCTTTTACACTTTCAAAAAGCTTTTTATCATCGTAATAGTTTGCATTCAGCCAGATACCGCCTTTTGCCTTCCGGACAATGGCAAGAGGGAAAGGAGAGTTAATATAAAATTTACTGTAAAATTTTTTCGGCCCTCCGAAACTTTCAATCATTTCATATAAAAAGACAGAAGACACCTCATGCGTGTGTGCTGAAAGCATTTTAATGCCGCAAACAGCTTCCAGCCTTTTTGTGTCAGTGAACGGAACTCCGGTCACGCCTGCGCCATGACGGCTGGGATTGATGCCGATGATGAATTTCCTTTTTTTTGTATCGTTGTAAAACTTATTGTAAAACTGAGTCATCACCTCCATCGTTTCGGGGTTGTCGAAAAAAGGATTCAGCACTTTGAAGTTGGGAGGCAGTTTTCCGTTGTATTTGAGATCCCTGTTGAAGTCAATGACTTTTTTCCCGAAAGATTTTGCTTTGCTCATCTTGTGATAAAGGATTCTGATGCAAAGTTAGCAGATAAGATTACAAGCTGGTACTATTTGCCCTTACCGGGGTGGGGGTAAACCCATCATTTTTCTAAAAAGGTAAATCAACCTGTTCGGGCCTGATGAATTCATTCGTATTCTCATTGATCAGGTAACTGATCGGTGAGTTGGGGAAACTATAGATCTTTTCAATGGGTATGCCCCAGGGCTGCCAGAGATTGGTCAGTACCTGTGCAAAAGTTTTATCCTGCCATTCACCGAAACGTGGAAGATTTTTATTCGGATCTTCAGGTAAACTGAAAACAAGCGTATCGCCTTCTTCGTTTAAAACATAATCGGAAACATCACGCCTCAGATAGTTGGCATACATAAACCTTCCGTACAATTCTTCAAACTGTGCAGGGTGCAGCATGGTATCGCCGATCTTTTCAACAATGTCATGATTGTATTTTTCCACTTCTCCGTTGTCCTGAAGGCAGGCAACGATGCCAAACCCGTTCATGCCAAGACAAAAATTCAAATGATGTGTTTCGTCTTTATAATTGAGTACATCTTTTGAAATATTCACCCGGTAGCATTTTATGGACCAGGGAGAGAAATTGATAAATTGCACGGGACGGATCAGTGAATGCATCATGAAGAGAAGATTGCTCAACTTCTTTTTCATATAACCGGAGACAGGAAATGTTTCACCTTTTTTGCCATGCAGCCCGATGGCATAAAGAAAATCCTGGTAGAGTACTCCGTAAAAAACTCTTGCCATCCACTGAAATAAAGTAAGCTTCGGCAATTTGATGACCGCATCATGGCCCTGCTCAAAAGCAATTCTTGTGATCTCATCCATTTTCTCAATGGCTTTAATCACGTCTTCCGATGCAGGGAGCAACATGTCCCGGTATTTCATCCTGTTACCGTTCAGCATGGTGATGCCGGCAATATCAAGGTTATACCGGTCTATCAACCATTCAGGCAAAGCATGCACTTTGTTTTCCTTTCTGTCAGCGATCTTTTCACCGGTAAGGAAACAAGTATCTCCGTAAAACGACATTGACCTGAATGGATCGTAGGGTGGATGATTCATAAAGATTCAAAATATTGGCAAAGATAAATGCAGAGATTTTATGAATTATGAACGCTTATTCCGGGAAATACTGTATCCCTTTTTTGATAGGATAAAAACATTATTTTTATGGATAACTTTCAAATAAATAATTTCTGTTCATCATGCGTAAACAATTTGTAGTTATCTCAACTCTGCTGTTGATCATCTCCCTTGCGCTTTCATTATTTATGAGCAAGAACTGGTGGGTGCTTTTTGGTATTATTCTCTTTTTTACCATATTGGGATACCAGGATATGATCCAGAAAAGGCATGCAGTGAGAAGGATATTCCCTTTGGCAGGCCGGCTTCGTTATTTGCTGGAGGACCTGCGCCCTAAGATGTATCAGTATTTTATTGAATCGGATATTGACGGAAGGCCGATCAGCCGTGTGGACCGTTCCACCATATACCAGCGGGCCAAAAAAGAATTAGAGACCATTCCTTTCGGCACGCAGCTCGATGTGTATGCTGAAGGTTATGAATGGATGTGTCATTCAGTATCACCCAAAGCATTTGATACATTGAACCAGGATCCGAGAGTGATGTTCGGGAATAAAGATTGCAAACAACCTTATCCGGCAAGCATTCTCAATATTTCAGCGATGAGTTATGGATCGCTCAGTGCAGAAGCAGTGCAGGCAATGAACGGAGGTGCAAAAATTGGCGGCTTCGCCCAAAATACAGGTGAGGGAGGATTGAGTGAACATCATTTGAAATTCGGAGGGGATCTTATATGGCAGATCGGTACCGGCTATTTCGGGTGCAGGGATGAACATGGAAATTTCAGCCCTGATTTGTTTAAAGAAAAAGCGCTGCATCCGAATGTGAAAATGGTAGAACTGAAAATTTCGCAAGGCGCCAAGCCGGGGCATGGAGGCATTTTACCTGCTTCAAAAAATTCAGAAGAGATTGCAAAGATCAGGCATGTGCCACCACATACAAAAGTAGTTTCACCGCCATTTCATACGGCATTCAGTACACCATTGGAAATGATCCAGTTCATCAGTAAGCTCAGAGAACTGTCGGGAGGAAAACCTGTAGGTTTTAAAATTTGTATCGGGCATAAATCTGAATTTATCTCCATTTGCAAAGCAATGATCCACCTGGATACTTATCCTGATTTCATAACGGTGGATGGAGGCGAAGGCGGCACCGGCGCTGCTCCTCAGGAATTTTCAAATTACCTCGGTGCACCCATGCTGGACAGTCTTGCATTTGTTCACAATATTCTGAATGGGCTGGATATCAGAAAACACATACGGATCATTACTGCCGGAAAAATCACTTCAGCTTTTCATATTGCCAGGGCCATGGCGTTGGGAGCCGACACCTGTAACTCTGCCCGGGCCATGATGATGGCGATAGGTTGCATACAGGCATTGCTGTGTAATACCAACCGCTGCCCGACAGGCATCACCACTCAGGATCCGAGATTAACGATAGGATTGGATGTGGCCGATAAAAAGGTCCGGCTTGCCAATTATCACACCGGCACGATCAAGAATTTTGTAGAACTGCTCGGCGCTTCCGGACTGGATGATATGAAGAATATAACAAGGTCACATATTTACAGAAGGGTTTCGCTTAATGAAATGATCACCTATGAAGAAATTTTCCCTTCGGTAAAAGTCGGATCAATGTTGCATGGAGAAATTCCGGTGAAGTATCAAAAAGATTTTGAGCTATCGGATATGAACAGGTGGGGAATACCGGTGGGAGAGAGAGCGTAAATAAGAAGGTATCACTAAGTGTGAAGCGGTATTAAGTTAAAAAATCAATACTGAATACTCAATACTGAATACTCAATACTGAATACTCAATACTGAATACTCAATGCTCAATAATTATTCTTTATTGGATCATTAGCCTTTCCAGGTTTGTTAATCCCGATAAGTTGATCAGGAAATCATTTTCGAGAACCTGTTTCATTTCTTCCAATGAATTTACATTTCTTTTTTCCGATCCACCTCCTTTAAAATAGCGTGTGAATTCCTGTCCTTTAATTGTATATCTGCAATGCTCATCCGATCGGGCTGCGGTCAGTCGTTTAGTGAAGGATGAATAGGGACTGGTGGATGTGTACCAGTTACCGACCTCATAATCTTTATAGACCTGCTGTTGCAGATCAAAATCATAAAGCCGTTTCCACTCTCCGTTAAGATTTATTTCCAAACGGTATCCTTCATCAAAATTGATCAGCCGGTAATCTTCATTGGGAGTTTTTTGAACCAGATCAGGCAATAGCAATAAAGGGCCTGTAGGCACCAGGCCGCCATAACCCGTATCCACGATGTAGTGTTTCCCGTCAAGAGAAACCAGGAGTATCATGTGCGTTCTTCCCACACTATACTCTTTTTCTCCGGCTCTGCCTAATAAACCTCTTACTTCAAAACCGATCGTTTTAAGGACATTCATGAGCAGGATGTTGTGTTCAAAACAATATCCACCACGGTGAGAGATCACTAATTTTTGAAAAATTGAATCATCCGATAGTTCCACCGGTATCCTGAGAAGAGGATTCAGGTTCTCAAAAGGTATCACAGAAGTGTGCCGTTGCTGTATCCCCGCAAGTGTGGCAAGATCAGTTTTCGGTTGTACATCCAATCCTATTCTTTCAAAATATTTCCCGGTCTGTTCTTTGGTCATTCGTTTGTTATATTTAAAAAGATGAGATGGACACCTGTTGTTTTAACCATTCTCTTAAAGTTTTTTGATGAAGAAGAGAATTCCTTTTTACTGATTAAAACAAAAGCTCCATTTTACCGGAGCTTTTGCTTCTGGAGAAAACCGGTTTAGTTCTTTTTCAGATAATCTCTTAATACATATTGAAGGATTCCCTGGTTTTTATAGTATTCAATTTCTATTGCAGAATCCAGGCGGGCTTCCACTTTGAAATTTGTTTCTTTACCGGAAGAATGAACGGCTTTTACATCCAGCACTTTGTGAGGCGTCAGATTATCAGCCAGCCCGATGATGCTGAATGTTTCTGTTCCATCCAATCCGAGTGAAACTGCGTTCTGGCCATTGGTAAATACCAGAGGGGCCACGCCCATTCCAACGAGGTTGCTTCTGTGGATACGTTCAAAACTTTCTGCAATGACTGCTTTGGTCCCCAGAAGGAAAGTTCCCTTGGCTGCCCAGTCGCGTGATGAACCTGAACCATATTCCTTTCCTGCCAGAACGATCAGGGGAGTGTTCTCACTTTTATATTTCATGGCTACATCATACACGGTATTCACTTCGCCGGAAGGAATGTGACGGCTATACCCGCCCTCTTTACCTGCTATCTTATTTTTGATCCTTACGTTGGCAAACGTTCCACGCATCATCACTTCATGATTTCCTCTGCGTGATCCGTAAGAATTGAAATTCTTTTTGGTGATTCCTCTTTCTACCAGGTATTTTCCTGCAGCAGAATCTTCCTTGAAAGCTCCCGCAGGTGAGATATGGTCTGTGGTTACTGAATCTCCGAGGTATAAAAGAACTTTTGCGCCTTTTATGTCCGTCACCGGATCAGGAGTAGCTTTCAGGTTTTCAAAGAATGGAGCTTCTTTGATGTAAGTGGAATTCTCATTCCATTCAAAGTTCTGATCAAGGTTCACCTCCAGGTTTTGCCAATCGGTGGAGCCATCAAAGATCACATCATACACTTCTTCAAAATCTCCCTGTTTCATGCATTCATTGATGGTCTTTTGAATTTCATCCCTGGAAGGCCAGATATCTTTCAGGTAAACCGGTTTGCCATTGGGATCGAAATCAATAGGGTCATTAATCAGGTCCACGTCCACACGGCCCGTCAAAGCATAGGCAACCACCAGCATGGGCGACATCAGGAAGTTCATTTTTACCTGCGGATGCACTCTTGCTTCAAAATTTCTGTTTCCAGAAAGTACAGAGGCAGTGATCAGTTCACCTTTATCTACAGCTTCTGCAATAGCAGGAGGGAGAGGGCCTGAGTTGCCGATACAGGAGGTGCAACCATAACCTACAGTTTGAAAACGCAAAGCATCCAGGTCAACATTCAATCCCGAACGCTCCAGGTATTTAGTGACAACTTTTGATCCGGGAGCCAATGATGTTTTCACCCATGATTTTGTTCTTAATCCTTTTTCAACTGCATTCCTTGCCAGGAGTCCGGCTCCTACCATCACGGCAGGATTAGAAGTATTGGTACAACTGGTAATCGCAGCAATCACGATGCTGCCATCGCTCAGCACAAATTCTTTATTGGGTTGTTTGATGCGAACGGAATGGTGTTTATCATCAGGTATCACTTCAGACCTTGATTGCCCGCTGATCGGCACTTTGCCGAAAGTGAATTCAGTACCCGATCCGCCTTCCACCAGCATGGCAAATTCTTCTCTTTGTTCTCTCGGCTGATATTCACGGTTGAATTCTCCTTTGAGGATCTCGCAGAATTTATTTCCGAGGTCTTTTACCAGGATCTTATCCTGCGGACGCTTAGGTCCTGAAACCGTTGGCTCCAGAATGGAAAGATCCAGCTCCACCACCTGCGAGTATTTGATACTCTCATTCCCGGTTCTCCATAAAAGATTTTCTTTACAATATTCTTCCACTATTTTGATCTGCTCCGGAGTGCGGTTGGTGGAATGCATGTATTCAAGAGTGCGTTCGTCAATGGGGAAATATGTAACGGTGCATCCGAATTCAGGCGACATGTTCCCGATCGTAGCCCTGTCGGTAACAGTGAGGTGTTTCAATCCGTCGCCAAAGACTTCCACAAACTTTCCGACCACTCCTGTTTTGCGGAGCAGGTTGGCAATGGATAATACGATATCTGTTGCGGTACATTGTTCGGGAATTCTTCCGGTAAGCTTCAATCCTACCACCTGCGGGCAAGTGAAGAAGATAGGCTGGCCAAGCATGGCAGCTTCTGCTTCAATTCCACCCACACCCCATGCAATAACACCAATGCCATTCACCATTGGTGTGTGGGAATCGGTTCCCACCAGTGTGTCAGGGAAAAGCCATCCGTCTCTTGCAATGATCCCTTTGGAAAGATATTCCAGGTTTACCTGGTGGCAAATACCCATTCCCGGAGGGACGACTGTGAAATTGCTCAGCCCTTTCTGAGCCCATTTCAAAAGCTCATATCTTTCTTTATTGCGTTCAAATTCCAGCTCCACGTTCTTGTCGTATGAATAATCGGTCCCGTAATAATCAACCTGCACCGAGTGATCAATGATCAGGTCAACAGGTATGGCGGGATTGATCTTTTGCCCGTCTTTACCATGGCGGACAAATTCGGAACGCAGGGAAGCCATGTCCACAACGGCAGGCACTCCGGTAAAATCCTGCATCAGTATGCGTGCCGGCATAAAAGGAATATCTTTATCAACGGCTTCAGGTGTCCAGTGAAGAAGAGTTTCCACATGTTCATCAACGATGCTGAAACCGTCATAATTCCTTAACACGTTTTCCAGGAGAATGCGGATGCTGAAAGGAAGATGATCTATGCTCACACCCTTCAGGTCTTTTAAAGAACAGTAACGGTATTTTTTCCCGTTTACTGCAATTTCCTTAACTGATTTTGCTTTTGTGTAGCTCATAATTGATTGAAGATTCTATGATTTATTATTAAAATTTGTAATTACTGTGTAAAAACTTGCCAAAATTAAAACTTTCTCAGGCACTTCCTGTTATAAATATTCACATGCTGAGTTCATAAAGAATGTCTTAGCCCCCTGAAAGGCTGGACTAAAATTGTAAATCAATTTAGTCACAGGTAACTTTGTTACGGATGCTTTCATGACGAAGACAATGCATTATTCTCTAAAAATTTTGATACTATGGCCTTCTCAGACTTAGACAAATGGATCTCGCAGTATCCTCTTTTGGAAAAGATCATTAAGCTGGAACCTGTTACCTGGATCAATCCTTACCGGAAAAAAATGGGTGAGATCAGGTCTTTGCCGCTTAACAAACGTGACATGCAGGATGCGGAGGCATTATGGAAAAGATTTGCCCCATATCTCGCAAAGGCATTCCCCGAACTAAAAAGCACCAAAGGGTTCATTGAATCCGGTCTTGAAGAAATATCTGCTTTTAAAAAGTTATTCAATGAAAGGCAAAAGGGTAAAATTGAAGGCTGGTTGTTTTTAAAAAGGGATGATGAGTTGCCTGTGGCCGGCTCCATCAAAGCAAGAGGGGGCATCTTTGAAGTATTGCATTATGCAGAAGAACTGGCTCTGGAAAACGGGTTACTGAAGCCGGGTGATAATTATGAAGTATTTGACAGCGAAAAATTCAGGAACTTTTTCCGGCAGTATTCTATCGGAGTGGGATCCACCGGAAATCTCGGATTGAGTATTGGCATCATCAGTGCAAAGCTTGGTTTTCGGGTTTCGGTGTACATGTCTTCTGATGCAAAAGAGTGGAAGAAAAATCTTTTACGATCGAAGGGTGCCAACGTGCTGGAGTTTGAGGGCGACTTCGGTGAAGCGATCACTGAAGGAAGGCGTGCCACTTTCGCTGATCCGAAGGGTTATTTTGTAGATGATGAAAATTCAAAGTACCTGTATCTCGGGTATAGCGTGGCCGCATTAAGATTGAAAAAGCAACTGGATGAACAAAAGATAAAAGTGGATGCAGAGCATCCTTTGTTTGTCTATTCTCCCTGCGGAGTAGGGGGGTCTCCTGGTGGTGTTGCTTTCGGATTGAAGCAGGTGTTCGGCGATCATGTTCATTGCTTTTTTGTAGAACCTACACATTCACCATCGGTACTGCTTGGAATTTTAACCGGTAAGATGGAAAAGATCAGCGTTCATGACCTGGGGATTGACAACCAAACAGAAGCTGACGGGCTGGCCGTGGGAAGGCCTTCCGCATTTGCCACACCTATAAGCAAATTATTGATTAGTGGAATCTATACCATTGAAGACGATGAATTGTTCCGTTTGCTTTATTTGCTCGGCAAGAGTCAAAATATTTTTATTGAACCCTCAGCCACTGCCGGGCTGATGGGCCCGCAGCGGATTTTGCAAACGAATTATATAAAAGAAAATAATTTCGATCCAAAGAACATTACTCATATTGCCTGGGCAACAGGAGGAGTTTTTGTTCCCAAAGATGAGATGGATAGATTCTATAGAAGAGGAGAGAAGTTGTGTGAACATAAAGCCGGGGTGGTGAATTAGCAATAGCTGTATTCTCTTACTAATAAAATTTAAAGAACTGCGTAGATGCTGTATGCAGTTAAAAGCTCACTTTAAGTTGAGATGAAATCATCACTCTGTTTTCATAAGCTAATAATGCCGGTTTTTTAAGGGCGCAGAATCTTACTAAGGTAATAAGGTATTGGAATTTTTGGTTATTGGTTGTGTCAGCAGCAAGCCCTTAACCTTATTGCATTAGTAAAAATAAACCGGATTTTAAATTACTTTATTAGCTTATTTTCTCCTGTGGGCTTATATCAGCTGATTTGATGTCGTGATTATTGAGATTGAAGAAGAAAAGAGCTTCCTATGTTTTTCGTATTATTTGATCGCTTAAAGCGATAAAATAGTGCTGTGAGGCAGGATGCCTCGCAGAGCGTTGGGATGAAATCATCACTCTGTTTTCATAAGCTAATAATGCCGGTTTTTTTAGGGCGCAGAATCTTACTAAGGTAATAAGGTATTGGAATTTTTTGGTTATTGGTTGTGTCAGCAGCAAGCCCTTAACCTTATTACATTAGTAAAAATAAACCGGACTTTAAATTACCTTATTAGCTTATTTTCTCCTGTGGGCTTACATCAGCTGATTTGATGTCGTGATGATTGAGATTGAAGAAGGAAAGAGCTTCGTATGATTTTCGTATTATTTGATCGCTTTAAGCGATAAAATAATGCTGCGAGGCAGGATGCCTCGCAGAGCATTGAGTTAGCTTATTTTCTCCTGTGGGCTTACATCAGCTGATTTGATGTCGTGATGATTGAGATTGAAGAAGAAAAGAGCTTCGTATGATTTTCGTATTATATGATCGCTTGAAGCGATAAAATAGTGCTGCGAGGCAGGATGCCTCGCAGAGCATTGGTTACCTTATTAGCTTATTTTCTCCTGTGGGCTTACATCAGTTGATTTGATGTCGTGATGATTGAGATTGAAGAAGAAAAGAGCTTCCTATGTTTTTCGTATTATTTGATCGCTTAAAGCGATGAAATAATGCTGCGAGGCAGGATGCCTCGCAGAGCGTTGAGTTACATCAGCTGATTTGATGTCGTGATGATTGAGATTGAAGAAGGAAAGAGCTTCGTATGATTTTCGTATTATATGATCGCTTGAAGCGATAAAATAATGCTGCGGGGCAGGATGCCTCGCAGAGCGTTGAGCCCTTAACCTTATTACATTAGTAAAAAAAACCGGATTTTAAATTACTTTATTAGCTTATTTTCTCCTGTGAGCTTGCACCAGGTGATTTGATATCGTGATTATTGAGATTGAAGAAGAAAAGAGCTTCGTATGATTTTCGTATTATTTGATCGCTTTAAGCGATAAAATAATGCTGCGAGGCAGGATGCCTCGCAGAGCATTGAACTTTAGTTGTTATCTGAAAATCCGGCTGTTGAACTTTTTATAGTATCAAATGTTACTTTTATATCATCTAAAATAAAAGGTTCAAAAAATGAAACTCATCCTGGAATCAAATAACCTTGAAGATTACCTGAAAGAGATACCGCCTGTTATCCTGTTCCACACTCCGGCGATACAGGAAAAGATCAGGGAGATAGAATCCATGGCTTCTGGGAAGAAAGAAAGAGCAAAGATCGCTTTTGAAATTGCCCGTGATGAGATTCATCATTCATTTGACACTCAGGAAAAGCTGGTCACCATCAATGCAGAAGACGTGCTCAGGAATAAAGAAGGTATCTGTTTTGCCAAATCCCATTTACTGGCAACTCTTCTGAGAGGAATGGGAATTCCGGCAGGCTTTTGTTATCAACGTGTTTTGCGTAAAGGGACCGTTGAATCGGGATATGCATTGCATGGACTGAATGCGGTTTACCTCGAAGAAAGCGGATGGTTTCGTGTTGATCCCAGGGGAAACAAGCCCGGTATTGATTCACGGTTTTCCATTGAAGAAGAAAAGCTGGCTTACCCGATTCGTACGGAGTTGGGCGAAGTGGATTACCCCAATGTTTTTACGGCTCCGCTCCCTTCTGTCCTTACATCCATGCATGAGTCCTGCAATACGCAGGAGTTGTTTTACAAACGCCCCGAAGCTATCTGAAAACAATAATAATCACCTAAAATTATAAAGCCTGTGAATTCTGTCACGGGCTTATACTTGCATAAACTGTTTAGAGTTTATTTCTTTGCCATTTTTTTAGCAAGCACCTTTCTGTTAGGGGTCTTTAACCTGCGTGCCTTTTCCAGTTGTGTTTTACGGATGCGCAGCCTTCTTTTGGCGGTTTCGGCAGCTTTCAGTATTGCATCTTCAAAAATCACAGATTTGGTTTTGATATACTCATCTTTACCCGGCATACGGATATTCAGGATGCAATTCACTTCGCCTTTGGCTGCTTTGGTTTCATAATGAAGTGTCACTTCGATCTCCTGGATGTCTTTGTAATACCTGTTCAGAGTGCTTAATTTACGTGTGGCAAACTCCTTTAGCGAAGGACTGAGTTTGTAGCCGGTAGATTCTATGCGGAATTTCATAGTTCCTTATTTTTAATTTTATGCAAAATAAAGGTTTATAATTCCAAAATCCATGATCAGTCTAATAGTAAAAGATGATCTTGCTCATTTGATATGAACAAACGGCGAGGAAAGGAAAAAATATTTGAAAAGATTAATAGCTGTAGATCTCTTCCAACTTGTAATCTTTCAGTTTCTCCCGGGTTGTATTCCAGTTTTGGGTAAAACCGAGCATGAAACCACCACCGCCGGCACCGCATAACTTCAGGAAATAATCGCCGTTTTCCAAGCCCGCAGCCACATCTTTTTGCAGGGGTTCAGGAATGAAATCACTCATGTGATTTAGTTGAAAAGAACTCAGGTCATGAACGGAATGATAAAAGTTGTCTGTATGGTTGCCAAGGAAATTTTGAATAGCCGTATTGTTATTATGAGCCACATGCTCTTCAAATTTTGACCTGAATCCGGTTTGACTGTGCAGGTCATTGAAAAGCTTCATCATCCTGGAAGTGGTTCTCGGATATTCTGTACCGAGAAGAAAAACAGTATTCTTCTTTTCATCTGATGGGGAAGGGAGATTGGTAGTAATGATGTCATGTGCATTTTTATATAGAATCGGTTCATTCAGAATGATGCTCAGGGGATCCAGCCCGGAGCTGACGCCATGAAAATAAGATTCCAGGTATCCAAGGCTTTTCTTCAGTTCCTTCATTTTCTGATAGGTCAGCACTTTCATTTCATCTTTCAGATTCTTTGCTTTTACCAGGTATCTTAAAACAATAGCAGCTACCAGTGCTCCGGAACTCCCCAGTCCGTAACCTTGTGGAATATTGCTTCGGAAAAATAATCCTTGCTGGAGTTCCTGTTCAAACCGTTTTACTTCCAGTACAAATTGCTCATCCATGTGGCTGGCAACAAAAGCACAGAATTTACGGAGGTATTCATTGGATTGCAAAGCTACATGGTTGTTCTCCTGCGATTGGTAAAACTCCAGGTTGCCGCTGTACCGGTCAAAGGGTATGATCAAAGCCATGCCGCTATGTAAAACAGCATATTCGCCGAATAACAGGACTTTTGAATTAAGCTGTTCCATTGTTTACTTTTAATATCGTTCCACCCGATCCCGCTCTGTCGTAGATCACTGTTTTTAAATCATTGTACAGGTCTTGCTGAATAAATGTGTGAACTTGTTCCCGTATGGATTCCGGGTATAGTAAATGCACATTAGGGCCTGCATCGAGTGTGTAACATAAAGGGAGACCTGTTTCTTTTCTGTACCGAAGTATCTCTTCTATCACTTTCACGGTACCGGATCTGATAAGCAGGTAATGCTCCCTGGATGTCATCATCATGGCATGCAAAGATAGGGCTTCTCTTTCTGTGATGAAAGCAAAGTTTTCAAAATCTCCCGACCTCAGCACCGAGAGCATCTCTTTGCAGTTCTTATTGGCATCCCTGAATCTTGCCGCAGCATAGGGATGACCTTTCATCAGGGAGTGGCCTTTACTGCTCGATACTTTTTTAGGAGAATCATCAACGATCAGGATGGCATCCATCAAAGATTTAAATATTTTATGAACATTCTCTACCGGGATCGCATATTCATCGGATGAGTCTTTTATTCCTTCCAGCTTTCCCCAAAGTGAAAAAGGGCCATAAAAAGAACGGCAGGCGCTTCCGCTTCCCAGCCTTGCAAGGCGACTTGCCTGTTTGTTGAATTGACCTGCTCTTATGGTATTACTTGCTTTTAAAAGAACTGCCGCAATAGCTGCAAATGCTGATGCTGAAGATGCGATTCCGGCTGAATGAGGAAAGCTGTTTTTGGAACTAATTTTCAGTGTATAATTTCTGACCAGTTTCTCAAATTCTTTTTGCCCTTTGATGTAACGAAGGATCCTTTCATAAAAAACAGGTTCGGTACTGCCTTCAAAAAAATATTCAATCTCAACTTCAGGGTTTTTCTTTTTGATGCAAATAAGAGACACTTCAGTATAAGCTTTGCAGAGTGTCATGCTCAGGGAAGCATTGCGGGGTAACTGGTTGCCATATTTTCCCCAGTATTTTACCAGGGCGATATTGGATGGATATTTTGCCGTAAATACTTTATGCATCTCTTATTTTATCAGCTCGCCGTAAGTAAAAATCGGATGTTTTTGTTTTTGCAAAAAATAATTTTCTGCTTCATCAATATTCCGGCAGGAGGCCATAATGAAATCGCCTCCCCATGCTCCCAATGATTTTATGGAGTACGGATAATCTCCGAAATATTTTTCCTTTACGGGATATTCTTTAAGAATTAGCGAAAGCAATGCCTCACTTTCATTCATCAGTTCTTCCCATTCTTCGATATCATGGCACCGGGCTGCTTTTGTAACGATACGGTTCATTTCATCAATTTGCTGACCGGTTGTCTTCTTGTTTTTAAAAGCGGCCACTTCTTTTGAACTTTTCTGTTTCTTTCCGAGATAAATGAACAGCAAATGGCGGGTGATGCTTTCCGGTAAAACGAAATGTCTTTCCATTTTATTATTGGCAGAATAAATAAACGGGCCGGCGGAAGTGGCGGCGGCAATATCATATCCCGAGCCTCCAAAACTTTTTTCCAGTAAATAATACGGATCAAACCCTGACCATTGGCTTAGGAGAGAAAGTAATGTGGAACTGCTGCCTAACCCCAGGTGTCTTTGAAAATTCAACCGGAATTTTAAATAAATATCTTTTGAAAACAGTTCAGGCTTTTTTTCTTTTATGAGAGAAAACAGGTTCTGAATGATCCTTGCTTTTTCATTATCGTTACTCCTGATGATCTTCAGGCCCTTTGAAAAAAATATTTCCAGCCAGCAATTTTCCAGTTCGAAACTTCGGATAAGAATTCCTTTTTCAACTCCCTGGTGAATTTCCAGTTCCTGGCCAAAGGAGAGAGGGATGGCAAGGCATTTTGAATTTCGCAAGACCAGGTATTCTCCGAATAATAGCAGCTTTCCTGATGCAGAATATTTTATGGTCTTCATGATCGGGGATTTGATCGGAAGATTAGGATGTAATAAAATGAAATAAGCCTGTTTCTCATTTGCGATCTAAGAAATGAACTTTGCATATCTGAAACAGCAGCATATCCCGATTTAATTCTCTGCTTCAATCAAATGCCACTTTTCTGCCAGGTTGCGCACCGCTGATACCGACACCACTTTGTCTTTAAAATACCCGATCACTTCTTCTTTCCTGTTTTCCGGAATTTTCAATTGCTGCAGTATGTTCAATAAATGCATCTTCATGTGCCCTTGCTGGATGCCGACCGTCACCAGGTTCTTTACTGCAGAAAAATTATTTGCCAAACCCACAGACGCCGCAATACCCATTAATTCGGTTGCTGATGGGTTACCTAATAGTTCAAGACTCAGTCTCACCAATGGATGCAGATTGGTCAACCCGCCGACCACTCCCAACGCAAAAGGAATCTCTGCAGAGAATCTGAATTTTGTACCGGTGAGTTCTACATGACTGAGTGAAGTGTATTTTCCCGAACGGGAAGCATAAGCGTGGCTACAGGCCTCCACAGCACGGAAATCATTACCTGTTGCCAGCACTACTGAATCCACTCCGTTCATGATACCTTTATTATGAGTGGTGGCCCTGAACGGATCCGACTCAGCCACTCTTACTCCGAGGTAAAACCTGCGGGCAAATTCTTTTCCCGAAACACCTTTAATCATATTATCCATCTGATCAAAAGTGGTCTCCACGTATGTCCTTACCCTGCAGTTTGGTGTAAGGTTGGAAACGATACACATGATGATCTCCAGCCCGTCTTTTGAAAATTCTTTTTGGGCAGCGTGCCATTTTTTGAAAGTGACGGCAAATTGTTCCAGGCAGGAGTTGATAAAATTGGCGCCCATAGAATCAATGGTTTCAAAAGTGCCGTAGAGTTGCATCAGGCCGGGTTCCTTATCTGTAAGGTCTTTCAGCTCAATATCGGTTATTCCT
This sequence comes from Sphingobacteriales bacterium UTBCD1, assembly GCA_002066995.1. GTDB lineage: Bacteria > Bacteroidota > Bacteroidia > Chitinophagales > Chitinophagaceae > UTBCD1. The sequence goes on from MWTC01000035.1 coordinate 115,847, forward strand.
CCGCCGCGTTTGATCATGTTCTCAGTGATGTCAAAACACTCTTTGATCAATAATTCTTTCAATGCGGGGAAACGTTCCCGCAATAAACTTTTATCATCTTTCCAGATAAAATGCACCTGTCCGACCTTTTCCGTGCCGATGATCTCCGTAGTGAATCCTCCCCTGGTAAACCAAAACTTTGCGCTGTTGGATGCTGCTGCCACCACGGAACTCTCTTCGATCACCATAGGCACCATGTATGAATGTCCGTTCACCAGCATGTTGGGACAAATGCAATAGGGCAACGGGAAATTGGTAATGGTGTTCTCGCTGAACTCCTCTAACAGTTTCTGGGTTTTCGCATCTGGATGGTGAAAACTTTTGAAGACGGCCAGAGCGCTTAAGGGATCGGGATGATATTCTGTGACCAATCCCAGCTTTTCATCTCTGCTCTTTTTTGAAAATCCGTGAACGATCTTTTTATCCTTCATTATTTTCTTTCTCTTTTAGTATTAAATAGGTTCTTGCCAATAAAAGTCCTTCAATCTGGTATTGGATATATTCATCCAAAGCTCTTTGTGATTCTTTGGCATGTTTCAGAATTTCAGATGCCTGTCCATAGAGGGCATTTATGTGGGCTTTGCGGATCAGGTAATATCCATCCAGGAAATTCCTGATGCCGCCACTGATAATGAGTGTGGGGCATTTTACTTTATCGCCCAGTTCAGCGGCAAGCCGGTTGCTCAACTCCACCATTTCTTCAGCTGTCTGACCTACATGAACAAAAGGCATCAGGTATTTGCTCTTTAAACTGTTACGCTGAAGTTCCAGTTTTGAAAAATTGGTGCCTCCGTTTGCCGCAAATTCAACAGCAGCCAGAGGTAATTGAAGCAGCCTCTTCATACTCTGATAACCAAAGCCTTGCCCGACTTCCTTAACAATTAATGGCAAATCAATTTCTTCCAGGAATCTTTCAATGGTATCAATAGGAGCTTTTTCAATCCTGTCGCCTTCGGGTTGCATCCATTCCTGCAAAGGGTTTACATGAATGATGATCCCGTCTGCTTCCAGCAGTTCGGCCATTTTAAGAAAGAGATCTGTTTTTTTTGCCTTGATGCTTTTCTCTATCTGAGCGATCCCGAAATTGATGTAATAAGGAACATTTTCTCCCAACAAGGGTCTAAGCCTGAAATCACGGATCTTTTCTGCGTCTTCCATGGCGATGCGAACCGAGCCGACACCCATACCCAAACCAAACCGGGCAACAGCTTTTGCCAAACGCATATTTATCTCATTGGTCTTATCGGTTCCGCCGGTCATGCTGGAAATCCAGATCGGGTACTTCAAAGTTTTATTTCCAAGACGTACGGGCCATTCTGCATTCAGGTCAGGATGGGCAGCGATCATAGGTTCGTAAAAAAAACGGGCATCAATAGAATTGTTTTGAGATAAAAAGGCCAGCTCGAGATGACTGTCTTTCCGGGATTCCGTTTCATTCGGAGCCGTTCCGGTATGGATCTTATTTTCGTTCATTCGGTTTTTGAGCCGTAATTTTTTTTAATCATCAGGCTCGATTCTATACGGTTATTGGTTTGCAGTGCAAAGGTAAAGCTAATGAAATTAGGTCAGTGGTTTTATAATGAACATGCAATGAATGTGAGTAAATGATCATGCTGATTTTTGTGTTACACATCCGGTCTCAAATTCTTTTATATTAATATAATTGTACCTTTGCAGCTCTGCTGAAAACAACAGCTCAATATGATCGGCTCATTCATTTTTTGTAACACAAATACAATTTTATGGCAGCAAAAAAAATCTTAGGACCCCAGAGATTAGGGCCCCTTACCTGGCTCGTTGGCGAGTGGGAGGGAGATACAGGTGTTGATCTTTCTTATCACAACAAAGACGATGAAACTTCTGAAACAAGTTATTTTGAAAAAGCATGGTTCCGCCCGATCCCGACACAGGAAAACGGAAAGCAAACACTGGAAGGAGTGACCTACCAGATGAAAGCCTGGCGTCATGGTGAAGAAGCTATGGATCCTTTTCACGACGAAGTAGGTTACCTGCTTTGGGAAAAAGCCACCGGTCAGATCATGCGTGTAGTAGTGTTTGGCCGCGGCATTGCCATTCTTGCCGGTGGTGATGCCAAAGCAAGAGACAGGAAATTACATTTCAAAGCTACACCCGGTGATCCTTCTTATGGAATTTTGCAAAATAAATACCTGATGCAGCGGGCAGAATTAAAAGGATTTGAAAGTACTTTCATGATAAATGCCGATGGTACCTTCAGCTATACATCAGACCTGATACTGAAGCTGGCTGCTACAGGAAAAACGATGCACCACACCGATCGTAATACGCTTCACCTGGTGAAAAAATATCATCCGGGCATCGAAAACCAATAGATGATACTATTTTCAAGAAATATGGGTCTGCAGCAATGCGGAACCATATTGTTTTTCATATGGCGGCCGTGAATGAACCAACAAAGACGGATTTTGTTTTATTGTTGCTGATATTTTTATTTCATTGAATTAAAGAAAAAAGATATGGATATAAAAAAGTTTTGGGATAATGCTGTTACCTATGAAGAATATCTGAAAAGAGCAAAGAGATCAGCAGAAATGCCCGGGACCCAGGTGGAAAAGGATTATCATGAGTATTATAAATTAGGAGTGCAGCGGATGCAAAGAATGGGCAAGACCTATGTTCCCGATCCGGAACAATTGAAAACCCTGGCTAAGAAAAATTTTAAAGGAAAGATTCTGATTATCTCTGAAGCCTGGTGCGGAGATGCCAGCGCTGCCATTCCGGTGATCACCCGGTTTTTTGAAAACAATGAGATCAGAATTACATACAGGGACCAGGAGCCGTCATTGATCAATGATTTTCTGACCAATGGTTCCAAATCTATTCCGGTGGTTCTTTTCCTGGATGATGATTATAAGGTGATCGCTCATTGGGGGCCCAGGCCGAAATTCGGACTAAGCCTTTTCATAAAACACAAGAAAGATCCTCAGAATTACAACGATGAGCAATTTCATAATGACATGCAGGTGTATTATGCAAGGAACAAAGGGATGGACACCATTGAGGAAATTCTGGAGTTATTATGAGAAAGTAAAAATTCAAAAGCTTTTCCCGTAATAGATCAAAATGACCAGAAATCAATAACTCACTCCAGGATCACTCTTCTGTCTTTGGGATATTTAACTGAATACCCGATCGAAACTTTTCTTTCTTCACCCGGCGCTAAATTCAGATCCCAGGTGGCTATTCCGGTGTCGTCATTGATTGCAGCACCCGGAGCTTTAGTGTCGGAAACGCTGATCTCTTTCACTACAGAAACAGGGAATTGATCCTGTATTCTTATTTGAACGGATTCCCTTTTTGTATTGCGGACAGATATTTCATACTGGCGATTATCTATTCTGTTGTTACCGAGAAAGCGCCTGGTACTGAATTCTTTTATCAATTTTCTGGTTACCTTGACACCATTGTCTTTTCCGAGTGAAAGTGACAGTGTATCTCCTGTCCCCGAAAGATCCAGGTAAGTTTTTCCCAAATAATTTCCTTCAAAATACAGGTTGACTTCTCCTGATTGCAAATTCAGATCCTGCCAGCTCAGTATCTGTGCTGTGAGAAATGATGCGGGATCAGTTTTTGGAGCAGAAAAATATTGATATCCAGCCGGCACATCAAAACTCCTGATGCCAATGGTGTTTGTCTTTCCATCAGTTTCTATTGTATATTTTTCATCTATTGAGTAAACAATGGTAGTGGGTTGAAATTGTGTAGTAACATCAACAAGTTGAATTGAACTCTTTTCTTCAGAAAATTTGTTTTTATTTACGGATACTCCGGCGATTTTCCCTTCAATCTGGTTACCTAAAGCTGTAACTACTACTTCCTGGAGATTCTGGCTTGCCGGTTTTAAAACAATATTTATATAACCGGGTGCAACCGAAACTTCCTTGTTCTCAAAGCCGACAGAACTAACCTGAAGTTTACTGCCGACCTGCACATCCGTGATCTTAAAAAATCCATTTGCGTCAGTCATCGTCCCTTTATTAGTTCCTTTAATGATCACCGAAGCATAAGATACCGGTTCCCCGTCTTCATTAGTGACTCTTCCACTTACTGTAGTGGGCACCATTGAGCCCCTGGCAGCAATGGAAGGATCGAAGAATCCGATCTTCCAGGGTTGCAATTCTGTTGGAGTGACATTTTCATTCGGACTCCCGGTGCTCAAAAAAAGTATCACATTTTTCCAGGTCTCTCCGCTTCTCTGAAAAACATTTGCATTCATTAAAAACTCCAGCGGACTGCTGATGTTTTTTACCCTCACATCATAGGCCGGATACCATCCTGCATCTTTTATATTGTAAAAGAGATGGAAGGTAATGTTTCCCCCTGCTTTGCTATCTACCAGTGCAGTCACCGTATAATTGATGCTGTCTTTCTTTTTGCTGAATTCTTTTAGCTGTTCTGACCATGCTTTAAATTCTTTTTCTTTAAGATCAATGTTGTTCTGAATTTCCAATTGTTTTTTATACACTTCAGAAAGCCTTTGCCGGTGAAGATCAAGCGCTTCTTTCAGTTCAGCGGTTTTCACTCCCGAATCACCACCGATCGCTTCATTTTTTATCAGCATATTTTCTTCGCTCTTATACACATCCAGCATCTTTTTCTGAAGATCAATCTGTGATTTCAGGGAGCTAACGGTATCTATGAACTTTTTTTGTTCTTCATCCATCTTTCTGGCAGAAGTAAAGTCACGTGAGGCCTGAACCGATAATAATGTGATGTTTTCATTGGAAGAAAGCTGGACACTTTGCTGGTCCAACTGATTACTTAATCCGGAAAAATTTACCTGGGTGCGTCCGGGAGAAAGATTTACACTGGAAACTCTTTCTATCCGGGCGCCGGAACTAAAAACGGTTACATTTTTTATTTCTGAAACAGCATCAACTTTTTTTACCTGCGCATTTAAAATGGCCGGAATTAATAATGTCAGAATTATAAAATATTTCATGGGCAATGGCAAAGGTTAATAATGCACTACTAATTTAAAGAATAAATCCGGTCAAACTTGAAAACCTGAATGGAATTAATGAAATTACTTCGAATTAAGATTTTGATGATTATTTGCACTGCCTCTTCTATCCATAATAATAATGCTGTGTGTTCCAATATCTAAAACATTTCTGCCAATACCTCATCCAGGTTCTGAACAAATTCATCCGCATTTTCTTTGCAGAAAACGACAGGGGGTTTTATTTTCAAAACATTATGAAGAGGGCCGTCGGTACTCAGAAGGATTCCCCGCTCTTTCATTTTCTCCACCACGATATCAATTTCGGAAACAGCAGGTTCTTTGGTGTCCCGGTCTTTGACCATTTCCACACCGATGAATAGTCCATGCCCTCTCACATCGCCGATCACCGGGTATTTGGTCATTAAAATTTTCAGCCTTTCCATAAAATAATTTCCCGTTTCCAAAGCTTTCTGCTGAAGCTTTTCTTCCCGTATAACATTCAGAACCGATAAGCCTGTGGCCATCGAAACAGGATTGCCTCCGAATGTGTTGAAATATTCAAGTCCGTTATTAAAAGCTTCAGCGATTGCTTCAGTGACCACAACAGCTGCCAGCGGATGACCGTTGCCTATCGGTTTACCCATCACCACAATATCAGGTTCCACATTCTGTAATTCAAATCCCCAGAATTTTTCACCAACCCGGCCAAAGCCCACCTGCACTTCATCGGCAATGCAAACTCCGCCATACCGCCGCACATATTCATAAACTTTTTCCAGGTAATGTTCAGGCAAAGGAATTTGTCCGCCCACGCCTAAAAGTGTTTCGCAGATAAATGCTGCGGCAGGAGTTTTCTTTTCTTGCAATTGTTTTAAAATTTCCAATACATACACTGCATATTTTTCTCCGGCATCTTTGTCATTATAACGGTATTTCCCTCTGTACAGGTCAGGTGATACGGCTTTATGTATGTAAGGCTTTTGCCCGCTGCCGCCTTTGCTGTCAAATTTATAAGGACTCATTTCGATAGCCAAAGTGGATGTGCCGTGATAGGCATGATCCAATACAATGATATCATTCCTCTGAGTGAAATGCCGTGCCATGCGAATGGCAAGGTCATTGGCCTCACTCCCCGAGTTGACAAAATAACAAACCTTGAGGCGGGAGGGTAGGACAGAGGTAAGTTCTTTTGCATAATCCATCATGAGATCGCTCAGGTACCTTGTGTTGGTATTCAGTGTGGCAATTTGTTTTTGCATGGCCCGCACCACCACCGGATGACAATGTCCCACATGGCTCACGTTATTCACACAATCCAGGTATGTATTTCCCTTGTCATCGTATAAATATTGCAATGCTCCTCTGATGATCCTGAGAGGCTCCTTATAACTGATACTGAGATTCCGCCCTATAAACTTTTTTCTCTCTTCCAGTAACAACGAATGATCATCAGCATTGTTGATAACACTGTTATGGCCGCAGGCCCTTCTGAACAGGTCACTAGCTTTCAAAGGATTGATGCGGATCCATTTTTCAAGCAGCTGCCATGCTGCTTTTTCTGTCAGGAAATGATGCTCATTGCTGCTTCCCAATGAAGTATTGTATGCCGAGCGGGTCACGCTGATGCAAAGCCTGGCCGCAATGAGATAATAAAGAATGTCAACCTCTTTTTCCTCTAAAGGATATTCCTTGTAATAGCCCTTCACGATCTCTGCAGCGCTTTTCAGCGGCTCTTCTTCGTACAGTATGGTATAGGCGCAGGCAATGGCCAGGTTGTTGATCAATGCAGTGAACACCGAATCACCGAAGTCTATCAGCCCGGTTATCTCATCGCCTTTCAGAAGAATGTTATAGTCGTTTGCATCGCTGTGTATGCACGCATGCCGGAGTGAAGAAAGCAACGGCTGCACTTCCGTTTCAAACTGAAGTAAAAAATAACCGGCGATCCTCCTCTTTGACGGATCCGTTATGAACTTCAGTTTATCAAATGCATCCGCCGCTTTGCTGATATCCCAGTACAAATCCCTGTGAAGGGCCGGGTGAGAGAAATTTTTCAGAGACCTGTCCATACGGCCCAAAAAATTGCCCAGGCTTTCAAAAGCAGCAGGGCTGTGTTTTTCTGATTCGTACCAAAACTTTCCTTCCTGGAAACTGAGCAGCCTGATAAAATATTTTTTATTGTTCCTGTGGACTAGTGTCAGACCCGATCCTTCCCTGTTCTTTAATACTTTTTGAAAATTGCCGGACATTTCCGTTCCTGACAAATAGTTCATCATTTCCATCTGAGCCTTTATGCTTTCAAGGCCCTGTTCTTCACTACCGGCTTTAAGGATATATTTCTTTCCGGAATCTTCTTTGAGCAAATAATTTTCTTCATCAAAGCCGCTCAATTCTGAAACATGAACATTCAACCCGTAAGATTCTTTTGCGATTTCCTTTATCTCGTTTATTGAAAATGTCATTTGATGATTATCATTTACAAGTTAAATCAACTCTTCATCTCTTTGCACTTTCCACAATATTTTCTCCTGCTAAGATTGGCCTAAGTGTGAAAGAAAAAGAATAATTTTTGTAAGGCAACTGGTATTCGGAATGAGGCTTTGCTCCCGGAACATTATCTATTCCGGACTGCTTTGGATTTTCTTTGTTACATTCCTTTCAATCAGCAGCATTACTTCCATTTCACTCGCCATACAGACAATTAAACAAGACTTTGAATGTTCCTGTGGTTTGTCCTCTCCACTGCGGGCTGAAGCCAAACAAAATAATGTCGCCTTTTCCGTATTCCGCTTTCAACGCCGCCGCCCGGCCTCTCAGATAATTTTCACCTTTCAGGTATCCGGATAATAAAATATTTCCTTCCTGCGGATAAGAGGCAAGAACGGATCCTTTGAAACCTTCATTGGTTTTGAAAACAGCGCTGCTGTTGAAAAAGATATTTGCTTTATCCGGCATGCCGCTCATGATCCTTTCATTTTTATTGGTTACAGCTTCCAGTATGGAGCCGCCTACAAAAAAATCTTTATTGCTCAGTCTTCTCACCACATTTTCCACCGGCAGTTTGAATTGATTGATGGCAAATTCCGAACTCTCGTTCAGGCAAACAAGCCTGCCACCGTTCTCAACAAAACTCTTTAATGCTTCGACGCCTTCATTGCCTATGCCTCCCGCATAAGGTTCGGGCATCATTTCGGAAGAGAAACCGTCTATGATCGTATTCCTTCCACCTCGGAAAAAGCCCTGGCCTATGGAAGGAAAGACAATGACATCATAATTCTTATTCAGGTCGCCGGCTTTCATCTCAGCATTGCGGATCCTTTTATAATTGAATTCATTTTCATCGAAGATCCACAGGGTCCAGCCTTCATCCATACTTGCATTCCATGGAGCGTAGATCCCGATGCGGAGCTGTTTGATATCCTTGCCGGATGCTTTGATCCATCTTGCCTGCAACGAGAGTTCAGTTGCCCATTTCTGAAGCAGGTCTTTTTTAATTTTTGAAACAACATAGTATCCGCCTTGCCCGCCATCAAAACCCTGGTTGACATAACTTACTTTTCCTCCGCCGGAAAGTGCCCTGTTCATTAAGACATAAGAATTATTTTCTGAAGGATTCAATGCAAGGGCAGATCCTTTTCCGGTGATGTTTGACTGCGGAGCAGGAATGCCTGCTGCCACAGCATTGGTCAGAAGGCTTATTTTTTTTGAACTCTCCCAGGCTAAAGGTTCGCCTTTTACCGGCACAAGAGTTTGTGTAAACTCATTGGATAATGGTTTTTCAATTCTGTCCACATGCACATTCATATAATAAGGCACGGTCCATCCGGCAACATCGTACGGTTGCTCTAAGGGGCCACCGGGATATTCTTCTATCTCAGGATATTTTTGAATGCCCAGCATTTCCTCAATAAGCCCTGCAAATTCCTGGTTGGTGGGAATGACCCAGGTGCCTGCCGGATAGGTTTTATCTCCAACGGATGCATCCGATTTCAATGTTGAAATTTTTATTCCCAGGTAAGCAAGACGTCTCAACATCTTCACTGCTTCCATGGGATCCCGTTGTTCTTTTGGAATGATGTATGCATAAGAATTATGTTCTTTCCCAAAAGAATCAATAGCTTCTTTGCCTGCCTTGTAGCGGTTGTACAGAATATCTTTCCTGTTGCCTGCTGCAAACTTGAGCAATCCGTAGTCGGCGCCCACCATGTAATCCACCTGGTCTCTTAATCTCCACCATCCGCCTCTCCAGGGGCTGGCATAAAGAGTGCGTGGACGGAATGTCTGAATTTTTTTCAGGACGGAATCGGGAGAAACATAATACGGTTCTGCATAGCCGCCTCCATTTGCTTCGGTCCAGTAAGCAACGATGTTGTGATACATCTCCATGTAATCATTGTAACCCAGGTAATAGGAATCGAAGCCGTCACCCATGTGAGTGGCGCCGCGAAGGCCGCGGGTGTCCAGTTCCATAGCCATTTGCATTCCGAGAGTGTTCATTTCACGAAGCATACGCTCGGGTGTGTGCACACCTACAGGCGGAGCAAAAGGAGGAAACCAGATACGGTTAAAGTCACTGTAATTGGAACTGGTCCCGTTCTGGTGATGCACATGAAGTATTTCCGGCTCCCAATATCTCCAGCTGTTTGCCAGCACTCTCGATTCCTGCATGTTCAGCATGAATCCGTCACGGTTGTTATCGTGTCCGACGTATTTCTGATACAACTCGTGCAGCGGAGCATTCTTATATTTTGTGCCTTTGATCTCTTTGTACCAGTTCACCACTATATCCTGTCCATCGGGATTGATGGTAGGCCACAGGATAAGAATAGTTTTGCTGAACAGCTCACGAAAACTTTTTTCATCTTTTGAAACAAGCTCATAAGCTAATTGTATGGTATGCTGTGAACCGGCAATTTCATTGGCGTGCAAACCGCCGTTGATATCCACAAAAACAGGTTGGTCTTCAATGATCCTTTTCATTTCCTGTTCGCTCAGTTCTTCAGGATGGGCAAGACGCTGGTTCGCCTGCCTGAATTGTTCCAGTTGTGCAAGGTTCTCAGGGGTGGAGATGACACTGTAATACCAGGGCCGGTCATAGCTGGTATATCCTGCCTGCATTATTTTTATCCTATTGCTTGCTGCAGCTAATTTTTTAAAATAATCAACGGATTGTTCGTAGTCTATCAGCTGGTAATCCGCACCCACTTCAAAACCAAACACCGACTGCGGTGTGGGTATATTTTGTTGTGCAGATGAACGGACAGCCGGAGTGAAACAAAATACTCCGCTGAAAAAAAATGTGAGCAGCAGTTTGATCTTTGTTTGCATAAATGATTGATTCAGGTTTTTGTCAAAATTATTTTATCGTAAGCCGGTTGTCATGCCGGAATTTTATTTCTCATGATCTTCTTCATGAAAACCTTCCGGTATCCTGATCTTTTTATATTTCAGTTGTTGTTCATAATCCAGGTAGCTGACCCCTTTCATCCATTTCATTTCGGGTTCATCTTTCAGCCAGTGGCCGAACCATTGCAGGATGCGTTGATGATAATCTATCTTGGCAGAAGTGGTGCCCGGAGAATGATTCTGTTCGGGATAGACAAGCATCACCACATCTTTCTTTCCGTATCTTCTTGCATAGTTATAAAAGGTAAGCGCTTCATGCCAGTCCACGGTACCATCTTTTGTACCGGCATACATCATCAGCGGAGTCTTGAGATTTTGAATATAGTTCAGAGGTGAATTGGTCATATACCAATCCAGGTTTTCCCAGGGCGGCACTGCCATCCTAAATTGTCCTGTTTCATAGTGCGACCATTCGGGAATACCTCCGTTCCAGTGTACCTGTCCCGGAAAAGACATGAGATTGGAAATGCCTGCACCTTCTGCCACGGCAGCGAAGAGATCGGTTTGTGTCGGAATGAAAAAAGATTCATAACCACCGAATGAATGGCCAGTCAGGCCGATCTTCGAAGGATTGATTAACCCTCTTCCGATCACAGTTTTCACTGCAGGGACTACCGAACGGAGTGCAGACAAGCCAGGATTGCCGGGTTCATAAGTGATGTCGGGCATCAATACAAAATACCCGTTTTGTGTCCATGCCGTCGTATTGTAAGGACTGAGCTGAGAGGGAACCACATAGTTATGAACCTGGTTGGAAAGTTTTTCATACATGTACACGATCATCGGATATTTTTTAGAAGCATCATAGCCGGCAGGGTAGAGCAGAACACCCTGCAGATGTTCCCCTGTTTTATCCCTGCTGTAATTGATCAGTTCCGAACGCCCCCATGCATAATTTTTTTGAAACTCATTGATCTTTGATACCTGTTTGTCTCCTTTCAGGTTTTCATCAGCTATAAAGATATTCGGGGAACGATCAAAATCTTCCCGGGTAAAAAGGAATGCGTTCGCACTGTCTGCTTTGGCAAGCCTTGATATTTTCACATCTTCATAAATCAATTGCTTCAATGTTCCGCCCGGATTCAAGGATGCATATCCAGATCTTTTAGTCCAGTAGCCATTCATGCTGAAGTACATTGGTTTCTTAGGATCAATTCCTTCATCCACACCTGAACTTGCCCTGAAGAAGAATCCTGAAGAGGGCGCACTGAGATTGACATACCGGTAAACAATGCTATCGGCCACTCCGTTGGTAAGTTGTGTTATCTTTTTCCCGTCAGGGCTGATCTTCCATACGTCAAACAAACTGTTTAGCAATACAGCTTCATCATCTTTCAGCCAGCCTGCAACACCGTTAGGCCTTGGTTCACCGGGATGATCATCGAACACGTTATCAAAGCTTGCTTTGATATTGGAAGTAAGATTAACAAGCCCGCCTGTTTTCAGATCGTAAGTCCAGTAATCTTTTCCTTTGAACCAAAGCAGGTATTTGCCCGAAGGGCTGCCGCCATTCAGGTAGCGGACATCCTGTGCTATTTTTTTTCTTTCTCCTGTATTGGTATTGACCAGGTAGAGGTCGCACCAGAAAGTTCCGCCCGGTTCATCAAACATATTTTTCCTTTTGTAAGGCTTGCTGTCGGTTTCTGTTACGAACTCACCATTCCCGATGATCGTTGTGTTTTCCATCAGGTCGGTGCCGGCTTTGACCACCTGCCCGTTATTCAGATGCCATACTGCCAGCATGGTACTGTTCTTATCCTGGTCTGCCTCATCACGCTGCTCAGGAAAAATCCTGTAGTCTTCGGAATACCATACTTCAACCTTCGAGTAGTCCACATCTTTAGGCATTGCTATTTCATACAGAGGTTTTTCTTTTGCGGATTGCCTTGGCCTTAGTCCTATAAAGATGCTGGAACCATCTTTGCTCCATTTGGGTTTGTAACTTTTACTGACACCTTCTTTGCCTGAAAGAAGACCGGTCTTATAAGGATCGAGGATAAATTGTTTCGTGGCATTCTTATTCAGGTCACGCCATGCCAGTACCATATTGGTAACATCACTGTAAGCAGAATCTTCAACAGAGCGAAGTACAATCAGGTCAGCATTTTTATCTGCCCATGAAAGTCCTGAAAATTTTGAAGTGGAAGAATTAAGCGCCTGTATCCTTCCGGAAGACGGATAATATAATTGAACACTGTTGTTCCCGCCTTCTGCTGCATTGGAAATGATGGCAAGGACAGGATCTTTTTTTGCCCATTCAAATTCGGAAACATTTCCAAAATTGATCATTGAATTGTCCAAAAGATTTCGGACCTGCAGAAGGGCGGTGGTTGATTCTTTTTCCGGGTATCCATAGATTGCAAGAAAATTCCCATCGGGGCTGAAAGAAAATTTTGAAACAGCGTTGAAGCCCGCCGTATCACCGGTGATGAGGTTCAATAATTCTGCTTTACTTCTTACAGGCTTGTTTTCCTTTTTCAGGCGGTCTTTTTCTTTTGTTGAAAGGTCAAGCGAATAAGCCAGCCATTTGGAGTCATTTGAAAAGACAGGATTTGCGGCAAAGGGAACAGCCCGGGTAGCATTATTCTTACTATCAAGTATCCGGAGTTCATTGCTGTCATTCACCCTGCTAATGGGATATGCCAGCCATTTTCCGTTGGGGGAAAATTTCAGTTGAAAACCCGGGCTCTCCCATTGTTCATAGTCATTTGTTGTCAGCAGCGGCTTTTGCTGGGCATCTGAATGGGACGCTGCTAAAAAAAGAAATAAGAAAAATACAATTGAAGGGAAACACTTTGAAAATACACTGTCATTTTTTTTCATTTTCCGTAGTTAGTTTTTGGTTGTATAAAAGATTATTTACCGGATGCAGTCAATGGCTGTTGACATGATAAGTGATTTTCAAATCTACTTAATTTCAAAATGAGACTTTCCGGTTTTTATACAGGTGGTAAAAGAAATTATTTAGGGCAGTATGCAATTTCTCAGCCTGGCCTATCCGTTCCTTTGCGGGGTGTCATGGTGCTATTGTCTTTAGAATAAACCGGCGCTCCCTTTTTAATCCCTTCTTTTTCTTTTGGTGGAAAATGAATAAAAAGATCAAGCACCGGTAGCTACAGGAATGCCCCCGACGCAAAGACTCCGATAATTTGTAAACCGTTTCTGTACGGGTAGGAATAAATTGAATACCCGGCATCATGATATTGGTAAGATCCAAAGGCGGTGCTTTTTTACAGGATTTATCAAAAACAGGGAACGCATAAAAGAAAAAAAAAGCACCGGAAAATTCCTTTGATACCCAAAGCTATTCAGTTTAGCATCTCAACGTATAACACAGCCACCAGGCCTGGTGTATAAAGAATATCTTTAATTTATCGTAAATTTGTTATATTAGAAAAGAAAAAGGAACGGTTTCCGGCACCTGAGAGAATGATCTGTTTTACTCCTGCCCATCAGTTAAGGACTTAAATACTTTTTTGGATAAAATATTTTTCTGTGTTGTGACAAATCAAATACCTGGTAAAATATCTTCATTGGATGTGATCAGGCTTGCCAGGAAAAATATTGATCAAATCAAAAAACCTTTACCATGATATCCCGCTTTTTCAGATTCGCTTTAATGGCCATTTTGCTGATGCCGTCTATTTGCACGGCAAACCCGGTAAGCGATACTTCCGGTATTCATGTAATAATTGTTTCAGTAAGCGGCAGGCCCGTCTGGAACATTGGTAATAAAAAAATAAGACTTAAACCTGATACAACCATTAATGTAAAAGATATACGGTCTCTTTCCCGTTCCGTTGTTTTTTTAAATCCCAATGATGGTTTTATCAAATATATTGTGAAAGGGAGTAAAGAGGTGGCAACCATCAATGGCCTTGCAGATTCAAACCTGCTCGCTAAAAACGGATCTTCCAATAAAAATTCTACTGCTACTTTGGGTATTCGCGGATCGGAATGTTATTTGTCCATAACAAGCACAGGAAAAAAATCACTGACACCCGAAAAGCTGGAAAATTATCTTACCTGTGCCGGACAGTATTACAACTGGGGACAGGATACTATTTGCCTTTTTACTTCAAAGAATGCGGAAATGGGAATAGACAGCGCTCAATGGCTGATGGAAGTAAACGAAGAAACACATTCTTTTCCTGTTTTTACAAAAGGTAATTGCATGGTACTGAAACCGGAAACTGAATTTCAAAACTCTTCCGGGCTGACACTGATTATTTATGCTCATAATGAAGAAGATATCCGGGTAGATGGGGTCAATTTCCAGGATATAAAAACACAAGTGAAGGCGATGCAGCGAGCAGGATGGAGTTCTGCCGATATTGCAGATGAACTTGCCCGTCAACTGATCCGGATAAAAGAGAATGTGAATCTGAAGGATTTTCTGAGAAAAAATGTTTTGAATAACCTTCAGACCTATTGAAAGGAATGAATAAGCGTTTAAAAATTTTATTGTCTGTCCTGATAGGTTTTTATATTTTATTTCTTCCTGTTTATTCGATGCAGTCAGATTCCCTGTCTGGCGAGGAGTACGGGCTGATGGGAGAAATGCTCCGGTTACGCCAGTCTATCATAAATAAATTCGGGTTTCTTTCACGCAAACAGGAGAAAGACATCAATAAGATATTATCCAAATATCTTTTTATTGATCTTTCTTACAAGAATACTTTTATCTATAAAGGAGCCGGCAATGATGTGCGGGTGGACAGGGTTGCATTGACAAAACTATTACGGAGTTTATATTCCGAGCAATCAAAAATCAGGTTGGTGCTGTGTGACGTTCTGTTGGAAGAACCCATGGATGCAAGCTGGGGGCAGAACCCGGAAAGCCTTGGTGATGACGCTTATGAAGAAGCCACACAAAAAGCAAAAGCCGTAGATGCGGAGTTAAGGCAGATCATGGATTCATTCCAGGCAAAAAATAAAATTTTGCTTCCTTTCGAATATGATGTGAACGGCAGCACCAGAACAAACCTGATATTTCCGGAGATCAGAAGCGCTCTTTCCCAATACAGTTCACAATTCAATGAATCTTTTTACCGCTACAGTTATATTATAGATCACTACCGCGGTATCCCCATCGTTATGAATGACATGATCAGGGGGAATAAGGATACATCTTACCTGGGTAAATTATTTGGCATCGGTATATTGAAGGGGCAAAGCTTTCGCAGGGCAGGCATTACATTGAACAGGATCACCCCGCATTTCCGGATCACGAATGAAAAGATTCAAAGAGATGTAGATTATTTTCTTGCCGGGGATTTTAATACGGAACTGATGAAAGGCAGAGACTCCCTGATCGTTGTAATCGGCAATTTTGAAAACAGGGATATACATACCACCATACTGGACAAGATGTCCGGCCCTTTATTGCTGATTAACCTTTACGAGAGCCTGGAAAAAGGTGATAATTTTTTTGAATGGTGGTTTATCTTGCTCTCTTTGATCGTCTATTCAATTATCGGGTATGTAAGCCTGGATAAACTAACGAAGCCGAAAAGTCCTGAGACTGTAATTCCCCTGGTGAAAAAGCATTTTAATATTTCCCGGGGTAAAAAGAGGTTGCCCCTGCTATCTGACATACTCAGCATAGTGTGGAATGTGATATACTTTGCATTTCATTATATAAGGTACCAATTGAAGAAGAACTGGGTTTATTGGGCGCTTTTTCTGTATATATTAATCTCATTGCTTCTGTTCGGCCATTATTTATACCTGCTGGCATCAACAGCAGGGTTAGTATTGCTGCAATTTACGGGCAACCTGATCAAATACATTTTAAAGAAGAAAAGCTCCACCGTAAGCTGAACTTTTGCAGTTACATGGATTCCTGAATTAAGCAACAAACCTTTTACTTCTTCGGTGGAGTATAAATGGTTACTGCATTTTTTACCGGCTTTACAGTTTTCAGATAAGTATAGATGGCTTTAAGGTCATCTTCATCCATTTTGCCGTACATGATCCAGGGCATTATAGAATTTTGCGCTCCCGGTTTTAACGGGGTATGCATGGTTGCAGAGTCGGAACGCTTGTGAAAAAGATCCAGGAACATTTCTTCTGTCCAATTGCCGATACCGGTTTCCTTATCCGGTGAAATGTTGGCGGAATGAATAATGGAACCGTCGGGCATTGGGAATTCCCTGCCTCCACCAAACTCTTTTCCTGCTATCAGAGTTCCCTTATCCGCTTTTGTATGGCATTCCATACAAGCTGCCGCATTGACCAGATAACTTCCATAGTTCACCACGTCTGTTTTTGCGGGAAGTTTTGTAAGGCTGGCTTTTTGCGGGATCGTGTTAATCAGAAAATTCATCGGGAAATCCGATTCGGATTTGGTGACTTCATGAGGGATGGGTGGAAGAGTACGTATGTAAGCAATGATAGATTTTATATCATCTTCATCCATCCGTCCATAATAGGGATAAGGCATAACCGGAAATATGGCCTTACCTTCTTTGGTGACGCCGGTAGTGATCAGACGAAATAATTCTCCATCAGAATATCGGCTGATACCTGCAGGAGTGATATTAGCTGCATAATAGGAACCGGGAAATCCAAGTGACTGATCGAATCTTCCGCCACCCATCCCGAAAGTTCCTTCAACAGGAGGGCCTGAGAATTTTGTCCAGTCACGTTGGGAATGGCAATCAATACAAACGGTGACATGAGTAGCGAGGTATTCGCCCCGGGCAATTCTTTCGGGGGTAAGTTCCACTTTCATATCCGGTGCTGCACCTACGTTGGGCAATGCTAACTTAAGATAACCGACAAATCCGGCTACTGCCACAATAAGAACAACGACAACCCAGATCAGGATTTTTTTGAATCGTTTCATTATGTTTGGTTTTGTTTCCTGTTTTTATGACTTTTCGTTTTGATACGGTTTTTTATGAACACCGGTCAGTCTTCAATCTTTTCGGTTCAACCGGGGATCAGGCAGAATACTGATATATGGAAAATTGCAGGGATCTTGTTTATTCCTTTTGGTTGATTCTCTTTTTTGTCCCAATCCTCCGGTTTAAATAAAGGCGAATTAACTTTTTCTCAGTCATATCGGAATTTATTGATAGCTGAATAGAAGTATTATTCAAAAGATCAACATTCTTTTCAGTATCTGTATATAATTGCCGTTTGTACCGAAAGGCTAAGATACATTTTAAATACTTTCTAAATCTTATAGGTGGAAAAAGAATTTGAATCCTGTTATTTTTAAAAAAACTACTAAGGATTCCTGAGAAGATAGACGGGTTTATTATGCCTGCGTTCAGATTTCATTTTTATTTCCCGGTTTTCTTAATTTTCATATTTTCTCTCATCGTGATCCAGTAATCCCTTCCGTAATCCACAAAGATCTCTTCGCCGGGAAAAATATCACGGGTGGCCTCAATAAATACTTTGCCATTTACTACGACATAAACCGAATTGTTTCTGACTCCTTTAATTTTTCTTAAACCTCTGGAATCATTGGCATACCTGCCGGGTAATTTTTTAAAAGGCTCTGCATTGATGACATAATTCCGGTTCACATAAAAAATATAATTATTCTCCGATTCAGAAGCTTTTACTTCTTTCCAGGTGGTTATCCTTCCTTTGTATTCCACAATGCGGGTTCCGGCGGGTATCAGATTTTTTGTGAACAATCCTTTACCGGCCCGGGGTAAGGACGATCTCTTAACTACTAAACGAATGCCTTTCATGGTCAGATCCTTGTCTGTGTTCTTTTTTTGAATGGCTCAATATTAATGATCTTATGGTAACAAACAAAATCTGGTACATGTTTAACCAATAATTTATAGTTGTGCTTTTATTAGATCTGTAGGCTGGTTTCTTACAAAAAATATTATGCTGAAAGGCGAATATGTGGATCAGTCCTATCATGATTTCCCGGCCAGTGATATACGGTCAGGAGGCAAATTTTATGGAGGCATGCTTGAAGCTTCGGTGAGTTTCTAAGAAAAAGGTTTTTTAATCTTTTTGCCTCAGCATTTTTGTGAGAGTTGTAAGATGAGTTAATAACCTGATTGACAGAAATGAGTGACATTGTAAGACACAATAACAAACAGGCTATTTTAATATTTTTAGAATAGCCTGTTATAAAGTTTCTCAATATTTCTTTTATATCAATTCAATCTTCTTGTTGAATTACAGCCCAAGCACGGATACTCCCTGGTCAAAGACAATGTCCACAGGTATGTTGGCGGCTTTAAGCCTGTCAAGATCTTTTTGTAATTGTTCTCCGATCTTTCCTTTCTCCGCCACCAGTTTGGCCACTCCGTCATAATCGCCATTTCCCTGAAGGGTCAGTATCAGGTTGGAAAGGCTGTCCACCGCAGCTTTCATTTTATCAAAGTTCACTTTGTAGGTGCCGTCGTCCAGGCGCTCAAATGCATTATGTTCTTTGAAATAATTAAAGCGCACCATATTAGCGATCCCGTGTGCATCGCCGGCTCCAAAGCGCACCGAACGGAAGATGCCCGCAATGAAAGTGGTGTAATAGTCTTTAATGTCGCTGGTCAGTTCTCCTTTTTGCAGAAGCTGCTCCACCATGTACAAGCCGAGAATATCTGCTTTTCCTTCTTCCAGCGCTGATGCATATTCCTTCAACGCTTTTCTTACCGTTCCTTTTCCGTCAATGGTATTTTTGATACCCAGACCGTGAGCCACTTCATGAAACAACAGCCAGTTTGGCGCAAGCGAGGGTGAAGTTTCCCGTTTCGGAAATTTTTTGTAGGTTTGGAGTGTCGGCTTCGCTTGAGGTTTCGGAATAAAAGTCCCTGCCTGCGGCCAAGCTGCCGAAGCGTTGGTGGTAATTTTATTCTTTAATCGAAACCTATAACTATGACAAGAAAAAATTTCCTAAGACGTTCGGCAAAGCTAATTGGCTTATTTGTTGCCACAATTTTGATCGGTAACATAGCATTTGGACAAACACAAAGTATCATTGTCCGGACGAGTTTGACACCATCACAGTTAAACTCAAACCAATTAGCTAAATTTAACAGGCTTTCCGGCTCATCACTGCATGACAGCTTTCAAATAGTGCAAGTACAAAACTTGGCGACAAGTCAAGTGAATGGTAAAATAAGATTGGCTTTATCATATCTACCTTGTAACGACCTTATTTTTACAGCCACGAAAGTTGACTACACTTCTGAAAATGATTATTATTGGTATGGCATCATTGATAGCGATGATGGAGACCATCCTTGCAAAGGAGGCTCAATAACTTTAATGGCGAAAGGAGGAGAGAAGTTTGGAGCTATAGTTTTTGATGATTATTCTTATGAATTTCAGGATTTGGGAAATGGTATTCAAACATTGTCAAGATTTAAATTAGAAGCCATTGGTGAAAATGAATGTGGCATTGATTCAACTACACCAGGTTATCGCTCAAATTCGCAACCCCAATCTGAAGACCTATCAAAAAGTAATTCGCCCTCTCCCAACAGAATCACTCCTTGTAATCCGCAGACAAACGACGAAGTAAGGGTTTTAGTGCTTTGGACACAAGCGGCTGCTAATATTGAAGCAAATATCAATAACAGAATTGCATTAGGCATTGCTCAAACAAATCAGGCATATTTAAACGGTCAAGTTGGGGGTACATTAAATCTTGTACTTGCGGGCAGTCAGCAAATAAATTTTGTTGAATCAAACAATCCTGCAGATATTCGAGCGGATGTTAATAGATTAGGTACAACCCAAGCAATTCAAGCATTACGAAATCAGTTTCAAGCAGATCTTGTAGTCTTATTGACTAATGGTAATTATGGACGCTTCGTTGGAATAGCTCGTGATTTTGGTCCAAGTTTTAATGATGCTTACGCTATTGTTCAAACAAATGCTGCAACTGGGGGTAGATTTACCTTTGCACACGAAGTGGGACATTTATTTGGTTACAGACATGATGATGATCCTAATGGCACTATTCAACATGGCTACACTTTCAGAACTGGTTGGTTTATTTTCACAAAACAGCGCTATACTCTACTTGCTGTAATGCCCTCTGGAAAAACCAGAGAACAAAATTACTCTAACCCTGATGTTTTTATCAAAAGTAAAGCCACTGGAACAACTAACCACAACAACAATGCTCAACAACACAGAAATACAGCAGCAATAGTTGCAAATTTCTTCGCTAATCAGCCTGTAAATCCACCTATGGCAATTGATATTTTACAAAACAATCCCAATGTTTGCTGTACAACTGTTACTGCAGAAGCAGATGTATTTTGTGGAACAGCCCCCTATTATTTTAACTGGAAAATAAGTTACGATGGTATTAATTGGCAACTACTACCCAATAGCGAAATTGTTACTTTCAATACTGACTGCGACAAAACAACGCTAATTATTGAATTAGCTGTTACAGATGCAAAGTCCCAATTCCAGGTTGTAAGACGCTATTATAATGCTGACTGTGGGCAAATGCAGCGAATGGTAAAAACAAATTCTATTCAGGTAACCAAAATTGAAAGCAACAAAAATCAACTGATTCAAAATATTTTTCCAAACCCAACAAGCGCCACTTTAAAAATTGAATTAAATCCAGCAACAGATGAATCCATGAAAATTGATATAACTGATGCATTAGGAGTTGTTAGAAAACAAATCATTACAGGGGTATTGTCAAAGGGGAAAAACATTTTTTCAATCAATACCGCTGGGCTACAAGCGGGTATTTATCGTTTAAGAGTAAATTCAAGTACAAGTACCGAATCACAACAGTTTTTAATTGTAAAATAATTATTATCGGCTGTCGGTATCGCCGGCAGTCTTAATTCTTTCTATATGAGGCACTCTTTATTACTTGCATTGTGTTGCATATTCGTTTTTGCAAAATGCAAAAAAGAAAAAAATGACGGAAATTATTTTGGTTATGCAAAAGCAGAGTTAAATGGAATCGCAGTTACTTATAATGAAATTAGAGGCGGGACCTCCCATAATTCAGATACCATTTGGCTTGTTTTTGAAAGATGGGAAAGTTTAATTCCAAAAGAAGTTATGAACTTTGGCTCATTAGTTAAAACTATTAACCTATCTCAAAGTATTCATAAGAGAAATCACGGAGATAATACATTGACATCAAACTATTATACTCTCCGAGATGATGGAGATATTCCATGTGATGATTATAACATTTATGAACCGGACAGCTTACAAAACTTTATTACTATAACATCATTTAATCCGCAGACAAAAGAAATTAAAGGTACGTTTCAGGCGACATATTTAATTGACTCAGCCAGAGTAGCAACTAAGGGAAAATGCAGACCGTCTGCACCTGACACGATCAGAATAAGAAACGGAGAGTTTTATACTAAAATATTTTGACGATATAAAACGTACCGCCAACATGGTGTTGGCAAAGAATGCATCGAAGTTCACATGTTTCCGCTGTTCGGGTGTGATCAGGATATTGGCAATGGGGGTCATCATTTTATCGAACTTGGCCTGCATGGCATTCTTCAATTGCAGGCGGCGTGTTCCTTTTCTCAGTTGCACCTCTTCATCATTGGGAAGATTGATGGCAATGGTCTTTCCACCGGCATTGGCAGAGCCTGCGTAGTACACCACATCATAAGCGTTGAGGTCGCCATCCGATCCCGACTTTTCTTTCTTATATTTTTCATCCACCGACAGGCTGTCCTGAAGCTGCGGCAGGAAGGAAGCATATTTTTCCAGCCTTTGACTCCAGTCTTTATCTTTTACCAGCACATAACTTTCATATGCAGCCTTGTAACCGAAGAGCTGATCTTCGTAAGTTTCTATCGGCCCGATCACGATGTCGAGGCCGTTGTTCTTCATATCCAGCCAGGCAAAATCGCTTTTCTGAAACTGATCCGTTTCAATGGCATCGGCTCTGAGGTTCAGAAAATTCTTCAGCCCTTTGTCTTCTGCAAGTGAAGCAGCCCGGCGTAACAGATTGCCGGCACGTTTCAACTGATCTTTAAACTGTTCATGAAAAGGAACTGTGATGAGTTTTCCGTCTTTATCCCTGCGGATGAAATCGTATAATGCTGTTTTATCCTTTAGATCGGCTTTTTCAAATTCATTTTTGGTCATATCGGCAGGGTAGAAGTTGGCACCCAAAGGCTTTGCTCCCACACCTGCAATGAAAGGAGTGTCGTTGCTCAACCTGTCCCAAGGGCCATAATTTATTTCTGCAAATTTTTTTGTAGCCGGATCACTGATAGACTGAAACAGACTGTCCAGGTTGCCGTAAGCCTGGTATGCAAACAAGGTATCCATGATCCCGGCCGCATCGATCAGCAGGGGGATCATTTTCTTTTCCGGCTCTGAAAGTTTGGAAATATCGGTGGTCAGTTTCACGGTGGCATATTCATCAACTCTTTGCTGCATGGTAGGTTCTGTATTTTTAGTTTCAGATTTGTCCGGGTTGTTGCAGGAAAACAATATCACTGCAATGCAGGTACACAGGATTTTCAATGAGATCTTTTGCATGATGGTTTGTTTTGGAAACAATAAAGGTAAAAGAATTCAGATTTCTTTGGACGTTACCCTTTTAAAGTATGATGAATAGGATATTATTCCGTAGAATTATTTACTTTCTGTTTATCAATACAGGGTTTTGTTTTAAAACCGTAGCAATTGAATTGATCCATATTTTAAAAAATCAATTCGCTATTCTTTGAACTGTATCAGGCAGAATATTGGGTTATATTTTATTTCTTCACACTTTCAATGGCTTCACCTACGGGTTTGGGAGCCGTGTAATCGAAACCCAGCAAACCTGCAATTGTTTTTGCATACTGGTCCTGGAAGATCTGCGTTTTCATTTTCATTTCTCCTTTGGCAGGAATTCCCGGGCCCATTGCCATGAACCATGTTTCATTGGAATGTTCTACGGATGATCCGTGATCGGTCCATTGATCGCCTGACCCACGGCCATGATCGGGAACAATGAAAAAAGCAGTTTTCTCTTTGTAAAAATCATCGGCCTGCATCATTTTCCAAAGTTTGCCAATCATTTCATCAAGGTTGTGAATGTCATCCAGGTAGTTTTTATATTTACCGGAATGTGCATATTCATCCGGATCCCCAAAGTCAATATAGATTACTTTCGGATGCTTTGATTTGATATATGACTTTGCTAATGCATACACTTCAAAATCCAGGCGCTCATCTTCACCGAAGGTCTTGGGTGCATAGTGCTGAATTTCATTGGCCAGGGTTTCTGCTTCTGTCAGATTATTTCCGGGAATATTTTCCCAGGGAACACTGATGAGCATCCTGCTGTTTTCTTTGTTCAGGCATCTTCCTGTAGCTCCCCAGCAGGCAAAAGTGACTACTTTATCCCTGTATCCATTTTGACCGTTGAGAAATTCCAGCACATTCATATCAGTATTGTTTGGGTAACTGTTTGAATTGATGGCAGAGTCAACAGATCCACTCAGCACTTCAGCTCTGCCGGGATAAGATATCCAGTAGGGATTTTTTACATTCACAAAATTTCCAAGGTCACGGTTGCCGTACAACTGGCCATGTTCCGAAATATAATTCCAGGTGAAGGGCATCAGTTTTTTTCTTCTAGCTGTGAGATCATCATCCCAGTATTTATTTACCCGTTCCAGTGAATCGCCGGAATTATATTTTTTGCTCAACAGAAGATCATGCTCTGCGCCGCGGAATAATTCCTGCCAGCGGTACCCGTCAACCAGGATCAGGACAATATTTTCAGCCTTATTGCTCTTTGCATGGCTGATGCGTATAAGAAAGATAAAAATAACGGGCAGGAATAATACCAACAGGTATGGGTTGCTTTTGAATTTCATGTTCTATTGCTTGTCCTTTTTTGATTGATAAAAAAACTGTCGAGTTCCATGTATTTTTCTTTTAGCAAACTTAAGGCAAATGAAGCAGCAGATGCGGCAAACACGGAAGCGTCAAAAACTTTTTTGATACCAACGGTTGAAGTCATTGCGAGTGCAAATAAGAGTAGCAGGATCCCGCTGAGTTTTGCAAACATCTCCGTCCTGTAACCAATGATCAGGCAGATCCCAAAAACGATCTCTGCTGCAGTTGCTGTCACTGCAACAAAGGAAACCAGCGATGGGAAAATCCATGGATTGATTGCCGCAGTGTATTTCAAAAAATTATCCCAGTTTCCCCAGGCTGAATTATAGGCGCTCCACATTCCGAATCGGTCTGCCACGGCAGATAGGAATCCTGCACCAATGGAAAATCTCAGAAAAAGCTTTACAACTTTATAATACATTTTTTCACCGCTTAGATGATGCATATCAATTTATCCGATAAAAGAAAACTTTATTGTCTGAAAATTTGAAAAAGATCTGTTCCATAAAAAATAAATTTGCATTTACCTTTGAATCTTTCTAACCGGCTCCAATCTTATATTAAATGTACGAGAAATTGCTTCGCTATATCGTTACGTTAAATCAATGGCGGAAAAAGCATATCTCACAGGACAACTTTCTGATCATCGCCGCGGCCATTGTCGGGGTCACAGGAGGGTTGGCTGCTTCCATTTTAAAAAAGCTGGTACATGTTTTAGCCAACTACCTGCAGAATGATTTTCACTGGCAGTATAAATTTTATCTCTTTTTCTTTTTCCCTCTGATCGGCATCTTCCTTACTGTGCTTTATGTAAAGACCTTTATCCGGAAACATCCTTTTCACCATGGCATACCTCCATTGATAAAAAGTATATCCCAGGAAAACAGCCGACTGGATTTTCATAATATTTACAGCCAGGTTATTTCCAGCGCTGTAACGGTTGGCATGGGAGGCTCTGCGGGACTGGAAGCGCCTGCTGCATCAAGCGGCGCTGCCATCGGTTCCAATTTCGGAAGATTGTTTGGCCTGAATTACAGGGAAACAACCATGCTGCTGGCTTGCGGTGGTGCAGCCGGCATATCAGCCGCATTCGGAAGCCCCATTGCAGGAATGGTGTTTGCACTTGAAGTATTGCTGCCCGCATTTTCCATCCCTGCTTTTATCCCTTTATTGATTTCCTCTGCCATTGCTTCCGTTATTTCAAAGATGATGCACAGCGAACCTTTGTTTATCAATATCGCAAGCAGGTGGGAAGTGGGTACTTTCTGGTTCTATGTCATCTTCGGAGTGGTTGCCGGATTCTATACGATCTTTTACAGCCGGCTGAATGAAACGATACCGATTTTTTTTGGTAAAATAAAAAATAAATACAGCAAGATTTGGGCAGGGGGCATCATGCTTGGAGTGCTGGTTACTCTTTTTCCTGCCATTTATGGTGAAGGATATATAACGATCCAGAAATTATTGGACGGAGATTATCAATCTTTGTTAGGCAACAGCATTTTTTCTGAATATCAGTCTTACACATGGATACTGGTGGTATTTGCTGTATTATCATTAATAGGAAAGACCTACGGTTGTGTGATCACCATGAGCAGCGGAGGGAATGGCGGTATGTTCGGGCCCAGCGTGGTGATAGGTGGCTTGCTGGGATTTATTTTTGCTTTTACAATGAATCAATCCGGCTGGGTGCATTTGAATATCACCAATTTCATTATTGCGGGAATGGCGGCTTCAGTAAGCGGAGCCATGCATGCGCCGTTGACCGGAATTTTTCTGAGCGCCGAGATCACAGGAGGTTATGCGCTCATTGTACCGCTGATGGTGGTAGCTGCCATTTCATATTTTATCAATAAAGCTTTCAGGAAATACTCCATTTATACTTTTGTTCTTGCCGAGCAGGGATCACTGGTGACATCAGAAGATAAAGATGCCAGCGTTCTCATGCATCTTAAACTGAAATACCTGCTGGAAAAAGATTTCATTCTGCTTTCGGCAAAGGACACGGCATTCGGGAGGAGAAAAGATATAATACAGTCATCAAGAAATGTTTTTCCCGTAGTGGATGACAGCGGAAAACTGCTGGGCATTCTCAGTATTGAAGAGTTGCTCGGGCATATTGTTGGCGCCACTCCCGGAATACAGGATCTGCCCATATCAGATATGGTACAGCCTTTGGGAGACAAAGTGGTGATAGGAACAAGGATGAGGGAAGTGATGCAACTGATGGATAAAAAAAATATAAGAATATTGCCGGTGGTGGATCAGGACAATAAGTATCTTGGTTTTGTGACCAAGAACGGCATTTTTAATAAATACAGAAAACTGCTGGTAAGGCAGAATGATATGCTGTAAAATTGGAAGACTTCTTTTCCAAATTGAAATGTTGATAAAAGGAAATTTTGAGTTGTGCAGTTTAAATTATTTTAAGCCTAATAAAAGAAAGTAAGTAGTATCAATAATACTTTTCAAACTCTTAGAATATTCTACGTTCAGACTACATTGCTATTTATTATTTTTTCCCCCTTGATGGAAAAAGAAACAAAAAGATCAGGGAAATATGAATGGCTCCGCCCGTTTTTCCTGCCTACGTACTGAGCCTCCGCCATTTGAATCATGCTTCTTTATTTGTAGTGATAGGTTGTAAAGCACTCTTCGTGATATTCAAAATCGCTGAAAGCGCTGCTTTTCGCCTGGTCTTCTTAGCGCATTACGTGTACAAAAGATGGCGAAAAAGAGGCGATTGAGTTTTCTTTCTTTACGGGTTAGTTAGGAAATGAAACCTAAAGCATGATTGAACATAATGCAGTATGTCTGCACTCGATTATATTTGTGTAAGAAATATTTCCGAATCATTTCAGACCGGATGAATCAATTCATTTTACGATCTGCAGTTCAAAAATTGCCGCCGGCATATTTTGCATTGCCTATGTCCACTGGAATCATTTCCATTGCCTCATATACTTTGGGATATGATTCCATAAGTAATTTCCTGTTTGTAGTGAACGAAATAGAAATGGCAGTATTGTCACTTGCCCTGGTTTCCCGGTTATTATTTTTTTTCAAAGATTTTAAAGGAGATCTTTCTTCGCATGCTGAGGGTGCAGGGTTTTTAACGTTTGTAGCTGCTCTTTGTATTTACGGTACCAAGAATATGATGCTGAAAAATAATTTTACACTTGCCCTTACCGGGTGGTGTTTTTCTTTTATCGTTTGGGCAGCACTGATTTATTCCTTTTTTATTCTGATCACATTCAAAAAAGCGAAGCCGTCCCTTGAAAATGGTATTAACGGATCCTGGTTGCTCTTTGTGGTAACCTCTCAGGCTTTGTCCATTTCGGGAAATATTGTGGCAGCGCATTATAATTTTCCCTCGCAGATAGTTTTGTTTACAACTCTTCTGTTTTACCTGCTGGGTGTGTTGTTTTATATTATCATCATTTGCCTGATTTTTTACAGGACTGCTTTCTTCCCGATGGAGCCCGGAGAATTCAGGCCGTCTTACTGGATCAATATGGGTGCAGCAGCAATAAGCACTTTATCGGGTACCATATTAATAAAGAGCATGAATGGGGTTGCCGAGTTTCAGACTTTTATCCCTTTCACAAAAGTGTTTACCATGCTCTTTTGGATTGTCGGCACCTGGTGGATACCTGTCATTCTTTTCCTTGAAGTATGGAAGCGAACCGAAATCAAGGTCCGTTACAGTGCCGGGTATTGGAGCCTTGTTTTCCCGCTGGGGGTGTACACTGTTTGTACCTGGCAATTGTCAGATATTCTTGGCCTGACTTTTTTAAAAGATATTTCCAAAGTGTTCATCTATCCCGCATGGTTCGCCTGGTTTTTCACTTACCTGAATATGTTTGCCCGCATTATAAAACAGTTCAGGCTACGGGGAACGCATCGGTAAGTTTTTAATTTGTATCATAAGAACAATTGATTAGCATATTTCTTTTTCATTTTTTTCTGATTAAATACCGGCAGTTGTCTTCATGAAAATTAAAACTTTTCTAAATTTGCTCACTTAATGGAAACAGCTTCTGCACAAAGAAATATTCTCCGGGAAACGAAACAACTGACTGTTTACAGCATTTTATTCAGCATCAGCTTTTCTCACATGCTCAATGATACAATACAATCATTGATTCCTTCCATTTATCCTTTACTGAAAGACTCATTCTCCCTGAACTTTGCACAGATCGGTTTGATCCAGCTCACCTTCCAGATGACGGCAAGTATCTTTCAACCGCTTGTAGGATCTTTTACCGACAAGAGGCCGCAGCCTTTTTCTCTGGCAATTGGAATGAGCATCACCCTGATCGGGCTGATCTTTATTTCTTTTGCCAGCAGTTATCCTGCCATTCTTTTATCTGTCGCATTGATAGGAACGGGTTCTTCCATTTTTCACCCTGAATCTTCCAAGATCGCCTATATGGCATCGGGTGGAAAAAGAGGATTGGCTCAATCCATTTTCCAGGTGGGAGGAAATACAGGGACAGCAGTAGGCCCTTTGCTGGCAGCATTGGTTATAGTAAGGTTTGGAAGAAGCCATGCTGTTTACTTCGGCATCCTTGCTCTGATCGCCATCGTTGTTTTAATTTATGTAGGCAAATGGGCCAAACCAAAACTATTACGATTGAAAGCTGAAAGGCGCAGAGGGAAGGTTGTTGAATATCACACAGAACTTTCCAAAAGAACAGTTCATACTTCTGTGGCTATTTTACTGGTACTGATCTTTTCCAAATATTTTTACCTGGCAAGCATCAGCAGTTATTACACTTTTTACCTGATCGAAAAGTTTCATGTCAGCATCAAATATTCACAGATATTTCTTTTCGCTTTCCTGGCAGCAGCAGCAGCAGGAACTTACTTTGGCGGGCCGTTGGGAGATAAGTACGGAAGAAAATATGTGATCTGGTTTTCCATTCTCGGCGTAGCGCCTTTTACTTTATTGCTTCCTTATGTAAGTTTATTCTGGACGGCAGTGCTGAGTGTGATCATCGGCTTTGTATTGTCCTCTGCATTTCCCGCCATCCTGGTTTATGCACAGGAGCTGATGCCCGGAAAGATCGGGATGATATCAGGATTGTTTTTTGGTTTTGCTTTCGGAATGGGCGGCCTGGGCTCAGCCATGCTCGGCTTGCTCGCTGACGCTACAGATATTTATTTTGTCTATCATGTTTGTTCCTTCCTTCCGCTTATCGGATTGATCACATGGAAACTTCCTGATCTTAAAAAAATCCGGTAACCAAACTTTTTTTTAAATTAAAAAACATTTCTTGACATATATTAAAAATATGGAACTGTCCATTTTGGTCAGCAGAGCAGTATATTTGTGACATATAATGGAAGAAAGAATCAATATCTCAAAAGTGGCGCCTGAAGCCATCGAAGCCATGATCGGGCTGGAGAAGTATCTTGCTCAAAGCGGACTGGACAGAAAACTTTATGAACTCGTTAAAACAAGAGCATCACAGATCAATGGATGTGCTCATTGCATCAACATGCATGTGAAGGATGCCATGAAACTTGGTGAAACCGCTCAGCGCTTGTTCCTGCTGGATGCATGGAGAGAAACAGATCTTTATACTGAAAAAGAAAGAGCCGCTTTGGCGCTTACTGAATCCATGACGCTGATCCACCAGGATCATGTGCCGGATGAGACTTATAATAATGCGGCAGCAAATCTTTCCGAAAAAGAATTGGCAGCAGTAATCATGACCGTGGTCACTATCAATGGGTGGAACAGGATTGCCATTACAACAAGAACTGCATTAGATTAAAAAAACCATTGGCCGGGTAACAGCATTTTCCTGCAAAACAGGTTTTTCTTTTCCTCTTATCGTAAATTTTAGTTCCGCAATTCAAAAGACTTGTTTTCAGATACTTATTTCTTTTGCAGCCAGCGCTTCGCATTAGCCGCAGGTGCATTATAAACTTTGAGCAGAAACTGAAAAAATGAGAAGCGGGCCGGTGCGGTATTAGTTGCTGAATCTGAATTTCAGTATCAAATTTTTCCGCCAGGCAATAAATTAAAAGATGATTTAATTTTATCCTCCCGTTAAAAACATAAAATGTTCAGAACTCGTACCGTTTCAATACTTATGTTGTTCCTCTTTGGGATTTTTCCTTTTGCAAAGATTTTCTCACAGGCTGATCATAACACCGTCCAGGCCGTTATCCACCTGCTCAGTTATGTATCTATGGACTATGCGCAGGCTGTACAAAATGGAAAGGTCATTAGCGAACAGGAATACAAGGAGCAAAAAGAATTTTCATTACAGGCTTACCAGTTGACAAAAGAAGGATCTTTCCTTGCAGGAAAAGAAAATGAGGTGATCAATGAATTGCAAAGCCTGGTGAAGATGATTGATGAAAAAAGACCTGCTGAAGATATCAGCGATGCTGCCAACAAGATCAGAACCGTGATTATCGGAATAACCGGAATAGCAACTGCGCCCAGGTACTGGCCAGACCTTAATGCGGGTAAAGTACTTTATGCGGCAAAATGTTTAGATTGCCATGGAAGCTCCGGAGATGGTAAAGGAAAACTGGCGCTCACTCTTGACCCGCACCCGACCAATTTCCTGGATAGCCAACTGATGAGTAAGATCTCGCCTTACCAGGCTTTTAACACAATAAAACTGGGAGTGCAGGGAACAGGTATGAAAGGATTTTCTGAATTGAGTGACCGGGATGCATGGAATCTCGCATTTTTCATCAAGTCATTACGTTTTGGAAAAGAAGCTGCAGACAGCATGGCTCTGCGGAAAGCGTTTAACAGGATTTACCCGGATGTTTCATTAGAAGATGTGGCCACTCATTCGGACAATGACCTTCTGAATTTATTGAGTACAAAAACTAAAGATACCGGCACAGGTTTGCAGGCATTGCGTTTACTGTCGCCGGCAGGCGATATTACTAAAAACAGTTTATCCATTGCCGTTAAAAACCTGGAAGAGGCAATCACTAATTATTCCGGTGGTAACAGGTCGCTGGCACGAACCAATGCATTAAGAGCATATCTTGAAGGAATAGAGCCGGTAGAGGCAAGGCTGCGTACTGTTGATCCGGCATTCGTATCGGAACTGGAACAGCAGATGCTAAATGTGAGGCAAGCTATTGAGAAAGACAAAGGAGAACAGGCCGTGAAAGATGAGGCAAATAAAGCGTTGGGCCTCATTGCCCGGGCGGATCAGCTTATGCAGGACCAGCAATTGAATTATTGGATCACTTTTACATTGGCAGCCTCCATCATGTTACGTGAAGGAATCGAAGCTTTTCTTGTGTTGGCGGTTATGCTGGCATTAATTCGATCTTCCGGAATTAAGAAGGCGCTACCCTGGATTCATGGAGGCTGGATCACCGCCGCCTTATCCGGTGTTGCCGGTTGGTATCTTTCCGATTACATCATTCAGTTTGGAGGAAGAAACAGGGAGATCATGGAAGGATTGATCTCACTTATTGCCGTAGTGATATTATTGTATGCCGGTTTCTGGCTTCATAATAATTCTTATGCCAGGCAATGGAAAAAATTCATTGAAGAGAAAGTTGGACGTTACCTCAACGGAGAACGGATGTTTGGCCTTGCCTTGTTTTCATTTGCAGTAGTTTTTCGTGAAGCATTTGAAGTTATCCTTTTCCTTCGTGCAGTTAGCCTTGAAGCCACAGAAAAAAATCAATCTGCCATTGGGCTTGGTGTTCTTGCAGCCGTTGCCGCCATTGCTATTATTGCCTATTTATTTTTAAAATATTCAAAGAAAATTCCTGTCAGGCAATTATTCCGGTATTCTTCCTGGCTCATCGTTTTGCTGGCGATAATTCTCATGGGCAAAGGAGTTCATTCCATCCAGGAAAGCGGGTGGATTGCCGTTACCGGTCTGTCCTCTTTCTTCCCGATAGACTGGTTAGGAATTTACCCTACAATGGAAACCTTATTGTCGCAGGCGGCATTGATAGTCGTAATTATTATTGCCTATTATATCAGCAACCACCGGAGAAAAAAGCTGGAACTAAGACATGGCTGACCGGATTTATGATTCCGGTTTATACTCCCGGAATTTCAGTCGTATAAAAAATAAGACACCCTTATTGATAAATGTTTTCCTCCTGTCATTTTTTAGCACCGTATTTCTGAATTTGTATTTGCTGTTTCTGGGAATTATTATTTTTACCTGGTAATGGGGGAACGATAGCTTTTGGATTTATCTTTCACTTTTCAAAATAATTAATTTTATATCCAAAGAACAAATCATTGTGCATACTGAAGAAATCATCTCACAACTTGATCAGCTCAGCAAGATCAGCAGCAGGCTGGATATTTCCGCTGATGAAAGAAAAGAAATGATCAGTGAGTTATCCGGTTTCACTGAAAAATATATTTCAGAATTAAATACTCAGAATATTTTCAGTGAAAGAAAGCCCGGCCCGCTTGCTATTATGGATCATCCAATACCTCTAAGCGAACTTCTGGCTCTGTACAGGAAAGAAGTGACCGGAACGGGTATCAATGCTGCTTCGGGAAAACATCTGGGATATATCCCTGCCGGAGGCATTTTCACTTCCGCTGTTGCAGATTTCATTGCGGCCATCACCAATCCTTATGCAGGAGTTTATTATGCATCACCCGGGGCGGCAGCCATAGAGAATGAAGTGCTCCAATGGCTGAAGTCAGTATTTAATTTTCCTGGAGATTCAGTTGGTAACCTGACTTCAGGCGGATCGGTCTCCGCACTGATCGCATTCACTGCAGCAAGAGATAAACACGGAATAAAGAATGAAAAGATTAAAAGCAGTGTTGTTTATCTCACGGAACAGGTGCATCACTCTGCCCAGAAGGCATTGCGCATTATCGGGCTTGAAGATATTGTGTTGCGTTATGTTCCATTGGATGATCATCATCGCATGAAAACGGTTGAACTGAAAAGAATGATCGTAGAAGATATTGCATCCGGGCTGAACCCTTTCCTGGTGATCGGCACTGCGGGAACTACGGACACCGGCGCTGTTGATGACCTGGATGCGATCGCAGACATAGCAGAGAAATATAAG
>MWTC01000033.1 GCA_002066995.1 Sphingobacteriales bacterium UTBCD1
AACTATTTTTGAGTATTATACCGAAAAAATATTCTGACACAAAAGGAATATCCCGGTATTAGAAATTTCAAATCGTTGACCGGAATTATAAATCCATGTTATCTCGGAAACAGCATTTTGTAATCCACATTCACTTTCCCTTTTGAAATATCATTCAGCTTTCCTTTCATCAGTTTCCGTTTCAAAGAAGAAATATGATCAATGAATAATTTTCCTTCTATGTGGTCATATTCGTGAAGGATCACACGGGCAGTAAGGCCGGCAAATAATTTCTTATGCGACTGGAAGTTTTCATCCTGGTACCGCAGCCAGACAGCCTGCCGCCGGTAAATATCTTCACGGATCTTGGGAATGCTTAAACAACCTTCATTATAAACCCATTCTTCGCCATCCTCTTCAGCAATATGAGCATTGATGAAAACCTGTTTGATCCCCGGTTCATCCGGGTATTTACC
The DNA here is from genome assembly GCA_002066995.1 of Sphingobacteriales bacterium UTBCD1. Lineage (GTDB taxonomy): Bacteria > Bacteroidota > Bacteroidia > Chitinophagales > Chitinophagaceae > UTBCD1. Next base: position 456 of record MWTC01000033.1, read on the forward strand.
TTTGTCTTCTTCGTCTAAATTCTCAAAAATCTGGATGGAATCAACAATGAATAATCTTATATCCCTGTTGACCTGGGGAGCGGCAAGCCCTACTCCATTGCTGGCATAAAGAGTTTCCCACATATCGGAAATTAGTTTTTCCAATCCAGGATAATCAGGGCTGATGTCCTTACAAACTTTTCTTAAAACCGGGTGGCCATATGCTACTATCGGCAGTATCATTAAACTTATTATTAATAATCAGAATCTATCAATATACAACGGCTGCAAATTTACAATTATTAATTCTCTGAAACCATTCTGCCCGTTACAATCACAGGATTAAAGATGCTGAAGATATTCCTGGAGCATAATGGTTGCAGCGATCTCATCGATCAGCCTTTTATTTTGCCGCTGCTTTTTCTTCAGCCCCATATCCAGCATGGCACGGGAAGCCATTTTAGAGGTAAAGCGCTCATCAACTTTTTTTACCGGAACAGATGGAAAATTTTTTTTCAGTTCTTTAATAAAATTTTCAACAAGCCGGGTGGCATGGGTTTCTGATTCATCCCAGTTTTTGGGCTCGCCGATCAGGATCAGCTCCACCTCTTCTTTCGCAAAATAGTTTTTGATAAAAGAAATAAGATCTTTTGAATCTACTGTGGTCAATCCGGTTGCAATGATCTTTAACGGATCAGTCACCGCAAGCCCCGTGCGTTTCAGGCCATAATCAATTGAAAGAATTCTACCCATAATATGTAACGACTGCCTGCTGCAGGCAAAATGAAAACGGATCTTTTTTTTATTTTTGGTTTTTTATTAGCCGATATCATCAACTTTTTTCCGTACAAATTCCCACAGCACCACTCCCACTGCAGTGGCAATATTCAATGAATGTTTCATCCCCCACTGAGGGATTTCGATACAGCCATCGCACCTGTCAATCGTGGTTTGCTCTACACCTGTCACTTCATTACCGAAAATTAAAGCAACCTCTTTTTCATGACCGAAATTAACTCTTTGCAGTTTACTGCTGTTCTCCGCCTGTTCCACTGCAAAAATTTTAAACCCTTTCTCCCTTAATTCTGCTATGGCTTCCGGAGCAGTCCTGAAGTATTTCCAGGCCACTGTTTCTTCTGCGCCAAGAGCTGTTTTCCTGATCTCTTTATGCGGCGGCTTTGCTGAATAGCCACAGATGTAAATCGCCTCGATCAGAAAAGCATCGGCCGTGCGAAAAATACTTCCTACATTATAAGCGCTGCGAATATTTTCCAAAACAACCACAACCGGGTTTTTCAGGGCTTGTCTGAATTCATCTATGGATTTTCTTCCTAATTCTTCCATCGTTAATTTTCGCATGCAGCAAAAATAATTCACATCAGCCAAACAGGTTTCGGCGAAGGGTTCAAACGGTTTATATTTGTCGTTCCTTCATTATTCAGAAAACAATGGCCAAGACCAGGATAGAGGAAACCCCACTCATGCAGCAGCACCGGGCTATCAAACAAAAATATCCCGATGCCATACTGCTGTTTCGTGTAGGCGATTTCTATGAGACCTTCGGACAAGATGCTGTTATCGCATCGCAGGTGCTGGGTATCACGCTGACAAAAAGAAATAATGGTGCCGCTGCCTCACTGGACCTGGCAGGATTCCCTCATCATGCACTGGACACCTATTTGCATAAATTAGTAAGAGCAGGATACCGTGTCGCCATCTGTGATCAGCTGGAAGATCCCAGGCTGGCGAAAGGAATAGTAAAACGGGGCGTAACTGAAATGGTGACTCCCGGCACTGCCACCAACGATAAGCTACTCGACCATCACAGCAATAATTTTCTTGCGGGAATTCATTTTGCAGAAAATGACCACTACGGCCTTTCTTTTCTCGATATTTCAACCGGCGAGTTTTTCATAGCGGAAGGCGACAGAGAATATGCCGACAAACTGCTTCAAAGCTTCAAGCCGGCCGAAGTGGTGTTCCAGAGAAATCAGCAGAAAAAATTTAAAGATTATTTCGGATCCAAAATTTATATCTACACACTGGATGAGTGGATATTCAGCGATACGTATGCAGAAGACATCCTGATAAAGCAATTTCAGACCTATTCACTAAAAGGATTTGGCGTAGATGAAATGAAGAATGGGTTGATAGCTGCCGGTGCCGTATTGCACTACCTGAAGGAAACGGAGCATCCCAACCTGCAGCATATCACTTCTATTCAGAGAATTAACCGGGATGATTTTTTATGGATGGACCGTTTCACTATCCGCAACCTGGAATTAATAATAAAAAATTCCGATTCAGGGCACACATTACTGGACGTTCTGGACAATACCGTCTCTCCTATGGGCGCCAGGTTATTGAAACGCTGGATCGTATTTCCTTTGAGGGATATATCAAAGATCAATGAACGACTGGACCTTGTTGAGTTTTTTATTTTACAGACAGAGCTTAGAAATAAAATTACCCACGCAATCAAGCTCTGTGGCGACGTAGAAAGGCTGGTTTCAAAGATCCCGTTAAAGAAGATCAACCCGAGAGAACTGCTTCAGTTAGGAAGGGGGTTACGGCAGGCACAGGATATAAAACAGTGGTGTTCTCAATCTGAAAACAAATACCTGAAGCGGCTTGGTGATACATTAAACCCCTGTTCGTATATCGCTGAAAAAATTTTTAAAGAGATTGTTGAAAACCCGCCCGCCCTGGCTATCAAAGGCGGGATGATCAACAGCGGAGTCAATGCAGAACTGGATGAACTAAGGCAGATTGCACGCAGCGGGAAAGAATACCTTACCCGGCTGCAGCAAAAAGAATCAGAAGTAACCGGAATCTCTTCGCTGCGTATCGGGTTCAATAATGTCTTCGGATATTATCTTGAAGTGACCAATGCCCATAAAAATAAAGTGCCCGCTGCCTGGATGCGCAAACAGACCCTGGCCAATGCAGAACGGTACATCACACCGGAACTAAAAGATTACGAAGAAAAGATCACCGGGGCCGAAGAAAAAATTTTGCAACTTGAACTGCAGATCTACGAATCATTATTGAATGAATTATTTGATTACCTCGCCCCTATCCAGACCAATGGGAATATTTTAGCCATACTGGATTGCCTGGCATGCTTTGCGCAAAATTCCCTTCACTATCATTATAAAAAACCTTTGCTGTATGATGAAGATATTTTACTGATCAAAGCAGGACGGCATCCTGTCATTGAGAGAAATCTACCCGTTGGGGAGACCTATATCAGCAACGACCTTGAACTGAATAAAACCGACCAGCAGATCATCATTCTCACCGGGCCTAACATGAGCGGTAAATCCGCCTTGCTCCGCCAGACCGCACTGATCACACTGATGGCACATACAGGCAGTTTTGTTCCTGCAGATGAAGCTAAGATCCCTTTGACAGATAAAATATTCACCCGTGTCGGTGCATCTGATAATCTCAGCGGAGGCGAATCCACATTCATGGTGGAAATGAATGAGACTGCATCGATCATTAATAACATTACTCCCCGCAGCCTGATCCTGCTGGATGAAATCGGAAGAGGCACTTCAACATATGACGGCATTTCCATAGCATGGAGCATCGCAGAATATTTACACAATTCACCGCACCAGCCAAAAACACTTTTTGCCACACATTATCACGAGTTGAATGAACTGGAAGAAAAATTGCCGAGAGTAAAAAATTACCACATTACCAATAAAGAGGCCGGCAACAAGATCATTTTCCTGCGTAAACTGGCAAGAGGCGGCAGTACCCACAGCTTCGGAATCCATGTTGCAAAGATGGCGGGTATGCCTTTTTCACTGATTGAAAGAGCTAATGAAATACTGATCCACCTTGAAAGTAAACACATGAACGGCCCGGAAGATGAATCTAAGGGATCAGGCGCCGGAAAAATAAAACAAAAATTGAAAGACCTCAGTCATACAAACCTGCAGCTCTCCATATTTGACGTACACAGCGAAACCTTTGAAGAGATCAGGAAGATTTTGCAGGATACCGATATCAATCGTCTTACCCCCGTTGAAGCGCTGCTAAAATTGCAGGAGATAAAAAATAAGTTAAAGCAGTCATAACAGGAAGCTATCAGCACCTCAAGGAAAAATTCAATATAAAACTTTTATTACCGGAGCAAGGCTTTTTACTTCCGTTACCGGCATTTTCAATCTGTGCTCCCCCTGCTACGATGCACCAGGAATTCCGCTTTTCTCATTTTTTCTCAAACCAAACCGGACCTTTATCATTCCATGTTCCGTTATAGTTGATCAGTAGTTCTTCGCCGGCAGAGATAGCCCGTAAAGTTCTTATACTAATCAATTCGTTTTCATAATCCATCTCATAATCACAATTTGCTTCAGAAGAATGATTATAGAGGGGTACGTAGCCCAGGGCCATGCAGCACCTGTCTTTTTCATACCCCCATTCAAAAATATAGTCGTGCAAAAGAGTTTGGTCCAAAAAAATGCGTTCGTTTCTGCTCATGACGATTACAGGTACTATTTCAATAGCAGTACCTGCTGCAATGGCTTCTGAAGTAAATACCCCGCGGCCTTTGTTTTCTGCAGGTGCAATATAAATACTGGAGCGTATCATCAAAAAGGCTTTGGAAGCCAATGTTACTGAAAAATTAATACTTAAAAACTTGAAAACATAAAACTAAATTTGCGGCATGCAGCTTGAAATGGAACAACATCTGATCAGGGAGCAGTTTGAGGCGATCATACAGTCGGGCGACCGCCAGCAGCTGCACAATTTTCTGAATGACCAGAACATCAGTGATGTGGCTGTGTTGGTAGAAGAATTTGAAGAACACGAAAGCCTGATCATCACAAGCATGTCCACGAACCGTGCAGTGAGCGTTTTTAAAATACTGGACACAAGCATTCAAAAAAGGATCATCCATGAATTACCGCCTGCAAAAGCTGCCGAACTTTTAAACAATCTGCCTCCCGATGACCGTACCGATTTTCTGGAAGAACTGCCCGGCAGTGCTGTGAGGGAACTGATCAAATTACTGAACCCGGAAGAAAGAAAAATCACACTTTCGCTGCTTGGGTACCCCGAAAACAGTATCGGCCGTCTGATGACACCGGATTATGTATATGTATATCCTGACAATACAGTGGAGGAAGTTTTTGCCACTATCCGCAAACATGGAAAAGACAGTGAGACTATCAATGTTATTTATGTTATCAATGAACAGGGAGAATTACTGGACGATATCCGCATCCGGGATTTTATTTTAAGCCCTCCCGAAAAAAAGGTCTCTGAACTTATGGACGACCGTGTGATCTCACTGAAAGCTTATGATGACCAGGAAACGGCCAGTGAAATATTTAAAATGAATAACAGGGATGCATTACCTGTGGTCAGTAATCTCAACAACCTGTTAGGCATTGTAACCATTGATGATATTTTGTGGGTAGCCAGTGAAGAATACAGTGAGGATATTCAAAAGATCGGAGGTACTTCGGCACTCGGGGCTCCTTATCTTGATATACCCTTTTTTAAACTAATCCGGAAAAGAGTGGGTTGGCTCATCATCCTGTTTTTAAGTGAATTGCTGACGGCTACTGCAATGGCATATTTCAATGATGAAATTGCAAAGGCAACCATGCTGGCCATGTTCATTCCATTGATTATGTCGAGCGGAGGCAACAGCGGATCACAGGCAAGTACCCTTATCATCCAGGCAATGGCTGTTGGTGAAATCAGCATCGGCGATTGGTGGAGAGTAATGCGCAGGGAAATTCTCTCCGGGCTTGTCTTAGGAACCGTCCTCGGCATCATCGGCTTTACCCGCATTACCCTCTGGCATGAGCTGATGCAGCAGGGTATTATTGAAGATATTTACGGGCCGCAATGGCTGCTGGTTGCTTTTACAGTGGGCAGCTCTCTGATCGGTGTGGTGATGTGGGGAACTCTCAGCGGCTCCATGCTACCGATCGCTTTAAAAAAACTGGGAGCCGATCCCGCAGTTTCTTCCGCACCTTTCGTTGCCACCCTGGTAGATGTAACCGGGATTGTAATTTACTTTACAATTGCGCTGATGTTCTTAAGAGGAATTTTATTATGACAACCTTGATTTTTATCTATTTATTTTTCTGAATTATCCAGGCAGTTCAGCCCTGATTCCGACAATTCTCTTTTATTTTTTTTAAAAAACATATTTGTAACTTACCCCTTGTGAGTGTGGATCAATTTTTGGACTTTTGCATAAACTGATCAAATACTTTTAAACATTAAACAATGTGCGGAATTGTTGGTTATACCGGCCCCAAAGAAGCTTACCCTGTTATCATCAAAGGATTAAAACGTCTTGAATACCGTGGATACGACAGTACCGGAGTTGCCTTACTCGACGGATCATTGAAAGTATATAAGAAAAAAGGAAGAGTAGCGGAGCTTGAAGATGCCCTCGTCGGGAAAGACCTGCATGGCCATACCGGTATCGGTCATACACGCTGGGCCACACATGGCGAACCCAGCGATGTAAACGCACATCCTCATCAATCTTCAAGCGGCAAGCTTGCAATGATCCACAATGGCATCATTGAAAACTATGTCCAACTGAAACAGGACCTGATTAATAAAGGATATCGTTTTAAAAGCGAGACGGACACTGAAGTACTGCTCAATTTTATTGAAGAAATCAAGAATAACAACCATTGCAGCCTTGAAGAAGCAGTCCGTGTTGCACTGAAAAGAGTGACCGGCGCCTATGTGATCCTGTTATTGAATACAGAAGAACCTGATACCATCATTGCTGCACGAAAAGGCAGCCCCCTGGTGATAGGCATAGGAAAAAACGAGCATTTTCTCGGATCAGATGCTTCGCCGATGCTGGAGTACACCAAAGAAGTTGTATATGTGAACGATTATGAGTTAGCAATAGTCAAACCTGATGAACTGATCTTAAAAAATCTTGGGAATGAGAAAATCACTCCTTACGTTCAAAAACTTGATATTGAATTAGCTGCTATTGAAAAAGGCGGCTATGATCATTTCATGCTAAAAGAAATTTTTGAGCAGCCCCAAACAATATTTGATTGCCTGCGGGGGAGATTGGATACGATCGGTGAAACCATAACAATGAGCGGCATTCAGCAATATGCAGATCAGATCATGAAGGCAAACAGGATCGTGATGATTGCCTGTGGCACCAGCTGGCATGCCGGATTAGTAGCCGAGTATATTTTTGAAGAATTATGCCGCATCAATGTGGAAGTGGAATATGCTTCAGAATTCAGGTACCGGAATCCTGTGATCCACCCGGGTGATGTGATCATTGCAATTTCCCAAAGCGGGGAAACAGCCGATACCTTAGTTGCAATAGAAAACGCCAAAGCACAGGGAGCGATCATACTTGGCGTTGTAAATGTTGTCGGTTCTTCCATTGCAAGAACGAGCCATGGTGGCGCCTATACTCATGCCGGGCCCGAGATCGGTGTGGCTTCTACAAAAGCGTTCACAGCACAACTGGCTGTTTTAACCATGATAGCGCTGAAAATTGCACACAACAAAGGAACAATAGACCAGGAGCGATATGTTCATTTACTGAACGAATTATCTGAAGTGCCGTCAAAAGTTGCCACTGCGCTGAAATTAAAAGATCAGATCAGAATCCTGGCAGAAAAATATAAAGATGCAAGAGATTTTCTTTACCTCGGCCGTGGCTATAACTTCCCGGTAGCCCTGGAAGGCGCACTGAAACTAAAAGAAATATCTTACATCCATGCGGAAGGCTACCCTGCTGCAGAAATGAAACATGGACCGATAGCCCTGGTTGATAAAGATCTTCCCGTTGTGGTAGTGGCAACCAAAGATGCATATCATCACAAAGTGGTGAGCAATATCCAGGAAATAAAAGCCAGGAAAGGAAAAGTGATTGCAGTAATCAGTGAAGGAGATTCAGCAACTGCTGCAATGTGCGATGATGTCATTATGGTGCCTGAAGCAGATGAAATCGTTGCACCAATGATAAGTGTGGTTCCGCTTCAGCTTCTTGCATATTATATCGGTGTAGCAAAAGATTATGACGTTGATAAACCGAGAAACCTGGCAAAAAGTGTAACCGTAGAATAGCCAATTTAACCCGGGCATATCTTTTGGATACACGGTATATTTCTGCATTAAAAAAACTACTCATGAACAATATAGGGAAGAAACCCATTTCAGAATTAGGTTACAATTTTATTCCAAAAGAGTATATCCCAAAAGGGAAGAACGAATATTATCTACGAAATATTCAGAACAGGAGCGGGATCAAATACCGGAAACTGACGGCTCATGAAATAGAAGTGCTGGTAAAAAATGATAACTCATCCGATGACTGGAATAAGGTGCTCGTTTCAAAAGCCTTCAATCCTCAGCTTGTCAAAGACTGTAAATTTTATGGCCTGGTAAGAATTGGGAAACTGGAGCCTTTCTTTCATGAATTCAATAACCTGCGCATGCAGGTTGGTTTATATAACAGTACCATCATCAGTTGTGATCTTGGAGACAATGTGGCTCTTGACAATGTCAATTATATAAGCCATTATATCATCGGCAATGATGTCATGCTGGCCAATGTAAATGAGATTTGCACAACCAGTCACTCCAAGTTCGGAAATGGTATTATTAAAGAAGGTGAGAATGAATCGGTGAGGATCTGGATGGAATTATGCAATGAAAACGGTGGCCGGAGTGTAATGCCTTTTAACGGAATGCAACCGGGTGATGCATATCTATGGGCCAAATACCGTGATCATGATAAGCTGATGCAGAAGTTTCGTGAATTCACAGAAAAAAAATTTGACCGGCAAAGAGGATACTATGGAAAGATAGGCGACCGGACTGTGATCAAGAATTGCGGCATTCTCAAAGATGTATGGATAGGAAGTGATGCGTACCTGAAAGGCGCCAACAAACTAAAAAACCTGACCATCAATTCTTCTCCGGAAGAAAAAACACAGATTGGTGAAGGCTGCGAATTAGTGAATGGGATCATCGGTTTCGGGTGCAGAATATTTTATGGGGTAAAAGCAGTGCGATTTATCCTGGCGTCCAATTCACAATTAAAATACGGAGCCAGGCTGATCAACTCTTACCTGGGCGACAACTCCACCATTTCCTGTTGCGAAGTTTTGAATTCGCTGATCTTCCCTGCGCATGAACAACATCACAACAATTCTTTTCTGTGTGCTGCATTGGTGATGGGCCAAAGTAATATGGCTGCAGGTGCGACCATTGGATCCAATCACAATTCGAGAGGAGCAGACGGTGAATTGCAGGCTGAAAGGGGCTTCTGGCCGGGGTTGTGTGTCAGTTTGAAACACAATTCAAAATTTGCCACATTTACCCTGATCGCCAAAGGAGATTATCCATACGAATTAAATATACCGGTTCCATTTTCCCTTATCCGCAATGATGAAAGTAAAGACCAACTGACGGTGATGCCTGCTTATTGGTTCATGTATAATATGTATGCCCTGGGCCGTAATGAAAAGAAATATGCCGTCCGTGACATAAGGACAGACAAAACACAAGAATTAGAATATGATTTCCTTGCTCCTGATAGTGTGAACGAGATATTTGACGCCCTGCAACTGTTACAGAAGTTTACCGCAAATGCTTTTGCCAAAAAAGTAAAAAAGAATATCGCAGAAAAAGACTTGTATAAAACAGGAGCGCAACTGCTGGATCACACACCGGAAACGGCTGACAAACTGGAAATACTTGCTGAAGGATTTGAAAACTCCGACCGTAAAGTTCAGTTGGTAAAAGCCGTGCGTGCCTACCGCATTTACAAAGAACTGGTGATGTATTACGGCGTATCACAATTGATCCGTTTCATTGACCGGAATAAACCTGGCAACTGGCAGGACTTGAAACAATCTTTACCTTTTCATTCCCGAAGAGAAACATGGCGCAACATTGGCGGGCAGCTATTACCCGTAACACCATTGGACTCATTAATTAAAAATGTGGAAACTGGTAAGATCAGGAACTGGGATGAAGTGCACCACTTCTACATTAAATGCAGTAAACTTTATCCTGAACAAAAATTTAATCACGCCTTTGCCTCACTTGCAGAGATCGCAAACATCCGCAAGCCGGAGGATTTTACAAAAAAGGTATTCAGGAAACTTATTTTACAGGCAACGGATACAAAAGGCTGGATGACCAAAGAAGTTTTCGAATCGAGGTCCAAGGACTATTTTAACGAGTTCAGGAAAATGATGTATGGCAGCCAAAAAGAAATGGATAGTGTGATTGGCAAACTTTCTGACAATACCTTCATTGCACAACAACAGGAAGAATATTCCGGATTTAAGAACCGGGCACATGAACTGATAAGACAGTTCCAGTAATATCGCATCATTGCTTCATAAAAACAGATCACCTGGTTCCGGCAGCATAAAATTTACCGGAAGCGTTCCACCGGTATTAAATATTGCTATTTTTTTCTGAAAAAAATACGGACGGGCACCCCCCGGAAATTAAAATTCTTTCTAAGCTGGTTTTCCAGGTAATTCTTATAAGGTGTCTTTACATCATCCGGGTAATTACAAAAAAATGCAAAGGAAGGCACCTGGGTGGGAAGCTGAGTGACAAATTTAATTTTTAACGGATGCCCTCGGACCACGGGGGGATGATAAGCCTGAATAGCTTTCTGCATCACCTCATTAAGTTTTGAAGTAGTGATTTTCCTTTGTTTATTCTCAAAAACTTCCAGTGCCATTTCAATAGATTTGAAAATTCTTGTTTTTTCCTTCGCCGAAATAAAAAGAACTGGAACATCACTGAACGGGGCAAATCTTTTCTTTAATTCCTCCTCGTATTCCTTTGCCGTGTTTGTTTCTTTATTGACAAGATCCCATTTATTTACCAGTACCACTATACCTTTTCCCTTTCGCACCGCCAGGCTAAAAATATTCAGGTCCTGTGCAGAGATGCCCTTTGCTGCATCGATAAGCAAGAGACAAACATCCGCTTCATCCATTGCACGAATGGCACGAATTACAGAATAAAATTCCAGGTCTTCCTGCACTTTGGCTTTTTTCCGGATACCTGCAGTATCAATCAGTACAAATTCCTTTTTAAAAAGATTGTAGTGGGTATGAATAGTGTCTCTCGTAGTACCGGGTATGTCACTCACTATTGTCCTTTCCTCACCAACCAATGCATTCAATAATGATGATTTGCCCACATTGGGCTGCCCGATTATTGCAATCCTGGGTAATTTTTCTATTTCTTTGATTTCTTCAGATATTTCATCTGTTATCAGTTCACTGACCGCATCAAGCAATTCCCCGGTGCCACTTCCGCTTACTGAAGAAATAAAAAATATTTTTTCAAACCCCAGGCCGTAAAATTCCGAAGCATCCAGCATCCTTTCGGGATTGTCCACTTTATTTACAACAAGAAAAACGGGCTTATTTCCACGTCGCAAAACCGCAGCCATCTCATCGTCTAAATCTGTCATACCCGTTGCTGCATCCACCATAAATATGACCGCATTGGCCTCTTCCATGGCAACCAGTACCTGCTTTGCGATTTCTTTTTCAAAAATATCCTCACTGCCCGGCACAAATCCACCTGTATCTATAACATTGAAAGTCTTTCCATTCCAGTCGGTCATTCCATATTGCCGGTCTCTTGTCACTCCACTCACATCATCTACAATGGCTTTCCTTTGTTCCAACAGCCTGTTAAAAAGAGTACTCTTTCCAACATTGGGCCTTCCTACTATGGCAACAGTAAAACTCATTTCTCAAAATATTAAAATAAAATAATCAAAGCCGTAATCTTCCTGCTTCAATTGATTAATACCCGTATTCTTTCAGGTATAGTTCATTATCTCTCCATTTTTCCTTCACCTTTACAAACAGCTCCAAAAATATTTTCTTACCGAGAAATTTTTCAATTTCTTTTCTCGATTCAGTACCCAGCTTCTTAATTTTACTTCCCCCGGCTCCTAATAATATCCCTTTCTGCGTTTCCCGCTGCACAATGATATCTGCCAGTATCTTTATCAATTCTTTTTTTTCTTTAAACTCTGTTATCATTACGGTCGTTTGGTAAGGCAATTCCTCTTCAAACAGGTCATAGATCTTTTCCCGTATCATTTCTGCAATAAAAAACCGGGTGCTCCGGTCTGTGATCTCATCACCATGATAAAATGGTTCTCCTTCAGGCATCAGGTCTATAAGTTCACGGATAAACTTCTTCCTGTTCACTCCTGACAGGGCTGAGATGCTAATCACTTTTCTGCAGTATTTCTTCCCGGAAAAGAAGATTTCCGCCTCTTTTTGTTTTACTTTATCTACCAGGTCAATTTTATTTAAAACTACTACTGCGGGTACCTTTAAATGCAGGGCCTCAAATATCTTATCACACTCATTCCAATCATCTTTTATATCTACCAGCAGCAGGGCAAGGTCTGCATCTTCCAATGCATTCTTTACTTCCTGCATCATTTTCTCATGAAGTTTATATTTTGGCCTGATGATCCCGGGGGTGTCTGAGAATACAATTTGGTGATCCTTCCCTGTCAATATTCCTTTTATCCGGTGCCGGGTTGTCTGAACTTTTTTTGAAACTATCGCAAGCTTCTCCCCAATCAATGCGTTGAGCAAAGTACTCTTACCTGCATTAGGTTTACCAAAAATACTGACAAATCCGGCCTTCATAATTCTTCAAATCTATTCAAAAAAGAATTTACTGATTTTTTTTAACAGGAAACAATAATTATAAAGCCAGGTCTGTCTCTCTGCATACTTGATCAGCCCATGCTTCATACCTGACTTAGTCAATGAAAAACTCCTGCAGATAAAAAATGTGCCTTATGGTTCTATCTCTGAAGTAAAAGGAGGGTCCGAACCTCCGTCTGCCACAGACGGAAATGAGCATCGCAATATTATAATTCTTGCCAAACTTCAGAATATTCCTTTTGATCAATTCCCCGATATCAAGAACTTGTTTCCTTTGAAAAGAAAAATCCGCCCTGTGGCGGAATCTCTCTGTTGCGAAGGGAGGGTTCGAACCTCCGACCTACGGGTTATGAGCCCGTCGAGCTACCGCTGCTCTACTTCGCGATGTGGATTGCAAAGATAACCCGTTATTCGTTTGTTTCCAAAGAAAAAAGCCGCTACAAAAAATGTAACGGCTGTATTGGCTATACCCTTCTTTGTTATGATTTTTTTGAAACGTTACTGGCGCCACTGATTTTAAGATCACGTATGATGGCTTCTCCCTTATAAAATACATCACTGGCGCCACTTGCTTTTATTGATATTTCTTTATTCACCGTGATATGTATGCTACTGGCCCCGGTTGCCTGTACAGCACAAAAATCTGCAGTGAATTCATAAGCTTTGAAATCGCTGGCTCCGCTCGCATCTACCTTCACTTTTTCTGCATTACCACTCATTTTCAAATCCGAAGCGCCGCTCAATCTTATTTCTAAATTTTTTGCCACCAGTTTTCCTCCTTTCAAATCTGAAGCGCCTGAAAGATCAATACGCAGGTCATCTGCCTTCATATCTCCTATAACTAACAGATCACAGGCGCCGCTGGCTTTGATCTGATCTAAATCTTTGTACGAAATATACACTTTCAATTTCCGGTTACCCCAATCAATCCTGACATTATTATTGTTTTCATACCAGATATTCAGTATTCCATCCTTCACTTCTGTTTTGATACGATCCCTGTACTTTGCTTCAGAAGCGCTGACGGCTAAAGCTTCATCGCCCTGGGACAGGTACAGGTCCATACCGCCAGAAACAGAAATTCCATGAAACCCGGAAACATTTCTTTTTTCTGCATTCACATCATTAATAACTTTTTGTGCAGAAGCAATACTAAAAATTGCTGTTGCAAAGATCAAACCAAGTATTTTTTTCATAATTATACTTTTATATTTTAGAAATTTTACCACCGGTATTGATTTTAATTTCATTGATAGCTGCTGCACCTTTATATCGTACATAGCCTCCGGTGTTGGCCCGTACACTTAAATGCTTTTCCACGGAAATATAAATTCCGGCTCCGGTATCCATTTCCGCATTGCAGGAATTGGTATTTAAATTTTCACCCATGAACTTACTTCCCGTACTTCCGGCTGCGTCCAGTTGATCCACTTTCCCGGATAATGTAATTTTAGAGCCGGTATTCTGCTCTACTTTTAGTGTGCCAATACTGATCTCGCCATTTACCAAACCGCCGGTATTTGCTTTCAGATCCAGCGATGGCGATTCGAGCATATCAACTATGTTCACTTTGGCACCGGTACTCACTTGCAGCAGATCAAGTGCTGTGTAAGAAACATAAGCTCTCAAGGCTTTACTTTGATTAATGTGGTTGATAGCACCGGTTTTTGTTTCATAATGAATCTTCAGGATGCCATTGATTACTTCTGTCACGATCTTATCCCGGTATTTTGTTTCTGATGCACTGACTGCCACTTCCTCAGCGCTACCTTTTGTCAGGGTCAATACAATTCCCGTTGCGACATCAATTCCGTGAAAACTGGTCACCTCCCTTTTTTCAACATTGGCGTCATTTATGATTTTTTGGCCAAAAGAGAAGATGCTGAAAACGGATAGCAGCAGAAACGATAAAAAAATGTTCTTCATAATGCTGGTTTTTATGTTATACGAAACCGATAGTAGAAAAGTTACAGCCGCAAATCATTTTTCTCCTATACCTTTGCAGCAGTTCTTTTGCTTTCTTTTGGAAAGCCTTAGAAATTTCAGTGTTTCCCGGGGTGTTTTGTCCAGCTATTGATGGAACAAGACTGAGATCAAACCCGTAGGACCTGATCAGGGTAATGCCTGCGCAGGGAAGGACTTATTCCATTTCCTTTCTCCACAGCATTTCCCTCTCATTATTTTAAACTTAAAGATTAAAAAAATGAAGAGGATTGCATTTGCCGGTAGTTTGTACCTATTCAGTGTTTCACTGAATGCCCAGCAAGCACCAGCGGATAAAAACAACAAAGACAGTTTTTACCTGCTGGCACCTGTTGAAGTAAGGGCGGTACGTGCCGCTGAAAACTCACCATTCAGTAAAACAAACCTGTCAAAAAAGGAAATTGAGAAAAATAACCTGGGCCAGGATATACCATTCATCCTGAATCAAACCCCGTCCGTAGTTGTTACCTCAGATGCAGGAAACGGAATAGGATATACAGGCATCCACATCCGGGGAACTGATGGGACCAGAATCAATATCACCCTGAATGGAATCCCCTATAATGATGCAGAATCCCAGATAAGTTATTTTGTTGACCTTCCCGATATTGCTTCTTCTGTAAACAGCATCCAGATACAAAGAGGTGTGGGAACTTCATCAAACGGGGCTGGTGCATTTGGCGCCAGCATTAACTTCAGCACTAATGAAATAAACCGTGATAAATACCTGGAACTGAACAACAGTTATGGCTCGTTTAGTAGCCAGAAAACAACTTTAAAAGCAGGGAGCGGTCTGATCAATGGACATTTCACAGCTGATCTGCGTTTATCCGGTATTACAAGTGACGGCTATATTGACAGAGCAGGAAGTAACCTGAGATCACTTTACTTCAGTACTGCTTATACCGGGAATTCTTCTTCGCTTCGCTTCAATATTTTTAGCGGAAAAGAAAAGACATACCAGGCATGGTATGGTGTGTCAGAAGCAGATCTGAAAGCCGGCAAACGAAGGATCAACTATGCTGGTATGGAGGACCCTAACGGTCCTTACCCAAACCAAACAGACAATTATACGCAAACCCACTACCAGCTTTTTTTTGATCACCGCATCAATAAACAGGTCATTTTTAATACAGCATTATTTTATACAAAAGGAAAAGGCTATTATGAAGAATACAAAGCCGGCCAGGACTATTCAAATTATAACCTACCCTATCCTGTCAGGGGATCAGATACTATCCGTATTTCAGATTTTATCCGGCGTCGCTGGTTGAATAATGATTATTACGGAAATATCTTTTCTATCCAATACAAGGATGATAAAACACTGGCAGTGCTGGGCGGTGGTGTTACACGATATACCGGCGGTCACTACGGAATTTTAGCCTGGGCTTCCAATGGTCTTACCGGGTCCGAACGCTATTACAATAATAATGCGCTGAAAACCGATTTTAATGTTTACCTGAAGAAACAAACAATGTTTGCTGATCACTGGAATTATTTTTTAGATATCCAGTTTCGGCATGTGAAATATAATATCAATGGATTTGAAAGCAATCCGGCACTTCTGATAAAAA
Source organism: Sphingobacteriales bacterium UTBCD1 (assembly GCA_002066995.1). Lineage (GTDB taxonomy): Bacteria > Bacteroidota > Bacteroidia > Chitinophagales > Chitinophagaceae > UTBCD1. The sequence goes on from MWTC01000033.1 coordinate 16,708, forward strand.
ATAAATTTGATTTTTTTAATCCGAAAGCAGGTATCAGCTATATAAAAAACAATTGGAAAGGATATTTTTCTTATAGCCTTGGCAGGCATGAACCCAATCGTGATGATTTTGAAGCAAACCGGGAACAACAGCCTAAACCTGAAACACTGCACGATTTTGAATTCGGTATTGAACACACGGAAAATATTTTTAGCTGGGGCAGTACTTTGTACTATATGCGTTACAAAGATCAACTGGTGCTAACGGGAAAAATCAATGATATCGGCGCCTATACCCGTACCAATATTCCCAACAGTTACCGGGCAGGGATCGAATTGCAGGGTGGATTAAAACCCTGCACCTGGTTTCGTGCAGCAGCAAACTTATCACTCAGCCGGAATAAAGTTTTGAATTTTACCGAATACATAGATGACTATGATAACGGTGGGCAAAAAGTCAACAATTATCATTCCACGGATATCGCTTTATCTCCTTCTGTAATCAGTGGTGCGACTATCTCTTTCTTACCAAAAAAAAATTTGGAGTTCAGCCTGCTCAGCAAATACGTGGGCAAACAATACCTGGACAACACGGAACATAATGACAGGTCAGCAGAGCCGTATTTTACGGAAGATATCAGGGCAATCTATACGTTCAGCTACAAGTGGTTCCGGCAGGCTGACCTTGTAGTGCGGTTGAATAATATTTTCAATAAGAAATACGAATCGGGAGGCTACACGTACAATTACATATCAGGAGGACAGCTTTCTGTCAACAATTATTATTTCCCTATGGCCGGAACAAATTTCCTTTTAGGTGTGAACATTAAATTTTGAGCAGGAAAAAAAATTTTCTGACATTACGGTAAGTTCCTGATTCTTTTCTCATCTTCCGTTATCAAACTTCTTTTGCCATTCCAGCATTCCGCCTCCGAGATTTTTTGTATTCTTAAAACCAAAACTTTCCAGGAAAAGACAGGCGATCATGCTGCGGCTGCCGCTGCGGCAATAAAAAATAACTTCATTCTCTTTCAGGTTCTCTATCTCTTCAATCTGCATTGCCTGAATTTTTCCGAGGGGGATCAGTGTCCCGCCAATATTGAATGCTGCATTTTCATCAGGTTCTCTTACATCAACCAGGTTAAGCTTTTCATTCTTTTCCAATCTTTGTTTCAATTCTTCAGCAGAAATATTTTGCATATAAAATACTATTGTGGCAGTTTGTGAGTTGAATCCGCAATTGCAGGTTTTTGAGAACTCAGTTTTATATCAATGGTTTGCCCGACAAATATCCGTTGCAATTTATGGTCATCAGTGTATCTCGCAGGGTTCTGCCAATAGATATAAGCATTGGCTGTATCTTTCACATCATTATCCGTAATTACCGAGAAAAAATTAAGGCCATCTGACTCAACAAGCATTTTTGCATCCGAATAGGTCATACCAATCAGGTCGGGAACCGGGAAATCCACTTCTCCCACACCGGTGCCTAATACAAGGGTAATGCTGCTCCCCATCGGAATTTTTGTTCCCGGGCTTATGGTTTGTCCATTGTACCATTGATCCAGAACAGAATTTCGTGCAAAATCCGGTTTATAAATTGTATCGCCCAAACGTAATCCCATATTTTGCAATGACATCACAGCGCTGCGAAAACTGAACCCTACGAGGTTGGTCATTGGCACCAAAGGTGGCACAGAACGATTAATGGTCAGGTACACTTCCCTGTTCACTTTCACTACCGCATCTCCTTCGGGCACCTGTTTGATAACAGTCAGCGGGGGAATGGAATCAATATAAATGGAATCCTGGATCTCCACGTCGAATCCCATTTTTTCGAGCATACTCCTGGCATCATCAAATTTTTTTCCGACCACACCCGGAACTGCTTTAGATTTCCCATGATGTGTGAGCCAGTTGAGAGAAAGAATAAGCAGAGAAAACACCCCAACGGCAAGAACAATTCCTGCAAGAATATTGACCCACAATGGACGACCGGTAATGAATTTAAACACGAATATTGATTTAGAATTAATGGCGGCCCGGATTATTTTTCCAACGCTTCTTCCACCAATTTAGTATAAAATTCTTTTAAGCTCCATCCCATAGTCCTCACCTGCACAGGTACAATGCTGACCTCGCTCTGACCGGGGATGGTATTCACTTCAAGCATGTAAGGCCGGCCGGCTTCTTCATTATAAATAAAATCAATACGCACCACTCCCCTGCAATTCAGAACTTCATATATTTTTTTAGCTGTTTCCCTGACCTTTCCGGCAATTGTTTCATCAACCTCTGCGGGAGTCATTTCAGACGAGGCCCCTTCGTATTTTGCTTCGTAATCGAAAAAATCTTTTTTACTCATGATCTCAGTGAAAGGCAATGGAGTAATCTTCCCTTTGTCCCTGAAAACACCAATGGTGAATTCCCTCCCCCTGATCATTTCTTCAATCAGTACCTGGTCATCTTCCCTGAAGGCTTTTGTTATGGCACCTTCCAGGTCTTCCGGCCTGTTCACTTTACTCATACCGATACTGGAGCCGCCATTATTGGGTTTTACAAAAAGAGGCAATTTCAACTGTTCCATGATTTTTGAAACAGGCACAGGAGTATGTTTAAAAAGGTGAATAGAATTCGCAACAGGTACTCCGGCCATCTTGGCCACCGCCACAGTATAGCGCTTATTAAAAGTTATTGCCGAAGTAGCTGCATCGCAACCGGTATATGGAATACCCAATGTATCGAAATAGCCCTGCAGTTTCCCGTCTTCACCAGGAGTGCCATGCATTCCGATAAAGACAAGATCGAACTTCACTGTTTCATTATCAAAATGAAGTGAAAAATCATTTTTATCCACTTCTATTTTCCGCCCGTCAGGCATTTCATACAACCATCCATCCTTCCTGATATCAATCTTGTACACATTGTATTTGTTCCTGTCCAGGTTGTTGTCAATGGTAGCAGCGCTTTTATAGGAGATCACGGATTCACCGGAATATCCGCCTGTCACCAGAGCTATGTTTTTCCTCATGTTCCTTAATTTGCTTTTTAACACTACAAATATTGAAGAAAATTTTTGTAGCGGAAAATCATATATGCTAAAATTGGCTTATTTATTTTTATTTCAACGAAAAATCCCGCCCGGTATCTATGCGATCCCCGTTGAGTACATACTCCAGGTATAAACCGGGTTTCCGGGTATTATATGAAAAAGTTTTCCCTTATTGCCCGGCAGTGCATTCCAAAATTCTTCAGGACAGCCAGGGTCTTAGTTTCCCCTAAAAAAAAGTTCAGAAATTTACCTGGAAAAATGAAAATCATTCAACCGGAAAGATGAGAGCAACCCTGGTTAATGGTAATGAAAAAGGTGAAGGCCATCTTCTCCCTCACCTTTTTATGACGGGAAATATCACCCGCCTTCTAAGTTAGCAGCTTAACGCTACTTTAATAGATCATTAAATCTTGTGTCAAGTTAAAACAAATTGAAAAGAATAAAGAAGCAATAACAGGAAATTTATGCACACATAAAGCACAGATCAGATATGCATTTTGGCTTTTTTTGCCAGCAACTCTTCATCTGACTCCCGGTACAATTCGTCCGGTATGCAGCAATCTACCGGGCATACTGAGGCACATTGGGGCTCATCATGAAACCCTTTGCACTCCGTACACTTATCCGGTACAATGTAATAAATGTCATTACTGATCGGGGCGTTTTTCTGATCCGAATCAATGGCGCTCCCATCCATCCTGGTAAATGCACCTTTTACCGTAGTTCCATCGGCAATAGCCCACTCTACACCGCCTTCGTAGATTGCATTATTAGGACATTCGGGCTCGCAGGCGCCGCAATTGATACATTCTTCTGTAATCTTTATTGCCATAAAATAATAATTTAAGGGTTGTAAATAACTTTGTAACAAATATACTCGGCATCAATGAATTTACAATACAGGATAAAAATTTTATTGGAACTGGCTCAATATATGAATTCCCGCCAGACCCGGTGGGAGGAGGCTAAAGAAAAAGCCTCCCTGGAAAACAGCTGGTTCATCCCTGAGTTTATTGAACTGGCCATTTCCAATATCACGACATATTATTTAAAAAAGGAATTGCTGAAGGATTGGACTCTGCAGGAAAATATCCAGGAGGAGAACCAGAGCCCGAAAAAAGTGGGCATCGTCATGGCAGGAAATATACCCATGGTAGGATTTCATGACATGCTTTCTGTCTTTATTTCAGGACATCATGCCATTATCAAACCCTCCTCTAAAGATCCGGTGCTGATCAGGCACCTGGCAGATGTTATGAAAGAATGGAATAAAGATATCTGTAAAATGATCACATTTTCAGAAATGCCAAAAGGTTGTGATGCCTATATTGCTACCGGTAGCAATAACTCTTCAAGATATTTTGAATATTATTTCAAAAAATATCCTCACATCATACGAAGAAACCGTACTTCAACAGCTATACTTACAGGAAATGAATCAGAAGAAGACCTGGCTAAACTTGCCGATGATGTGTACCAGTATTTCGGGCTGGGCTGCAGGAATGTTACCAAAATTTATGTACCGGAGCATTATGATTTCATTCCGCTTCTTGATGCCTTTAAAAAATATGACAGGCTCTCCGGTCATCACAGGTATAAAAACAATTATGATTACAACCTGGCTTTACATATCCTGAATAAGAAATTCTACATGACGAATGGATCCATTATTTTGTCAGAAGAGGCCTCCCTGTTTTCACCTATCAGCCAGTTGAACTATGAATTTTACCGGGAGAAAAATGATATCTTACCTGCACTGGAAAACAACGCCGGTATCCAGTGTATTGTAAGCAGCGGGAAAAAACCATTCGGACAGGCGCAATGCCCTCTTGTTAACGATTATGCAGATGGCGTCAATACATTGTCATTCCTCAGCAAACTGTAAATTGGCACTGGTATTTGTAGCTGATTATTGATAAATTTGTAAAACGAAATACGAAGAGCTTAGTAAATGATTTGTTAAACTGATTTAGTTGAAAGTTAATCAGGTACCGGGCTGCTAAATTTGCAAATTAAATGCATGAAATTTGAGCTCTGATACCGACAAAAAAAATTTATACAGAAAAAAACAAAGCATATGAAACTCAAACAAATTGTACTAATCGTAGCATTGAGTGTAGCTTCCGCATTTGGCGGCATGTGGATTTATGGAAAATATTTCAGCAATCAACCAATATTCACACAATCGCCCGATGGTAAGTTACCTGCAAACTATGCGGGCTATTTTGAAGGAACAAAATTCACCAGCGTAGATCCTGTTGATTTCACCAAAGCCGCAAGTGCAGCAGTACCGACAGTAGTACACATCAAAACAAAGATCCCTGCAAAAAAAGTAAGTAATAATCTTCCCGGCAACCGTAACGGTATTGACGATTGGTTTGACCAATGGTTCAATTTCGGGCCCCAGATAATCCCTGAACAAAGAGCATCCGGAAGTGGCGTCATTATCAGCAGCGATGGTTATATTGTTACCAACAACCACGTAATAGCTGATGGTGAAGATGGAAAAGGTGTAGCTCCGGAAATTACCGTTACACTTAACAATAAAAAGACTTATAAAGCCAGAGTGATCGGCAGAGATCCCAGCACTGATATAGCTGTTCTGAAAATTGATGCGACTAATCTTCCTTTTTTACTCTATGGCAATTCTGACAACCTGAAACTGGGCCAATGGGTATTGGCAATCGGCTATCCTCTTAACCTGAACACAACAGTTACTGCAGGTATCATTAGCGCCATAGGCAGATCCATTGGCATCAACAACAGGCAAAGTGATTCGCCTGTAGAATCATTTATACAGACCGATGCAGCAGTAAATCCGGGCAATAGCGGTGGCGCTTTGATCAACACCGAAGGTTTACTGATCGGTATCAACTCTGCTATCCTGGCTCCTAACGGAACTTATGCGGGCTATTCTTTTGCAATACCTGTCAACATTGTAAAAAAAGTGGTGAATGACCTGATCGAATATGGAAGCGTAAAAAGAGGATTCCTTGGAGTCAGTTATATGCGCTCTGAAGACGACAATGAACAATCAGTAATTAAGGCAGGCGTAAAAGACGGCCAGGGGGTTTTTGTATCAGAAGTCCCTTCAGACGGAGCTGCTGCCAAAGCAGGTATTAAAAAAGGTGATGTGATCACTAAAGTAAATAATGTATCTGTTTCCAGCGGTTTGCAGATGAGTGCACAGATCGCCGGCTTCAGACCAGGGGATAAAGTAAATATTTCTTATGTCCGGGAGGGTAAAGAAGCCAATACCGTTGTTTTATTAAAAGACACTCCTGGAAAAATTGAAGCCATTGCAAATACTTCAAACTTAAATGATGCCTTAGGTGGCCAGCTGGAAAATCTTCCGAAGAGCAAAGCTGATTCTTATGATATCGCAGGAGGTGTTGTAGTGAAAAAAATTAATCCGGGTGGTGCACTGAGCAAAACAAGAATGCAGGAAGGTTTTATCATTACCAGCGTGAACGGCAATGATATCACCAGTATTGACGACTTGAAGAATGCGCTTACCGGGCAATCCGGCACAGTAAGATTAGAAGGTATGTATCCCGGTTATGACGGAACATACACTTATCCGTTGAATCTTGGAAATAATTAAAAAAAGTTTCTGATGCAAAAGGCCGGTTCGTTTGAACCGGTCTTTTTATTTCTGGTAAACAAGATAACTCCAACTCTTCATATTGAAAGATGATGAATCATCCAGGTCATCAAAACCCCCTGAAAAAACATTCTGAAACCTACCGCTCACATTTTCACTCCTGAGTTCAAAATGCAGATTGTCTTTTGCAGAAAGGTTCAGGATAACCAATACCTCGCTTTCACCGTTTTTTCTAAGATAGGAAAGTATGTTTTCATCCTGTGTTGTTTTAATCCGGAAGATCTGAACAGAAGGGTCGCCACCCCGCATAGCAGGATGCCCGGCATGAAGGCCAAGTAATATTTTATAAAAATCATCCAGCAAATTCTTTCCTGTCCACCCGATGGCATCTTTATTAAAAAAGTCCAGTCTTTTTTTTAATGGTAATTCCTGCCCGCTGTACACTAAAGGAATTCCGGCGAATGTGGCACATAAAACAGCAAAAGGTAAAGCCGCATCACCCAGTCTTTCATACTCGCTTCCGCTGTGCGAATTTTCATCATGATTGCTTGTAAACAAAAGACGAATAGCTGTTGCAGGAAACAGAGTGAGGTATTTAATCAGGACACTTTCCAGCCCGCTCATATTTTTTTCTCCACGCCAATAAGCTTCCATGGTATGTAACAGTTCCCAGGTATAGCTGGCATCAAACACTTCATGATAACTGGGTTCTTCTGTTTCTCCCAGCCAGAACAATGATTTAATTTGATCTAACCGTTGCCTGGCTTTTCTCCAAAATGAAAGCGGTGTCAGGTGAGCCATGTCACACCTGAATCCATCAATAGCACACTCCTCCACCCAAAACTGCATTGCATCCATCATCGCTTCCTGCTCCCCATCACTGCTGTGATCAATCTGGATCACATCCTGCCAGTCATAAGGCGATTGAAAATTCCCATGGCTGTCCCTTACATAAAATTCAGGGTGCCCCCCCGTCCATACATGATCCCATGAAGTGTGGTTAGCCACCCAGTCCATCATAATCCTGAACCCCATTGAATGTGCCAGGTTGATGAGGTCTTTAAAATCTTCCAATGTTCCGAATTCAGGATTCACGGCCTTGTGATCGCTGATGGAATAATAGCTTCCCAAAGTCCCAATCCTCTTAACCTTACCGATAGGATGAACCGGCATAAACCAGAGCGTCTGCACCCCTATATTTTTTAACCCGGGAAGAAAATTTGCAAAGGCTTTAAAGGTTCCTTCTGCAGTGTATTGACGCAGGTTTACTTCATAAATATTCGTACTATGCACCCAGCCGGGTGATAAAAATTCTGATTGCATCAACAATGTTACTGATTTTGAAATTTATTCCGCCATTCAATTCCGGATAATTAATTTTAATGAAAGATTATCACCGGAGCATCAATCAGCAACGGTACTTTTCTTTAGCTTGAGACACAAACATGCATTATTCATGGGCCTGATATCATGGATTGGCAAAGGTTTAAAATCATTTTTCACTCCTGAATCATTCAAAACCGGTGAACGATTTGAGAATTACGTACGGAAAAGACTTTTTACAGAAAGATACTTTGAATTACTTCAAAGAACTTATGGTTACAATGTAAGGACAGGCAACTATGTTGATTCTTCTAATCCCGATTTTAAACTTCGTGACCGGAAAACACTGAAAACATTTTATGTCGAAATCAAATTCCGGAAATATTTTTACCAGGGTAAAACTGCATGGTGTACGGAAAATCAATTGAATCACTACCGCCGGTGTAACCATGAAGCTCCTGTCTTTGTCCTGTTGGGTGTTGGAGGGCTACCTCACCGGCCAAAGCTTGTTTTCCTGATCCCATTAAGAGTGGCCAACTTTACCGAACTTTATATTTCTGAAATAAAAAAATACATGATTCATCCCCGGAAACCGGTCCTGTCCCGAACGTTATGGAGAAGATAATTTTCATTTCTCTTTTTTATGCTAAAGCTGCTCGATATATTTCTGACCATAACTCACCTTTCACTGATAACTTTTAACCTTTTTGCATGGCTGTGGCATATCACAAGAAAAGCGCATCTTATCGTAGCTGCAGTCACACTGGCCAGTTGGTTCATCTTAGGCATCTGGTATGGCTGGGGATATTGCCCCATCACCGACTGGGAGTGGAACGTAAAAGAAAAACTGGGAGAGACCAACCTGCCCAATTCTTTTATAAAATATTTTGCCGATAAGATTACAGGCAGAGATTTTTCACCCTCATTTATTGACCAGGCGACACTACTTACTTTTTTAGCGGCGATTGCTGCATCCGTTTATGTAAATTTTTTCAGGAAAAGAAGAAATAAAATTCTTCTTCATTAAATTAGCCTTTGAGAACCAAACGTACAACAGGCGATCAATGAAAATGAAAGAGATCTCTCTTTTACTGTTAAGTCTATTTCCTCTTCATGCACAATCCCAGGGGGAAAGTGAAATACAGGTTTACTCCTCGCCGATCACGGAAAAGAATGTAACATTCATAGAACTGCACAGCAATTATACTTTAAACGGGATTGACGGGCTGGCCGATCCAGCCTCTGCAAGGTATCTGAATGAGTCATTCGAATTCACTCATGGTTTGGGCAGAAATTTTGAAATGGGTTTTTATTTTTTTGGCGGCTTTGTTCCCGGCAGCGGTTATCAATACCTGGGCAGCCATATCAGGCCCCGCTATACCGTTCCTGAAAAATGGAATTGGCCTTTTGGCGCCAGCATTTCTGCCGAATTCGGGTTGGAGCGTCACAATGTAAAGGAAGATTTTATCTGGGATGGAGAGATCCGGCCGATCATTGACAAAAATATAGGACAATGGTATATTTCTTTCAATCCTAACATGGAATTCACCCTGAGTGGTGAAGACAAACATCTTGAACTGACCCCGCAGTTAAAGGCTGTCTTTACCATTCAACAGAAAGCAGGCGTAGGTCTTGAATATTATGGCACACTGGGAACTTTCAGAAAAATATTGCCCGGTGAATTGCAGGAACACCTGCTGGGCCCGATGATTGATCTGTATTCTTTGAAAGACTGGGAAATAAACGGAGGATTCCTCTTCGGGCTAACACCCAATTCCAATCATGGCATTATCAAACTGGTATTAGGCCACCGGTTTTCCGGAGCCGGCCGCAACTCTTCATTCCATCGGGAAGAAAAATAAAAAAATAAACCGCCTGGTACTTACTCAGTCTTTTTTGCATCTGCTGCAAACTTTGCAAGTCCGATATCCGTCAAAGGATGTTTCAAAAGACCTAATAGGGGTTCCAGCGGGCAGGTGCATACATCAGCGCCGGCTTCAGCACAGCGAATGATATGATTCGGATTACGGATAGAAGCTGCCAGTACCTGGGTTTTGAAACCCTGCACTTTATAAATCCTGACGATCTGTTCTACCAGTTGAACACCATCCCAGCCTGAATCATCAATTCTTCCAATAAAGGGAGACACATAAGCGGCTCCTGCTTTTGCGCAAAGAATCGCCTGGCCTGCAGAAAAGACCAATGTGCAGTTAGTCCGGATGCCATGGTCTGTAAACCATTTCATGGCCTTCACTCCGTCTTTCACAATCGGAACTTTCACAACAATATTGGGATGAATGGCAGCCAGCTTTTTTCCTTCTTTAATAATTTCATCAAAATCGGTGGAGAACACTTCCGCACTCACATCACCATGTACCATTTCACAAATTGTCCTGTAGTGATTCATCACTCCAGCTTCACCTTTTACTCCTTCTTTTGACATCAGTGTAGGATTGGTAGTTACACCATCCAGGATTCCTAATTCATTAGCTTCTCTGATCTGTGCAAGATTAGCTGTATCCAGAAAAAATTTCATGACCTGAATTTATTTTTTAGTTTTTAGAATTTGAGATCTGTAAATATAAACAATGAAGAAAGTAAATAGTTTGAAGCAATCTAAAATTAAAAAGGCAGGCTACTCACATCGCACCGCTACAACCACTTATCCTTGCTGCCTTCCGGCCCTGGGGAGGTTCAGCAGGAGCTGGTCGTGTAAGACCTGCCGCTGCAAATATAATACAAAGCTGTGAAGAGAAAATTTCATGATCCTCACCGGATCAATGGCAATGAACTGACATTTGCATACCCGACTAATTCATCGGCACGGGCGCCAAAAGCCCGGTAATATACAAGAACAGTATAACTATTTTCTGTCTCTGCATAATTCCCTTCAGTGTTTTCAAAAGCATACTTCTCCCCTTCTTTCCTGTTATCGGCCAATGTAACATAAGAATAGTTATAGTATCCTTGTTTCAGGAAAAGAGTTTTTTGATACACACCTTTACCGGGATCAAAATCCATTTTAGAATCACGATCCTGTGCATAATTGGTCAGTTCGCCAAAAAGATAAATGCTTTTTCCCTCGTAAGCCCTGTTTCCCGGAGGAACGAAGGTGAACATCACATGTGCATAATCAGATTGCCAGTAAGGATTCAGGTTATCAATATTTTCAATAGTATAGATTCCATCGAGATCCCTGTAATAAATATAAGGCTGCTGGTTTCTTTCACCGTCCGGCTTTACAAATACATAAACCTGGTGCCCGGAATCAGGTACCAGGCGCTGCATCCTGTCGCTCATGAGACGGTAACTGCGCAGATCAATCCATCGCCATTCTTTCCCGGCTTCAAATGTGGTAGTAGCATCATCATAATATTCAAAATAATTACCTCTGAATATGGAAGGGCGATCATTATACAATGCTGTAGGCCAGATATTGTTTTGCAGGATCACCACTTTAATGTCCTGCGGGTTAAAAACTTTTATCTGGGGGCCGGGAGTCACGCCCACCTGCACCCGCTGATGAGTGCGATATAACTGCCCGCCTAAAGGCTGCACAACCTGTGCTGCCACTGAAGTTTTATTTTCCACTACCAGAAATCGTTTTGTAAAAACCAATTGGGATGTATCGCTGTTAAGGAATACTTTAAGCAGATAATTCCCCGAATGTGTCGGCGCACAATTCCTGTCCGGAATCACGGCCTGGTAGTTGGTGTACCGGGTAAATGCAACAGATGAGGTGCGATAGGTATTGATCCTTGTAGTTTGAAATCCGCGGATATAATCAAAAGGCTGAAGGTTGGCAGGTGTCCAGTCTGCATTGCACAACTGGTATGTGTAATAATAATTTTTTATGTCGGCATCGAGGTCATCGAAATATAATTCCAACTGATCGCTGCTGTTCAGTTTTAATACCGGGTAGCTGTAAATGTCACCGGATCGAAACAATTTCACCGTATGAACACTGGATCTGTAGATATGATCCGGTATCTGTGCAAAAACAATAGCTGCCTGCAATAATAACAGGAAAGAAATTAGTATTTTCATTTATGATTTCTCAGAATTATATCACAATATTGTGAAAAACGACCGAAAAAGAAGATAAATCTTTTTTACCGCCTTATTTTTGAAAAGACAAATTATTCAAATTGAAGGTTGCAGGTTTTATAGCAAATCGAATAGCATTCAATCAGCAAAAGTCGTTTTCCCGGTTCATTATCCGGTTATCCATTGTGGCTACCATCATCAGTGTGATGGTTATGATCGTAACACTGGCGCTTGCCAACGGGTTCCAGGCAAAGGTGGCGGAAAAAATTTTCAGTTTTTGGGGGCATATCCGTATCCAGGAAAAGCAACCCGACAAAGCCGTTATTGCCGAGGAGACTCCCATTACAAAAAACGATTCTCTGGTACTGTCAATTAAAAAGATTCCGGAGGTAGTCAGCATTCATCCTTTTGCCACCAAATATGCCATCCTGAAAACAAAAGATGAAATCGAAGGAGTATTGCTAAAAGGGCTCGACAGCACTTACGACTTCCACCACCTGAAGCAATTCATGCAGTCAGGAAGATTTATTCAATTCAATGATTCCACTTACAGCAGGGAAATTGTCGTTTCGGCATATACTGCAGCTCAGTTAAAAGTGAAAGCCAATGACAGGATCCTGATTTATTTTATCAGGCCGGACGGAACTTTAAGGCCGGATAAACTCACCATCTCCGGCATTTATAAAACCGGCATTGAAGAATACGATAAAGTTTTTGCCATCGGCGATATTAAACTCATTCAAAGGCTTAATGACTGGAGTAAATCTGATATCGGCGGCTATGAAGTATTCATCAAAGATTACCGGCAAATTGATAAAGTGTCGGAGGAGATCTACAACCTGAACAACTTTCCGGCAACCTGGGATGCCAAAAGTGTAAAAGAGATCTCACCCAACATTTTCGATTGGTTAAAAATGCAGGACACTACACGCAATGTACTGATCGGTTTTATGATCATCGTTGCAGTTATCAACCTCATCACCTGCCTGATCATCCTGGTATTGGAGCGTATACGGATGATAGGAATATTAAAATCACTTGGCGCAACAGACTGGACTGTTCAGAAAATATTTCTCCGCCATTCCCTGATCATCACCGTTGCGGGCATATTGATCGGGGCATCCCTTGCACTCGGCTTTCTGTATCTGCAGGAAGCTACAGGTTTTATCAAACTGAAAGAAGAAGCATACTACCTCAGCACTGCGGCTGTGAAGATCGTATGGTGGCAGGTAAGCGCCATTTGTCTGGGCACTTTACTCATTTGCTTTCTCGTATTAATGATCCCCACTTATCTTGTAAAAAAGATACAACCGGTGAAAGCGATCCAGTTTCGCTAAAGATTATTGCAAAGCGACGAACAGAGAACATTTTAAATGTCATATCTTACACAGCACAGTATAATTGATTCTTACTAAAAAAGTATTACACCAATGATCGACATTTACCGGCCAAAGAATCCCAATGTATCTGTTATCATGGCTACCTACAACCGGGCCGGCTACCTGGAAAGAAGTATTTCTTCATTCATCAATCAAACCTACAAAGATTGTGAGCTGATCATAGTGGATGATGGAAGTGAAGATCATACTTATGAGATTGTCAACAATTTCATGAGCGCTCATAGTAATATCCGCTACCTGAAACATACCAACCGCAAACTATCTCTTTCAAAAAACGCAGGTATAAAAGCCGCTGCAGGAACATACATTGCGTTCCTTGACAGTGACGACGAATATAAACCCGACTACCTGGAAAAAAGAGTTGAATTCATGAAAGCAAACAAAGACATAGACCTGATAGAAGGAGGAGCCATAATCATCGGCGACCCGTATGTCAAGGACAAATATGATCTTACTAAAAGAATTCATTTATCCGAATGCCTTATCGGCCCCACCTTTTTTGGCAAGGCAGAAATATTTACCAGCCTTGACGGTTTTGACAAAAATATTTTTTACAGCGAGGACAGTTTTTTCTGGGAAAAAGCCGAGAAGGTCATCCAGGTAAAGAAATTTGATCACCCGGGATATATTTACTACCGGGATACTCCCGGAAGTATCTGCAACAGCATTTAAAGGATCATTCTGCTGAAACACAGGCCAGGTAATCACGAATGGATCTTTTGAAACAGCTAATTATAACCGCTTCAAGAAATAGTGAGCAGTGGTGTAGCAGTTTAAATGACTGATGGCAGCAAAGAAAAATTTTTGGGCGATCCTGATGATACTGCCGTTTATACCGGATCATCTCCCTGCCGGAATTATAATTATTCATTATTTTATTCACCTGCCAGCACATTTCTTCCTATAGACAGGGGACGGCCGTTAAGCAAATGGCTGCAGAAAAGAATTTAAAAAAGAAGAGTGAACGTGCAGGAATCTGCAGTGGGCTATTGATGCTTTTCAGACCAGTCGTTCCAGCACTATTCCAGTTGCAACTGCGGCATTCAGTGATTCAGCCTTTCCTCGTCTGGAGACAGTGACTTTTACGTTAGCTAATTTTAAAATATCCTCATGGATTCCTTTGGATTCATTCCCGATCAGAATAATTCCTTCAGTAATTTTTTTCATGCTGCCGATTTCCCTCCCTTCCAGCACGGCAGCGTAAATGCGGATATCTTTTTGCTGAGACAACCATTTCGGAAGATCTGTATAAAAGATCTTGACCCTGGCAATGCTTCCCATTGTTGATTGCACCACTTTCGGGTTATAGATGTCTGCACAATTATGGCTGCAAACAACCTGGTCCACTCCAAACCAATCTGCCGTACGGATGATGGTACCCAGATTTCCCGGGTCCTGTATGGTATCCAGGGCAAGGGTAATCTTTCCTGCAGTGATAACTGGTTCTTCAACCGGGAACATTCTGACGACGGCCAGTACATTATTCGGGGTACTGAGATGGGAAATACGTTCCAGTTCCTGTTCGGATATTTCCACAACTAAACTCTTTGCTAATAGAATTTTATTTTTCTCTATCCATTCTTTCAGTGCATAGACCTCTAAAATAGCCTCCGGGGCAGACTCCATCAATTCTGCAAAAAGCTTTGGCCCTTCGGCAACGAAAGCCGACGACTCATCCCTCGATTTTTTATGGCCTAAACTTTGAATATATTTGAGCTTAGATTTTATAAGCATAGCAGCGGTTTAATATATATGATATCCGGCAAATCATTTATCCTTTCATCAACTCTTCAAGCAATTATTGCCGGCCTGTCTCTTTTGATAATGGCATCATGCGGTGTAGTACCCAAAAACTATCCGCAAGGCAAGCCGTTTATGTACGAATATAAGATTAACCTGGAAGGAACCTTTACTAACGAACAAAGAAATGAACTGAAGGGGAAATTAGAAAATCAATTAGATGACAGCATCCGGGTGCGCACTGTTCCCCAGATTTATCGCCAGCTATTGAGAAAGCCACCTGTATATGACCCGGCCAATGTGGATCGTTCTGTAAACTTTATGAAAGCATTATTGAGTTCACTTGGGTATTTTCATGATTCCATAAGCTATTATGCCACGATCGATTCATCAATAGAAGGGCAGCTCAGGACTACCGTTCACTTTGAGGTAAAACCCGGAAAACAAGTACTATTGGATTCTATCTCCTATAACATTAGCCAGCCCGAACTGCAACAACTCACCGAAGCTTCCATCAGCAAGGCCCTGATAAAAAAGGGAGACCCTTTTGCCAAAGCAAATATCTCAAACGAACTGACAAGGCTGGTGGACTTGTACCGGAATAACGGGTATATGCGTTTTACCATGGATGAACTACGGGGATTATGGGATACGCTGGACGTCTCTCTGCTATCTGTTCCCACTGATCCGTTTGAACAACTGGAGATCCTGCAACGTCTCAAGCAAAGAAGAGAAAATCCCAAAGCAAACCTGGAAATACAACTCCGTCCCGGTTACGATAAAAACAAACTGGTGAAATACTTCAATGGTAATGTTTCAATTTTTCCTGATTTCAAATCTGATACTTTAGGCCTCACACGTCATGAGGTAACTGTTGACGGAGTGAAAGTTTATTATTTCAGAAATTTAGTAAAACCCAAACTGCTGCCACAGAATATCCATCTGCATTACGGACAACTCTACAATCAGGATGATTATTACCGGACACTGAACAGGTTTAATTCCTTAGGCACCTGGAGACTGGTTAATATTGAACAGATACCAAGAAGTAATACAGACACTGTGGACTATGCTATCCGCCTTACCCCTGCAAAAAAATTCTCTTATTCAGCCAACTTAGAAGGAAGTATCAACCAGAGTATCATTTCAGGAAACCTCTTCGGCATAGCTTTAAATCTGGGATTGCAAAACCGGAATTTTGCCCGCTCTGCCGAACAGGCTAACACCAATCTGCGTTATGGCACGGAACTGGGCAGCTCAGGAGGACAAAAATTCATTCAGACCAAACAGATAAGCCTTGGTCATAATATTTATTTTCCAAGAGTGATTCCAAATGTTTTAAACGTACCGGATAAATACAGGGATAATTTCAGGACTGTATTGGGATTTAATGCTGCCAGTACGGACAGGAGGTTTTTATTCAACCTGAAGACCTTTAATGCTTCCTGGGGATATGATTTTCAACTGGGCAAAAAACTTTTTTCGATCCGCCTCCCGAACATCGAATATTCATTGTTAAGAAAAAGAGACAGTCTTGATACGTTGATTAAATACAATCCGCTGCTGAAAAATATTTTCACTGACGGATTGATCTCTTCTGTAGCGGCAAGTTTCACCATGAGCGGGGGAAAAAATTCAAACCTCAATATCCTTCGCCTGAACGTGGAAGAATCAGGATTGCTCTCCGGCCTGATAAGAACTCCTTTTCTTGATAAAGAATTGTACCGTTATATAAAAACCGACATCGAACTGACACGAAAAGTTCAGTATAAAAAATCATCACTGGCGCTTCGTTTCTTTGCCGGGGTGGGTTATGAATTAAGTTCGACCCGGAATCCGGATAAAAGAAATAACCTTCCATTCTTTAAAGAATATTTTGGCGGCGGGCCAAACAGTATGCGGGGATGGAAGCTGCGGCAATTAGGCCCCGGTTCTCTGATCAGGGATTTTACTGGAATTACCGGAACACCGGAACGATATGGTGATCTGCAACTGGAAACAAATATTGAATACCGGTTTCCTTTTATTACCATTGCATCTGCAAAAGTGAACGGAGCTTTGTTTAGTGATGTAGGTAATATTTGGTTCCTGAAAAAAGGAGCCGGACCTGCTGAAACGGTTTTCAGCTTCAGCCGGCTGCCTAAAGATATTGCCATAGATGTAGGAGCAGGCTTACGTATTGATTTCAATTTTTTTGTAGTGCGTCTTGATTATGCATACAAAGCAAAAGATCCGAGCCCAGACCTGGCTCATGCAGCAGATCAAAATAAATGGTTTTATGGCTGGAAACCCTTCGGTGGCCAACTGCAGATCGGCATTGGCTATCCTTTCATATTCTGATGGGATAAGTCCTGCTTTTTTATTTCCGCTTCAAATGCATCAATACTTATTGCAGCTTCTGCTTTAAAATCTCCAATTCTTGTGCGGCACAGGCTGCTGAGGTAAGCACCACATCCCAGTTTGTTTCCAAAATCCCGGGCGAGGCTCCTGATATATGTTCCGGTAGAACAAACCACTTTGAAATGCACAACCGGCAATTCGATCTTAACTATATCAAACTTACTGATCGTGATCTTTCTTGGTTCTAACTTTACTTCCTTTCCTTTTCTTGCTAATTCATACATTTTTTTACCATCTACTTTTATTGCAGAGTGAGCCGGCGGCACCTGGCCGGTCTCGCCAATGAATTTCCCTGCAGCATTCAAAATATCTTTTTCAGAAATATTTTCAACAGGCTTAAAATCCTGCGGTTCACTTTCAAGGTCATAGGTGGGCGTAACGGCGCCAAGAGTAAATGTTCCGGTGTATTCTTTCTCCTGAGCCATAAACTCACTGATCCTTTTGGTGAATTTTCCCGTACAGACAATAAGCAATCCCGTTGCAAGAGGATCAAGGGTACCGGCATGGCCCACCTTTTTTACCTTAATAAGACTACGGATCTTATTCACTACATCAAAAGATGTCCATTGCAGAGGTTTATTGATCAATAAAACTTTCCCTTCCTCAAATGAATTCATACCGCAAAGATAGGACTACCGTATATGGCAATGAACTGTTTTACTTTAAACCATTTCAGAAGGAAATCCAAAGAAATTATTGAGCCCTGTGATCAGATCGACATCCTTGTTTTCAACTCCAGGTATTTATTCACGGTATTCACTGTGAGGTTTTCGGGAGCAGTCAAAATAGATGAAATCCCGTTTTTATGCAACTCTTTTACCATCAGCTTCTTTTCAAAAGAAAATTTTTCCGCTATGGTTTTAATATAAATATCTTCAATGGTTGCTGCTTTTCGTTCGGTCAAAGACTTTAATTCGGTGTTTTCAAAAAATACCACCAGCAGCAGATGATAATGAGCGATCTTCTTCAAAGCGGTCATTTCACGTTGCAGGCTTTCAATGGATTCAAAGTTGGTGAATAAAATCAGCAGGCTCCGGTTGGTGATACGGTTGCGGATAACAGAAAATAATTTTTCGAAATCAGGCTCCAGGAATTGTGTCTTTTGCCTGTATAAACTTTCAAGAATCAGGTTCATTTGCATTGGCTTCTTGTCTGCCGGTAAAAAAGTGTCCAGGTCCTCTGCAAAAGTGATCAGCCCGGCTTTATCCTGCTTCACCAGAGCCACATTCGACAAAACCAACGAGGCATTGATTGCATAATCAAGTAAAGTCATTCCCCCGAACGGCATTTTCATTACCCTGCCTTTGTTGACCAGGCAATAGATCTGCTGGCTTCTTTCATCTGTATAATTATTCACCATCATGCCTGCCTTTCGGGCCGTAGCTTTCCAGTTGATGGTACGGTAATCATCACCCCGTACATATTCTTTAATCTGCTCAAACTCCATACTGTGCCCAACCCTGCGAATACGTTTTACTCCTGCCTCCTGCAATTTATTACTGACAGCCAGCAACTGAAACCGCCGCATCTGCACAAATGAAGGATAAACTTTCACCACTTGATCTGCAGCAAATATATAACGCCGCTTCACCAGCCCAAGTGGAGCATGCACAAATACATTTATTTTCCCAAATGCATACTCCCCCCTGCCGGCAGGAACGGTTGTATATTCCAGGTTGTGAACACCCAAACCTTTAATTTTCAGTTTACGCAACCAGTTCCTCTCTTGCAATTGCACCGGCAATTCATCAATAATGCTGACATGAACCGGGAAAGGATATTGATTTTTTAAATAAAGTACAATCTTATTCGGATCACCAATGCTGAAACGGTCCGACAACCATCTCTCCGCAACAAATCCTTTTCTCTTGCTCCAGATCAGAACAGCATCAACAACTATGGCCAGGGACAACAACAGGAGTACCAGGCTTCCCATTCTGAAAAGAGCAGGAAAAAAATAACTGGTGAGATACAGCGATGCTGCAACCCCGCTGATGTAATACACTATTTTATTCAGATAAAATGACCGCATTGATGTTATTCATTTTTACAGAGGGGATTTGAAGTAAAAAATCCAAAAAATTAAAAAGTGAAAAGTTAAAAGTCAAATACCAAAAGTCATCATCGGTTTTCCTTGCATACTTGTCTTATGAATCTTTGATCAGTATTTTTTATTCATCATCTCGGTATATCTAATGAATGGATAATCTGCCTGATCACTTCATCTTCCGTCACGCCTTCCATTTCTTTATCCGGAGCAAGTATGATCCGGTGCCGTAAAACAGGAATAGTTACTTCCAGAATATCTTCCGGGGTAACAAAATCACGTCCATGCATTGCAGCAACTGCTTTTGATGAATTCATAATTGCAAGGGATGCCCGTGGTGATGCTCCGAGATAAATGGATTTGTCATTTCGTGTTTGCCTGATCAGCCTTGCAATGAATTGCAGCAACTTTTCTTCTATGATCAACGTTTTTACCTGCCGGCGCAAGGAAATGATCTGATCAGCGCTCAGCACGGGAGTGACCATATCCATTACCTGTGCATTACCCAATTGATGAAACTGTTTCAGAATGGTTGTTTCTTCTGACTCGGTAGGATATGGAACAATAATTTTAAAAATAAACCGGTCCAGCTGAGCTTCCGGCAAACGGTAAGTCCCTTCCTGCTCCACCGGGTTTTGGGTGGCTAATACCATGAACGGAGCTGCCATCAGGTACGTTTTTCCATCAACGGATGCCTGCCTTTCTTCCATGATCTCGAGCAAAGCTGACTGGGTTTTTGCCGGCGCACGGTTGATCTCATCCACTAAAACAATATTGCTGAATACAGGTCCTTTTTTAAATTCAAACATCACTTCTTTCGGGTTAAAAACAGGCGTACCCAACACATCCGAAGGCATCAGATCCGGCGTGAATTGTACCCGGGAAAAGCCAATATTCATGCTTTTAGCCACAAGTTTTGCCGTTAATGTTTTGGCAACCCCGGGCACACCTTCAATCAGTACATGCCCGTCTGCAAGCAGGGCTGCAATGATCAGCTTCACCATCTCATCCTGCCCCACTATCACTTTCCTGATTTCATTCTGAATTGAGTCCACCGCATTTTTCAGTGCCGTAAGATCTGACCTTTGCTGAAATAATTGTTCATCCATACTTATACTTTTTTATAAAATGATTCGAGTTGCTGATGAAATTTTACCAGTTCATCATCACTGATGGTTATTGCGTCATCAGCATATCGGATAAAAAAAACAATTTCCCTTATCTCCTTTTCGTCACACCCGGTTTTAAACTGAAGCGTTTTTATAAAATCATCATCAAGTTTACCGGTAGGTAATTTGTAATGGTTACGCACATGTTCCAGGAAATAAGAACTCATTTTTTTACAAAGATTTTTATGATCCCCCCTGTCGTAATACAATCTTCCGATCGTTTGCACAAAATCAAGCGAATCATTTTTCGGTTTTGAAATAACAGGGATATATCGCTGCTTCCTTCCCGATTCTACCAGCAGGTACAGTAATAAAGAAACAAATGCGGTTAAGAGGGCCGTTTTCAACCCGGGATACCTGAAAAGCACACTTAACAGGCCCAAACCGCTTTTTTCACGGCTTCGTTCTCCCCCGTGAAAGCGTTTTTTTAAAAAATATTCATCCCAACCAATTTTAGTGGTGCCGGGATCAAATAAAGAAAGAATACTTTCATAAAAACGGATATTGTTTTTATAAAGAAGAAAATAGTTACTGAAAGCCATAGGAGCAAGATGTACATACAGGTTTCCTTTTCCCGCTTTCAAATGAATAAAATTATTTCGCCTCAAATTATCGCTGCCGATCACATCCGTAGTAACCGTATCCGTCTGGTAAAACCATGAATTCATTTTTTTCCCGGGGTAAAAATAATTGCTGTTCTTCTCAAAAGGAGGATGAAATAGCGAAACGCCAAGGCTGTCTTCTTCTTCATCATGACCAGGATTTGCCAGGCTGACCATGTTCAGAAAACCTGTATGATTGCCGATTATGCTTTCTGCAGCATCGGAGATCAGTGCGGAACTGATGAACAAATCGTTACCGTTTTTTACGAAGTCAACCAGTTTTTTCATTTCATATTCATCCGGATAAAACTGCGGCGTAATGATGATCAGTGCCTGTTTTGAATCTTCAATGGAAATCGAATCCCAGTCTCCCGGTTCATTTTGGACATCATAAACAGATGCCCGTGGAAAAAAAAATTTCAGATCATGGTATGCCACATATAACCCGTAAGGGATTTTATCTTTTTTAAGAAAAGTAATGCGTTCATCCAGTCTCCGCTCAGTTTTCTTTGACCCGGTGAATAACAGTACCAGTGTGGCAATGGCTGCAGTCGCAATCAGAATATATGGAATATATTTTTTCAAAATTTATCTGAGCTTTTTCCCTATTTTTTCAAAATCATTTTTTATACCGGTAAAAATTTCCCGGTCAATAGCAAACTTTCCGTACCAGACGTATTCATAATTCCTTGTGACCCCGGTAAAATCCATGTAAAGTTCCGAAGACCGCATTTGTAACAGGTATTCAAAATTTGTTTTATTCTGTGCATATTGAATATACTTTTTATCGGAAAGTTTTTTAAGCAAGTGCAAAAACATCAGGCGTACTGCCAGGCGATAGTTTTCTTTACCGGTGGCTTTATCAATTTCTTTTGCATAATCGATTGAAAAAATATCTCCGCTATCTGCAGTTTCATCCGAAGTACCGGCAATCGGTTTAGGCTTTCGCCGGAAAAATAATATTTCGCTGTTGAGCAGGTAGATCATAATAAAGCTTAAGAAAGACCCGATGATCAACACCCACAGAAGAGATTGAAACCAGCTTCTTTCACTAAGTGGAATTTCCCGGGATTGATTTGATGTGACGCTTTTATCCTTTTTCATTTTGAATACAGTATTGGCATACCAGAAATCTTCATCTTTTTGCATCTTGCCTACCACGCTGTCCGGAAGATGCCGAACCCTTATCTCTTTATTTTCAAAAAGACGTTTGCTGACAAACTCATTTGAAAGAACTTCCGTAACCCCGGAGAGCAAAGAATCCTGTACAACCGGCTCCTGCATCCTTTCGGATAAAATGGCAGTATCTCCTGATATGGTTATATTTTTGAAAACAGAATCCGGAGATATGTGCCTTTGTGAAACTGCAGGTACTGAATACAACAGGTAGAATAAAACAGCCGTAATTCCGTTCACACAAATTCTTTGAAATTTTAAATAAAATTCTGCACTCATTACACTTCCTCCTCGTTAAGCTTTACGGGTATTCTCCTGCCGAGCCTGATGGGATAAAAGACAAAATACCAGAGTATAAAAGAAAGAGAAGCAACAAGTATTATAACATTGACAAAAAGCGGCATTTTATAATACCTTGTTACAAAGCCTTCAAAAAATGCGGCAATAATAAAAACAGGCATCAGCCCCACAATGATCTTAACCCCGTCTTTGGCGCCCCGCTTTAATGAATCCAATCTTTTTAATGTTCCGGGAAATAAAAAACTCTTCACCATTACAAGCCCTGCCGAGCATGCAATGATAATTGCCGTTAATTCCAGGGTGCCATGGATCAGTACTCCCATGGCGGACTGCCATCCGAATCCTTTTGAAAAAAACATATACTCGAATGCACCAAGCGTAATAGCTTCTTTCATTACTGATGTCAAAGTCAGTATCCCGAATGAAAGCCCTCTTGCAAAATAAGTGAACGACACCATGATATTATTGATCATGATACCGATCCATGCCAGCAAAGCATTGCCGGACTGGTACACGCCTAACGGGTTTCCTTTTTCAATATTTTCTTCCGTCATGTCCACATAACTATCTCCCAACACCGACCTTACAAATGCCGGATCATGGCCGGATGAAAAAAAGCCTATCATAAAAAACAGGGCAAAGACGATAAAAGTAAATAAAACCAGCCCATGATATTTGCGAACGGTAAGAGGCAGTTCATATTTCCAGAAGGTGAACAGCCGGTTGCTTTCTTCCTTACGGTTCTGGTAAATTCCGATATAGATCTTTGCCGCCTGCCCATTGATGAAATGGGTTACTTTTCCCGAAGGATAAAATGTTTTTGCATAGGCAAGATCATCCACAAGCTGGGTAAAATCCCTGGCTATTTCATCAGCATCATGGGAAGATTTCACCTCAATCCTTTCCCAGCGTTCTTTATTCTTTTTTATAAACAGCGCTTCTCTCAAGTGTAATACAATTCGTTTGTAAAATACTGTTTTTTACAGCAGGATACAGAGAATAGTAAAAATTTAAAGTGATAAAAACGATATTTGTAAAATTATTTCCGAAATAACAATGGCAATCATACGGATTCCGACAAACTTCAATATCGAAATTGAATTTGAAATACCCGAGTTCTACCGGAGATTTTTTGCCCTGCTGATCGACCTGCTGGTACTGTATGTTTATCTCCTTATTGCAGGCGCCCTGCTGCAAAATATCTTTTCCGGCCATACAGTATATTCAGATGATGACTATTACAATTATTCTTTTATCCGGCTGATATTCATGGTGCCTGTTTTTGCCTATCACCTGGTATGCGAAATCACTATGAGAGGGCAAAGTATAGGAAAAAAGATTATGGGGATACGTGTTGTCAGTGAGACCGGGAGCAAACCCACTATAAGCCAGTTCATCATCCGCTGGCTGCTGCGTGTATCTGACTATGCAGTGATACTGATCATTTTTTTATACGCCTCATACGGGCCGGGCGTTTTCATATTTATTCCATCGCTCCGGTGGTTCACTTTGCTTGCATTAGCATTTTTAGGAACAGACACGATATTAGTAATCAGCTCAAAAAAGGGGCAGCGGCTTGGCGATATCCTGGCAAAAACCATTCTCATCCACACTTCTGCCAAAGGAAGTATCAATGAAACTGTTTTTATGAATGTGGAAGAAAATTACGTCCCGTCTTTCCCCCAGATCATGAACCTAAGCGATAAAGACATCAATTCGATCAAAAGTATTTTGGAAACATCAAGGAAGAGAGGAGATTACAGGATTGCAGAGGCGGCCAGCGAAAAAATAAAAAATCACCTCCACATTAATTCCTCAATGTATCCCTTTGATTTCCTGGAAGTATTATTAAAAGATTACAATTACCTGTCAGTAAAATAATACTGCCTGAAGCATCAAATTATTCCTCATTATTTCAGTAATAATGTAAACAAAGATAAAAGGATCAGCAGCAGGGTAATGATGCAAAGTATAGCCCAAAAGGCGAAAAAATTTCTTGCTGCGGCAAAGCCAGCTGCCAATGAATATTGATCATTCGAAAGCAAAGCCGCCCTGATCTTACTACCGAAATTGATCGAAAAAATTGAGCTAATTAGAAGCAAGAGACCAAATATAATATAAACAGCCAGGCCAATATTCCCTGCTAACATGGCGTTCTCTCCCAAACCTGCATTTTGCCTTAAAGCAAATTGGACAAGAATACCAAAGATTATAAACAAAATGGCTAATATCAATCCAACGACACCTAAAACTTTTGACCAGGATGCCGCACTGCGGAGCGTTAGATTTGCATTAGCATCAATATTCAATTGAAAGATAGGCCCGGAACCGCCGGGAGGTGGAGGTGCTTGATACATACTCATAAAAAATGTTTTATAAGTACTAAATATAGAAATATCCTAACTGACCTGAAAATTTAAATTCCCACAAAAAAGTACCCCGGTGACCCGGTTCTAATATGCCCTTGCAAAAAGCACCCTTTGCTGTGAAGGCTTCCCGGTTAAAATACATTTGCCTGCTTCCTGCGGATTATCCAGTGGAATGCACCGGATCGTGGCTTTCGTTTTTTCTTTTATGAGTGATTCTGTTTCTGCTGTACCATCCCAGTGTGCCAGGATGAAGCCGCCTTTTTCTTCCAGCAATTTTTCAAACTCGGACCAACTGTCTGCAGGAGTAATATGTTCCTGCTGATAGGCTTTTGCTTTATTAAATAAATTTTGTTGAATATCGATCAATAAGCGATCCACGTATTGGGCTATGCCACCGATGCCGATTGTCTTTTTTTCACCGGTATCACGTCGGGTCACTTCAATCTGGCTTTTTTCAAGATCCCTGGCACCTATTGCCAGCCGGACCGGCACCCCCTTCATTTCATACTCGGCAAATTTCCATCCCGGCCTTGTATTATCACTGTCATCAAACTTCACACTAATGCCGAGAATTTTAATGTCCTCCATTATCTCCCGGGCTTTCACATTGATCTCCTGCTTTTTTTCGTCTCCTTTATACACCGGGATAATGACAACCTGAAGCGGTGCAATTTTTGGGGGCATTACCAATCCCTGGTCATCACTATGTGCCATCACCATTCCCCCTACCAGCCTTGTACTGACGCCCCAACTTGTAGCCCACACATAGTCCAGCTTGTTTTCTTTGCTTAAAAACTTTACGTCAAATGCTTTCGCAAAATTTTGACCCAGGAAATGTGAAGTCCCGGTTTGTAAAGCTTTACCATCCTGCATCAGCGCTTCAATACAATATGTATCAACCGCACCGGCAAAGCGTTCACTCTCTGTTTTCACGCCACGTATCACAGGCAAGGCCATGTATTCTTCTGCAAAAGTGGCATATACTCCAAGCATTTTTTTTGTTTCTTCCACCGCCTCCTCAGAAGAGGCATGCGCAGTATGGCCTTCCTGCCAAAGGAATTCTGCTGTGCGGAGAAACAATCTTGTACGCATCTCCCAGCGCACCACA
Source organism: Sphingobacteriales bacterium UTBCD1 (assembly GCA_002066995.1). GTDB lineage: Bacteria > Bacteroidota > Bacteroidia > Chitinophagales > Chitinophagaceae > UTBCD1. Next base: position 43,023 of record MWTC01000033.1, read on the forward strand.
TTGCACCATTGATTGATCAGCAAAGGAAGATCACGATATGACTTCACCCAATCTTTATAGGTATTCCAGAT
>MWTC01000028.1 GCA_002066995.1 Sphingobacteriales bacterium UTBCD1
GGTTAAGCCCTTTTTTTAGTTGATATTTTATCAGAAGAAATGGCTGCAGCCATTTCTTCTGATGTGAAAAGCTGGTAAATTTTTTTGTTTTTTGTAGCTTCTTTCAATTTTTGTTGTAGCAAATTTAGGTGTTTATAATTCTGTATTTTTCTTAGTCTGGTTTCTACGTCTAAAAGCGATAAAGCCATCCATCGTTCCACTTGTTTGCCATTCACCCAACGTTTTATTTTGCCTGTCTTTTGCTGTATTAAACGATTTACATTTTCAATACAATTTGTGGTACTCAAGCTTTGCCTGAAATATTTTATAAGACCCAGTTTGTTCAGCGTTAATGTCTCTTCTAATCCCTCCTGCAAAGAACGGGCAGCAGCCGGGTTGATGGTCTGCAGTTCTTCACTAATTTTCCGTAATCCTTCCCTGGCTTTAGTGCACTTTGGCTCCCGGTAACAGTTCTGAAGCCTAATCTTATAATCCCTCCTTTGATTCTCATTTAAATAGCTTAAAACATTCTCTTGTTTGTGCCAGGTGCAGCGTTGTACGATAGCTTTATGTCCATATACCTGCTCAACAGCACTACGTAATCCTTTTGCCCCGTCAATAATAAACAACAAGCCATCACTGTATTGCAATCCCCGATGATTGAGTCCCACCAGCATTTGTCGCACCGCTCTGGTATTCTCGGTAGTGGTCTGAATAAAATCAAGAACCTTTTTGTCTCCCGATTCTGTAATGCCCAGGGCGATGATGATCTGATGCGACCTGAGATGTTTTCCATCTACCAGAACAGCTACAAATTTATCTTCTTTCAATGATCGACCCCGGAACTCTTGCAGTGCTTGCTGTGCTTGTTCCATAAATTGCTTACTGGTGTTGCTTTTGCTTATACCAAACCCTCTTCCAAATTCCTGTACTACTTTCTCATAGTCTCTTGTACTGATCCCTAAAAGCATCCGCTGCAGCAACTGCTCATCGGGCCCCTGGCTTTGTTGAATGTTTTGCCATGCAGGCAGGCTGATAAATTTCTTTTTATCCTGATTACGAACCCGGGGCACTTGAACAGGATAGCGTTTCTCCTGAATCTTTACACTGCCCGGATTGTAGCCATAACGTACCAGCGGTTTGCTCCCGACACTATTATGACTGTAGCGTTCCCCGGCCAACGTGGCTACCTGACTTTCCAACATTTGGTTGACCAGCATTATTGCCAGTTCGGTAGCATGCTGAAGCAATGAAATCTGAATCGCTTCAGGCTCTTGAATAATTTCAAAGAGCTGTTTTGTTTGAATTGATTTAGCTTTGTTCATATTGGTTTGTATTTGTTTTATCGGAAATAAAATCAAAATTACAAACCAGCTTTTTTAAGCAGGGGGCATGCCCCCTGCTTAAAAATATCAACTAAGTTATGGACTTAACCATAAGGATAGAAGAGAACACTTAAATTAAGATAAAAACTTTTTGCAAAATGAAGCCGCCTCAATTTTTTGAGGCGGCTTCATTTTGATTAAGTTATTTTTATTTATTGTTTTATAATCTTTCTGCTTTGAAGACTGGTGCCGTCAAAATATTGGAGAATATAAAGTCCAGGGGAATATTTGCTGATATCCATTGTCATACTTTCTCCCGAAACTCTCTTTTGCAGTAAGAGTTTTCCATCTGAACTAAGGAGTTTTACAATTTGATTTTCTGAAATTCCGGATACAGTTATGGAACTGTTAGCAGGATTGGGGAAAACATCAAATTTAAGTGCACCATCAAGGTTTATTTTCAAAACTGATGAGTATTTGAAACTTCCGTCAATATCAACCATTTTAAGCCGGTAAAAATTGGTTGATAATGGATTTTGATCAGTGTAATAATAATTGTTTACAGAAGGAGTATTGTTTGTAGGAAGTGTTGCAATTTTATTGAAATGAATACCATCGCTCCCTCTCTCTACATCAAAATAGCTCGTATTAATTTCCTGGGTAGTTGTCCAGGATAAATCAACTGCATTATTATGTTTACTACCTTGAAATTGCAGTAACTGTAAGGGCAAGACAATCGGGCATTGAGCTTTCCATGTGCTGTCAACCTGAATATCGGAGAATGCGTAAGGTGTGATGGAAAGATAACTGATACTGCCAGGCCCGTTTTCACATGTGTAGGCAGATCTGAAATCGTCAACAAAAAAGAAAATGGCGTTGTTAGGTAAAAGAGGTCCATAAAGCCCGAATGGATCATAATGTTTTTGGGATAAAACACCATTAAGATAAGTATATACTGAATCAATGGCATTATTCCTGACTATACTTATTAAAAAATAAGTATTGGCAGTTACTGTATAAGGGCCTACCGTATCTGAACCGCCAAAAAATCCAACTCCCCCGTTATATTCATATATCCCATTATCACTTGATGTATCAAAAGTGATGATACGTTGCGCACCTGTAGGATTACCAGTGCCTACGAGTGAATTGAATTTAATCAACATATTTATGGTATAGCTTGGAAGTACAGGTATAAATCCGCCATCATTTTCAAATACAAGACCTTCGCCGGCATTAAAATCAAGTACAGTTCTGGATCCGGCGCTACAAACTGTTTGACTGCTGTAACCTGCAACGGATGCTCCGCAAGTCAATGTATCTACTAAGGCAGGCCCGCTTCCTTGCTCGTTCAGGTTATTATTAAAACGATATTCGTATGTCTGGGCAAATAGCCCTCCGCTGACAAATAAAAAAAGTAAAAAGTAAAACTTTTTCATAATTCTGAGTTTAGTTAAATAAAATAAAGTATTTCGGAGGATTTGGATTGACCCGGTCGTTATTTTAAAAAAAGAATATTTTTCTGATAATGAAGATATATACTTTTTAAATACAATTATCAGGGATGGTATTTTGTTTATAAAAAATTTGTTATCTAAATGTAAAGCTGAAATATACTCTCGTTTTTAAAATCTAGCCGAGGCAGACGTTATATAAAAATACTTTTAAAGGACTAGTTAAATCATCAGGTGCGTAAATTCCTGCCCGGATAACTTCTTAAATTTAAAAGGCCTGAAGTACCAGAACCTTTTGTAGCCCGTACGGGATTCGAACCCGTATCACCACCGTGAAAGGGTGGTGTCCTAGCCCTTAGACGAACGGGCCAACATTGCAAAAATACCGTTGGCAATAAGCCCCCCAAGACCTTTTTTGGGTTGGGCGGGCAAAGATAGCCGCAACTGCTTTTTTTGCCAAATGTTTTTACCCTCTAAACTTCCTTTTACCAAAATATGATACAGCCTTTGCGTTACCTTTTCATAACTTTGTGCCTCATTTTTTAACAATTAAAACCGTAACGAGACATGAGCACCATTAAAGTTGCAATAAATGGTTTTGGAAGGATAGGCCGCCTGGTTTACCGTCAGATTTATAAAATGGAAGGAATAGATGTGGTAGCGGTCAATGATCTCACCAGCCCGAAAGTATTGGCACATCTTATCAAATATGACAGCGCTCAGGGACGATTTGATGCCGATGTAAAATCCACTGAAAATTCCATTATTGTAGATGGAAATGTGGTCAGGGTATATGCACAAAAAAATCCTGCAGAAATTCCATGGAAAGACCACCAGGTTGATGTGGTTCTTGAATGCACCGGCTTCTTTACCGATAAAGAAAAGGCTTCTGCACATATTACGGCAGGAGCTAAAAAGGTGGTAATCTCCGCACCTGCCACAGGGGATCTGAAGACAATTGTTTTTAATGTCAACCATAACATTCTGGACGGCAGTGAAACGATTATCTCCTGCGCTTCCTGTACCACCAACTGTTTGGCACCGATGGCCGATGTACTTGATAAAAAATTCGGGATCAAGGTGGGTTTGATGACCACCGTTCACGCATACACCAACGATCAGAATACCCTGGACTCACCGCATCCTAAAGGTGACCTGAGAAGGGCAAGAGCCGCTGCTCAAAATATTGTTCCGAATAGCACCGGTGCTGCCAAAGCAATAGGTTTGGTATTGCCGAATCTGAAGGGAAAATTAGATGGAACAGCACAGCGGGTACCAACGATCACCGGCTCGCTGACTGAACTGAATTGTATCCTGGATAAAAAAGTGACTGTTGATGAAGTGAATCAAGCAATGAAGTCCGCTTCGAACGAATCGTTTGGTTATAATGTGGATGATATAGTAAGTACTGATATTATCGGAATGCGATACGGCTCCCTCTTTGATGCCACTCAGACAAAAGTGCTGACGGTTGGTGACGCCCAACTGGTAAGAACTGTCAGTTGGTATGATAATGAAATGAGCTATGTAAGCCAACTGGTACGGACGGTATATTATTTTGCAAAGCTGATCAGTAAATAAAATGTATTCAAATTTAATGCCCCGCAGATCCTGAGTTTATCAAAGGACGGGGCTTTTTTATTTCTTCTGATTTTGAAAACTAAACATGGCTATGTCAAAATTTTCAGATTTCAATTTTAAAGGCCGGAAAGCATTAGTCCGGGTTGATTTCAATGTACCATTGAATGACAAATATGAGATCACGGACGACACCCGGATGAAAGCATCCGTTCCTACTATTCTAAAAATATTGAATGATGGGGGTTCTGTTATTTTGATGAGCCACCTCGGCCGTCCTAAAGAGGGGCCTTCTGAAAAATATTCTTTGAAACATCTCCTGGTACATCTCAGGAAATTATTACAGGGAGCCACAGTCCTTTTTGCTCCCGATTGCATCGGGAACGATGCGGTTCAGATGGCTGCTTCACTGCAACCGGGTGAAATTTTATTGCTCGAAAACCTTAGGTTTTATCAAGAAGAGGAAAAAGGCGATACGGGTTTTGCAAAAAAATTAGCTGTCCTTGCAGATGTTTATGTTAATGATGCATTCGGTACTGCACACCGGGCGCATGCTTCTACGGCAGTCATTGCACAATTTTTTCCAAAAGAAAAAAGAATGTTTGGGATGTTGATGGAAAACGAAGTGGCCAGTGCTGAAAAAGTATTGCACCATTCTGAAAAACCTTTTACGGCAATTATTGGTGGTGCAAAAGTGTCAGATAAAATTTTAATCCTTGAAAATTTATTGGGGAAAGCAACCGACATTATTATCGGCGGCGGTATGGCCTACACTTTTATAAAAGCAATGGGGGGAAAGATTGGTAAGTCACTTTGCGAAGAAGACCGGGTTAAAATTGCTGCGGATCTGATGAAAAAAGCTGAAGAAAAAAAGGTAAGCATCCATCTGCCTTCAGATTCTATCATTGCTGATAAGTTTGATGCAAACGCCAGGACTTCTGATGCGCCAAGCTATAATATCCCCGCCGAATGGTCAGGTTTGGATATAGGACCGAATGCCTGCGGACAATTCGCCAATGTGATCCTTCGCTCAAAAACTATTTTGTGGAATGGCCCCATGGGTGTTTTTGAGATGCCGGTTTTTCAACATGGGACAAAATGTGTTGCTGAAGCTGTGGCAGAAGCGACTCAAAAAGGAGCATTCTCTTTGGTTGGGGGCGGTGATAGTGTGGCTGCAATCAATCAATTTGGATTTAGTAAAAAAGTCAGCTATGTATCCACCGGTGGCGGCGCCATGCTTGAATTTTTTGAAGGAAAGACTTTACCGGGTATAGCGGCTATTCAGTCATAAAAAAACTTCAAGGTACTCTTGATTGTAGAGAAGAATCCTGGAATTTACTTATTTCTTCGAGATCACGATTATTTTATCGTCACTTCCATTACTCGTTCCGATATAAACCTTACCGCCTGGCGAAATGCAGATATCCCGCATCCTCCCATACTTATTGGCAAAGTATTCATTGGTTTCAGTAACTGTAGTGTGGGTTGCATCTAATTTCATCTGGTAAAGCCTTGAGTTTTTCAGCGTAGCAAGTAACAATGAATTCTTCCATTGAGGTATTTCGTCTTTGTCATAATAATCCAGGCCACTTGGTGCAATGGTAGGAGTCCATGCTTTAATTGGCTCTTTTACGTTATTGGCTGAACAAAAACTTTGCTCGCTGGCTAAGTCACATCTACCTTCTACAAAAGGCCAGCCATAGTTTCTTCCTTTTTCTAAAATATTGATTTCATCATCAACATCTGTTCCATGTTCTGAGCCGTATAAAATGCCATTGGCAAAAACAAGGCCTTGCGGATTCCTGTGGCCAACGGTCCAAACCGGGTTACCGGCAATTGGATTATCCGAAGGAATTGTTCCGTCAAGATTCAGTCTTAATGTTTTACCATTTAAAGAAGAGGTATTTTGGGAATATTGATTAGGGTCCAAGGCATCACCTGTAGTGATAAAAAGTTTTTTATCCGGGCTTATTACTAAGCGGCTTCCATTATGGTGAGTGTTAGCAACAATATTATCAATAATGGTTTGTGGGTTTATAAGTGTGCTGCCGTTATAGGAAAAGCGAACCACCTTTCCTTTGTAACCAGAAGATGAATTATAATCGTACTCAACATACACATAGGGACTGGTGGAAAAATCAGGATGTAAAACCATGCCCAGCAACCCACCTTCATTATTTGATACAACTTCTTGAATCGTCAGAAGGGGGATAACCGCCCCGGTATTCGGATTAACACGGCTGACCCTGCCACCCCGTTCTGTCATCCATATAAAATTATCCGGCCCCCAGGTAAGTTCCCAAACATGTGTCAGGTTTTGAACCAGTACTGAATCTTTGATCTCTACAGGAACCGGCGGGTCAACAATCGTTCTGTTTTTTTTATTACAGGCTGTTAAAAATACAATGGATAGCACTGTTAAAGGGATGATCTTTTTCATAAACGGAGGTTTAAAAACAGCATGTAAGTGGCGAAAATCATGCCGCATCCAAAAGAAATTGTGCTGAGTAATTTACAAAATTTCAGGCAAAACGGGATATTCCCTGATTAAATAGCGCATGAATAATAAGGCAGCAATTTTGTCAGGGAAAATAGCCTGGTACCTGCTTTGCGATCGTTTCAACCTATGTTTACTGATAATCCCTTAATTTTAATCTTCACAAAAACCTACTAAATATGAAAGGAACCCGAAATCTGACTTTGCTTATCATCGGAGCATTAATACTGATCCTCTTTGTATGGGGATGCAGTGGCTATAACGGACTCGTAAAACAGGATGAGAATGTAAAAAACGCCTGGAACAATGTTAATACCGAGTATCAAAAAAGGGCTGACCTGGTAGATAACCTTGTTAATACAGTAAAAGGAGCAGCAAATTTTGAACAAACTACTTTGACAAACGTAGTTGAAGCAAGAGCCAGGGCTACATCCATTAAGTTGACGGCAGATCAACTGACACCTGAAAACATTGAAAAATTTCAGCAAGCTCAAAATCAATTATCCGGGTCATTGAGCCGGTTACTGGCAGTAGCTGAAAATTATCCTGAACTTAAAGCCACTCAAAACTTTCAGCAACTGCAAGGACAACTGGAAGGAATTGAAAATGATGTCAGAAATTCACGGAGAAATTTCAATGATGCTGTGAATATTTATAACACCAAGGTGAGATCGTTCCCGATGAATTTCTTTAGTGGAATGTTTGGTTTTTCAAAGAAAGAGGGTTTCAAAGCAGAAGAAGGCGCTGAAAAAGCACCTAAAGTTCAATTCTAATTGATAAGGATGCAAGCAGGGAAATTTCGCGGTTATCTAATTGCAGGAGCAGTATTATTGGTCGTTGTCATTTATTTTGTATCGACGTATAATGGTTTTGTGAAAAAAGAAGAAAAAGTAAAGCTGCAATGGTCCGAAGTGCAGAATACTTATCAACGAAGGCTTGACCTTATACCGAACCTTGTGAATGTAGTAAAAGGCGTTTCGGGATTTGAGCAAACCGTTTTACAGCAAATTGCAGAGGCAAGAAGCAGGGCAATGAACATGGCCGGTGAGATAACTGCAGGAAATTATGAGAAGCAGAGAATATTGCAGGACAGCTTAGCCAGCTCTGCGAACAGGATAATTTTATTGATTGAAAATTATCCATCCGTAAAAAGCACTGCAGCTTATACGGGATTGCAGGCTCAATTGGAAGGAACAGAAAGACGGATAAGGGTTGCAAGAAATGATTTTAATGAAGCTGTTGCAAACTATAATAAAGCAGCCAGGGCATTTCCTTCTAGCCTGGTGGCCCGGTTATTTGGGTTTAAAATTAAAGAAGGATTTGAAGCAGCAGCAGGGTCTGATAAAGCAATTGAAATAAAGTTTTAGGAGTAAGATGATCCCGTTTATCAAAAGAAAGAAAAAATTCTTTACTGAAGAAGAACATCAGAAGATCCTTCAGTCTATCCGGCAGGCCGAAAAGGAAACCAGCGGTGAGATCCGTGTTTTTATCGAGAGCAAATGCAGTTATGTGGATGCATTGGACAGGGCAAAAGAAATTTTTGAAAAATTAAACATGCATCATACAGCAGAAAGAAACGCTGTATTGATCTATGTCGCAGTAAAACACCACCAGTTAGCCATCTACGGAGATGATAATATTCATAAAAAAGTGGGTGGTGAATACTGGAAAAAAATGATGAACCGTATGGAATATCATTTTCGCAGGAGTGATTATGCAGAAGGGATCCGCCAGACAATAACGGAAGTGGGGAAAGATCTTCAGAAATATTTTCCGCATCATAAATATATTGATAAAAATGAACTGCCTGACGATATTGTTTCCGGCAGTTGAATACCTGATGAAGCGTTTTCTTTTTTTCATACCTGTTTTTCTTTTATCTGTTTGTGCTTTGGCTCAAATCGATAAAGTAATACCCCCGCGGCCAGTGCCCCCGAGATTAGTAAATGATTTTACCAATACACTTACGCCGGAGCAACGTGATGCGCTGGAAAACAAACTGGTGGCTTACGATGACAGTACTTCCAATCAGATAGCTGTCGTCATCATTCCTACTACCGGTGGTTATGGCGTTGAAGATGTGGCATTACAGTTATTAAGACGTTGGGGAGTGGGCAATAAGGATAAGAACAATGGAATAGTACTTTTAGTAGCCAAAGATGATCATAAGATCAGAATTGAAGTCGGGTATGGGCTTGAAGGAGCTATTCCGGATATAACAGCGAAAAGTATTATTGACAATGACCTGACCCCGAATTTCAGGGATGGAAATTTTTACAGGGGGATTAATATTGCTACCGACGATATCATCAAAGCGGCGGCAGGAACATATAAAGCACCCGAAGGATATGGCAGCAGGAGAGGAGGCGGGATAAGTGCCGGGCTGATTTTTCTTTTAATAATTCTATTCATTGTTTTTGGCAGCATTGGTAACCGCGGAGGTGGCGGAGGTTTAAGAGGTTTTGGCACCGGCTGGATAATCGGAAGCATGATGAGCGGAGGATTCAGAGGAGGAAGTAGTGGCGGGGGCTGGTCAGGAGGCGGAGGTGGTTTCGGAGGGTTTGGCGGTGGCAGTGGGGGTGGAGGCGGAGCAAGCGGAGGCTGGTAAAACGACTTAATTCTTTGTGTTATAATAATACAGGCGGGAAGTTTTCCCGCCTGTATTATTGTCCGTTCTTTTATCTGTCTGATTCAGGTATTTTAGAAAGAATATATTCTGCCTGATCCGGTAGTCCGGCTTCCTTTTTCTTTGTTGCCAGGCCTTTTAAAAATATCCCATTGATATAATTGCTGACCTGGTCCCTGTAAGCTTCGGGGATGGCATCTCTCAAAGCAACGATGGCGTCAACACCTCTTTTTACAATATCAAAGTTTTTTGTTTTACCAATAAAACTCCCGATTAATTGCATGAGATTAAATTTTGTTTGTGACAGCGGCATTTTTTCAAAACTGCTTAGAATTTCACTTGCAGAAGACTCATCTCCTGATTTTATCAGGATAGTTGCTATTGCCACATATAGTTTCCCTTTTGAAGGAGCGGATGATAGCCTCTTTGCTTCATGAAATGCAGAAACACTGTCAATTTCAAATAGTGCTTCAAGTGCATTGCCGGAAACCGTATATGAAGAATCATTCACGGCAGCTTTGAAGATTGTTGCATAAACGGGATTTTGATAAGAACCGAGCTTGGCAATTGCATTAGCTTTTACTGTCCGTACCGGGTCTTGCTTTGCAAGTTCAGCGAGAGTGGCTTCAGCTGCATCTTTTACATTTTGCTTTTTAGTGTCAAGCCTGGCAATTGTCAGATTGCGAAGCCCTTCATATTTATCTTTGAGGGCTGTGATTAAAAATGCCACTGCTTTTGGCTCGTCCTGATGTTTGGAGGCAAAGTCAATAGCTTCTCTTCTGTCCACATATTTACCGGCGTTTTTGTATTGAAAAATATATTCATCCAGTGTTTTATTTTCTTTTTTGGTACAGAGCAATACTTTATCCCCGTCAAAATTTACAAGCTCCGGTTTCTGCGGCGCTTGAAAAGAAAAAGTATCTGTTTTATCATTTACCCAAATATCATATCTCTTTTTATCTTTACCGGTATAAACATCAATGGCAACCGGCAATTTAAAATAATCACCTGTTTGTGTTTGATTTACAACCACACTGATTTTCTTCGATGCATCATCATAGCTGTAATTGATATCAAGATGGGGATGGCCTGCTCCAAAATACCATTGATTCCAATACCAATTCAGATCACGCCCGGTAACCGCTTCAAATGCAAGACGTAGTTGCTGCGCCTCAGCCGGTTGAAATTTGTGAGCAGTGAGATAAAGGTTCAGCGCTTTAAAAAAGGCGCTGTCACCTACATAATAACGGAGCATGTGAAGAATAGCTCCTCCTTTTTGGTAACTCACTCCGTCAAAAACATCTTCTTTATCGGCATAATAGAAGCGGACAAGGTCTTTTTTTGCATCTGCCGGGTTAGACAAATATCCCAGCCTGTCATTGTAATTTTGTTCATCACCGGCATCTTTGCCGTATTTATAATCTTCCCAAAGTGTTTCGCTATAGTCTGCGAAAGACTCATTCAATGTGATATTGCTCCAGCTTTCAGCCGTAACAAAGTCTCCAAACCAATGATGAAAAAGTTCGTGGGCGATCGTAGTTTCCCACGCATTGCCATCGGTTAGCTCCCGTGCATCCTGCTGTGCAGCGTCCGAGTGTAAGGTGGCCGTTGTGTTTTCCATGGCGCCACTCACATAATCATGACCAGTCATCTGCGAATATTTAGGCCAGGGGTAATCTACCCCGGTGATCCTGGAATAGAAAGAGATCATTTCGGGAGTATGACCAAATATTTTCCTGGCAACAGATGCGTAGTCTTTATCTACATAATAGCTTACTTCTTTTCCTTTATACGAATCTTTTACAATGGCAAAATCGCCTACTCCCATAAAAAATAAGTAAGGAGAGTTGGGAAGGTTCATTCTCCAATAGTCGGTCCGGGTGCCATCGTTGTTTTTCTTTTTGCTGATCAGTAATCCATTGGACAGCGTCACATATTTATCGGGAACGGTCATATAAATTTCCTGTGTGGTCTTTTGATCCGGTTTGTCAATTGTGGGCATCCATACAGAATTTGCTTCTGTTTCGCCCTGTGTCCATATCTCGGTCGGTTTGTCTTTTTCTTTTCCCTGGGGATTGATAAAATACAGGCCACGGGCATCGGTTATGGCCGCACTGCCTTTTGCTTTTACTTCATTAGGTTTGGAAGTATAATCTATAAAAATTGTGTAGGGCTCACCTCCTTTATATGTTTTGTCCAGGGTGATATGAATTTGCATATCATCATGGTCGTATTTCAGATCTTTCAATGTTTTATCTTTTACAATTGCTACTTTATGAAAATCCATTCCTTTAGCGTCCAATGTGAGCGAATCGGTAGCATAAAAATGTGGTTTCAAAGTAATCCAGGCTTTTCCATACATGTAGGATTTTTCAAAGTCAAACTTCACATCCAGTTTTGTGTGAACAAGATCATTGATCCTGGTAGCAGCGGCCCTGTATATCTTTTTCCAGGATGTATCAACAGGTTGTTTGTTTTGAGCAGAAACAATTGTCAGCACGTTTAAAAGAAATAAGGTAAAAAGTAGTTTCCTCATATTTTGATTTTTAGTCAGCAAAATTAGGTGAGTTGAGTTTTTTGTTTTGAATAAAAATGGTCAGACGGCAGATTTTTAACAAGCCGGTATAGCGGTATTTAGCCTATTTTTGCCTCATAATCAATCGCCGGAAATGAAACGATTCTTCCTGTTTTTCATGATAATCGGTATAGGATGCAATGCAATTTCTCAGAAAATATATTTTGTGTATTTGCAAACTGAGCAGGACCAGCCCTTTTTTGTCCGGATGAATGATACACTGTATAGCTCCGCTGCTTCAGGCTATATTATTCTTCCGAAATTATATGACAGCACTTACAGTTTCAGTGTTGGATTCCCACAGGACAGGTGGCCGGAGCAGAGATTTTCTGTAAAAATCGGAGGCAGGGATCACGGCTATCTTATAAAAAATTTTGGAGAAAAAGGATGGGGATTATTTGACCTGCAAACAATGGCAGTGCAAATGTCAGCATCAGAAATAAAAAACGGGGATAACACATCTCAAACAAATGTTTCCAGGTTTACAGAAATACTTGCAAAAGCAACGGGTGATTCCACTTTAAAACAGAAACCGGTTGAAACCAGGACTGAAGAAAAGAAGGCGGTGGACGTAACAGATAAAGCAGCACCCATTAAACCTGATTCAATTGCTGTTGCTGCTGGTCAAACGCTTGAAACAGAACCTAAAACACAAATTATACAACCTGCAGTTCAAAAAGAAGAAAAGAAGACCGCAGCTCCTGTAACATTTAAAAAATCGATGGTAACAAGAAAATCAGAAAGTTCTACCACATCCGGCTTTATAATTACTTATATTGATGATGATGGGGTAGGAAAAGATACAATAAAGATCACTATACCTGAACCCGCAATAATTGCCGGGAAAACTGTTCGGGAAAAGGTTGCTTCAGGAAAAAATGATGAAATAAAATTTCTTGATATTGACGTCAAGGCCAACCAGTCTCAGGCAAATACAATCGTTTTTAAAAACCGGGGAGATGACAGTACTGAAAAGAAACCGGTAAGCATGGATACTTTAATAGAAAAGGCAGCTTCAAAAGATCATTGTGCAGTAACAGCAGACGATAAGGACTTTTTTGAATTGCGTAAGATCATGGCTGCTTCAAATGGTAATGATGAAATGGTACAGGCTGCTAAGAAGTATTTTAAGACAAAATGTTTTTTAACTGAACAGATAAAAAACCTCAGCACCTTATTTCTTGATGATGCAGGCAAATATAATTTTTTTGATACGGCTTACGGTCATGTTTCAGATAAAGAAAATTTTGATTCATTACAATCAGAGTTAAAAGATCCGGTCTATATAAACAGGTTCAAAGAAATACTGCGCAAATAAGCTGACATGTCTCGTTATTTTTTGGAAGTTTCTTATATGGGTACGAGTTATAGCGGTTTTCAGGCCCAGAAAAATGCCAATACAATTCAATCAGAAGTTGAAAAGGCATTTGAGATCTTGCAAAAGGAAAGAGTTGCAATGGTGGGTTCTTCACGTACGGATGCAGGCGTTCATGCAATTCAGAATTTCTTTCATTTCGACTTTGATGAAAATATCGATCCGCATTTTGTTTACAAAATGAATGCGTTATTGCCGGCTGATATTGCTGTTAAAAATATTCTTCCGGTTTCTGATACTGCTCATGCACGTTTTAATGCGATAAACAGGGAGTACAAATATTACATTTACCGGTTTAAAAATCCCTTTCTGGATAGCAGGGCTTATTATTATCCGTATAAGCTGGATGTAGAAAAGTTGAGCCAATTATCAGAACTCCTTATAAATTATTCGGACTTCTCTTCTTTTTCCAAGAGAAAGACACAGGTGAAAACTTTCAATTGCGATATTATGGAGAGCGAATGGTATTGGCAGGATGAAGTTTTAATTTACCGGGTCAGAGCCAACCGTTTTCTCAGAGGAATGGTGAGGGCTTTGGTTGCAACCATGTTATGGACAAGCAGGGAAGAACAGGAACTGCAAGTGTTTAAAAGTATAATTGAAATGAAAGATCAGTCCCGGGCCAAATTTTCTGTACCGGCTCATGGGTTATACTTAGAACATATTTCTTTTCCAAAGGATATCTTTAAATGAAATTATTATTCGGCAGAGTGAAAGGCTTATTGATTATAGAATTATACGGGTCAAATACGCAGTGTATATCTGGCATATCAGTGCAGGCAAAGTGTAAAAGCCGGATTAAACAGTCAGCATTCTGATTTAATAGAAATCCACAGGAAATAAAAAGAAGTGTGCAAAGCTGTGGACAAAATTGATATTGAAAGTTTGTAGAAACGCTGAGACTTCGTATCTTTGCCGTCCCTCATAAAAAAATGAGACAGTTCTTCGAAAAGTTGTTGATAATCACAGAAAACAAACTGGAATTCTTCCAAAAAATATTTGGTAGATATAATTAGACTCTTACCTTTGCACTCCCGTTTTAGAAACGGTGGCACAGATGAGTGTCAGAAGATCTTTGAAAGTTAGGAAACAATAGCACTTCTATCCCGATATCTGTCGGGATGGAATCAAGGTAAGTCAAGCGAAATACATTCGATTTGACACGTTAATTTCTTGAGAAGTTAATAATGTCAGTATCAAACAACATTTACAATGGAGAGTTTGATCCTGGCTCAGGATGAACGCTAGCGGCAGGCTTAATACATGCAAGTCGTGGGGCAGCAGGTTTGTAGCAATACAGATGCTGGCGACCGGCAAACGGGTGTGGAACACGTACACAACCTTCCTTTAAGTGGGGAATAGCCCAGGGAAACTTGGATTAATACCCCGTAACATTGTGAGGTGGCATCACTTTACAATTATAGCTCCGGCGCTTAAAGACGGGTGTGCGTCTGATTAGGTAGTTGGCGGAGTAGTAGCCCACCAAGCCTACGATCAGTAACTGGTGTGAGAGCACGACCAGTCACACGGGCACTGAGACACGGGCCCGACTCCTACGGGAGGCAGCAGTAAGGAATATTGGTCAATGGACGCAAGTCTGAACCAGCCATGCCGCGTGGAGGATGAAGGTCCTCTGGATTGTAAACTTCTTTTATTTGGGAAGAAACTCCCGATTTCCATCGGGATTGACGGTACCAGATGAATAAGCACCGGCTAACTCCGTGCCAGCAGCCGCGGTAATACGGAGGGTGCAAGCGTTATCCGGATTCACTGGGTTTAAAGGGTGCGTAGGTGGGCAGGTAAGTCAGTGGTGAAATCTCCGGGCTTAACCCGGAAACTGCCATTGATACTATTTGTCTTGAATACTCTGGAGGTGAGCGGAATATGTCATGTAGCGGTGAAATGCTTAGATATGACATAGAACACCCATTGCGAAGGCAGCTCACTACGGAAATATTGACGCTGAGGCACGAAAGCGTGGGGATCAAACAGGATTAGATACCCTGGTAGTCCACGCCCTAAACGATGATCACTCGACATCAGCGATACACAGTTGGTGTCTGAGCGAAAGCATTAAGTGATCCACCTGGGAAGTACGATCGCAAGATTGAAACTCAAAGGAATTGGCGGGGGTCCGCACAAGCGGTGGAGCATGTGGTTTAATTCGATGATACGCGAGGAACCTTACCTGGGCTAGAATGTCCCGCGACAGGTGGTGAAAGCTACCCTTATAGCAATATACGCGGGATAAGGTGCTGCATGGCTGTCGTCAGCTCGTGCCGTGAGGTGTTGGGTTAAGTCCCGCAACGAGCGCAACCCCCATCACTAGTTGCCATCAGGTAACGCTGGGAACTCTAGTGAAACTGCCGTCGTAAGACGTGAGGAAGGAGGGGATGATGTCAAGTCATCATGGCCTTTATGTCCAGGGCTACACACGTGCTACAATGGGGCGTACAAAGGGCTGCAACACGGTGACGTGAAGCTAATCCCAAAAAACGTCTCTCAGTTCAGATTGAAGTCTGCAACTCGACTTCATGAAGCTGGAATCGCTAGTAATCGTATATCAGCAATGATACGGTGAATACGTTCCCGGACCTTGCACACACCGCCCGTCAAGCCATGGGAGCCGGGTGTACCTAAAGTCGGTAACCGTAAGGAGCCGCCTAGGGTAAAACTGGTGACTGGGGCTAAGTCGTAACAAGGTAGCCGTATCGGAAGGTGCGGCTGGAATACCTCCTTTTTAGAGCTGTTACTTACAGCTATTGTTTCCTTCAACTTTCAATTTATATGTTCTTTGTTTAATGTTTTTCTGTAAACCCGCTAGTTAGTGGGCTACAATCATAGGTCCGTATCCGCCGAAAGGCGGACTGGTTAGAACACTGCATCGATTACTCCGGATTTGTGTATTTAAATCGGATCGGACTCTGATCTCTATTACAAACAGATCCGTAGCTCAGCCTGGTTAGAGCACTACACTGATAATGTAGGGGTCACCAGTTCAAATCTGGTCGGGTCTACAAATTTAAAAAAGCGGAGCCCGCCTTCGCCTAGGCTGTGGCGGACGAAGGGGGATTAGCTCAGCTGGCCAGAGCATTAGCTTTGCAAGCTAAGGGTCATCGGTTCGACTCCGATATCCTCCACTATTCAAATTTGGCAATGTTCAAATTTGATAATTTGAAAATGAAGTTCTTTAGATTAGATGTTGACTACAGGTCTGCAGATTCGTAATCTGAACATCTGCCATCATTGTCAAATTGATTAATTTTCGAATTGACTAATTGATAAAGTTCTTTGACATATTGGGAAAAGTTGTTAGACGAGTATCTAACCCCGCATTAATGCGGGAACGATCACATAAATTTATAAACGCCATTTATTGGTGGTCTTAAAGGAATGTGGTCGGGTAACAAACTACAATAAACTAGTTCTAATTTTTTTAAAGCAATTAAGGGCACATGGCGGATGCCTTGGCTCTAAGAGGCGAAGAAGGACGTGGTAAGCTGCGATAAGCTGCGGGAAGTTGCACACAAGCGTTATATCCGCAGATCTCCGAATGGGACAACCTATGCCGATGAAGTCGGCATATCCACTGAAAAGTGGAAGCCAACCTCCTGAACTGAAACATCTAAGTAGGGAGAGGAAAAGAAAACAATCGTGATTCCCTGAGTAGTGGCGAGCGAAAAGGGAGAAGCCCAAATCATGGTAGCGTGCTACCGTGAGGTTGTAGGACTGCATTTAGAAATCATCAACAAGTAGAATTTTCTGGAAAGCTAAGCCATAGAGGGTGATAGCCCCGTAAACGTAGATTGATGAGGACGAGCAGTATCCTGAGTAGGGTGGGACCGGAGAAATCCTGCCTGAATCTGCCAGCACCATCTGGTAAGGCTAAATACTTCTTAGAGACCGATAGTGAACCAGTACCGTAAGGGAAAGGTGAAAAGCACCCCAAACAGGGGAATGAAATAGTACCTGAAACCGTGTGCCTACAAGCGGTCGGAGTCCCGATTTATCGGGATGACGGCGTGCCTTTTGCATAATGAGCCTACGAGTTGCTCCTCACTGGCAAGGTTAAGTTCTTAATTAACGGAGCCGTAGCGAAAGCGAGTCCAAACAGGGCGACTAGTCAGTGGGGGCAGACGCGAAACTTTGTGATCTATCCATGGGCAGGTTGAAGTCCCGGTAACACGGGATGGAGGACCGAACCCATTAACGTTGAAAAGTTCTGGGATGACCTGTGGATAGGGGTGAAAGGCCAATCAAACTGAGAGATAGCTCGTACTCCCCGAAATGTTTTTA
Organism: Sphingobacteriales bacterium UTBCD1; assembly: GCA_002066995.1. Classification (GTDB taxonomy): domain Bacteria; phylum Bacteroidota; class Bacteroidia; order Chitinophagales; family Chitinophagaceae; genus UTBCD1. Next base: position 17,706 of record MWTC01000028.1, read on the forward strand.
GGAACAGCCTCGGAATTAATTCTGTTAGAGGTAGAGCTACTGATTGGGCTAGGGGGCTTCACCGCCTACCAAACCCTGACAAACTCCGAATGCTAACAGATATCTCCGGGAGTGAGGCTGCGGGTGCTAAGATCCGTGGCCGAGAGGGAAATAACCCAGAATAGCAGCTAAGGTCCCTAATACATAGTTAAGTTGGTCAAACGAGGTAGGACTTCACTGACAGCCAGGATGTATGCTTGGAAGCAGCAATCCATTTAAAGATAGCGTAACAGCTCACTGGTCGAGAGGTCCCGCACGGAAAATGATCGGGCATCAAACTATGAACCGAAGCTCTATGATCCCGATGTAACAGTTGGGATTCGGTAGGGGAGCATTGAAATCTGCATTGAAGGTGATAGGCGACTATTGCTGGAGCGATTTCAAAAGAAAATGTAGGCATAAGTAACGATAAAACAGGTGAAAAACCTGTTCGCCGAAAGTCTAAGGGTTCCTGATCAACGTTAATCGGATCAGGGTTAGCCCGGTCCTTAGGCAAACCCGAAAGGGGTAGCTGATGGAAAGCAGGTTAATATTCCTGCGCCTGCTATACACTAAAAGTGACGAAGAGCCGTGGTGGCTACGTGCTGACGGATATGCACGTTGAGCCGAGCCTTCGGGCAAAGCGAAGTCATAAAAGTTCTTCCAAGAAAAACGAGTATAGCAGCCGGTACCGCAAACCGACACAGGTAGACGGGATGAGTATTCTAAGGCGCTCGGGTGAGCCGTGGAGAAGGAACTAGGCAAATTGACGCTGTAACTTCGGGAGAAAGCGTTCCCGACCCCGTAAGGGTGTCGGGACTCAGTAAAATGGTTCAACCAACTGTTTAACAAAAACACAGGGCCCTGCAAAATCGAAAGATGACGTATAGAGCCTGATACCTGCCCGGTGCTGGAAGGTTAAGGAAGGGTGTTCGCCGCAAGGCAAAGCTCCTGACTGAAGCCCCAGTAAACGGCGGCCGTAACTATAACGGTCCTAAGCCTTGTCGGGTAAGTTCCGACCTGCACGAATGGTCTAATGAGTTGAACACTGTCTCCTCCACGAGCCCGGTGAAATTGTAGTATCGGTGAAGATGCCGGTTACCCGCCACGGGACGGAAAGACCCCGTGAACCTTCACTACAACTTTGCATTGATTTTGAGTTTTAGATGTGTAGAATAGTTGGGACGCTATGAAGCCTTGCCGTCAGGTAGGGTGGAGCGGTCGGTGAAATACCAACCTTCTGACACTTAGAGTCTAATCCCGCCATAGGCGGGAAACATTGCATGGTGGGTAGTTTGACTGTGGCGGTGGCTTGCAAAGGTACCCTCAGTACGGTTGGTAATCGTACGTAGAGCGCATCAGTATAAGGGTGCTTGACTGTGAGGCATACACGCCGAGCAGGGACGAAAGTCGGCTGAAGTGATCCGGTGGTTCTGTATG
>MWTC01000017.1 GCA_002066995.1 Sphingobacteriales bacterium UTBCD1
CCTTTTACAATAGCATCCGCTCTTTTTCCGTGGTGGTTTATTTTTTCAAGATTCTGTTTTATATCATTTAAAATATCATTCTCTGCTTGTTCATTCCTTTCGGTATTTGGCTTTGAGCGTTCAGCATTCAACTCATCAATCAGTTCATTATTCACTTCTGAGAAATTATTTACGAAGTTTAACGGGTTTTGTATTTCATGAGCTATACCAGCAGTGAGTTCACCGAGTGAAGCCATTTTTTCGGACTGTATTAATTGAGCCTGTGTTGATTTCAGTTCAGATAATGTGCTTTCAACTTTTTCTTTTTGCTGTTTGAGGATCGCATTTGCTTTTTTCCTTTGCTTGCTGTTACGATATTGAATGTAGGCAATAGCCAGAAAAAAAATAAGTGCAGTTATAAACACATACATTAAAATCTTACTTCGGTTTTTTTGCGTTTGCAACACTTGGGCTGCTTCCTGCTCTTTACTGCTTAGTTGCTGGTCAAACTGCAATTGTTGAATTTCTGTAGCATTTGTATGTGCCCTAAGTACATCATTAAGACTATCTTTTAATTTTAGATACCGGTAAGCGCTGTCAAGATTTCCTGATTTTTCATAACAGATATTTAGCACGCCTGCGGCTTGTAATTCGCCTGACGGATCTGCTATAGGCAAAGAATGCATGTAAGCCTCTTTTGCTTGTGAAACAGCCTGGTTAATTTTTCCCTGCCGCAAATATGAAGAAGCTGAAAAGGCATAAAAATAATTCAGAAAAAACTCTCCATATTTTAAACATTCAGCTATTGCGGCCGCAATCACAGAGTCTGCCTTTTTATAATCTTTTTTATAATACAGGTAATACTGCGACCAATACCAATATCTGATATTATCTGCTGCTAACTCTTTGGAAATAGCCGCAGTTGAATCCATTTTTTTGTAATAGAAAAGTGCAGAGTCAGTTTTTCCAATGCCAAGATAAGTACTCCCAACGTTTCCATATAAATGAAGTGCCTGGTCGAAAAAAGAGTCTTTGTTTGCTTTCAAAAATGAAATTCCTTTTAAACCGCTTTTCAAAGCTTCTTTGTCATCTCCCAAATTAGAATATGCCCATGTCAGGTCATAATATAGCGCAGAGAGATAATCCTGGATATGATATTGATCCGAGAGGTTTAATCCTTTTAAAGCCATGTTAAGCGCTTCTTTATACCGCCCCGTATTGATATAATTAAAACTTATACGTGCATAAGCCAACACCAGATATTTTTTATCGGGTATAGAGTATGCAAGATTTATATACTCGTTGCAATAATACAAAGTACTGTCAGGTTTATGATAAAAAAACATATTATACATCGAGAGGCTGTCCAGAGTCATACATTTGGCAGAATCAGTCGCATCATATCGCAACTTATCCTGCAAGCGCCTAATTGTTAGATTTTGAGCCATAGCTGAATTAATATTCAGCAAGATCAGAATCATAAATACAGATTGTTTCATCAAATAAATTTATAAAATTATGGTTGCCGGTAAGAAAATCCCAAACTCCTTGCTTTCGCTTTCTTTACTATTCACTTTTATCCCGATAGCTATCGGGACTCCGCCATGTGCCTTTACAATATCATACATTGTCTGAATCACGCCTGCCTGCGGCAGGCAGGCATGATTCAGACAGCAGGTAATTGAATAATAAACTCACTTCCTTCTCCTCCTTTAGTTTCCACTTTCAATTCCCCGCCATGCCCTTTCGTAATTATATCATACGCCAGACTCAAACCCAATCCTGTTCCGCTTCCTGTTGGCTTAGTAGTAAAAAATGGTTGAAATATTTTGTCCACAATGCTTTCCGGAATGCCGGTACCATTATCCTTAACCATAATCTCAACCTTATCCCTTTCTTTTCTTGTACTCACAATTACTTCCGGCTCATAGCCTGGTTCATTTAGTTTCTTTCTTTCATTCACTGCATAAAAAGCATTATTGATCAAATTCAATATCACCCTGCCTATTTCCTGCGGTACTACATTTATTTTTGGAAGCGATGGATCAAAATCAGTTTCAAATTTTGCATTGAAGCTTTTGTCTTTTGCTCTCAATCCGTGATAACTCAATCTTAAATATTCATCACACAAAGCATTGATGTCTGTCAGTTCTTTTTGTCCACTACTGCTGCGGCTGTGTTGCAACATCCCTTTTACAATGGCATCCGCTCTTTTACCGTGGTGATTTATTTTTTCTTCATTATCTGTTACATCTTTAGCTATAGATTTTACCTCGTCATAATCCCCATTTTCAATTTCATTGTTCATCTCCGAAAGCAATTCTTTATTTACATCCGAAAAATTATTCACGAAGTTTAACGGATTTTGAATTTCATGAGCTATACCAGCGGTGAGTTCTCCGAGAGAAGCCATTTTTTCGGATTGGATGAGTTGGGATTGGGTAGCTTTTAAACTCTCCAGCGATTGTTGCAATTCGGCGGTTCGTTCAGTAACCTGTTTCTCCAATTCCACTTTTTGCCTGGCGATAAGTTCATTTCTCTCTATTTCTATTTCTTTGGCAAGCCTTTCTTTTTCCAAAGCCTGATTGGCATTTTCGCTTTGCAACAATCCATAGCGTTTTACAAGAACCCGTACAAAGCAGAGCAACAACCAACATAGGCAGATCATTTCAATAAGCCGAAAGTTCTTCGTAAATCCCGGAGAGATATCCAACCATTTACTAAAAATTGTTTCATCTCCTAAAAAGGTAGAAATAATATACAAGCATAGCAAAGGCAACAAACCCAGCGCAATCAACCGGAAAGAACTGTTTTGATGTCGTAAAAACAATAACGAAGTGATGATTAGTAACAACGGGATAATTAAAAAAGTAATGAGGAGAGGTGCAATAAAAAAATCATCAAGCTTGTTGCTTTGTAAAACGAGTGGTATTACCTGTGAAAGAGTAGTTATTATATTTAAAATACCCGCTACGAAAAGGGCTTTGTCTAATTTTGGGTAACGTTTTTTGATGTCAAAAAAATAACGAACAAACTGAATCAGGAAAAAAGGGATAAACGCCCAGGCTAAACCAATATAATTTAAATACCTGTATAAATCCTGCTTAAACCAATATGCGTATGTGCCTGCAATATTATAAAACCGGTTAATGCCCAGAAAAAATACAAATAAGGCAAAGTACAGATATACTTTTTCCTTTACTACTTTGTAAAAGAACAAGCTAATAATGAGTGAAATTAGAATCATCCCAATTATAAAAGCTTCCTGCACTTCCAAAGGAGCAAAATATACGTCCCTGCTATCTACATAATCAATATAATTTGACCTAATCAACTGCTCGGTATTAAACAAGCGGACACTTGTGTTTGAAATAGTTTCATGTTTTCTGTACCGTCTGTCGTAAATGGTTATTTCTTCTCCGGGTGCCAGTTTTAATGATATAGCACCCGACCATTCTGCCGATTTTAAACCATCTTTTTCATCCCATTTTCTAAGCCAACCGCTACGATAATGTTCTATGTTGCCATTGCTTCTTATTGCATACACATCAAATTCATCAACCGGGAAGCTGAGCGAAAATGAGTAAGTGGCAGCCATTGTATTTTTCAATCTATACCGTTGCCAGTGAGTATGTACATCCTCTGCAGTTAATCCCCCTGTAGAAACAATTTGTATATGAAATTTTTCAGACAAAGGGCTTTTCCTTACTTCATCAAAAGTCCATTTATCAGTTTTGTCTTCCAGCTTTTGCCAATAAATACTATCTACTATTTGAATACTAGCAGTATCGGATTTAATTTCAAATACAGGAGGCAAGCCTGCCTGGCTAAATCCGTTTAAAAAAGCCAATAGGCCAATAATTGCTGCGATTAATTTTCTTTGCATAAATACAATTATGAAATGGGTAATTTGATTTGAAAAGTTGTGCTTTCTGCAATAGTTGTTTCCACATTTAACTCACCGCCATGCGCCTCTATAATATCATACATTGTCTGAATCACCGATTCGCACTGATTTATAGATTTCACTGATTTCAGTTTATATTGTTTAATTCCGTGTAATCCCATTAATCCCTGCCTGCGGCAAGCAGGCGTGATTCAGACAGCAGGTATTTGAACAATAAACCTACTTCCTTCTCCTTTCCTGCTTTCTGCCTTTAACTCCCCGCCATGCCCTTTCGTAATTATATCATACGCCAAACTCAAACCCAATCCTGTTCCCTGTCCTGTTGGTTTGGTGGTGAAGAATGGTTGGAAGATCTTTTCTTTTATTCTTTCAGGGATCCCATTACCATTGTCAGAAACAGAAATCACGACTTTGTTTCCTTCCTTTTTAGTTGAAACGGTAACAACAGGCTCATAACCTTCACCTGCCGTTCTCTTTTTTTCATTCACTGCATAAAAGGCATTGTTGATCAAATTCAGGATCACTCTTCCTATCTCTTGGGGAACTATATTAATTTTTTCAATCGTATGGTCAAACTCAGTCTCAAACTTTGCATTGAAGGATTTGTCTTTTGCTCTTAACCCATGATAAGCTAACCGCAAATATTCATCGCACAAAGC
>MWTC01000053.1 GCA_002066995.1 Sphingobacteriales bacterium UTBCD1
AAAATCGAGGAAAACAGGAGAAACTGCAAACTGCCATACCCTGCCGTACTAAGCATGTAAAATTTTTTCGGCTGCATCCCTGTCTTTTTCAAATATTTTCAACTCTGCACCGCCGACAGGATCCATGCCTAACACATTTTCATCATTCAAAAATGAATCAATCCCGTTTTCCTTCAGCTTGTCCTGCATCATCTTTGCCTGGTACAGATCGGCATAAACATGAAGTGTGATCGTTTTTTCATTTTCTCTGGACATGATTTTAAATTATTTGACATCTAAATTAATTGATTATATGTTACCGGGTATAAAAGCAGAGAGTGCAAATTGAATACCTGGTAACCTGCAATCCTACTCCAAATAAGTGTTGCATTAAAATAATTTTAAATTCCTGCAATGCAAAAACAGTAACATTCAAGTCATATCCAGTGAATTGAACTGAAAATATAAAGGGGAAGGAAAAATTATTTTAAAAAAGCACAGGTAGAACCAGGCAAGCTAAGTCATTGATCCTCCTGGTTGCAGCTGATCCTGTACAATGATTTCCCGTAATCAAAATTATTTTTGCTGTCCCGGCGTTGTGATCGTCACCGTTACAGGACTGCTTACCCTCGTTCTTCCCCGTTGGTCCCTGTACACAACCTGGATGGCATAACTGACATTTCCTTTGAGTGAGGAAACATCATCATCAAATTGTTGCGTAGTAGCATTGGCAGACTGATACTTTATCAACGGCTCACTTCCTGCAGAGCGGTACAATACAAAGAAATAATTTCCCTGGTCGGTAAACTGCCATTTCAAATGCACCTGTTTCAGTTTGGCATCATACGTAGCTGCCAGGGTTTTCATTGGAGGAAGATCAGGTACTGTCTTTATTGTTGCGGTCACAGATGCTGATTTCACCGAATGAAGACTGTCTTCATCTATGGCTTCTGCACTATACTCATAATCGGTAAACGGTTTTACATTATTATCAGTAAAATGGAAGGCTGATCTTGAAGCATCATGTTTCATTCTTGAAATGACAGACCAACCCGTATTTTTATCCTTACGGTATATCATATAAGCCACCACATCATCACTCGGACTTTGTATCCAGTCTATCTGAACACCGGCAGTATCCACATGCACTTTTGTGGCAAGCGGCGGCATGGGCGGAACAATATCCGGCTTCTTTAAACGGACCGGCTCCGAATATTTTGAATGATTATTATTCTGATCAACGGCTACAATCTTATACCAAATATTTTTGGATAATGTTTTTAATGTGATGGTATCTGTAAAAACAGTGTCGGCAACCGGTTCCAGTGTGATCTGGGAATACATATCATTGCTGCTGTTAGAAAAATATACTTTGTATCCTTTGATGTCTTCATCCGGGTTGGGCTTCCAGCTTAAATGTACCAGTCCGTCTTTGGTAATAAATCCTTTTAAGCCAGTTGGCATTACGGGAGGTGTATTGTCGGGAACCAATGCCATGACCGGTACAGAATAGGCAATATTGCCGGCCGTGTCCACAGCAAGAACAATATAGTAATTCTGACCGTGTGCAAAGGCGCCTGTGTCGGTGAACTGTGTAACCGAGGGTTCCAGCAATTTTGAAGTAAGTGTGGCATAAGGGCCCATCACTGCGTTATGAGAACGGGTGACCATATAACCTTTGAAATCGCCTTCTTTAAAAGGTTTTTTCCATTTCAGCAAAATGCCTTTTGATTTTTCATACACCGGGCTTTCCACTATCGGGGCAGCCGGCGGAGTCAGGTCTTTTCCCATTGCGGTCAGTGCATCGGAGTAGTCGCTCCATTGTGCAAAAGCATTGACACCCCTGATACGATAATAATATTTCGTATAATTGGAAGGCAGGCTGTCAATGAATACATGATTATTGCCTAACAAAGTATTGATTCTCCTTCGCACACTGTCCATTGCTTCATTAGCTGTATCCGGCCTGGAAGAAAAATAAGGAAGTTCATTCAGTTGTTTGAAATTCCGGCCATCGGCACTTCTTTCAATAAAAAATCCGCTGAACTGATTTTCCGGGCTTCTTTCCCAATGAAGTTCGGCAACACGGTCCAATGCCACGATCTCTTTCAGTGAAGGTTTCAGTTTATTTACCTGCGGGTTATTCACCACCATGATCGTTGCCGTATCTATTTTTCCATCTTTTGATGGCGCCCCCGGATAAATACGATAGAAATACACTCCGCCTCTTTTTACTTTTTTGTCAGTAAGCCTGAGCGCTGCGGCCTTTGCCACATCGGCATCAAAATCGGCAACCATCATGGCAAAACTGAAACGGTTGGTGCCGGTGTTTGCTTTGTCTTCAATGCCACCTGCTCCTTTTCGTATGCCTGTTTCAAAATTGGTACCGTAAAGGCTCTGGGCTTCGATGGCAGCATATTTATTCCTGATGGTAAAGGCTCTCTTCATTTCATCAGGAGTCATAGGCTTCAGTGGTTGAGCAGTAAGCAATTCTTTTTTGGGATTCTGAGATTCGGTGATATCTATCCGCTCGATGATATAGCCTACTTTGTTCAGCCTGTTCCAGGCCCATTCATTGGATGGCCCCCAACGCAGGATCACCGAATCGCCATGAGGCTGGGCAAGAACCCGGATAGACCCCGTATATGAAGCAGGTACATCCTGTTGTTTTTTTGCAGTAGCATCACTCTTTTTTTTCTGCGCCTGCAATTGGGTAAAACAGGCCATTAATAAACATGCTATAAATAATTTACTACTCATTTTCAATTGCTTTAATAGTTGAAAGATTTATTGACCGCATTACCCTGCATTGAGCCTGCTCCGTAACGGAAGGTAATGTTGCGACTTCCATGCGGATAAGAAGCAAATTGCAGGTTCTTCAACTTATTGAGGATATTAACTGAATTGGGATCGGTGTACAAATAATAAAATTTATTCCACGGCATGGTGACCGTTCCACCGATATTATTACTTACGAAATTTATATCGCCGCTCAAATTCGATAGTAAACCTTCCGCCTGTGAAGGACTCAATTGTTGCTGTATGAGGGCTGCCTGGTTTTGCGCCGCCAAACCGAATGCATTGAGCAGGTTATAATCCTGGTGTAAATAATAATCCCTTGACCACTTCAATGAGTAAGGCATCGGTATCGTTACATTTATCATACTCATACTTCCGATACTATTAAACCTGTTGGAACCAACCGATGCGGCCGCCGATTGACTGAATGAGAATGAGAATCCGCCGGAGGAAACAGCGCTGATGCTGTTACTCTTCGGAGCATTGTTAATGACTCCGCCAAGCGACACATTCGGAACCTGCCGGTTTGCCGTTAATGCCTGGTATATCAAAGCTGGTGTCGTTTCTGCAAGACTTAACGGCGGACTGTAAGCAAAACCGCTCCAGTCAAGTGTACGAACAGGCCTGTATATCATTTCTCTTAATTCGGGAACACTGAGGTTGGTCTGCACTCCTTTAAATGCCAATGTCAATGCCGGAGCATATAAGTTGTCGCTGGCAAACTGATCATTTTGCTGGCTGTTGTTCCAGTCAATCTGAGCATTGAATAAAGGAGGATAAGCGGTCCCGTCGGGGGCTTTGAATCCCTTTACCTCGTATTCATCAAACTTCTCTGCGGGCACATTTTGTGCATTGATCCACATGATATCTCCTTTTTTCACACCTGCCCACTGGCCCATTCCATTCAGTTTTTCGGACAAACTGTTATATTGACTCGTTGCAAAATTCAAAACATAGATCGGCCTTGGGGCTTCAGCTATTTTTACAGGACCGGTAACAGTGGTTTGTTTAATTTGCGCATTGATGTTTGTATTTCCCGAAGCATTACCGACGTTTTGTACATTCATCGTCCGGGTACTCATGCTTACTTTGCTGAGTACTTTCAAATTTTCAAGGTTTATACCTTCTTTAGGGAACGACCAGAATTCAACACGGTAAACTGCATTATTTTTCAAAGTGGCCGGAATCTGGTAGTTGAGCGTTCTGTTTGATTCATCGGCAGTAAAAGTGGTCTTTACTGTATCGGTACCGCTAAACGGAATAAAGAATAATTTATAATCAAATCCTCCGCCCCTTGACAGCATATTAATTGAATTGGATGAATTGGCAAGAATATTTGGCTGCCATTGGCCCAATTCAATCTTACCATTGCCATTCATTTCCTGCTTTAACACATATCGCTGATTGTTTACCGGGTATGAAAAATGAACGTTTTGATCAGGTATATAACCCGGTGCATCACCGGTTTTAAAGCTCCATGTCACTGTTTGCCGGTATGGCTCCCTCTGGTTGTTCTCATCATTCAGAGGATTATCCCACCTGTTTTCCTGAGGATAAAACTGCATTCCACTGCACACCACAGTTACCGTATAATTTGTCTGGGGTTTCAGTATCTGATCATGTTTAATGATTCCGGTAGTGTTATTGTTTTGATATACCAGGTGGATATTATTCACGCTGTTAGAGCCTTCGGTAAGTGTATAGGAAGCAATTTCAAATCTGAAAGTGCGCATTTCCCCATCAGGATGGTTTTTTGAAGGAGCTGCCTGTACATCATAATTGACTCCTAATCCCACATTGGAAGCAACATAAGGCGCATCAAACACATCGCCTTTTGTCTGCGGTCCATAACTGCTTATGATATTAATATCACTGAGCGGGGATGAAGCAGGATAACATTTTTCACCGATCGTGAAATGCGCATCCTGATCCACACTGATCAATCCGTCAAAAATCTCTCCTTTCACATGTATGGAACCATCGAGCCAGGTGGGATTGGGCAAGCCTGCCGATAACACAGCGCCAGCCTGGAACTTTACTAAACTAAAATCTCCCTTACCCATGAAGCAGTCCACATGCACCCCGGCATCCACATCAAAATAGAAATACATCTGGCCAAGTGCATACCAGTTTTCCCATCCTGCACTGGTACCGCCGCATTGAAAATTCTGAAGAAAGTGTTTCAATGCCAGGTCAAATCCTAATGTGGCATCCAGGTTTGCATACAAAAATGCCAGGCTGAATTTAAGTGTACCATTTACCTGGGCGCCAAACATCATTCCGTCTCCTTTCGTCTTGTCCAATTGATTGATCAGAGCATCCACCTGAGGTGAGCGCTGAACGCCAAATGCCGTTATCTTATCCGGAAGAGGCGGCAATGTCGGGTTGATCAGGCTACCCATTCCCAGGTAAGCATTCGCCCCTATTCGTAAAGTGTAATTGATGGTGGAATCATCAACAAACTGGAAGCTTGCCCTCTCTCCGTAAGCATCTCCCACTTTCAGGTACCAGCCATCCGGGCCTGAATAAATACCGAGAGGCACATCTGCTACGATGGTACCGAATTTTCCTTTTACTTCGGCTGCAAGCGAAAATTTATTCTGCGGCAGATCATAGATGATATCTACCACCCCTTTCACTGTTGCTTTGTCATTGACCGGTGAATTTGTCATAACATACACTTCACCTTGAAGTCCTAACTGGCTGAGCGCTCCATTGGCTATTCCTGCAGTCAGCGTGATCTTCGCATTCATGGCATCAGCACCAGGTTTAGGAGAAGGCTGCGATACAATAGCTATTCCCACCGTTGCACGAATACCTGCAGATTCTTTCTCAGGAACGAAACTCACTCCTGACATGGTGGTACCGGGAGTTGCATTTTTAGAAACAGTCGAAGCCTGCAGATTGAAAGGGTCCGGCGGAAGATTACCCTGCATCTTCATATTATAATAAGCACCTCCTCCAAAGCCATTAATTCCGATAGGGCCTACAACCGGTATGGTGGGGAAAGTAGCACAGGCATCTATATACCAGTAATTAAAATTGTTCACATTGCCAAACTGGGCGGTGGCCTCTATAGCTGTCTGCAACATCGGGAACATTGCACTGACGTGCCCTTTCACTCCATCTCCAAAAGTATTATCATGTTTATAGAATACCAGCATGCCGTTAACATTCACCGGGCCCACCTCGCCTTTAATCGCTATCGAATCAATATCCACTCCGGCCGAAAGGGAAATTTGCGGAGCCATATTCTGGAGTGCTGCATTGATCTTTCCATATACCGCAAGTTTAGTGGTAGCGCTAACAACAGATGCGTCACCTAATCCGACATTCACATTCAGATCAAACTGCACACCTATTTTCAGGTTGCTCATATCCGAGAAGTCAGTGTATGGTTTTACATTATTTATAGAAACGGGAAAACCGGATAATTTACCCTGATCGCTGCCATCGTCATCAGGTTCTTTTCTGCCGGAAGCATAATACTTCCAATCCGGTTCTGTATTAACATTAGGCCCGAAAGCAGCTGCCAGGTCACTGTTTGCCGGAACTATGAAACTCGAAGAATTGGAATTAGAACTGGAATTGGAACCTCCCGAAAAATTCCAGGTACCGGGACTAAACCAGAATTTCTTTTCATTGGTTTTAGGATTCCTGTTGGCAATTCCCAAACTGTCAAATTTCAAACCGGGCAGGTTCAGACCGGAACTGCCGATATCAATTCCTATTGTACCATTCAAAATAAATGACACAAGGGTTCCGTCTTTTTCACGTTGCACTTTGAAAGAAGAGTTTTTATTCAACTGAACTTTTGCTGCCCAGATGTCAAACTCCATATTATCAGAAGGCACTATCACAAAAGCATACTGCAATGAAGAGTCTTTGCCTGTAATGGTATCTTTCCCGACATGCAGGTCTCCCAGGTAATCCAAAGGCGTTTTACTTATGGGTAATTGAATTTTCCCTTTGAATGAACCATCGGTGAATGTATTTTTCTGCATCTGCACTCTCACCGTATCCAGGGAGAATGCCCATCCGCCAAGATCGCCTGTACTCTGATCTATTATATGAGTGCCCAGCAAATTAAAACTGATCCCTTTGCTGTCTAACACCAGGTCTTTTGCATCAAATGATGTCCTTTCCTTTCCCTGGTTAAAGGTTTTGAAATCTGAAGGCAACAATACCTTCATATCCTTTATATACAATCCTTCAAAATCATTTCCGCTGAAGCCTGTATAATTTTTCGGAAAGTCGAAACCGTTCGGATTGCGTACCGAAGAGTGATCGTAGTACATGGTACCCGGATGAAATCCCAAACCTTTCACACCGGGCAACTGGAAATTATCAAAAGTGAGCGAAGCGATCCAGTCATCCCATTTTTTAAATTTGAAATTCATGGAGGCAGTGACCAGGCTATCCTTAGGATTCCCATCCTTATCTTCTGCCACGATCGTATTCCTGGGGAAAGCAACTTTTACATTGGCCACAATATCTGACAGGCTTCCGTTTTCCCAGCTTACATAAGTTCCGTTGGTGGAATCCGCTGTGGGGCAACCTTTGAATGCAAAGTCGAGACTGTCTTTATCGGTGCCGAAATTAAAATGGTGATCTACGGGCAGGAGCAGTGTTCCTTTGGCAAATGAAACTCCTGTCGGACTCAGGCAGAATCCTGTGCCTGCAAGGGAAAGCCATCCGTTTGCATCCGGAACATTTATGTTCAGCAACACACTCATGGTAGCACCTTTAGGAGAAAAAGTCATATTCATAATAGCGAGTGTAACAGGAGTGCCTCCGATATCCTGGTTGTCCAGCCCGATAGGGAAACTGACCGGAGAGTTTGTTGCGATCTGGCTTACCAGTTGGCCGCCGGGATATTGCTTCAAAAAGTTTTCGACGCTTCCTGCCAGTTGATCCAGCTGCTCTGCCGTCTGCCCCGAATAATCCTTGAATGAAGCAAAGGATTTTGACAGGGATATCTTTGAATCTTTGGAAGTGGTCACCACTCCCGCAAACACACTGTCATTTTTATTGACCTGGATATTCTTGAATGATACGGCTAATTTAATGGTATGAGAAAGCGGTTTCCAGTCAATGGTGCCCGTGCCGGTAAAACTTGAGTCTGTATTCTGAGTTATCGTTGTAGGGGTAAGTTTAAATTGCCCGATTGACAGTACTTTATTGGCCAGATCAGTTCCTTTAGGTTTTTTTGTTGAATCTGCAGGGAGTTTGATACCGCAATCGGCAGTAGAGTCATACACATCGGCAACCTGCGGATTTTGATTTTGATTATTGTTAGGCGGAGGTGGCGGAGGATTATTATTGTTGTTGTTTGGTGGTAGCGGATTATTGCCGGTATTGCTGGTTACAGGTAAAGAAGACTTCGTTGTATCTCCATACTGGAATGCTTCTATCCTGCTGAATCCATTGTTCTCTATTTTCTGCACCAGCGTATTGCCTGCCGGAGCCATAGCTCTCACACGGATAGCATATCGTTTGCCATTTTGCAATACATTATTATTTAAAATCGTATCCAGAAGGAAAGTGGTAGTCGGCAGTTGTCTTCTGATAAATACAGGAGGATTATTAATTGCATCGGTTGGCGTTTGGCCCTGCAACAGTTCATGAATTTCCAATTCATACATTACGGCTCCCAATTGCCCGCCGCAGGTACTGTTTGGTGGTGTCCATGCAAACACCACCGGCGAAGTTCTTTGTACAGCCGGAAGGTTATTTGTGATATTAAAATTGCTGACAGGCTGTGTAAATTGAGGTGCTGCAGCAGAGGCACAAATTCCAAATGTTGCGCAACCCAAAGCAGGATCGGAAGCATTGCCGCCTATTCCACCCGTAGGCAAAATGTATTTTGCATAAAAACAGATACGGTAATTACCATCCGGAAGCCGGAGCGTATTATCGCTGTTCGTTATGTCTGCCCAGCCGATCCCTGACAGCGCAAGATTTCCCTGGCTTAAATTTCCTAAAGCATCCATGACCTGGCTCGCTGTCATCTGAAGAGGGACACCCGGTGTAAGAGTCAATGTTTGCTGAGGAACATAACCTGCAGCTACATTGATGGTGAATGGTGATGGTGAAAGACGTTCAATTTTTCCATAGACTTTAACCTGTGTATTACCTGCACCGGCAACAGTGTATTGAACTGCCGGCCTGACGTTTCCATTCTGAACAGTTGTCGTGAATGCAGGAAGTACCGGGGGAATAACAACGGTGTTTATCGTTACTCCATTAGGTGGTTGTGTATTCAGTATATTGAAAGTGCCACAACCCAATGCAGGGTCGGAAGCATTGCCGCCTATTCCACCCGTAGGCAAAATATATTTTGCATAAAAACAAATACGGTAATTACCATCCGGAAGCTGAATATTATTATTACCGTCGGTAATACCACTCCAGGTGATCCCTGACAGCGCAAGATTGCCCTGAGTCAGGTTTCCTAAAGCATCCATGACCTGGCTCGCTGTCATCTGAAGAGGCACACCCGGTGTAAGAGTCAATGTTTGCTGAGGAACATAACCTGCAGCTACATTGATGGTGAATGGTGATGGTGAAAGACGTTCAATTTTTCCAAACACTTTAACCTGTGTATTACCTGCACCGGCAACAGTGTATTGCACTGTCGGCCTGACGTTTCCATTCTGAATCGTTGTGTTGATTGCAGGAAGCACCGGTGGAATCACCACCGTATTTATCGTTACTCCATTAGGTGGTTGTGTATTCAGTATATTGAAAGTGCCACAACCTAAAGCAGGATCGGAAGCATTGCCGCCTATTCCACCCGTAGGCAAAATGTATTTTGCATAAAAACAAATACGGTAATTACCATCCGGAAGCTGAATATTATTATTACCGTCGGTAATACCACTCCAGGTGATCCCTGACAGCGCAAGATTTCCCTGGCTTAAATTCCCTAAAGCATCCATGACCTGGCTCGTTGTCATCTGAAGAGGCACACCCGGCGTAAGAGTCAATGTTTGCTGAGGAACATAACCTGCAGCTACATTGATGGTGAATGGTGATGGTGAAAGCCTTTCAATTTTTCCAAACACTTTAACCTGTGTATTACCTGCACCGGCAACAGTGTATTGAACTGTCGGCCTGACGTTTCCATTCTGAATCGTTGTGTTGATTGCAGGAAGCACCGGTGGAATCACCACCGTATTTATCGTCACTCCATTCGGCGGTTGTGTATTCTGTACGGTAAAACTGGCGCAACCCAGGTTGGGGTCTGAGGCGTTTGGCCCGGGAAGGCCACTGGCAGCATCCGGTTGCCTGGCAACGAAACAGATCCTGTAGTTCCCCGGAGGCAGCAGAATATTATTATTGGCATCTTTCAGGCTGCCCAGGCTTACACCGGTGGCCACAAGATTGGCGTCATTAAAAAAACCGAAAGCTCCCAGCATCTGAGTCGCCGTCATTTGTGTGGGTACTCCGGGAGTAAGGGTTATCATTCCCTGTGCCGCAAAAGTGGGATTCACGCTGATCGTAAAAGGAGAAGGAGAAAGGCACTCTATTCTCCCCTGCACATAAACCTGCAACGGTCCCGCCCCGGCAAGGTTATACAGTAATGATGCATTTATATTACCTGATGCCACATACTGGCTGATAACCGGATTAACAGGAGGAGTGGCAGTAGTGTTCACGGTTACATTGTATGGTTGTGCCTGCAGGTTATGAACTGCTATTGCCAGCGCCAGGGTTGTTATTAAAAAAAATTTTCTTTTCATATCGTTAGGTTAATACTGTCAGAATGAATAAGAATAAGAAATACCGCCGGACATATTTTTGGTTGCTACTGCCTGCGGTACATTTTTATAAATGATATTATTGATCGGGTTATACGGTGTATAGATATAGCTTGCATACGCATTTAATGAATGATGTTTTATATGGTAGCCCGCATTACCCGAAAAAGTGAAATTGCCCTGCACATTGCCAAAAGAAGACCTGTTCATCATGTAACCGAATGAACCCTGCAGGCTGAGCGCTTTGCTTTTTAATACCTGTGCTGATCCGCTGATGGTGGCTCCCAGTGTACGGTAATAGATCGTATCCTGTGTGTATTTGGAAAAAAGGCCGGAGAGTGTGACACTGGATACTTTTTTAATAAACCCTAAGGTATAGTTCAAAGAACCGGATAAGTTATTGCTGCTGGTAAAAGGTGATGTGGCAGGGTTCTTATCATCCAATAACATATAGCTTACATTTCCACTGACCGTATGCGAATGCGAAGTGCCCATTATAGTGTAGGAAGGCGTGATTCCGAACTGATGAATATCCTGGTTCAGCTTCACTGAATCTTTAAGATGCTCTGTTCCGTCTTTTTGCCTCAGGCCATAACCGGAATAATTTAAGTTCAGGTTGAATTTTGAACTCACCAGGACATTTACATTCATACTGCCGGTCAATACCTGCATTTCACTGGTCAGGTTTTTATTGAGATTATTATGCTGATCGGATAAGCTGGTAGTGATATTCAGTTTGCCGGAGGCCAGATTGAAATTATTGATCCAGTTCATCAGCTCCACATCATTCAGCATATACGGAGTGCCCAATGATTTAAAATCCGGCTGCACTCTTCTGTATCCAAGCGTGGTGGTATATCCTTTCAACAGGAGTTGCAAAGAAGACTGGCCCGCCCAGTTTGCAACTGTGGAACTGTTTGCCGGGATGAACTTGTTCATCAGTTTTTGCATCAAAGTAGAATCAGGAGGCGAAGCAGATTTCTGAAGACTGATATCCTGCGTCAGTCCGCTGATCGCAAAGTCCGTATTGAAAATGATTTTTTTGATCAGCGTTAATCTGAATGAAGAACCGATGACAGAATTTTCCTGGGCTGTATAACCGGTCTTGTTTATGATTTTAGCAGAACTGCTGTCATCTTTTGCATGGAAATAGATCAGGTCAAAATAATTTGAAGTGTTTCCCACTCCGACCTTGACACCATAGCCGATCCTGGAAAACTGTGGCGCTTTAAACCGGCCGCTGGTTGTATCTTCATTCACTTTCCTGTTCAGCTTACCATAAAAAGCAGCAAAGCGGAACATCTTCGGAGTCAGTTCCAGTCCTACGCCGCGAAAACTTTGCCCGTCAAAAGTTACCGGAGAAAATTGAATATTGCGATAGCCGAGATCCAGTTTGATCCATTTATAAGTAGGGCTGAGTCCAAACTGGGAGAAAGGCTGTGAATAGCTGTTGCCATATTGGTTAACCAGGAATGAAAAAGGCAGAGCCACTCCATAAACAGTCGGGGTGAAATTTCCATAGAGATTCCATCCATACGGAGGCCTGGTGGCCATAGGTTCATTGGAATGGTAAAAGGTGGCAGAAGCGCCTACACTTCCGTTGATGGTAAAAGGTTTCTGCTTACCGATGTTTTTTAAATCCTGCGATTGTGCGGATATACCGTTTAATAAAACAATTATTATGAGACAACTGCGTACTCCTTTAAAGGTTTTTCTCATAAATTTATTTTGACGGGGTTTCTTGACGGTTTAGTAATTTATTTTGTTGATGTATAAGTAAACATGACATCGAATATCCCTCCTATAAGATTTGTTGATTGAATTTCATTGGTCGGATAGGTTGGAGTAGATGCAGGATAGTTGCATTGCTGGTCGTAAGTCACCACATCCTTTTTGAGCGGGAAAATCGGATGAAGATCCGTTCTGCTTGCTACATAAAAACTGCCCGCCAAACCTGGATTAGCAGAACCAACCGGCACCTGATTCACACTGATCATATTGGTATGATCGGGCTGAATAGATACAGTTTCTTTGGTAAGCACCAGGTCAATATTAGTGAACGAAAACCCACCTGAGTATTGAGTAATATTTTTTGGGGGCAGAACTTCTTTGGCAGTTCCATTCCGGAGAGTGGTAGTATAAGTATGCCCTTTCCCCGGCAAACAAAGGCCAATTTCATTAATGGCGCCGTTAAGTGAAACGGAGAAAGAATAGCCAATCTCCAAAGGCCTCTGGTTAGGATAGATGGTGAGTCCGGGGGTGTCCTTGGATTTGAACCTCAATTCAGAAAACGGATTTACTTTGACCGTGTGTACATTACTCGGTATTGAAGTGTTCTTATCACAGGAGAAAAGGGCCAAAGCAACCAATAAAGGCAGAAATAATGATTTGATTTTCATAAAAAAGTTTTTCAGGGTTACAAATTCATATTAGTGACTTAACAGGTCTCTTTTTCATTTTCTCCCTGAAGACTTCAGAACAGGTATCTCTATTTTTCCGATGATCATTTTTATTAATCGTATTCATTTTTTACCTGGTTGCAATGCGCCACTTTGATATTTAATTTGAACATAATAAGCCTGACTCTTTCGTTGGACTGCAGGCCTGAAAAGAACGCCTGATGAACGCAACTTTTCTGCTCCCAATTTTACCAGTTGCTGTTTATCCATTACCCACAAAATGAACTGACGATAAGTGAAATTTTCATAAAACAATTTCGGCCAGTACGTCTGATTTCTACTTTGTCCTGCTTTATTTCATTTCCGGAATTAAAATGTAATAAGCTAATCGGGTATGAATTTATTCAGTGATTCCTGCTTTTGGAAGAATGGCTTAGTATGTGGCTATTATTGACGTATAAGTGGCGGAGCTTAATAAAAAAGTGGTAAAAGCAGGAAACAATAATATTTTGCTGCTGCACCTGTATAAATACCAAGGGTTATTACCTGTTCAACTTTTTTGTATTAAAAAATCAACCCCGGCTAAAAAAGTACCGGTGTTCATCCTGCCTGCGATCTATTGCTGAAGAATACCGGCCCTGGGAAAGATAAAAAGTGCAACCATTTAATCTGAATCCGGCTAAACAAGAAAGAAAACAGTCCGGACAGAACTGCTTTCTTTCTTTATCGGTTTCCTTGCATGATCTATTTTAGATAACATCACTTGCGGTAGTACCGTTTGCGTCCAGTGTTTCGGTTACAATTATTCCGTCTTTAATGAACCTGACTACATAATCATTAACCTGCATCTTATTTATTCCTGCCTGTGCCTTTATGGATGTTATATCATATACCTGATTGCCATTAATGGCTCTTTGTTCAATAGTTGAAATTACATTTGCCGGTATATATGTTTCCAACACCGGGAGTGCAGCTTTTGTATCATTCATTGAATTTAATGACAGGGCCTTTGAAAACCCGGTAACATTATTTTTGGCTGACTTATTGATTCCGGCAAACAAGGACTGGCTGACGAGTGTACATATCAAAATTGCTGATAAAGTTTTCATATTAAGTAATTTTAGTGTTTTGAAAATTTAATTTACTTCCTCAATTGCACAACTTCCACGCCATCTCAGACTTTATATTATACCAAAACATTTCTTTAATACGCGGCAGGATCATGTTAACAGTAATTATAGCGCCGAAACCCGGAAGGAAAGAAAATCCACCGTATTTTGAAGTGATGTGTTGATTGTAATCCTTTTTTTAAAGCACAGCAGTTAATTCCTCATTATACGCAAGCTGACGAACTGTCTTATGACTTTAGCAGAAAGAATGCCTGGTTTACAATGAATCAAACGATAATTATTTCAACCTATTTGTAATATCAAGATCAAATTTCTTTGCAGTTTCTTTTGCAATTTCATAACCTGCGTCTGCATGACGGATCACTCCAAGCCCTGGATCGTTTCTCAAAACTCTTTTTAACCGTTCATCGGCATCTGAAGTCCCGTCACATACGATCACCATTCCTGCATGAATAGAATAACCAATGCCTACCCCACCGCCATGATGCAGAGAAACCCAGCTGGCACCGCCGGCGGTATTCACCAATGCATTCAGTAAGGGCCAGTCGGCTACAGCATCACTGCCATCCATCATGGCTTCAGTTTCCCTGTTCGGCGATGCAACACTCCCGGTATCCAGATGATCCCTTCCAATTACTACCGGCGCTTTTACTTTTCCGCTCCGCACTAATTCATTAAATGCCAACCCTGCTTTTTCTCTTTCTCCCTGCCCCAACCAGCATATCCTTGCCGGCAAACCCTGGAAGGCCACTTTTTCCTTTGCCAGTTTCAGCCAACGCATCAATGACTTGTTGTGGGGGAATAAGCTCCTGATAACTTCATCCGTTACTGCAATATCATTGGGATCACCGCTTAATGCTGCCCAGCGGAAGGGTCCCTTTCCCTCACAGAACAACGGGCGGATATAAGCGGGGACAAATCCCGGGAAATCGAAATTTCTTCCTGTCTTTTTTCCTTTGAATTCTGTTGCATGTTCTTTTTCATATTCATCTGCCCTGGCCCTGATATTATTTCCATAATCAAAGGTCACGGAACCTTTATCCATCAGTTGCAACATCAATTGCACATGCCGGTACATGCTGCGGTAACTGTAATCAATATACTGCTGCGGGTTTTGCTCACGGAGAATTTTTGCCTGCTCATAAGAAATTTCATGCGGCCAGTACATCAACGGATCATGCGCAGAGGTCTGATCGGTAAGAGTCTCCGGGACAACATTTCTTTCTACCAATCTTTCCAGTAAGTGAACCGCATTACATATTACCCCGATGCTCACTGCTTTGCCGGCAGCTTTATATTCCAGGGCCTTGTCAATTGCCATATCAATATCATCATATTTTTCATCGAGATATTTTGTGGCGATCCGTTTATCAATCCTGTGTTCTTCCACTTCAGCAATCAATGCCACTCCTTCATTCATGGTGATCGAAAGAGGTTGAGCGCCACCCATACCACCTAATCCTGCTGTTACGTTCAAGGTTCCTTTTAATGAACCGTGATTTCCGGCACCTGACCCATGACTAAAATGTTTATCTGCAAGCACTGCATAGGTCTCGTAAGTACCCTGAACAATTCCCTGCGAGCCGATATAGATCCAGCTTCCGGCAGTCATTTGTCCGTACATCATCAATCCCTTTTTTTCCAGTTCATCAAAATGTTCCCAGGTTGCCCATTTGGGTACAAGCTGAGAGTTGCTTATTAAAACTCTTGGCGCATCCTTGTGCGTCTTCAAAATGCCGACCGGTTTGCCCGATTGTACCAGCAGGGACTCATCATTCTCCAGAACTTTCAACGCTTTAATAATATTATCCAAGGCTTCAAAGTTCCTTGCTGCTTTTCCCCGGCCGCCGTACACTATCAATTCGTCGGGATTTTCTGCTACTTCAGGATTAAGATTGTTGAGCAACATGCGCAATGCAGCTTCCTGTATCCAGCCTTTGCAGGTCAGTTTATTTCCTGTAGGCGTTTTGTATTTGACGGCGTCATATTTTTTTACTGGCTGCTGTGTCATAGCTTCTGAATTTTGATTTTGAGGCAGGAGCGAAGTTGTAAATAAGAAATTCACATTCCTGGCCGTATAACTTCTGATTAACTGCAAAAGTCGCAATAAAATAAATAACTTCATATAAGAAACGAAATCCATGAGTGTTCATATAGCAGCAAAAAAGGAAGAGATTGCCCCGGTAGTGTTAATGCCCGGTGATCCGCTCCGTGCTAAATTCATAGCAGAAAATAATCTGGACAATGTACGTCTGGTGAACAGCGTACGGAATATTTATTTCTATACAGGTACTTATAAAAACGTATCAGTAACTATCGGCGCCAGCGGCATGGGCTGCCCAAGTATTGGCATTTATTCTTATGAACTGTATTACGAATTCGGGGTGCAATGCATCATGAGAATCGGTACCTGTGGTTCTTACCTTGATTCTATCCCTTTGTTCAAAGTAATCAACACAGATATAGCTTTCAGCGAATCTACTTATGCAAAAACCGCTTTTGATTACCCCGAAGATCACTTTTATCACCAGGGAACAGCATTTGATATCATCAATCAAACGGCCGCCGCAATGAATATCCCGATACTCTCAGGCTCAATTCATTCAGGTGATGCGTTTTACCGGGCGGACAGGGAACTGCCGGCTATCGCCAAAGCAAATAAATGCCTGGCAGCAGAGATGGAGGCTTTTGCTTTATTTGCCAATGCAAAATATTTCAAAAAGACAGCGGCTGTACTGCTTACCGTATCTGACAACATTATCACTCACCAGGTCATCTCTTCAGAAGAAAGAGAAAGGTCTTTAACCACAATGACCCGGCTTGCGCTGGAAGCTGCTCATAAGATCCATGAAGCTATATAAAAATTCAATCGTTGGCCAGCAAGGCTATAATCAATGGAAAATTTCCGGTTTTTCAGGAAGCAGCGATGCCATTGGGCGATGCTTCATCCTGTTTTACCCGAACGCCCATTATTCTGAAGCTTGCGAGTAGCCTGTCCTATCCGGTAAAATAACAGTCAGGGCAGTTTGAAAACACTCCAACCTTACAAAAAGCACTTAAAGATTAAAAAAATTATCAAACCCAGAATTCAAAGCAAGATGGTGAGTTCCGGTAAATTCATTTACATCTTTTACAAAAGAAAGGTCATGAATGATTTGCCGGATTTTGTTGATATCATCAGAAAATATCCTGTCTTCTTCAGCATAAGAAACAAACCGACGTACCTGTTCATAAGCATGTTCCAAAATAATACTGCTCTTCAACGGCCGCCTGAATTCGATTGCCTGGCACGCAGTCACCAATTCAATGGCCAGTATATATTCAAGGTTATCTAAAATTTTATACAGTTTTCTCCCGCTGATACTGCCCATGCTTACATGGTCTTCCTGCCCCAGTGAAGTAGGAATGCTATCAGCGCTGGCAGGAAAACAAAGTGTTTTGTTTTCTGTTACCAATGCAGCTGTTGTGTATTGTGGTATCATGAAACCGCAGTTCAAGCCCGCATTTTTCATCAGGAAAACCGGCAAGCCCCATTTACCTTCCAGCAATAGATAGCACCGGCGGTCACTGATATTGCCAATTTCCGCAGCGGCAAAACAACAATAATCCAATGGCAATGCTAATGGCTGGCCATGAAAATTACCGCCGCTGATAGTATCATCAGCGGAAAAAATGACCGGGTTATCAGTGACCGAATTCAATTCTGTTTCTGCCAGTTCTTTCAGATGCAGCCAGGCATTCCGCGAAGCTCCATGCACCTGCGGCATGCAGCGTAATGAGTAAGGATCCTGGACCCTCTCACAATCCAGATGTGCTCTCATGATGTCAGAATTCTTCAATAAAACTCTCAGCCGCTGTGCCACTAATTTGCTGCCACTGAATGGACGCAGTTCATGCAGCCGTTCATCAAAAGGCGCATTGGTTCCTTTCAGGGCTTCCAGGCTCATTGCTCCGATAATGTCTGCTGCTTCGAGACAGTTATGCATTCTCTGAATACATTTTACTGCATAAGACAAAATAAACTGGGTGCCATTGATCAGCGCCAGCCCTTCTTTGGGGCCAAGCCGAACAGGTGATAAAGAGAATTGCTTTAAGACCTCACCCGCTTCAAGCGCTTTTCCCATGTAACTGACTTTACCCAATCCAATCAAAGGCAAAAAAAGGTGCGCCAGCGGAGCCAGGTCACCACTTGCGCCCACACTGCCTTTTTCGGGTACCAGGGGAATAACATTATGCTCAATATGCCAGATGATTCTTTCGATCGTTTCAAGCTTTACGCCGGAATACCCTTTAGCCAATGCATGCACTTTGGTAACGAGCATGATTTTTGCAACTTCAGCCGGAATCGCATCCCCCACTCCCACACTGTGGCTCCGCAATAACTTGTATTGCAATGTTGCCGTATCTTCCTCTGATATTTTGGTATTTGCTAAAATTCCAAAACCCGTATTGATCCCGTACACAGTCCTGTTACTTTCTACAATAGCTTCTACTTCTTTCTGGCTTTTCTTTATCTTTTGAATTGCATTTTCATCCAGAATTCCTTTCAATTGACCTGAAGCTATAGCTATTGTTTTTCCTATCGTGAGTTGTTCCGTTCCGTAATGAAAAACTTCCTTCATAATCTTTTCTTGAAGGCTCAAAGTAAATGAATAATTAAGAATTATAACCAGGGAGAATGATATAACGGGCTGCGGGAAAGAAACAGGTTAGCCAAAATTGTTTTATTAAGAACCAAAAAACAAGAATCAATTGTAATATACTGCTACAAACCCGCCGGGATAACATCATTTTGGTAGTAATGGCATGAAAGACAAATAGAGTATTTTCCTTCATAAATACCCTTTTCCGTAAAAAAGGGTCCTGAAAATGACTAGATCCACCACCAGCTTTTTAGGAGCTTGCTCACTTTTGAATAAAAATAAAACGAACCGGCAGCAAATAACAATCCGATCACACTAAAAACTATGCTGGTGGTACCTTCGGTGAATAACCCGGTCAAAACGAAAATCATGGCGATAAAACTCAGGATATATCCTGCTACTTTATTGTTGTAAATATCTTTCCTGATTTTGCCACAACCTGTACACCGGATAGCAGTACTATCCATCAGTTGATTACACCATCCGCAATTTACCTTATTGGTCATTTGTTGCATGGGAGGCGGCGTCGGAGGTGGAGGGGTATTAGCTCTTGGTTCCATAAAAGTGTTTTAGGTAAAAATACTTAAATCTTCAACAACATGAAAACGTAAAAATTCCAGAACCCAATTCCCCAACCTGTTACTAGAACTTATTTTAGCTGAACTACATTGGCCTGTTTTCCTTCCGTTCACAAGTAAATAACAAATCCAATACAACTATAATTAAACTATGATGCGTTTAAAGAATCAAAATCCAAGTCTTAAAACAAACAATTATGAAAACAATTTTCCTAAGCCTCTCAGTGGTATTACTGACAAGCTTATCCGCCTCGGCTCAAAAAGCATTACATCATGATATCCGCAGAGACACCAGGGATATCCGTAACGACAGGAAAGATCTTCGCAATGACCGTAAAGACGTTTATAACGACACTAAAGACATACGGGCAGACAAAAAAGACCGCAGTAAGGACCTAAAGGATCTGTCATCAGATAAAAAAGACATATCCAAAGACAGGAAAGACATTGTTATGGATAAGAAAAGTGGTAATTCTACGGATCTCAAAAAAGACCGGACCGATCTGAGAAAAGACCGTAAAGATCTTTACAAGGATAAGAAGGATATTACAAGTGATACAAAAGATATCCGTTCTGATATAAAAGACCGTAATAAGGATATTAAAGATATCAAAAGTGACAAAAAGGATTTAAAAAAGGATATCAAAGATCGCAGTAAGGATGTCAAAGAGGTGACTGATCACAAATCTTAGAATTTTCATTAATCAGCCCGGAAAATGATCCGGGCTTTTATTTTTTCATCCTATTATACCGCTTTCACTATGAAAAGAGAACTACCGCTTATTTTTATCATTTTTACTTTTGGGGCATTATGGAATCATTGCGAGGGCCAGGATACCAGTTTAAATGCATTTTTAAAAAGCTTCCGGCATTCTTTCTTCAAAGCCTCGGCAAGTTATCTCAGCAATGATGTTTATTTTGGCCGCAGGGATTCGGTCAGCATTCCCTACATCACTCCATCTATACGCTATTACAATAAGTCCGGTATCTTTTTAAATGCCGGTGCTTCTTACTTACCCACAGAGAAAAGAATTGATGCCGGCACCGTGGGGGCCGGGTATATATTTGCTGCAAACAGGCTGGATGGAGAAATAGCGCTCAATAAATATTTTTTCAGCAGTCAGAGTTATAATGTCAAATCGGAAGTAAAAGCTGATGCAGAAGCAGAACTCGGCTATGATACCGGCCCCATAGAGATAACATTTACTTCTACTGCCAGTTTTTCCGATGCTACGGATATCGCCGCAGGCATAGGGATAGACCATACATTCAGCTTATTGAATGACGATTTGGAGATCACACCCGGCTTTGTCATGAACGGCGGTACACAATATTATTATGATGCCTATTACCGTAAGCGGCGGTACGTAAAGAAAAGAAAAGGGATACCGGATCCCCGGATCATCACAGCATATACATTGGATCCGGGTAAATTCAGGATTCTTGATTATGAAGCCTCTCTGCCGGTAGAATATGATATCAGCAAATTAAGATTCAGTTTTACTCCAACAATCGTTTTTCCGGTAAATCCCAATACAATAGTGCGAACCGTGCAGCCTGTAGGCGGAAACCCGGTTACAAAAACTTTTTCCGAAAAAATATCCAATTCATTTTTTTGGTCGCTGGAAGTAAGTTATAAGTTTTGAACTCGCTGGAAAATGAAAAAGCGGGGTGTTTCTTCCCGCTTCTTTTGTGATCCGGATTGGATTCAAACCAATGACCTACTGCTTAGAAGGCAGTTGCTCTATTCACTGAGCTACCGGACCTTTTAAAAAAGAACTGAATACCCATCCGGCTTAGATTTTTAACAAAAGGGTTTTTATCAAATCATCCGGGCGGGCAAAAATAAGTTTTTTATGTTTGTGCCCAAAGTATCAAAAGGCATGGACGTAAAAATTGAAGCATCATGGAAAGAGATTCTGATCGCGGAATTCAACAAACCTTATTTCCGCCAAATTGCCTTGCATTTGAAAACAGAGAAATCGCAAAAGAAAATAATTTATCCTCCCGGTTCATTAATATTTAATGCCTTCAATACAACTCCTATTCAAAAGATAAAAGTGGTGATCCTGGGACAGGATCCTTATCACGGGCCGGGACAGGCACACGGGCTTTGTTTTTCCGTTCCCGATAGAATTCCACAGCCACCTTCCTTAATCAATATTTTCAGGGAACTGCACGATGATATCGGGATCCCGGTTCCGAAAAACGGGAATCTCACCCATTGGGCCAGGCAGGGAGTTTTTTTGTTAAATGCATCCCTGAGTGTACGTGCAGGCGAGCCTATGAGCCATTCAAAAATTGGCTGGGCCGAATTCACCGATTGCGTCATCAGGAAAATATCAGAACAAAAAGAACACGTGGTATTCCTGCTTTGGGGAAAATTTGCGCAGGAAAAAAGAATATTGATTGATGAGTCAAAACATTTTGTATTGAAAGCGGCACATCCCTCTCCCCTTTCGGCAAATTCCGGGTTTTTCGGATGCCGTCATTTTTCAAAAACAAATGAGTACCTCGTAAAGAATGGTATTGACCCCATAGACTGGAAAGTGTAAAAATTAAAAATGAAAAGTCAAAAGTTTTTTTGTTACATCTTTTTTTTGAATTCAACCAGAAAAGAGGTTGTGACAGGAAATAAAAAAAACAACCGTAAATGAAATTATAAAGTAAAGTGGTTTATTTTCTATTTTTGAATTTGGCTTTTAACTGATTAAAATGATCTCTCCTGGATTAACACTTGAAACGGATAAAGTGCTGCTGCGGCCATTGCAACACATGGACATTGCATCCTTTGCTTCAATAACCGGCAACACCTCCTTATGGAAATATTTTACTATGTTGCTGGATGATCCTGATCAATTACAAAAATGGGTGGAACTGGCCTTAAAAGAAAGATCGGAAGGAAAACGCATCCCGTTTACTATTATTGAAAAAGCAACCGGATCTGTATGCGGCAGCACCAGCTATGGAAATATCTATGAGCATGATAAACGCATTGAGATCGGATGGAGCTGGCTCGGAAAAGAATACCATGGATCGGGCATCAATTTTCATTCAAAATTTTCATTACTGAGTTATGCATTCGAAGTGCTGAATTGGGAAAGAGCCGAAATAAAGACAGACAACATGAACGAACAGGCCAAACACGCCTTGAGAAAGATCGGGGCAACTGAAGAAGGAGTATTGCGCAGCCACATGCAAATGCCTTATGGCCGCAGAAGAGATACTGTTTATTTTAGCATCATAAAAAGAGAATGGGCACTTATCAGAAATTCAATTTTCAAAGAGATAAGCGTATTCAATTATTACCAGTGAAGTTTTTCAAAGAAATAGCGGGTAGAATTTGTGCATTATGGGCAATGCTATGGTTTGTCCTAACCATGCTCATTGTTTCCCTTCCGATCTGGATCATTGGCTGGTGGCCGCAGCCCAGGCAGGCGCAATACTCCTACCGGGTATTCCGGGTGTGGATGGGATTTTTCTTTTTGATCACAGGACTTCGCCTGCGGAAAAAAGGATTGGAAAATTTTAAAAAAGGTGAAACCTATATTGTAGTCTGCAATCACAATACATTGCTGGATGTTCCCGTTTCTTCACCGGGTA
Organism: Sphingobacteriales bacterium UTBCD1; assembly: GCA_002066995.1. Classification (GTDB taxonomy): domain Bacteria; phylum Bacteroidota; class Bacteroidia; order Chitinophagales; family Chitinophagaceae; genus UTBCD1. Next base: position 22,895 of record MWTC01000053.1, read on the forward strand.
TTCCCGGGCCCAACAAGACCATTGCCAAGATCGAAATGGCCCGTATACCGTTATTCGGTTTGATTTATAAAAGCGGGTCTGTTTTAGTGGACCGTAAAAATGAAAAAAGCAGGAGAGCAAGTTTTATCGAAATGAAAAAAGTACTTAGCCTCGGGATTCACATGTGTATTTATCCCGAAGGGACCAGAAACAAGACCAATGAACCCCTGCAACGTTTTCATGACGGGGCATTCCGCCTGGCTGACGATACAAATCATGCCATCATTCCCGCACTGATATTCAACACTACAAAATTATTTCCCAACGATAAGGTATTCTATTTTTTACCCGGGAAAATCGAAATGCATTTTTTACCCGCTGTTGAACCGGGATCACAAACAACAGAACAATTAAAAGAAAAAGTCTTTACACTGATGAAAGACTATTATATGCAGCACCGGGATCACTGACCTGAAAAATACCTGGAGCGGTTGATCCGCAGATCCTGTAATACCGATGCCTTAGGATTGATAGTGAAACTGAAGAAGCGGTACAACCCTATAGGAGTAACATTAATAGACATCTGCCAGCAATGCATATCTCTTGATATGGACATCTGGAAAGTCTGGATTTTGTGTGAAGAAAAATCATAATAGCCATTGGTGCTGAAATTCCACTTGGGTGTTAAATTGAAACTTCCGTTGAAACTCACATTGGAGCTGATTGTTTTTGTAAACCCGCTGTAATCGGGCCTGAACTGCTGTGAAAAATACAGTGAGTAGGAAAAACTCAACTGCCAGGGAATATTAAAATCCACAAACTCCGAAGGATTTTGCTGCATATAATCAAGAAGGCGTTGCTGGTCTGCAATCAGTGTCGGATCATTCAGCCGCTGCTGCACCTGCTTTTTTCTTTCTTCTTCTTTTTTAGGATCCTTTGGCTTGCTGCTGAAACTGGTACTCAAAGAAATACTTCCTGTAGTAAGCCTTCCCAATGTGAATTTTTTTGCGCCCTGCCATGCATATTTTCCAATGTCCTGGCCTCTTGAGTTGACCTGGTACGGATCTAAAACAGTGCTCGCAGAAATATTAATTTTATTAAACAGGTTGGTACGAAAATAAAATTGTACGGGGGAAAGTTTCATTGAATCTGCAAAAAAATTGTAACTGGTAGAAAAACCATATCCGTCAATCAATGTCACTTTCTTTATACCGCCGTTAGCCGTATCTTTTTTTGACTTCACCTTCATTTCAAGGTTATTGTCCAGTTGAAAGGTCATGCCTCCGTATTTTCCTTCAGAGTAATGCCCGTAGAGGCTGTTTTCATATTCCGAAAAACGAACTTTATACCCGGTAGTATCCACCTGCGTGGTATAAAAATGCTGTTTAGAAAAATCAGGCTTATAACTGATCCCGATTGAGGGGCGGATCACATGCCGGATCTTGGTGATCCTGGAATGTTTGAACTGATAGGTTCCGTACAATGCTGTGCTGAGAGAAAAACCAAAAGAAGCGGATTGATCCATGAAGATTCCTTTTGTGATGGATGTATCCAGTTTATTTGTATTACTATTCCAATTGCGATGAAATTTCTGTGCTATCCAGATCTGGCTGTATGATACCGACGGGGATACAATAAGCGCCCCGCCAAGAATTGGCGGCAATGATAATGATACAGGAAAATTATGCTGAGCACCCCACTGCATTGTATCTAACAGTTGTTTGAAATGAAAAGCCGTATCATAAAAAGAAACCTGGTTCCTGAAAATACCGTTATAGGCCAGTCCCAGTTTTTCATACCACTTCGGGGTTCCCGCTTTATCTTTTTTCTGAAAAGGATAAACGGTGTTTACAGTGAAAGCCGCATTGGGCAGGCTTACATTGATCAGGTGTGTAAAATTATTCTGGCTATGATTAGCGCTCATGGTCAGGTTAAAAGGTTTATCCTTCCATGTTTTGGAATAGGAAATTGAAGAACCTAACTGGTTTTGAAAATTCCGTTGCGGGTCATTAGGTATTAACTGATTGAAGCGGGTGGATCCGGCATTCACATTGGCAGAAAAAGTTGTACCCGGTCTTGCTTTACTATCCACCATATGCGACCAGCTTAAATTATAAGTATTGGTTTTGAAATAATCCGGATCACCTTTGAAATTACTCTTCGTACTCTGTACACTAAACGTAAAGGAACCGCTGTAGCGGTATCTTTTCCGGTAAGTGGGATTAATATTTAAAGACCAGCCGCCATAAGAATAAATATTGCCATATACTTTTGCATCCCAATAATCACTGAGGACTTTGTAGTATCCCAACCCTTCCAGGCCCAACCCATATTGTTCATTGGTGGCAAACTGGGGAGGCAGCAGGCCGGAATGCCTTCCCTGGCTAAGCGGGTAAAACCCAAACGGGATATAAATGGGTATAGGTACATCTTCAAACTCCGGATGTGCAGGCCCTGATACTGCCAGTTTTTTGTTTACCACTTTCAGCTTATTCGTAATAAAGGCGAAATGAGGGTCATCCAGATTACAGGTAGTGAACATCCCTTTTCGCACATAGATGATGCTGTCATTTTCCCTTTTGATATCCTGGCCATGTACAAATAATTCTCCCTGCTGGGTAACGGTGTTTTTAGTGATCCCTTTTTGCGTTTTAAAATTATACCAGATGGTATCACTGCCGAATTCATTTTCGCCGTCTTTAAAATGCGCATCTTCGACAACTGTACCGGCGCTGTCCTTTTTATTTACTGCAGTTACTATCTGGCTCTCCTGGTCCAATTCCACTTTGGGCGCCGTCAAAGTAGTGTTTTGATATTCCGTTTTCGTTTTCCCATATAAGATGATTTGCTTCCCCCTGATCAATACAACAACAGAATCGGCAGCGCTGTAACGAACTGGAGCATCCAATGCATCTTTTGATATTTTCAGACTGAAGGTGTCGGTCTTCTGCTTTATAATAGCCGTATCATTTGCAGGAATGGTATCAGAAAGATGCAACAACCTTTTGTTACCGCCTGGAATATCAGATTTGGGGGGCAGAGTATCTTTGCAGCTAGTTAATGTATTGTAAAAAAAATCATGATGTGCAGGTAATGCTGCAGATTTCAACGTTAAAGTACTTGAAATCATCACAGGCAATATTCCTGTAAACAGGTAATTTGGTTTAAATTTGCGCTGTTGTTTCATGAGGTATGAAGCAAAAGTAATTCTTTAGGTCTTAAAGTTTATGTGAAGATTATTTTAACCCATTAAAGAAATCCAGTATGATGAAAAGAGCATTTCTGTTCTTAGTGCCCGTTTCTTTTTCACTGCTATTGCTGTCTTTTTCCGGTCTGCAAAAACAGCAGGGCATACTGCAGGTTGCCCTGAAAGACACGCAGAAAACATTAATTAAAACTGTAATTATAGATCCGGGACACGGTGGCGACTTTCCCGGGGCAAGAGGATCTTTTTCCTGGGAAGCCAATGTGACTTTAGCCGTAAGCAAAAAACTGGGGAAAGCCTTACAGGATGAATTTCCCGATCTGAAGATAGTTTATACCAGGACAACTGATGCCAATGCGGGAAACAAATCCAACCTGAAAGAAGACCTGATGTACCGGGCTGACCTGGCAAACTCATCCGGCGGGGATCTTTTTATTTCCATTCACTGTAACTCTACCTCACCTTTTAAGCATAAAGAAGTAATCGGGCATAAAATGGAAACTGTTTATGTCGGCAAAGGCAAGAAAAGGAGAAAGGTTACCCGCAGGGTTCCCGTATACCGCCATTGGACCACACCCAACCCTGCCAAAGGAACAGAGACCTATATATGGGCTGCAAATAAAGATGAAGCAAAGATTAATTCGATATCGCAGAACAATGAATATTATGGTGAGATAGACTCTACTTCCAACATTAACATGCCTGATCCGAATGACCCGGCAGAAAAAGCAAGAATGCTGATATACACTCAGAAATATTTCAGGAAAAGTATCATGTTCGGGGATCTTATTGAACAGGGATTCCGGGCACAGGGAAGAGTGGACCGTGGCGGAGTAAAGCAAAGAAATGACAAAGGCATCTGGGTGCTCCAGGCTGCCGGAATGCCAAGTGTACTGGTAGAAATCGGATTCATCTCCAATCCTGAAGAGGAACAATACATCAACAGTGATAAAGGACAGAATGAGATCGTTTCCAACATTGTAAATGCTTTTAAAATCTATAAACAAAAAGTTGAGAACAAAACGTCAGGCGCTTCCGTTAAAAAGTGATATTCAATCCCGAAATCGTTTTTCAAAATAATTATTTAATTTGGCGGTAAATAGTTCCTCTTTCCGCCATTTTTTAGGCCATAGGCGGGAAGAAAGGCCTCAGAAAATCAACCGGATGAAAATCAACAACGAAACAAAGGTCGGCATACTGACTGTGGTGGCTATCACCCTATTGATTATCGGATTTAATTTTCTCAAAGGAAAAGATGTCTTCAATAAGCAGAAAAAGATATATGCACTTTTTTCAGATCTCGGTTCCCTGGAAAAATCAAACGATGTAAAGATCAATGGGCTTCCTATCGGGAAAGTATATGATTTCAATGCAAAAGACAAAGACGTAAGCGGTATCGTGGTCACTATCACTCTGACCAAAGATGTGAATATACCTGACAATTCGGAAGCTTATATTTCAGCGCCCCTTGTCGGTTCCTCATTTATTATTATAGAAAAAGGTGATTCGCATAAATCCTTAAAACCGGGTGATACTTTAAAAACAAGGGAGGATTTCGGATTGCTGGGTGATGTCAAGGCGCAAATGAACCCGACCTTACTCAAAGTGCGTACTGCCATTGATTCATTGATCTCTGTTTTTAAAAATATCAATAAACTGCTGGATTCCGACACTAAGGGCAACCTGCAGGAAACGATTGCCAACCTGAAGGAATTAAGCGATACCTTAAAAACATTATTGGGAAGTAAGTCAAGCCCGTTAGTAAAATCTCTGGACAATATCAGTTCCATAACAGAAAATTTCAAAAAGAATAATGACAGTATTACTGCCACCATCAGTAACACCAAAAAGCTGACAGAAAAGTTATCTGAACTGGACCTGCAGCAAACAATTGACTCTATCCGGAGTACATTAACGGAACTGAAAACTACAATGGGAAAGATCACCAATGAGAATGGAACCATAGGATCCCTCATCAACAATAAAGAGCTTTACAATAAAATCAACGACGCCGTTTTATCTGCCGAAACACTTATGGACGATATCCGGGTACACCCCAAACGCTACCTTGGCAATATGATTTTTAACAGAAAAGATAAAACAGGCCCGTTAACTTCACCTTTGAAAAAAGATACTCTTCCCTCAAAGAGTGATTGATGAGCTACAAGACGTTTTTTATTTCGCTGCTGTTTTCAGGATGGGGACTCATCCCCCGTTTTTCATTTGCCCAGCCAACAAAACAAAATATAAATACTGAAAATAAAACCAAAGAAGACACAAGCCGGGTAGTGGAAATATTGCCGGGTAACAAAAAACTGGAATTACGGAGGGTGGATGATTCAACAACATTGCAGATACTCGCCGGCAATGTAAGGCTACGCCAGGGAAATACATTATTCTTCTCTGATAGCTGTGTGATCAATAACCGCACCCGGATTTTTGAAGCATTCGGCCATGTTCATATTAACGACTCCGACACTTCTGATGCATGGTCAGATTACCTGCAATATTTTTCAGATAAGAAAGTGGCCTACCTGAAGGGAAATGTGAAACTGACCAGTGGTAAAGGCGTACTGACCACTCCCGACCTGGAATATGATGTGGATACCAAGATCGGAATTTACACTCACGGCGGCAAACTGGTTAATAACAATAAGACCATTCTTACAAGCAAAGAAGGATATTACTATACAGACCTGAAAGATGCTTATTTCAAAAAAGATGTGGTACTTGAAGATCCCGGCTTTCATTTGACAACAGATTCACTGCTATACAATACGGAAAATGAAACAGCAAGATTTATTGCTTACACATATATTAAAGACAGTACCGGCCGTACCATTGAAACTACCGAAGGCTCTTACAATCTGAAATCAGGACAGGCAACATTTGGCAACCATCCTAAGATCAGGGATGGAAAACTTTTTGTAACAGGCGAGCAGGTAAACAATAATGACAGTACCGGCATGATCTATATAACAGGCAGGGGAGTTATGATCGATTCATCAGAAGGGCGGTCGGTTTATGGGGAGGAGATCACCATCAACAAGAAAACAAATACGTTCCTGGCAACCCGAAAACCACTGATGATCATCAAACAGAATAATGATTCAATTTATATTACAGGCGACACCCTTTTTTCCGCCCGTATAAGTGACCTGCAGAAAGAAAGAGATTCATTGAAAACAGATACGCTACAGGACACAAAAATTGCCGGCAGCAAAGAACTGAACGATAAAGACAGCACAAATCGCTATTTCCGGGTATTTCACAACGTAAAGATATTTTCTGACTCACTGCAGGCTGTATGTGATAGCTTGTTCTATTCATTCAGGGATTCAGTATTCCGGTTATTTACAAACCCGGTAGTATGGTCAAGAGAAAGCCAGATTACCGGTGACACAATATTATTATACACAAAAAATAAGAAGGCGGATCATCTCAGGGTGTTTGAAAACAGCTTTCTTGTAAACAAAGTTGAACCGGAAGTTTATAACCAGATCAAATCATCCAGGATGGACGGATATTTTATTAACGGATCTCTTGATTCTGTCCGTGCCAAAGGCTTTGCAGAATGTATCTATTACATCCAAAACGATGACAGCTCTTTTACTGGCATTAATCAATCCAGTTCGGATATACTCGATATTTATTTTTCAGGAGAGGAACTTCAAAAAGTGGTTTTCAGAAGTGATGTGACCGGAACTATCTGGCCGATGAAGCAAAAAAAACCAGGTGAAATGCGTCTTACCAATTTTAAATGGCTTGAAGAAAAAAGGCCTAAGAAAACAGAAGACCTGATCGGGAGGTAACGGGGAGATACAACGGGCAGTTGCATCTTGCCACATCAAGGTGATCAGGGAAGTATTTTTGATTGAATGATATAAACCAATGCTCCGGAAAGATAACCGGCCAGGGCCAGCAAACTTATCCGTTTGAGGTACCAAATAAAATTTATTTTTTCTAACCCCATTGCAGCTATTCCCGCCGCAGAACCAATAATCAGAATACTGCCGCCGGTGCCGGTACAATAAGCCAAAAACTCCCAGAAATAATGATCAGCAGGGTAAGTGTTCATGTCATACATTCCCTGGACGGCAGCTACTAACGGAACATTATCAACAACTGCAGATAACAATCCTATACTTCCTGCAATTATATTCTGATCTTTTAAATGGGTATCCATCCAACCCGCTGCAATTTTCAGTTGTTCTGCAGATTCCAAAGCAGCAATAGCGAGTAAAATGCCAAGAAAAAATAAAATGCTGGAAGTATCTATTTTTCTTAACGCATACGCTACAGTAAAATTCTTCCTGTCCTCCTCTCCTTTTCCGTTATGCATGGCCTCGGTGATGATCCACATGAGACCAAGGCCGATCATCATTCCCATGAATGGAGGCAAATGGGTGAGTGTTTTAAATACCGGTACCATCAGCAGCAGGGCAATACCAGTCACAAAAACTATCGTTCTTTCCTTTTTGGTGGTGGCGGTAGCTGCTCCCTCTGTAAATAACTGAACCGGCTCTTTGATTTTCCCTTTAAAAAACAAACGCATCAGGAGGATGGGTACCAGCAAGCTGAACAATGCAGGCAATAGGAGCTTTACAATAATATTCCAGGCTGTGATCTGCCCCCCGATCCAGAGCATGGTAGTGGTCACATCACCAATAGGCGACCAGGCACCACCGGCATTAGCCGCAATAATGATCAGCCCCGCAAACATCCACCTGTCTTTTTCTTCAGCTACTAATTTTCTTACCAGCGATATCATTACAATTGCGGTAGTAAGATTATCCAGTATGGCTGAAAGAAAAAAGCTCAGCAGCCCGATGATCCAGAGAAGCCGGGCTTTATCTTTTGTTTTTATTCTTTGAGTTATAATTTCAAACCCGTCATGTGCGTCTATGAGTTCCACAATGGTCATGGCCCCCATCAAAAAAAACAAGACCTGGGACAATTCTCCTAAATGTGCCGAAAGCTGGGATGTAATGTGATTTTTATCATCTGCACCCAAAATAAAAACAGTCCAGCAAAGCACACCCGTGATCAAAGCGCTGGCAGCTTTATTAATCTTAATGGTATGTTCAAATGCTATTGCAGAATATCCAATAATAAATATGAGAATGATCAGCCATTCCATCAGCCGGGTTTTGATAAAAATACTACAGAGCATCTATATGTAATGATTCTGGTTTAAAAAGCTTTTACATTTTATTTAAAATTTGATGGCATTATTTTCGTTTACCCCATATAAACAGGACATCATGAAAAAAACTCTTCTTGTATTTCTGCTACTTGCAGGCATTGGAACAATGAATTTAGTTTCAGCACAGAATTACAAAACCGCAGTGGGGGTCAGGCTGAGCAGCAGCGGGGCCTTGGTAAATAATTCTGTTTCACTAAAACATTTTATAACCGAAACAACAGCAGTGGAGGGGCTCCTTTCTTTCGGCGATCCGCTGGCATTAGGCGCCTTACTTGAGATCAATAAACCCATAGCCGGTAGCGGGATCAACTGGTACTATGGTGGCGGGGGGTACCTGGCCTTCATCAAAACCTATAATCCTAATAAAGGGAAAAATGAAACGAATACCAATTTTGGCGCACAAGGTGTCATCGGGCTGGATTATAAGTTTGCTAATCTTCCCCTGAACCTGTCTTTAGATTGGAAACCGGAATTAAATATTGTATCAGATATCAATTTCGAACCTTCAGCTATCGGGTTTTCCGCCCGGTTTACTTTTGGAAAATAAGCTGGTTCTCAATAGTTAAATTCGAATTGTACTAAACATTTTTTTTGTTGAGCCTTCTGGTTTAAGCAGCTATTTTCGCTTTTTTTGCATTTTTTTTCCGGTTTTTGCGATTTTGTGCGAGAATTTACACTACATTAGCTTTATCAAAACTAACTAATGCTTAAAAAAGAAAGGCAAGCTTATATTCTTCACCAGGTCAATCTTCACAATAAAGTACTGTCAGCCTCACTCAGTAACGAGATGAAAGTATCAGAAGATACCATCCGGAGAGATTTATACGAGCTGGCAGATGAAGGAAAGCTGATCAAAGTACACGGCGGTGCCTTGTCTCACTCATTCAATGAAGTACATTTTCCCTCCAACGGAGTTTATTCGCAAAATAAAAAGAATAAAATTGCACAGAAAGCAGTCAGCCTGATCAGCAACGGAATGTTTGTGCTGACAAGCGGTGGTACTACCATTCTGGAAATGGCCAGGTCGCTGCCTCCGCAGTTAAAAGCCACTTTCATTTCCGGAAGTATTCCTGCAATTTTAGAATATATGCATCACCCCAATATTGAAGTGATCCTCATTGGTGATAAGGTTTCAAAAAATTCAAAGATCACTGTCGGCCTTGAAGCGATAGCAAAGATCAGGCAGATGCAGGCAGACCTGTGCTTCTTAGGAACCAACGCCATTGACCTCCAGCATGGCATTACAGAAAATGATTGGGATGTGGTGCAGCTAAAAAGGGCAATGATAGAGTCTTGTAAGAAAGTGGTATGCCTGACGATATCTGAAAAGATGAATACAACCCAACCGATCCAGATCTGTGAGCTCAACAAGATCCATACATTAATAACTGAACTGGAACCAACCGATCCGAAACTGAAACCTTATGTAGAAGCAGGCATTGAAGTGTTGTAATTTTTTGGCAATCGCTTATTAACAATATAAACCAGCTATTATGAGAAAAATCATCACATTCCTTGCTGTAATACTTTTGCTGCAAACACAGCAAAAAGTATTTGCCCAGGAACGAACAGTAAATGGAACTGTTCTTTCTTCAGACAATACTCCCATTAACGGAGCTTCCGTTGTTATTAAAGGAGCAACAACTGGAACGAAAACAGATGCTTCAGGTAAATTCAGTATTAAAGTATCAAAAGGCCAGGTATTAGAAATTTCCTTTGTGGGTTTTGAACCCAGGCAAATTACCGTAGGAGAATCGGATCACATTAACATCGTCCTTTCACCGGTAGATAAATCAATGCAAGAAATTGTAGTGATAGGTTATGGTACTCAAAAAAGAGGTGATGTCACCGGTTCTGTTTCCACCTTAGATGTGAAAAAAACATTAACCGCAAGACCCATTGCGGATGTGGGCCGAGGTCTTCAGGGTGCGGTATCCGGATTAGATGTTATTTTGCCCAGTGCAGAAGTAGGCTCAGACCCTATTTTGAAAATACGTGGAGTCATGACTTCATTCCAAGGTACCAGTACACCTCTTATCCTTCTGGATAATGTGGAAATCCCAAGTATTCAGATTGTGAATCCGAATGATATTGCGTCAATTACTATTTTAAAAGATGCTGCAGCAGCATCAATTTATGGCGCCAAAGCTTCAAATGGCGTCATCCTGATCACCACAAAAAAAGGATCAGGTACCAGTACCCCACAAATCACTTATTCAGGAAACATGTCCTGGCAGAATGTATGGAAAGATCTTAAGATGGGGCAAGTTGATGCATTTAAATACGCTGTGGATGCAGCGGAACGTGTTGGTACGTTTACCCCGATTGGTGCGTTTTATTATCTGGATAGAAACGCCTATAATAAAGCAGTACAATGGCAACAACTTTATGGAGGCAAAATTGGCCCCAACGATCCAACTGTTTTCGGAAGAGATTGGTATGTGCAGGGAGCCAGCAATCAGAAAATGGGTATCAGACCCTATAATCCTTATGATTATATGGTAAGAGAATGGGCGCCTACTCAACAACATGACTTATCCATTGGACAAACACTTGGAAAAACATCCTACAATATCGGATTGGGTTATTTAGACCAAAGCGGTATGATGAAACCTGCAAAAAAAGATGATTTTACACGATATAATGCATCATTAAAAATATCCAGTGAAATCAATAAATACATCACAATTCGGGGAGGGGCGATCTTATCAAGGAGAAATAAAGAGTATGCCTATGTTACCGCTCTTGGAAATGCAGATCCCTGGCTTTATTTATACCGTTGGTCACCGGCATATCCTTTTGGAAATGACCAAAACGGAGATCCTATCCGTAGCCCGGTTAGTGAAGCTGCAGCTGCTAACACAGCTAACATGCTTAACAATTATAATAATATAAACCTTGGCACCACTGTAAACTTTACCAAAGACTGGAAATTAGAATTTGATTATACATTCAGCAACCAGGAGACGATTGACTTCCGTCCTGGAACCCGATACACTGCAAGAAACTCATGGGTTGCTCCTAAACAAAGATTTGATGAAAATGGGAATCCGGTTTATGTTGATAGTACAGGCGCTGTTGTATCTGCTTCATCACCTGGTGCTATGAAAGCTTTTGACCTCTCATACGACACTTACACGGCGCTTGGAGCAAACCCTGATCACATCAGAAGGATCACAACAAATTTTCACAGCAGCACGATCAATGCTTATTCAACTTATAACTGGGACCTGAATACGCTTCATAGTTTTAAATTTATGCTTGGCATAAATCGTGTAGCTTCTTCAATAGAATGGCAGGATCAACAGAAAAATCAGTTAACAGATATTAACAATCCTGAATTTAATTTTGCAGTTGGATCTCCTCCCATAATATACGGTGATAAAGCCTGGGAATCACAATTGGGATACTTTGGCCGTATCAACTATGCATTTAAAAACAAATATCTCATCGAAGGCAACCTTCGCCGGGATGGTTCCTCAAAATTCCCCTCGGATCTTCGTTGGAGATGGTTTCCCTCAGTTTCTGCCGGCTGGATCGTCTCTAATGAGAAATTCATGCAATCTCAAAATATTATCAACTTCATGAAATTAAGAGGCTCCTGGGGATCAATTGGTGACCAGACAGTGCCTAATACTTTGTATATGCCCTTAATGCCCGGTGGCCTATCCTCATGGATCGCTGCTAATAATTCTTTAGCGGTTTATGTAGGAACACCTATAGCAATTTTTCACAACATTACCTGGCAGGATATTGTAACGAAAAATCTGGGTTTAGATTTAGGACTGCTTAATAATAAAGTAACAGTAACCTTTGATTTATACCAGAGAGATACAAAAAATATGATTGTTCCTATGGAAGGCATCCCTATAACTTATGGCACCGGAGCTCCACAAGGAAACTTTGGTTCTCTTCGGACAAACGGCTGGGAATTAACGGTAGAGTTTAATCACCGCTTTAATAATGGACTCGGTATTAATTTCAGAGGGAATATTTCTGATGCAAAAACATTCATTCTGAAATATGGAACTTCCACCGGAGTAAACAGCAACTATAATGGGAAAAATATCGGAGAAATTTGGGGATATCGTACAGACCGGCTTTATCAGTGGGATGACTTTGATCTGGATGCCAATGGAAAACTACAATTGATTACACTTACTGCTGCAGATGTACCGACAAAATATGTTGGTAAAAAAGCCTATAAACTTAAACCGGGGCACAATGGTGAAAAACCCGTTTACCAGGTTTTCTTACAAAATTCTTCCAACTTCTTTTTCGGCCCTGGCGATGTGAAATTTAAAGATCTGAATGGTGATGGTATAATTGATAACGGAAGCGCTTCTTTAACAGATCATGGAGATTTGGATATAATTGGAAATTCTACTCCAAGATATGATTATGGTTTCAGGATTGGAGCAGATTATAAAGGATTTGATTTTAGTGTATTCTTCCAGGGAATTGGCAGCCGCCAAATATGGGGTGATGGATTCTTAGCCATTCCCGGTTTCCAATCATCGAATGGAGCCATGCCTGAAGCAATCGCATCCAATTACTGGACTCCGGATCATACAGATGCTTTTTATCCTGCTGCATACGATAACGCTGGTAGCAATGCTGCTAATAATGTTCAGGTTCAGGACAGGTATCTTTTAAACATGGCTTACCTGAGATTGAAAAATCTTACGGTTGGTTACAGTCTTCCTAAATCGCCAATAAAGAAAGTCGGTATCAATGCTGCACGTGTATATGTCGCATTGGAAAACTTTATTACCTGGGATCATCTGAGAGGATTACCTATAGATCCTGAATCAATAAATGGAGTTTCCATGTGGCCGGGTAATTATAACCTGGGCCGTACCAGCACCGGGATACCTGCATTCAAGAGTGTTTCAATCGGAGTTCAATTAACCTTTTAAAAAGTAAGACAATGAAAATTATTAAATATATCAGTGGCTTTGGAATAGCATGTATGCTATTTATTTCTTGCAATAAAGATTTCATAGACAGACCTCCGCAGACCAGTTACGTAGATGCGACCGGTCAATTCTGGAGAAACGAAGATGATATCCGGATGTTTGCCAATGGTTTTTACACCAATTATTTTAACGGATTTAATACATCCTTCACAGCTGACTATACTCCGGTAAGAGGTTATACTTTTAATGATGACCTTACAGGCCAGAATGTGCAATCCAATTTTGAAAGCTCGGTTCCTTCATCGAGAGGATCTACATCAGAAGGAGCTGCATGGATGTCACAATATGCAGGTCCCACCTGGGATTTTGCATGGGTGCGAAAGGCAAATATTTTTTTAGACCGGGTAAGTACAATTGCAAAACCGAACATTTCTGACGAAGCTTTCAATCACTGGACTGCTGTTGCACGGTTTTTCAGAGGCTATGAGTATTCAAGATTGGTAAGCGTATTTGGTGATGTGCCATATTTCGGAAGGGTTGTTAATGAAAGTGAATTGGATACCTTGTATAAGGACAGAGATCCCAGGGGCTATGTAATGGATAAGGTTTATGATGACTTCCAGTACGTTCTTGCCAATATGCGGCTGGATGATGGCGCTCAATATTTAAACAAATACATTGCTGCAGCTTTCATTTCAAGGTTTATGCTTTTTGAAGGCACTTATGAACAATATCATAATCTCGATGCAACCAGAGCGCAAAAATATTTAACCCTGGCCGTACAGGCAGCAGAGCTGGTAATGAATAGCAACAAATGGAAATTTACAAGCGATTTTAAATCCCTGTTTTCTTCAGAAAATCTTGCAGGAAATCCTGAAGTGTTGTTATACAGAAAATATGATCAGGCATTGGGGATTATGCATTGTATCGGTTCTTATTCAAACGGCACTGAAACTGTAGGTGTTGATCCCAATCTTGTTCTTGCGAAATCATTTATTATGAATGATGGCAATGTTTGGCAAAATTCTCTGAATCCTGGCGCTTCAGATTTTTCAATAGCCAATATGGCATTAACAAGAGATCCACGCTTTGAGGCATCCATAATTGACAAAGTAAACCCTGCTGCAACTACTCTTTTTTATGGTTATAAATTTGCATCAAGAGATGCCATCACTTATATAGGGAAAACATATCCCACTATTTGGGGAAGTAATACCAATACCAGTGATGCACCTATAATCCGTTTAGGAGAAGTAGTTTTAAACTGGATTGAAGCAAAAGCAGTATTAGCGGAATTTTTTAGTGGCCCGATGATTACCCAAAGTGATTTGGACCGCTCCATCAATGCAATTAGGAACAGACCGTTGGATGCTACAGCAATTGCTAAAGGTGTTCAGAAAACAGCTCCTTTAATGCTTGCTACCCTGCCAAATGACCCTGTAAGGGATGCAGACGTCTCGCCACTAATTTGGGAAATCAGAAGAGAAAGACGTATGGAATTTTTACAAGAAGGTTTTAGGCTTCTTGATCTTAAAAGGTGGAATAAAATTCAATACTTGGATTTTAGTACTAACCCTGATTATTTCCTGGGCCCTTGGGTAAATCTTCCTGTAGAATTGCCGACTGCTTTAACATCAGGTACAATTAATACAATAAAAGTGAAAAAAGCAGATGGTACCATTGTGACATGGAATGGTTCTAACCAAAGTTCTATGGTTGGCTACTGGATAGTTCGAAATGCTACAAATAGAAATTCATTTACAAATAACGTGTACTTATCTCCGGTCGGTCAACAGCAGATCAACGATTACCAGAATAAAGGATATAAACTTACTCAAACTGCAGGTTGGTAGTAGATTTTAACTTTTGATAAATTTTTAAAAACCTGTGCTAATGAGCACAGGTTTTTTTAATAAAAATTGTATATGAAAATCGTTGCCTTGAACACCCGGTGGTTCCAACTACGAGATATTTACTTAAGCCACACCGCCAAAAAACAAATAACATAAAACTATAGAGGTGATAATACCTACCAGATCTGCCAGTAACATTGAGCCTATTGAATATCTTATGTTTTTTACCCCAACAGCTCCAAAGTAAACAGCGATTACATAAAATGTAGTGTCCGATGATCCCTGGAGAATACATGACAATCTTCCTGCAAAAGAATCAGGCCCGTAGGCATTCATGGCATCCACCATCATGCCTCTTGCAGCACTGCCACTGAAAGGTTTTACCAATGCTGTTGGCAAACCATTTACAAATCTTGTGTCCATTCCTGATGCAGTCACCAAATTTTTTATCCCGTCAATGATATAATCAAATGTTCCGCTGGTACGCAGCATACTTATTGCCACCAGCATTCCCACGAGGTATGGAATGATGCGGACGGCAATGTCAAAACCACCTTTTGCACCATCAATAAATGAACTGAAAATATCTATCTTTTTATAAACAGCTCCCACTATAATCGCCAAAATGATAAACAGTAAAAATCCGTTTCCGAATGCACCTGAAAAAAACTCGAGGTCTGATTTATTCAAAGAGGTGAGATACCAGACAAATCCTGCGATCAAAGCAGACAAGCCTGCTATCCAGGCTATGATCACCGGTTGAAGCAAGTTGATTTTCTGCCGTATCGAAACGATCAGCATCGCTGCAACCGTAGCAGCAAATGTGGCAATCATACAGGGAATGAAAATATCCGTAGCACTCTTAGCCCCAGCGCCTGCCCTCAGTGCAATGATGCTTACCGGGATCAATGTCAATCCTGAAGCATGCAGGCACAAAAACATGATCTGAGCATTCGATGCTCTCTCTTTATCGGGATTTAATTCCTGAAGACTTTCCATAGCCTTTATTCCAAAAGGAGTGGCCGCATTATCCAACCCCAGTAAGTTGGCAGAAAAATTCATCATCATGTGCCCATGCGCCGGATGATCCCCGGGTACTCCCGGAAATAATTTTGAAAAAAAAGGGCCGATGATCCTTGAAAGAAAACGAACGCCTCCTGCTTTTTCTGCCACACTCATTAAACCCATAAATAAAGTCATGATGCCGATCAGCCCGATACAAATGTTAACCGCATTTTTACAGGTTTCTATAATACCGTCTGCTTTCTGCGGTTTCATAGCAATGATCCTGCTCCCTTCCTTTTTAAATGTAAGATTGCCTTCCTGAAACCGGCTTACGGAATCCAGTGCTTTCCGAATCACGGGATCTGCTCCGGTAACATCAATATCTTTCACCTTGACCGAGTCTCCGCTTTTACCAATGACCATTGAAGTAAATATCTGCCGATTGCCTTCTGCAAAAAAGAATTTGATCCCCGATACTGCAATTGCAATAATGATGAATGCCGACCAGATTTTGCTTAAAGCCATGAGAATTGGAATTTATTATTTGAAGGTAATGCTTTCTCTTAACTGTAAAAGTTCAATAGATAAAATTGTTTTATGGTTGAATCGCCTGATGGATAAATTGATAGAATACAAAAAAAGTGCTATCGCTTTTCCATTTAACCACCAAACCATCTGACTGCTTATCTTTGCTGCCCGAAAATCATAATTCGAAAATCATAAATCAAATATTTTAAATGGCTTTACAGGCAGGAATCGTAGGCTTACCCAATGTTGGCAAATCCACTTTATTTAATGCAGTCAGCAATAGCGCTAAAGCACAGGCCAGCAATTATCGTTTTTGCACTATTGAACCAAATGTCGGATTGGTGGATGTCCCCGATGAGCGGTTAAATAAATTGGCAGAATTGGTGCGCCCCGACCGGGTCGTTCCTACTCAAATTGAAATTGTGGACATTGCCGGTTTGGTACGTGGCGCCAGCAAGGGTGAAGGCCTGGGCAATAAATTCCTCGCCAACATCAGGGAAGTAGATGCCATCATTCACGTAATCCGCTGCTTTGAAGATGAAAACATCCTGAGGGAAGAAGGAGCCATTAACCCGGTAAGTGATAAAGAGATTATTGACACGGAGTTGCAGTTGAAAGACCTGGAAAGCGTGGAGAAAAAAATTGCTCGGATAGAAAAACAGGCCAAGACAGGTGATGCAAGGCTGAAATATGAATATGAAGTATTGCTAAAGTGCAATGCCCAATTAGAAAAGGGGAAAAATATCCGTGAACTGGATTTGTATAAAGAGGAAAAAGCAGCTATTGCCGATCTCTTTTTGCTGACTGACAAACCGGTGCTGTATGTAGCGAATGTAGATGAAGCTTCCATGCATACAGGTAATAAATTTTCAGATACATTAAACGGGTCTGTAAAAAATGAGAAGGCTGAAGTCATTATTATGAATAATTCTATCGAAGCACAGATCAGCGAGATGGAAAATCCTGAAGACAAAGCCATGTTCATGGAAGAGTATAAAATGAAAGAGCCTGCGTTGAATCGCTTAATCCGTTCTGCATACAGGCTGCTGAATCTTCAAACATTTTTTACCGCAGGTCCACAGGAAGTCAGGGCATGGACCATTCATGAAGGATGGAAAGCACCGCAGGCAGCAGGAGTAATACATACGGACTTTGAGAAAGGATTCATCAAAGCAGAAGTCATTTCCTATAGCGATTTTATTCATTATGGATCAGAATCAGCCTGCAAGGAAGCAGGAAAATTAAGAATAGAAGGGAAAGAATATGTGGTAAAGGATGGAGATGTCATGCATTTCAGGTTCAATGTTTAATATCAGGTTCTGAAACAACATCCACGACCTGTACCTATTTTCAACACTACTCACAAAAGATTATTGGTATTACTGACCTGAAAAAACAAGACAGGTGTTCGCCATTGACTCCTGATCAATGCTGAATTCCATTTTTGAACAATCAGTAATTCCGGTATAAGGCATTGATATCCTCCTTCCGCACTTGTTTAAGGTTTAACCCCTGCAGCTTTAATTCTCATCACCACGAGTTCTCCAATACCTTTTCCGCTTATCTGCCCATTCACTATAGCATCATTAAAATGTATCCCTCCGTATTGCCTTGATATGGCGGCTTCGGCAGAAGCTAATCTGAATGATTGAAAATCTCTTGGCAGCAATCCAAAAGCAACTTCTGTGCTGTCGGTAAAGGGGAAATTATCTCCAAAAAAGTATGTCAGCACTTCTGCTGCGGCTGCAGAAATGATGCTATGCCCGCTAGTGTATTCAGGAAATGGCGGTGTTTGCAGGATTGGTGTCCAATTTTTATCAATATACCGGTTGATATAAGTTTCAGGACGGATACGATTGCTCCGGTATTTTTCATCCCAGCAACTTATAAAAGCATCCATTAAAGCAATTGCAGTTATGGCCTGCACCTGTATAGAACGGTTAAAGTCCAACTTTGCTTTTTCTGAAGCTATAGATGCAATATTCATCCAGTGGCCTCCCGGTGAAATTTTTTTAAAGCCCATCATCAGATGGCCCTGAGTCTCCAGGTTGAATGGATTGCAATCCCAGAAATAAGCAATATCAGCTCTTTCGATACTGTCTTTTGATTTCAGCGCATCAAATACTTCTTTCGCAAGTATAAAAAACCTGCTGTCGCTGTCTTTGCTGAATTCTACAGGCGGCTCTGGCTTGAATTGTTGTGAAGAATCCATTATCATGGGCCGGATGGTATTCCAGTGTGGCTGTACCGCTTCGAAATAGCCGGGCGGTGTCGGGTACCAGTATTGATCGCCTTTCAAAGGTGTATAATTAACCAGGGTGCTCAGTTTATTATAATTATCCGTTTTCGAATAATCAACAATTTGCCCTGATACCTCTTTTGCAACGGCAACAGACCGGTCAATTATTGATTGGGATATTCGTTCATTCTTCAACCGATTAATATAATCTTCCTGTTGTTCTTCCAGCATATATCCCGAAGGCAGCATTGTCTTACCTGTTTCATAAATACAGTACAAAGCTGCTATCTGATAATTATAGCTGCCTTTGCTTTCTTTTATGACAATTGATGGAAATGACTTTATATATGATGAGGGATCGGGTACCGCAGGATCAAACTTTGATACTATTGCGTCTGCACCCAGTACGCAATAAGAATAATATCTTGCTGCCAGAGGCGGATCAACCACATCATGAACCATGACCATCGTAACAGAAAATACCGCAGGCCGTATATCCTGTGCAAAACCATGCTTCACAGGCTGGGCTTCAGCTATCCTGATCAAAATAATCATAAAGAAAGAAAATCTTTTCATAGTCTTATTATTGTCTTTTAAAACCAGGCCCTATTCATATTGAGAGCTATTGATTCACTTTATATACCTGTAACGAACTTCCTGAAACACCCGCCAGGATATATTTCGATTGAAGCACCCTAATATCAAGTGCAGACTTAACATCCCCTTTTATACTCATGCCCGACTGTGTCTGCGGGATATACCTGAAATTACCCCTGCCGTCCCCTTTTAAACAAATGCCATAGCCCGCATCAATACTTCCAAGCTTAAGCCGGTTATCAGAATGATTTCCCAGCAATAATAAATCTACATTGCCGTCCTTATCAAAATCATCGGCAATTATTTCAGAGATATATGTAAACTGTGCCTGCACCGGCAAATCTTTTTTTACAAATTTTCCATCCTGGTTTATAAATAAACAGGTATGCAATTCATTGACTACAAGAGAATCGGCTTTTGCCAATTCCTGTGGTGTAAAAATATCATGAATCGTTGCCTTAGAATAGCTTTCATAAGAGGCAAATCGTTTACGCATCGCAAATATCTGGTTATTCAATTCGTCCCGGCTAACATATGGGTAACTGACTCCCTGAATATAAAAAGTAAATACAGGGTCAATATTACCATTACCATCAAAATCCGCATAATACATTTTGCCTGGTTCTTCCATTGAACAACGTATCTGCGAATTCAATCCAAGATTTCCTGCAACGATATCAGGTTTACCATCTTTATTTACATCAGTTATTGTTATTGCATTCCAAAACCCGTTATTGCCTGCCGGGAAATAAGCTGATGTTTCATTAATAAATCCGGAAGGATAATTTATAAACACGGAAACAGGCATAAACTCTCCACAGATAATTAAATCTTTTCTGCCGTCATTGTTCAGATCAACCCATTGTGCATCACTGACCATTCCCATGCTGTCAAAAACTGTTTTTGTAACAGTAAAATGTCCCGTACCATCATTTGTCAGTAAAAAACTTACGGGCCTTGCAGGATATTGACCCGGAATAATCCGTCCGCCTACAAACAAATCCATATCGCCATCATTATCATAATCACAGGCACGAACACATCCTTTGCTGCTGGCCGTTATATTGGGCAACAAACCTTGTGTCAGTAAAAGATGGCCTTTCCCGTCATTCAGGTATATTTCATCCTGCAACTCTGCCGTACCGGGCTTAAGTAAAGAGTAACCACCTTTTGCAACGTACAAATCGGGATATCCATCGCCATTCGCATCAAAAAATGTTGCTGCTGAAACAGCAGACCTGTTCTCATCACCGATATTCAGATGATCAGCTGCTTTGAACGATCCGTCCTTTTGCTGCATATATATTTTACCCGGGTTATTCCCGTCGCCACTGATAAAGATATCCTGCAATCCGTCTTGATCAACATCTGCGGCAGCCATTACTGGACCGGTTTTCGAATACATGAATAACATCAATTGCTGACGTTTAAAATCATTCTCATCAAATTCTGACCTGGAATAATTAATGAGCCCGGTATCTTTAGTAAAATATTTTTTAGCCGGTACTTTCTGGGGTGCTGCATATCTTTCCTCTGCATCTTTTTCATCTATGAACAAATGCCGGTTGGCTTTTTGGTTCTGAAGTAAAATCGTTTTCTGATCCGGGAAAATAATGCGGAGGCTATCAACTACAGCAGCATTCCCTAATCCGAAATTCAGGACAGCGGACATGCATGAAAGATAGCCACGAACCGGATTAACTTCCTGGTATTGCTTCAGCTCCCCTGCATAAACATAAACCTTTGAACCAACAGCAAAAGTGTTTTGCCCGCTTCCTTTTAACTGAACGGAGACAAAATTCGATTGTTCGTTTTCCCTCGACATATTCTGATAAATAAAAGCCGGCTGATTGATGTTATTTACAACGAGGTCGAGATCCCCGTCATTATCCAAATCGGCATATACCGCACCATTTGATATAGAAGGTGTTTCCAGCCCCCAGTTTTTAACTTCATTTGTAAAAGTGAGATCACGGTTGTTCCTGAAAATATAATTTGGCAGTTTTGTTGACGGCATGGCACGGATTAAATCCATCAACACAACAGGCTGATGGTCTATAATTTTTTTGATTTTATAATCGCCCCAGTATTTTAAAAAATCTTTATTGGTATAATCTCGCAGGTATCCATTAGTTATGAACAGGTCTTTATAACCATCATTATCGAAATCTGCAAACAAAGGGCTCCAGCTCCAATCTGTGTTGGAAATACCGGCAAGTTGTGCTATTTCACTGAAGGTGCCATCCCCGTTATTCAGCTGAAGCATGTTATGCATATATTGCTTTTGCAAACCCTGGTGAACCATCAATTGAAATGATTCATAGTTTTCCTGCAGCTGCAATTTTTTCTGCCGCTCATTGTCTTCCGGCAGCATATCCAGGTTCACAATATCCGGAAGACCGTCATTATTATAGTCTGCAATATCCACGCCCATTGAAAACTGGGGAAGGTGCCGAAAACATTCTTTTGTAACGTCTTTAAAGGTGCCATCCCCGTTATTGATGTACAGGTAATCAGGTTCATTATAATCATTGGTTACATACAGATCCTGCCATCCGTCCTTATTTATATCGGCCACGACAACTCCCAGCCCAAATGTCAGTGGATTTTGATGCAGCCCGGCCTGCCTGGAAACATCTGTAAAATGTCCATTCCCTTCGTTGCGGTACAATTTATCTCCGGCGAGGCTGTCAACATCATCCCGGTATTTAGCCAGTTCCAGATTGCTGATGCTTTTTACATTATGATTGAGCAAAAACATATCTAAATCCCCATCATTATCATAGTCAAAAAAGACAGCCTGTGTGCTATAACTTTTATCATCCAGTCCGTATTTTCCGGCTTCCTCCTTGAATGTCACTATTCCCTTATCTTTCCCGGAAGAAGAAACTCCCTGGTTTATGAATAACTGGTTCCGCCTGGTATCATCATCTACTTTTCCTGAATAGCAAACATAGATGTCAAGCAATCCATCCCCATTGACATCGGCCATGGTAACACCTGTTTTCCATCCCTTTCGCCTTCCTTCCAGTTCGGGGCAAGCTTCTTTGGTTATGTCCTTAAACTTCATATTGCCAAGATTCAGGTACAACTTGTTCGGTTTCATGTTGCCAACAAAAAAGATATCCGGAAGGCCATCATTATTAATATCACCAACCGCCACGCCTCCGCCGTTATAAAAATATTCATACGCTAAAACATTCAGGTTTTCAGATTCATTAATTACGTTCTCGAATCTGACTCCAGTTTGCCCCGGTTCCAGGAGTTTAAATAGCTTCTGTTGCGCCTGTGCATTTAATAAGCAGGCCAGGAACAATAAGTGCAGTGCAGCCATCTTAGTTTGTCGCATAGACTACCACTTAAAAGATCATTTAATATTGAGCGTATTAATACAATGCTTTTTCAAAAGAAGATGTTGAACTATATCCGGCTTAAAAACTTATAAAAATTATTTCACCGGAGTATGAATTTCTGATTCAGTTATTTACAAACAATCACAGGCCTGATCCGGCTGTTCTAAAAATAGAACAAAATCTATTAAGCAGAAAAGATTTTTTAACACATGAATTATGCCGGTTCCAATTCCAGTAAAGAAGTCAGTTTCTCAGATTAAAACCAAACTCTTCAAATTTTGGAATCCGTATGTTTAGAAACATCTACAATTTTAAAACAGCGCAGTGATTGACGCTCTTCCGACATGAACTGTTCTTGATGCAGCTGCCTTTCTTCCGTCATATTGAAAATTCAATTCCAGGTTATTCAGCAACCTTTTTGTAAAACTCAAAGACCAGAGGAAATTATTTCCGGGGAGCAGCCCATTCAGCATGATATAACTTACAGTTGTGTTTGCCGGGTAATCATATTTAATGCTGTTAAAAGTAAACTTACCCGTAACAGAGCTGTTTTGAAGTATATTGTATTTTGTTTCCAGGTCCAATGCGTTTGAAACAGATTTTTCACCCCCGTAAACAGGAAGGTTTCTTTGATTGTCAAAAGTATATCCTGCCGCTGCCCGGAAAGTAGTTCCTTTGATGAAAACAAATTGCGGCTGAATATCATATATGGCTAACTGGTAATTGCGGTTTCCGAATTTCGGTGTATATAAAGCATTCATTCCCTTTTTTCCGTTTATATTGAAGGAAACCGCCCTGCTGATATTCCATCTCCATTTAATCGTCCAGTCATTCCGCCTGCTGCTCTCATAACCATAAGTCAGCAGGGATTGAGTGTTATTTCTGAGGTTACTGAAATCCACCCCCCATTTGCTGCTGAAGCGGTTAAATGAAACAGTATTGACCCAAATATTTCCGGACGTAATCAATGCAGTATCATTTACACTGTACTTAAAAGGGTTGAATTCAAAATTGTCTTTTGAAATTGATTTTTTATTGATCTGCAAAGAGGTGAGAAAAATAAATTTTGAAATCAGTTTTTTCAGCCCATTCATCCCAGATTGGGCCAAAAGTATTTTCGGATTAAAATTAAAGCTGTAGTTAAATGTAATATAATTGGCTTTTACAAACTGGTTAGTCGGGGTGAATATCCTGATAAACTTTGCCTGGTCGGGAAATGCTGCCAGTTCAAATTCATTCAGCTGCTGCACTCCGTCATTATTATAATCTATCCAGGCATACTGGCCGGTTCCCGCCGGAACTTCGAGGTATGCATAATCCCTTTTTTGTTCCTGCCCCGCTCCCACTTCGTACAAAAGATTTCCTGTCAGAGCTCCTTTCCATTCATTCATCACATACTCGGCCCTGCCTAAAATAGTCTGATCATTCTTTTGATTGGTAAGCGTGGTATCAAAGACTTTCAGTTCCCTGAATGTGGCAGTCAGGAATAATTTCCGGTTTGCATTGGATAACAACTCCGCCTGAAGATTCAGGTTATAGCTCCTGTCACCACGGATAAAATCTTTGCTCACCGGGTATTTATCCGTTCTTGAGGAAAAGGTGACATTGTAATGATTCTTTTTCATCTCATCTGACTTCAGGTAAAAAGAGTACGTATTAAAGGAAAAAGCAACCGGCGTCAACGTATCGGAAACTTTATTCCTTGTTGTATTTTGCTGAAGTGCATAATTAAATCCTACCCGCCAATTCTTCAGGGCTTTAATTTGCTTACTCACATCAATAACAGGACGGAGAAAAGCTCCTTTGTCATTGAGGTTGGAAAAATTTGTAATGATAAACTGATCATTGAATGCCCAACCTTTCCAGTTCAGTGTATGCAGGATCGAGTGTTGAAATCCGTTATAATTATCGCTGCGGTGATAATGCATAAGCTGGTAAGAAACGGTACTGTTTTGATTATTGCTCAATGCGGCAGAAGCTTTTATAATATTTTCCGTTGCCGGAGATACAATAAGAGGCAGTCCCCAATCTCTTGTAAACTCAACAGTCCGTAAACGCTCCAGTGGTTTGAATTTATCCTGAACATATTCATATTCCAGCCCGGTTACCAGCATCAGCTTATTCCCGGGATTTAAAAGATACTTGCTATTATATAAAACCCTGGCCGCATACCCCTTATTACCAGAGTTGCTTAATGAGGAAAATGTGTTCGGGTTATAATCACTCATTGCCAGTTCTGTTTTTAATGATGTATTCCTGTTAATATCATAATCAAATCCAAGATTAATGATCTGCTGTTTTTTGGGAGTCACCAGAATAATTACCGGTTCAAAACTCCCTTGTTTCACGCCATTGACCGGTGCTATGTATTGATATACTTTCCCATTGGCTCCGTTCAGATCGGGAACATAGTTGCCGTTGCCCTGTCCTACCTGGGAAAATGAGAGATTGAATTTTGCAAGATTCGGATCGGCAGAATACTGATAAAATGAATCAAGGCCGGCCCCGGTATTGACATATATTTTCTGGTATAAGATCTTACCTGCGGCAAAAGTGTCCAATATGGCAGCGGGATAAAATGCATTCTGAATGCTGTCGCCAAGATTTGCCAGGAATTGTTTTTGTTTATTATCCAATACCTGGTTTATCTGTGAATTTTTAGCGTCGCTGTTGCTGAACAACCCGATGTTCAGTTTCAGCTTCTTGCCGAGATCCGTTTCCTGTGAGAGATACAGGTTTGAATTCAGATAATTACGGTCAGCATATTCAAACTCTATCTGTATGCGGCTGTCTTTGGTGATCATGTGCTTCGGAGTAAAAGTCACCTCGGCAGTATTGTAGTTGATGATATAATCCTGGTCTTCTCCTCTCTGCAACTGCACTCCATCCAGGAAAACTCTTTCCGTATTTGCCAATACAATGAAGAACATTTCATTATTAGAGCCGGTTAGCCGGTATGGTCCCTGATTCCCCTCTAATCCCTGCAACACATTTCTTGTAAACTTTCCTTTTGCAATAGAGCCGCTTACCAAAGTCCTGGAGATAACATTATTCGAGATGCGGTTAGTTGTTTGAAAAGATATGCCCTGCAATCTTTTATAAAAATTTAAAAAAAAACTTTGATTCTGCCTTATATCAATATCGCCGAGATCCAGTTGCCAGCCCGTTTGCCCGGCAGCCGGATTCTTCTTTTTAAACTGCAGATATACCCGGTCAAATTCATTCAGCTGTTGTGTGGTTCCGTCCGGCTGAATCGGGATGTTATTATCCGTGATGGCAGCCTGTATTTCTATGCTGTCTCCCAGTATCCCGCTCAATTGCAGGTTCAATGTTGAATTCAGTACAGCATCCTGGCTGTTACCAAATGCAATCTGTCTTCCGAAACTTCCTTCAGCCTTAAGCGATCCGAAATTAAAGATACTTCTTTGCTCATCCGACAACTCCCTGTTAAACTGATAAGGAATTATATACAATTGTTTCAAAACACTGTCGAGGGGCAATCGGCGGGCAACAAAATTCAACTGGTATGGGAATACCCTGTAGGTGAGAACAACACTGTCCATTACAGGTTTCCTGATCCACCTTAATTCTGCTTTTATATAATCAATTTTATAATCGTCTGCAGGCACAGAAGCAATACGAAAAGTATTTGGAATAATGCTTAATGAATCTATCCGCAGGCTGTCAGCAGCAACCGGAATCCTTTTTTGCCTGAGATTGGATGCGGTATTAAAAACCGGGAACTGGGCGCTGCTCCAAAAGGTTGCCAGCGCTATAATCATGAACAGCGATATCCTCTTTAAACCACTCAATAGCAGTGAGTTTTATTCAAAATCGCAAAATCCGGCCTTTTATTGTTTAAAAAGTTATCCCATCGTGTTAATTCGGGTAAAAAGGGCATATTGCAGCAGGCTATACCCGCAAACCTGCCCGTTGAGATAAGGGAAATGAAGCTAGATCATTTTGGTTTTAATGACGGAAAATTCATTACTCTTTTTCTTCATCCTGTAAAAATGCTGCAGAAACATATTCTGAATTTAAACGGGCAATATAATCAATTGAAATTTCTTTGGGGCATACCGCTTCACAGGCACCGGTATTGGTACAGGAGCCAAAGCCTTCTTTATCCATCTGTGCGATCATATTCAAAGCCCTTGTCTTTCTTTCAGGATCCCCCTGAGGCAATAAAGCGAGATGAGAAACTTTTGCAGCCGTGAACAACATTGCTGAAGAATTTTTACATGCAGCCACACATGCTCCGCAGCCGATGCAGGCTGCAGCGGCAAAAGATTTTTCGGCTTTATATCTTTCAATCGGAATGGCATTTCCGTCAACAGCATTACCGGTATTTACTGAAATATAACCTCCGGCCTGTATGATACGATCAAAAGCAGTGCGATCCACCATCAGGTCTTTAATCACCGGGAATGCATTTGCCCGCCACGGCTCCACAACAATAGTATCCCCATCTTTGAATGCCCTCATATGCAGCTGGCAGGTGGTGGTGCCATGCCAGGGGCCATGCGGCCTTCCATTGATATACATAGAACACATGCCGCAGATACCCTCCCGGCAATCGTGATCAAAAGCAACCGGGTCTTTCCCTTCATTTACCAGCCTTTCATTCAAAACGTCAAACATTTCCAGGAAAGACATCTCTGAAGAAATATTTTTTACTTCCAGGGTTTCAAATCTTCCGTTTGAGGCGCTATTTTTCTGCCTCCAGACTTTCAGCGTTAAATTCATTGTATAGTGTTCCATATTTGAATTCGGCAATTAAACAATGGCCTTATGGCTAAATTGCTTAATGGTTATTTTGCCAATTTTAAGTTTGTATATTTTATCAGTTTATTTATTGACTCCGGTAACCGCTGCAGTTCACCAAAAATATAAGCATACTCATTTTCTGTTAACAACTTCCTGATTTTCTATTTTTCATTCCAATCAAATCATTCTTTTACAGATCCGGAGCTATTAAAATAAAATCTGATCTTATCCTTTTTAAAATATCTCCCAACTCCCTCTGCAACATTTACTGAAATGGAATCCGAAGCTCTTACGAATTGTTCTCCAACAGTTCTTCTTGCAAATGAATCCCAATTTAAATCGACATCCCATACATAATTGATAAGATGAAACGAAGTCTTGTAAGTTTCAATGTCATTTAATTTAAGATACTTTTCAGTCATAAGTAAAAATTGTCAATTAATTAATTCAGTCTGAAAACCATTTAATCATCAAACCATCATTATTTATAACTTCTCTGCGTCGGCTTCACTTCTTCATACTTCAATTCTTCTTTATGCATTTCCCATCCATTGCCATTTTTAAATTCCCATGCGGATACAAACATGAAGCGGTCATCATTTCTCAATGCCTCACCGTCAGCAGTCTGGTATTCTTCACGGAAATGACCGCCACAGCTTTCTTCCCGGGCCAATGCATCCATACAGACCAGTTCGGCTAATTCAATAAAATCAGCTACCCTTTGTGCTTTGTCCAATTCAGGATTCATTTCTTTGATTTCACCGGGTATGCGCAGATTTTTCCAGAATTCTTCTTTTAAATTTTTTATTTCTGAAATTGCCTCTTTCAACCCCGCAGAATTTCTGGCCATGCCACATTTGTCCCACATGATCTTCCCCAACCGTTTATGAAAACTCTCGGTAGTATGAGCGCCTTTTATGTTCATCAGTATATTGATCCTTTCCGCAACAGCTTTTTCTGCTTCTTCAAATGCCGGGTGTGTTGTCGGGGTAGCAGGGGTCCTGATCTCATCAGCAAGGTAATTACCGATCGTATAAGGGATCACAAAATATCCATCAGCCAGTCCCTGCATCAATGCCGATGCGCCAAGACGGTTGGCCCCGTGATCCGAAAAATTACATTCACCTAATGCATACAATCCCGGAACAGTGGTCATCAATTCATAATCCACCCACAGGCCTCCCATGGTATAATGCACTGCCGGGTAAATTCTCATCGGAACTTCATAAGGATTCTCTCCGGTGATTTTTTCATACATGTCAAACAGGTTCCCGTATTTTTCTTTCACCACTTCCATTCCATGATGACGGATTTCTTCAGCGTCCGGATGATGATTACCCAGTTTACCGCATTCTATCCTGCCATAACGCTTAATGGCATCTGAAAAGTCGAGAAATACAGCCTGCTTCGACGTCCCGACGCCATAACCCGCATCACATCTTTCCTTCGCAGCACGTGATGCGACATCTCTCGGAACAAGATTTCCGAATGCAGGATACCTTCTTTCAAGGTAATAGTCTCTTTCTTCTTCAGGTATCTCGTTCCCTTTACGGTTGTCACCTTGTTTTTTAGGCACCCATATTCTACCGTCATTACGCAATGATTCTGACATCAAGGTCAACTTGCTTTGATGATCACCCGTAACCGGGATACAGGTAGGATGTATCTGCGTATAGCAGGGATTGCCGAAATAGGCCCCCCTCTTATGTGCTTTCCATGCAGCCGTCACATTGCTTCCCATTGCATTGGTAGAAAGGTAGAATACATTTCCATATCCTCCGCTGCATAGTACCACTGCATGCCCGAAATATCTTTCCAGTTCTCCCGTGATCAGGTTTCGTACAATAACGCCTCTTGCCTTTCCGTCAATGACAACTATGTCCAGCATCTCATGACGGGAATACATTTCCACGGCGCCTAAAGCAATTTGTCTCTCCAGCGCCTGGTAAGCGCCAATTAAAAGCTGTTGTCCTGTTTGCCCTGCTGCATAAAAAGTACGTTGCACCTGCACCCCTCCGAAAGAACGGTTTGAAAGTAACCCGCCGTATTCCCTTGCAAAAGGAACACCCTGCGCCACGCATTGATCAATGATATTAGCGCTAACTTCTGCCAGCCGGTAAGTATTCGATTCACGGGAGCGGTAGTCCCCTCCTTTTATCGTATCATAAAAAAGGCGATAAACACTGTCCCCGTCGTTTTGATAATTTTTTGCAGCATTGATCCCGCCCTGTGCAGCAATACTGTGTGCCCGCCGCGGGGAATCCTGGAAGCAGAATGATTTTACTTTATAACCCAATTCCGCCAATGATGCTGCAGCAGATGCTCCGGCCAACCCGGTGCCGATAACAATAATCTCAAGCTTACGCTTATTGGCCGGGTTCACCAGCTTACAATGATCTTTATAATTTGTCCATTTTTTTTCTAATGGGCCCGTCGGAATTTTAGGATTCAACATGAGACTTCAAAGATTTGAAAATTCATCAATTTTATAATTCACCCGCTCACATTACCCGGAATACATCATCTGCGTAACAAAAAATTTTCCTGTCACTTCGCCCCTCACACCCAATTTAAATACATTGATACAGGCATCATGGCAAATGCCAGTGATACAATCACAGAAAATCCAATACCCGTTTTATTGATCAGGGACAGGTAGCGGCTATTGTACACCCCAATAGTTCTGAAAGCACTTTGAAAACCGTGGATCAAATGCCAGCAAAGGGAATAACATGCTACTACATAAATGATCACTACCCACAGTTCACTAAAAGTAACTTTCATCAGGTTAAACATATTCTGCATTTCCTTGCCGTCTATCATGACCGGGTTGACTCCTGTAAAACGGGAAGGGATCCAGAACTGCTTCCAGTGTATGATCAGGAACATGAAAACAATGGTTCCCAGCAAACCCATGTACCGGCTGTTCCATTTACTTCCCCTGTTTCCCAGTTTAACCTGGTAACCGGTTTTTCTCTTGCTCCGGTTCTGTATTTCCAGAACTATACCCTGTATAATGTGTATGAAAAATCCCGCAAACAATACCACTTCAATAATCCGTATCACAACCGAAGTGTCCATAAAGTGTGCTGCTTTATTAAACATGACACCGCCATCATTTGCCCAGATGCAGGCATTAAGGCCGACATGTATAACCAGGAAAGAAATAAGAAACAAACCCGACAAACCCATCACCAATTTTTTTCCTATTGCCGAAGTGAATATTTCAGACCATTTCATAAAAAACAAGATGAATTTAAAAACCGTATAAAGGTACTATCGTAATGAATACATCAAAGGAAAAGTTTTTACCAAAATTTATTTCTGACCAATATTTTCCAGGTCGCTGATTTATTTTTCACACAGGGAAGCAGCGGGACTAAGGTAATTGAAAAAAAATAAAAAAAACAATTACGCTTTTAATCTTGACATGAGTTCACCATCTATTTTTTTGAATAAATGGAAAGGCTTATAAGTTCTCCAGTTTTCAAGCGCCATCAGTTCAACATAACGGTTCAGGCTGGCTTTCCGGAAATCGTACTGCGTTTGTTCCGGCATATTGAGGCAAACTACCCATCCGTTTTCTTCCATTACATTTTCATATAATTCTTCGTAATAATCTTTGCAGTCGCTGTGATAGTTCAGCACATTCTCCGCAACAAGCACGAACTTGTAAATACCTTCATCCATGAATCGTTCCAGCACCTCTCTCTTCAATTCCATAATATCATTTTCAATGGCATCATTCCACTCACCGATCATTTCAATGATCGCATATTTTTCTTCATAATCAGCCAGCAATACTTTTAAGTAAAGGGTGCGGCTGCCGAAGTCATCCCATTGCGGATGGATATAGTAATTGTAAACCGTTTGAGAAAATTCAAATTCAGAATACTGGCGTCCGAAGAAAGGCGACCGCTCATCTTCCTCGCTCACATAAATATGTCTCCAGTTGAAAAAAGGTTCAATGTCATGCATGATCAGGCTCTCCGCTACAAATATAATTTACACAACAAAATTAATAAAGCAAATATTCTTTAAGCTGATCAAAATCATTGTCTATCAAAATACTTTTCTTTTCTTTTTTCATCAGTTCTGCCAGCGCCGAAGGGATTTCTGTTTCCCGGCCTGTAGCATTCTCCACAGCCCGGGGAAATTTTACCGGGTGAGCTGTTTCAAGAAATATTCCTTTCTCCGAAGGATGGCCTGTAAAGTATTTTTGCAATGAAACATATCCCACTGCTCCATGAGGATCCATTAAATAATCATGGCTTGCATAAACCTCGCCGATCGCCGCCAGTGTTGCTTCATCGCTTACGGCGAAAGATGAAAGCTGTGCTTTCAGATCAGGAAAATGGTGATGAAAAATTTCCAGTATGCGGACAAAATTACTGGGATTGCCCACATCCATGGCATTGCTCAATGTGGCGACAGCGTCTTTGCTTTTAAAAACGCCCGACAGCAGATAGTCACTTACCACATCATTTGCATTGCAGGCTGCAATAAAATGCCTGACCGGTAATCCTGACTTCTGTGCCAGGATACCAGCACAAATATTTCCAAAATTTCCACTCGGAACAGAGATCACCGGAGGGTCTTTTTTATAAGGCCACTGCTTGTATGCAAAAAAATAATAGAACTGCTGAGGCAGCCATCTTGCCACGTTTATGGAATTGGCAGAAGTGAGAAAGCGTTTTTTATTGATTTCTTCATCGGCAAATGCTTTCTTCACCATCTGCTGGCAGTCATCGAAAGTGCCTTTCACTTCCAGTGCATGAATATTACCTCCCAATGTAGTGAGTTGTTTTTCCTGCACAGGACTTACTTTTCCTGAAGGATATAAGATAATCACCTCTACCCCTTCTGTTTCATAAAACCCGTTTGCCACTGCTCCGCCGGTATCACCCGAAGTGGCCACCAGCACAGTTACCTTTTTATCATAGCCTTTCATAAAATATCCGAGGCACCGGCTCATAAACCGGGCACCTACATCTTTAAAAGCAAGCGTGGGCCCCTGAAATAATTCCAGAGAAAAAATAGTTTCTGTAACGGGAACCAACGGTATCGGGAAATTAATTGTTTCAGAAATTATCTGAACTAATTTTTCTTCCGGCATTACTTCTTCAACATAAGGCCTGATAACCCGAAAAGCAATTTCTTCATTGGGCAAACTTTCAATTTTCCTGATAAACTCATTGTCAAGTACCGGGATCACTTCCGGGAAATACAATCCTTTATCCGGCGCCTGGCCTTTTATCGTTGCTTCTTTAAAATCAACCGTTGATGACCGCCTGCCTGTACTGAAAAACTTCACCTGCTATTTTTTAATTTGAATGATTTGTTTCATGACGCATAATATAATTTCCCCATCGCCTGCTTTCTTCTCTTATTGCCCGTCTTTCACCATCTCCACTCCTTTTTGATTAATAGTGGTAACATAAGTATTGTACCCTATCCCGATCCGGGTATAAACATCTTTCATAACGTTCTCAGCTTCGCTTGCGGCAAGCCTGTCCCTGCTGAGCATAAAAACGGAAGGTCCTGATCCGGAAATACCACCTCCCAGCACTCCTGCTTCTTTACATTTTCGTTTCACTTCATCAAAGCCCGGTATTAAAATACTGCGAACGGGTTCTATGATCACATCTTCCAGCGAGCGGCTGATCAGGTCAAAATCTTTTTTCAAAAAACCGGTAACCAATCCTGCAATATTTCCCCACTGCCTGATCGCATCTTTCAGCAAGATCTGTTTTCTTAATATCTGTCTTGCATCAGAAGTCTTTACTTCTATTTGCGGGTGAACCACCGTAACAAAAAGATCAGGTGCTGGAATGGAAACGATATCTAACGGGAATATAGACCGGATAAGACTGACTCCGCCATAAATGCAGGGAGTGATGTTGTCAGCATGCTTCACACCTGAGGCCAGTTTCTCCCCATTCATTGCAAAACGGACCAGGTCTTCTTTGGAAAAAATATTCCCAAGCAATAGATTGGCAGCCACAGCAGCGCCTGCTGCACTTGCTGCACTTGATCCCAAACCGCTTCCGGGTTTGATCTGTTTTTGTATCTCCACATCAAACCCGATCTTATGTTTCATACTCTCCAATACTGAAAGTAATACCACACCGGCAACATTATTTTCCGGATCCTCCGGCAATCCGAACTGATCTTTGTTATGAAGGACCACTTTGGGCTCATTCAGCAGTTGAACTTCCATGAGGTCATAAGGCTCATTCAATGCCATGCCAAGAATGTCAAAGCCGCAAACAAGGTTCGCCACGGTAGCATAACTCTTTACTTTTACTCTTTCCATTATCTTTTAATGTTTAACAGCTCTTAAAATATCGGCAAATACTCCGCTTGCTGTCACTTCAGCGCCGGCGCCGGCGCCTTTAATTACAAGAGGTTGCTCTTTATAACGATCAGTGAAAAACAAGACAACGTTATCTTTCCCATATAAATGATAAAGATCCTGATGCGGGCCAATATGCTGTAGTCCGACCGAAGCAGTTCCCTGGGAACTGTCTGACGGAGAGGAACTGTAAGAGGCGACAAATTTTAATTTGCTCCCGCTCGCATTAGCTTCTTCATAAATCTTTTTAAAATGCGGCTCTTCCTGTTCCATCGCTTTATAAAAATCCTCCACAGAACCCTTCATGCAGGATTCAGGTAAAAAAGAATGATTTTGAATGTCGCTCATTTCAATTTTCTGCCCTGCTTCTCTCGCCAGTATCAGAACTTTCCGCATCACATCGGTTCCGCTGAGATCCAGCCTCGGATCAGGTTCTGTATATCCTTCTTCCTGTGCCTGCTTCACTACTGCTGCAAATTTTCTTTTACCATCATAATTATTGAACACAAAATTCAAAGTGCCGCTCAACACTGCCTCAATACGGTGAACACGATCACCGCTGCTTAAAAGATCATTCAATGTGCCAATGACCGGCAGCCCGGCGCCAACATTGGTTTCAAAAAGAAACTGGCTGTTATATTCTCTTGCAAGATCCTTCAATTTTTTATATTTAAAATATTCTGAAGATGCCGCCACTTTATTGCAGGCAACCACTGCAATACTTTTTTCCAGGAGTTTCCCATAGTACCCGGCAATTTCCCCGCTGGCTGTCACATCTATGAAAACAGAATTTCTAAGATTTAACCTGATCAGCTTTTCAACAAACTCTGAAATGGCTGCTTTATTTCCCTGCTCCAGTTTTTCCTTCCACCGCAACAGGCCGATGCCTTCCTCATCTATGAGCATCTTCCTGCTATTACACAAACCAACCACTCTCACATGCATCAGCATTTGCTGTTCTAAAAAACCGAGCTGCTGGCTCAACTGAGCCAAAAGCCTGGATCCTACATTTCCCGTACCGGCAATAAACAGGTTTACCTGTTTGTAAGTTGTTTCAAAAAATTCTTCATGCAGTACGTTGATGGCCTTGCCGACATCTTTGGTGGAAATCACTGCAGAAATATTTTTTTCAGACGATCCCTGCGAAATGGCCCGGACATTCACACCGTTTTTTCCCAATGCACCGAACATCCGCCCGCTGATACCCGAGTGGCTTTTCATTTGCTCCCCCACCAATGCCACAATAGAAAGATCAGTCTCCACTTTTAAAGGTTCCACTTTATGCAATGCGATCTCATTGACAAATGTGTCATCTATGGCCTGCCTGGCTTTGCTGGCGGAAGCAGTCTCAATGCCCACGCAAATAGAATGTTCGGACGAACTTTGAGTGATCAGTATCACATTGATCTTTTCGTTGCTCAATGCTTCAAATAATCTTTTGGAAAAACCGGGAATGCCGATCATGCCGCTTCCTTCCAGGCTGATAAGAGAAATATTATTGATACTGGAGATACCCCTTACTATACTGCCGTCACTGTTCTTCGGAGTATTTTCATGAGCAAAGCCGTTATGAATGGTAGTTCCCGCACCGGACGGGGAAAAAGTGTTTTTAATGACCACCGGGATGTTTTTACTCATTACCGGCTGGATAGTAGGAGGATAAATGACTTTTGCCCCAAAATGAGAAAGTTCCATCGCTTCCTGGTATGAAATCTTAGGGATGATATGTGCATTGGCGGCAAGTCTTGGATCCGCAGTCATCATGCCGCTGACATCAGTCCATATTTCCAATACAGTTGCATCCAAAGCTGCAGCAATAATAGCGGCGGTATAATCAGAACCGCCTCTTCCCAATGTAGTTGTAATCCCATTTTGATCTGCAGCAATAAACCCGGGTATGACGAACAATTCAGAACCGGATCCTGAAATAAATTTTTTTATTTTTTCATTTGTTATCTCAAATTTCACTTCAGCCGCTGTATGATTAGAATTGGTGGAAATCAATTCCCGTGTATCCTTCCATTCATTGCTGATGCCATCTGCCTTAAGTTTGGCAGAAATGATCTGAGAGGAGAGCCACTCCCCGTAACAGGAGATGCGATCCCTGGTTCTTGAAGTCAACTCTCCAAGCATGAAGATTCCATTACAGACATCTTCTATTTCATTGCATGATTTTTTTACAAAACTCAATAAAGAACTCTGTTGCACAGGAGCAATAAGACCTTTTACCGTATCCAGGTGCCGCTGTTCAATAACTGCTAATTTTTCTTTATACTGCTCATTGCCTTCCGATGCCAGAACAGCAGCCGACAACAGCAGGTCGGTGACTCCGCCCAGTGCAGATACCACCACGACTGTTCTGTCTTTTTGAACTTCATTTCTGATTATGGCAGCAACCTTGTTTATATTTTCTGAGTTGGCAACTGATGTGCCTCCGAATTTTAATACTTGCATGTGTAATGTTTTGATAAATAAACTGATTAAATAATGCAAAAAGACTTTGATCCGTCTTTCAGCTGAATGCCCATTGATGATATGAAAATATTTAATCCCGTTTTACGGGATTGTTGTTGTGGTAGTAGTTGTAGAAATGCCAGAAGTGCTCCCGGTTGCAACAGGAGTTTCAATAACAGCAGAAACGATATGTTCAGAATAGATCACCACAAAGATGATATGAGGGGCACAAAATACTGAATGGAACTGAGAAATAAAAGCTTTTTATAAAACCGCCAGCTCCGAAGCTTTTTTTACACTCCCATACCGGAGCAATAATACTTTGGCTTTATCATAGTCATTCATCTTCAGCCGTTCCATCAGCATTTTTACGCCACGGTCCACTAACTTTTCATTGGTGAGCTGCATGTTCACCATTTTATTATCTTCCACACGGCCCAGCTGTATCATGATAGAAGTGGAGATCATGTTCAAAACAAGTTTTTGTGCCGTACCGCTTTTCATGCGGGTGCTGCCGGTGACAAACTCCGGCCCCACAATTACTTCTATCGGAAACTCAGCTGCAGCGCTGATGGGTGAATCGGGGTTGCAGGAGATGCTGCCGGTGACAATACCTCTTTTGCGGCATTCATCCAGTGCGCCTATGACATAAGGAGTGGTGCCGCTGGCTGCAATTCCGATTACGGCATCTTTGTCGGAAACGTTATATACCTGCAGGTCTTTCCATCCCTGTCCTCTATCATCCTCGGCAAACTCGACTGCAGAAGTAATGGCTTTTTCTCCACCGGCAATAATGCCAATGACCAGTCCGTAAGGTACCCCAAAGGTAGGCGGGCATTCGCTTGCATCTACAATAGCCAGCCTGCCACTGGTGCCGGCTCCTATATAAAACAACCGCCCTCCCATCAGCATTTTATCACTGACTGCTTCCACCAGTTTTTCAATCTGCGGAATTGCTTTTTCAACTGCAAAGGGAACAGATTGATCTTCCTTATTTATGAAAGTGAGCAGTTCATTCACCGACATCTTCTCCAGGTGTCGGTAACTACTGGGCAACTCCGTAATTTTTTCAAACGCCATATTTATTCCGATCTTTAACTGTGGTATTCAACCAAACCCGGCATGGGGTTTTTTAATATTTTACCAGGTTTCATTTGATAAGTTGCGCAAAGGTCTATCAATACATCCTGAAATCCAAATGCAACTCCGCCAACAAAATGTACAGGGAATTTATTTGATTCTTTGTACCGGCACAAATGATTGAAGAAAAAATCATTCAACCCGTCTTCAATAATGTTTTCTACCATATAATGCCCCCTGTTTTCTGCTAGAAACAATGCAAAGCCTGCAAGATACCGGTTAGGCATTGGTTTTTTATAAACATTCTCCAGGATTTCCACCCTGTTGGTCACATATTTTGCATGAAACCTTGATCTCAGGTCTTCGTCAAATATATCATATAGATAATATTGAATTAGTTTTTTCCCCAGGTAAGCCCCACTGCCTTCGTCGCCTAATGCATACCCGATTCCCGGTGTTTGCTTTGCAATCTTTTTTCCATCATAGAAACAGCAAAAAGATCCTGTTCCCAGGTTACCCACCATTCCTTTTTCCCTGCCGCAAACCGACTTTGCCGCTGCTGCCAGGTCATTGTCCACATGTATTGTAGCTCCCGGGAATACTTTTTGCAATGCTTTTTTAACTATCAATTTATTTCCCGAATTAGCACAACCGGTTCCATAGTAAAATATTTCATCAACAGCACTGTTCTTCAGTTTGGGCTTCAAAGTCTTCACCAGAAGTTCCTGTATCTGCACAGAATTGAGAAAATAGGGACTGATCCCCTGGGTAAATACCGTTTTTGTTTTTTTACCATCCAACAGGCACCATTCGGCTTTAGTAGCGCCGCTATCCGCAATAAGTTTATTTGTTGGCATTAAAAATATGTTGATTTACAGGAACGAAGCATCCTTTATCTCCAAATCCCTTACTTTGCGTCATTATAAAAAATAAAGGTAAGTGATGCAGAATAAAAAATTGCAGGTTTGGCTACCTCTTCTTTTTGCGATTGTGATGATCGTGGGAATGTACTTCGGCAGTAAGCTGCATAACGAAATGAGTGGCCGGAATGGTTTGTTTAAAACAGGTAAACGCAATTCCCTGCAGGAGGCGCTTGATCTGATCAGGTTGAAATATGTAGATTCGGTGCGGATGGATACGCTGCAGGCAAATGCCATACAGGATATCATGAACGAACTGGATCCTCACTCGGTCTATATACCTGCCTCTAAACTGCAGGAAGTGAATGAGGACCTCGGCGGCAAATTTGAAGGCATTGGTGTTGAGTTCAATATATTCAGCGATACCGTCAATGTACTGTATGTAATACCCTCCGGGCCGGGTGATAAAGCAGGCCTGCAGATTGGCGACAAGATACTGAAAGCAGACAGTTCCTCCCTTGTAGGAGGAAAAGTGACTACTGATGAAGTAAAAAAGATCATCAGGGGTGAGCAGGGCTCAAAAACAATCCTGCAGATCATGCGTAATCATAATATCTCTGACTTTACGGTAACCAGGGGCATGATACCTGTATCGTCAGTAGATGCTTCTTACATGATAGATAAAAAAACCGGTTATATCAAACTGAATAAATTTTCTGAGCATACTTACGTGGATTTCATGCAATCCCTGGAAGCCCTGCAAAAACAGGGAATGCAGGAGATGATACTTGACCTGAGAGGAAACGGCGGAGGATTTATGAATGAAGCCGTGGATATTGCTGATGAGTTCCTGGATGACAGCAAGCTTATTGTTTATACGCAGGGTATTAATGCACCCAAACAGGAATACAAAGCGAAACGACCGGGTCTTTTCGAAACAGGAAAGCTTACGGTGCTGGTAGATGAATTAACTGCAAGCGCCAGTGAAGTACTGGCCGGTGCATTACAGGATTGGGACCGTGCCACCATCATTGGCCGGCGTACATTCGGAAAAGGATTGGTGCAACAACAATATCCCCTGAGTGACGGTTCTGCCATCCGGCTTACTACTGCCCGATATTATACGCCGTTAGGCCGAAGCATTCAGCGTCCATATGACAAAGGAAAAAAAGTTTATATGGATGAGATCTGGCAACGCTACTCTGACGGGGAAGCGCTGTATGCGGATTCCAATAAGATAAATAATGGCAAGCAATACAAAACGCCAAAAGGAAGAATCGTCTATGGCGGCGGCGGCATCATGCCTGATATTTTTGTACCGTTAGACACCAGTACCTTCCAGCGCAGTTCTGCCAAAGTGATACTTGATGGTACCCTGTATAAATTTGTTTACCTCTATTATTTACAACACAAATCACAGTTGCAGGAATTTGCCACACCGGAAGAGTTTGTAAAAGATTTTAATAACGTCAATGAAATGTGGCACCAACTGGTTCAGTATTCGTTAAAAGACACTATAAACCTTAATACAGTCCCGGAAACGGATAAACTTTCATTGGAAAAAAGATTAAAGGCAAACCTGGCACGTTTCAGGTGGAGAAGCGAAGGGTATTATGAAGTGCTGAATACGGATGATCCCGTAATTAAAAAAGCCATTGAAGTGTTGGAAAAATAAAAGCAATCCTTATTCAAGAATTGCTTTCGGTAATCAATGATGATTAATTTATTACGATTGCTTGTTTTCCTGCCTTTCCCACCACTGCTTTTCTATACGGTAAGAACCGAATAAACCGAGCCCGCCACCAATGGCTATCAGGGCAAAATAAATAGCAGGATTATCATCTATACGGTCTTTATAAACATTTCCATTGACTACTTTCTGCATATAGGTATGGTGCAAAACATATTCATCCAGTAGATATGCCGCCAGCAACCCGGCGCCTGCACCGATCAGCAACAATGCCCATTTAAGATTCTTATACGGAGCCGGCCTGTTGGCAAACTCTTTAGGGTTCATCCCTTTTTCAATCATGGCAAGGTTTTGACGGGTTTTCAGATAAACTATCCCGAATATCATGGCAAACCCACCTGCAAACATTACGATTGGTATTAAAAATTCTCCTCTCATAGCTCAAATTTTTAAGGTTAAAATATTATTCAGCTTCTTTTGATGTGACTACTGGTTTTGGGCCGTGGTTACAGTATAAAGAACTTTTTCTGAATCGTTTTACATACACTATGACTACAGCCGGTAAAATTTGGTTACAGTTCATTAAAATTCGTAATTTGAATTGTAACCGGTATTATAATTATGTAGTCTTAGTATTCAGAATGTCAACCGGGCTTAGCGATAATGAAATCATCAGCAGGGTATTGAGCGGCGATCACCAGGCATATTCAGGGCTTGTGGAGCGTTATCAGAATTATGTTTTCACGCTGACTATGCGCTTTACCAAAAACAGGGAAGATGCCGAAGAAGTATCACAGGATATTTTCGTAAAAGCTTTTCGTTCTTTGGCAGATTTCAGAGGAGCGTCCAAATTCAGCACCTGGCTATATACCATTGTCAATACCACCTGCATCACTTTTTTGAGAAAGAAAAAACCGGAAACCTATTCTCTGGATCATGAAAAAGTGTTTGAAGTGGCGGACAGTAAAGATTCGGGATTCCGGGCAAACCTGGTGGAACAGAAATCAAGGATCAATATGGTAAATGAAGCGATCGCCCTGCTTCATCATGATGATGCGGAGATCATAACTTTGTTTTATAAATCAGAACAAAGCCTGGAAGAGATCGGGCAGGTGCTGGGAGTGGATCCAAAAACCGCGAAAGTGAGGCTGCACCGTGCCCGGCAACGCTTAAAAGAAAAAATGGAAACTTATTTTACCGAAGAGGTAAAAGATCTAAATTAATAAACAGATCATGGAAACAAAAAGAAATACTGAAGAACGTCTCTGGGACTATATTGATGGCCTATCCTCTGCAGAAGAGAGGTCGGTGATAGACAAACTGGTGCAGAGTGATGCGGAATGGAAAGCAAAATACCATGAATTGCTGGAGACGCATCAATTGTTGCAGTCTTCGGAGCTGGAAGCGCCCTCACTCCGTTTTACAAAAAACGTAATGGAAGAAATCTCCAGGTATCATATCGCACCGGCAACAAAAACCTATATCAATAAAAGGATCATCTGGGGGATTGGTTTATTTTTTATTGCGGTCATCGTGGGGTTTCTAATTTATGGCTTTGGGCAGGCAGAATGGAATACGACAGGAAATGGAAGTATGCCTTTTGATCTGAGCAAAGTGAACTTCAATAAATTTTTCAGCAATACTTATGTGAACATTTTTATGATGATCAACATAGTTCTGGGGCTTTTCCTTCTTGATAATTATTTAAGCAGCAAAAGAAAATCTTTTCATAAAAAAGCCTGAATATTATTTCGTTAAGCAAGCCCGCTTTCTGCGTGGCCGGTAAACCCTTCTGCTCACAGGAGGGTTTCTTTATTTCCCTTCTCCGGTACCCGCTCAGGTCAATAAATCGTAACTTCGTAATGCAAAAAACAGCTATGGACATTAAAAACAACATCCTTGAGACCATCGGCAATACTCCGCTGATCCGTTTGAACAAAATAACCAGGAATCTCCCCTGCACTGTTGCTGCCAAAGTGGATTATTTCAATCCGGGGAATTCGATCAAAGACCGCATGGCTGTGAAAATGATCGAAGTGGCGGAAAAAGAAGGCAAACTGAAACCCGGAGGCACCATTATAGAATGCACTTCCGGCAATACCGGAATGGGACTGGCGCTTGCTGCCGTAGTGAAAGGATATAAATGCATTTTCACCACCACCGACAAACAATCCAAGGAGAAAATGGATATCCTGAAAGCCGTCGGCGCCGAAGTGATCGTTTGTCCTACCAATGTGGAACCCGAAGACCCGAGAAGTTATTATTCCGTAGCACGCAGGCTTGCCAAAGAAATCCCCAATTCATTTCACTGCAATCAATATGACAACCTTGCCAACCGGCTGGCACACTATGAATCCACAGGGCCGGAAATATGGAAACAAACAGACGGAAAAATAACGCACCTGGTCTGCACTGCGGGTACAGGAGGTACGGTTACGGGTACAGCAATGTTTCTGAAAGAAAAAAATCCGAACATCCAGGTATGGGCCATTGATGTTTATGGTTCGCTGCTTACAAAATATTTCCGTACCGGTGAAGTGGACATGAATGAAGTGCACCCTTATGTGAGTGAAGGCTTCGGAGAGGATTTTGTTCCTGAGAATTATGACATGAGTGTGATTGATTATTTTGAGCAGGTGACCGACAAAGACGGCGCCGTGATGGCAAGAAGGCTCGCTAAGGAAGAAGGCATCTTTTGCGGATACAGTGCAGGAAGTTGTTTGCAGGGATTGATGCAATTGAAAGGAAGATTGAAAAAAGATGATCTCGTCGTTTGCATTTTTCATGATCATGGCAGCCGTTATGTTGCCAAAATTTATAATGACCAGTGGATGATCGAAAGAGGTTTCCTGGATGTAAAAACATTTAAAGACATCATCAGCGCAAGAGGAGATTCTCAAAAACTCGTCAGCGTGAATGCTTCACAAACTGTTGCAGATGCAGTGGCATTGATGAAAGAACACGACATTGAACACATACCTGTAATGAACGGGGCAAAAAGCCCGGACAACGGACCTGCAGGCGCCATCAGTGAAAGCGGTTTGTTTCAAAAGATCTTCGATAATCCTGAAATAAAAAATGCCCGGATCTCCGAAGTGATAGAACCTTCTTTCCCCATTGTAGAATTTGATACTCCTGTAGAAAGATTAAGCCACCTTATCAATAAGGAGAACGGTGCGGTGCTGGCCAAAGACGAAGCAGGTAATTATCATATCGTCACCAAATATGACGTGATACAGGCATTAGGGCGATAAAAGAACCATTCCCTTTCAAAATTTATAATAGATCGGCGTTTTCAGTCATTATTGAATATGATATTCGTAAAATTACTGCACTCTTATTGGTAGATTCTTCATTTTTATTCACGCCACTTTACGATTAAATCAGTAATAATAACCGTAAAAAAGTTTAGAAGATTTGCTCTATATTATTAATGATCTCACAATTATTTTTGCATCAGAAGTTGGTTGATACAATATCAATCTTATCCAGAATCCGATATCCAAATAAGAAAAACCATCCAAAAACTAAACTGACCAATCCTTAGAAAAACCTGAGCCGGTAATTTGGCAAAAACCAAAAGGCAAAAAAATCCAATATCAATCAACTTCTTTCTTTTTTAGGAGAAAAAACCAGAATATCCAGGTCCGAAAGCCAGTTGAATCCAAGTCCGAAAGCCGAGATCCAGATCCTTAGAAAAATATCCAATACCTGAAAGACCCGTCCAGTTCCTTGAAAACCTGACTGCAATCACCGTAGTGTCCAAATCCAATGAAAAAAATAATGGTCCGGAACCCTCCTGCAATCCTGAAGCGCAGCGATGGATAGCAGGAGGTGCGGTGATGACACCTCTCCCCTTTTATTAAATCCTCTTTTCTCCGGTTTTTCCGGTTACAAAATTGTTTACTGACTCTTATCTGTTTAGGCAAAAGAACAGCGTTTCTTATCTTTGCATTCTGAAAAATTAAAACAGATGTCAAAAAGAATTATTGAGCTGCTTGGCGGCAAGGCCGAATATCTGCTCAACCATCAATCAAAAACCGTTTCCAAAGATCAATTGAATCTTCCGGGGCCTGATTTTGTAGATCGCATTTGGGCTAATAGTGACCGTAACCCACAGGTAATGCGTAATCTTCAACTGATGTACAATACCGGAAGACTGGCGGGCACAGGATATCTGTCCATCCTGCCGGTTGACCAGGGAGTAGAGCATAGCGCCGGAGCATCTTTTGCCAAAAACCCGATCTATTTCGATCCGGAAAATATTATAAAA
Source organism: Sphingobacteriales bacterium UTBCD1 (assembly GCA_002066995.1). GTDB lineage: Bacteria > Bacteroidota > Bacteroidia > Chitinophagales > Chitinophagaceae > UTBCD1. The sequence goes on from MWTC01000053.1 coordinate 67,258, forward strand.
CTTGCTATGGAAGGCGGATGTAATGCCGTGGCCACCACTTATGGCGGTTTGGGAATGTTGTCACGGAAATATGCACATAAAATTCCATTCATCGTCAAGATCAACCACAATGAATTTCTAACCTATCCCAATAAATTTGACCAGATCATGTTTGCTTCCATCAAGGCAAGCTGGAATCTCGGCGCTGCGGCTGTCGGCGCTACCATTTATTTCGGAAGCGAAGAATCAACAAGGCAGATCCAGGAAGTAAGCAAAGCGTTTGAAATGGCACATGAGATGGGAATGGCTACCATACTCTGGTGCTATCTGAGAAATCCTGCCTTTAAAACAAAAGAAAAAGATTATCATGTTTCTGCTGACCTTACCGGACAAGCTAACCATATCGGCGTCACAATTGAAGCGGATATCATTAAGCAGAAACTTCCTGAAAACAACGGAGGATATCTTTATCTTAATTCAAAAGAGAATCCTTACGGTAAAATTGATAAACTGGTTTACGATAAGCTTACCACAGATCACCCGATAGATCTTTGCCGCTACCAGGTGGTCAATTGCTACATGGGACGTGCAGGACTGATCAATTCAGGCGGCGCTTCTTCCGGCGCAAGTGACCTGGCAGAAGCCGTGGCGACCGCAGTAATCAACAAACGTGCAGGCGGAATGGGATTGATCTCAGGCCGTAAATCATTCCAGCGTCCCATGAAAGAAGGTGTTGAGATACTGAATACGATACAGGATGTGTACCTGGATAAAGAGATTACAGTGGCTTAGGAAATAAAAAATCAAAACCTGTTTTCCCACAGGCAGGTTTAAAAAGTTGAGGCTGTCTCAAAAGTTAAGATAGCCTCTTTTTTATTCGTATTCCTCTACGAATAGGTTATCGTTTATGCGATTGCAGAAGTGATTTCTTTACTTCCGGTACAGCCCTCTTCATTGATGTTGCATTGATCTTCGCGATGAGTGCAGCTCCGAAACGATCTGCCCTGAGTGCAGTTTGCTTTGGTAATTTTTGTAGCGTAGGTCATCGCGAGGGACGAAGCGATCTGCTTTCTTTTATTGCCTCGCAAAGACCTGAAGGCTTTTTTTGCCGCGTTGGTCTTCGCGAGGAGTGCAGCGACGAAGCGATCTGCTTTCTTTTATTGCCTCGCAAAGACCTGCAGTCCTTTTTGGCGCCGGTGTCATCGCTTATGCGATCGTAGAAGTGATTTTTTACTTCTGATACAGTCCCTTTATTCTTATACTCTTTCTCCCGGAGCGGATCAACTAAAGTCAAACTTTTTTCAGGAAAAATTTCTTAGTTTTAAAATGACTAAAACTGATCGTCATGAAAATGGTCATACGCTTTCTGAGTATCGTTGTCATCATCATTGCCCTTGGATTTTTCCTGAATTACAAACTGGGCTGGCATATCAGGTACCTGGAGATCAAAACCATGAAAATGCTCTATATCTGGATCGGGTTATCTGTTATTGGAATTGTCGGATTGATCCTCTCGAGAGATTGAAATGTTGAATCTTTTTTTCCTACTTATTCAGAAATACCTGTTCCATCATTGCACACAGTTCAGGATGAGAATGCTTTAAAAGGTCCGGCCTCTTAAAAAAGTATTCTGTCACCACGGCAAAAAACTCAACTTTATTGGTAAGGGCATAAAGATCAATATCAGACCTTCCCTGCTGCATCAGCAAGATAGCGTCGTTCACCAGCTTATTCCATACTTCCACATTTTGTTTTGCTAAAAATATCTGAGGTACTCCATCCAGTGATCCGTCCATCTTGTCTATGAGGTGGGCAAATTCATGAATGGCGGAATTGCTTTTACTTTCTTCATTGATAAAACCCTCACGCAGCGCCTGCTTCGACAAGATCATCACATTCTGCAAAGGACCGCTTCCCACCATACCCGTTACGTTGCGATGATAACCGACCTGGTCAAAATCCCTGCTGAATGCCCCGGGATATAACAATACTTCGTGCAGGTCAATATATTCCCAGTCTTTGTATGCATAAACCGGTATCACGGCTGCTGCGCCGATCAATGCCTGGTCAATGTCTTCCACATCGGTGCCGATACCCGTGATCCTTACTTCGGTAAAAAAATGTCTCATCTTTTGCTCAAAGAATTTTTTACCAGCATCATCAAGTTCCCTGTAAAAACGTACATGTGCCCGGAGCAGGTCAGGAAAATGATCCGGCAAGGGTTCAATAAAACGGCTTTTACGGGTGATCTTCAGCACCAGGTTGATCAGGAAGACCAGGAAGATCAGCACCACTAAGATCTGCAAAACGGTGATCAGCATTTGTCGGAAGAATTGAACCTGTAAAATAATGAATACAATCTTATTTTATCCTGCCAGTTGCGGCAATAATGAAGAATGTTCTTTGCATTTCAAAGAATAGTATCTTCAATTCATAAAATTGATTACTATGCTGAAAAAAATCTTCACAGCATTTCTGCTGGTGACAACCCTGTTTGCATTTTCACAACCTAAAATGACGCCTGAACTTCTGTGGAAACTGGGCAGAGTGTCGGGAATGGGAATGAGCAAGGACGGCAAGTCCGTGATCTATTCTGTAAGCATACCTGATTGGCAGGCCAACAAAAGCAACCGGTATTATTACATGATCCCGGCTGATGGGGGCACACCCGTGGAGGTGAAAGATCCCGAAAGCCTGATGAACGATAAAAATATTTCTCCCGACGGGAAATATATGATCAGCAGCAAAGAGGTAAAAGTGAAGAAAGTGACCGGCTCCGATTTTTACCCGGATCTTCCCAAATCCAATGTTTACATATACGACAACCTTATGTACCGCCACTGGGATACATGGGAAGACGGGAAATTCAGTCATGTGTTTTTATCAAAAATGGAAAATGGGAACCCTGTTGATGAAAAAGACCAGATGCCCGGCGAGCCTTATGATTGTCCCCAAAAACCATTCGGCGGTGATGAAGATTATATCTGGAACCCCGATGGCAAACACATTGTTTATTGCACTAAAAAAGAATACGGCACTGCCTATACCATCAGCACCAACACCGACCTGTATGAATACGACATCGAAACAGGAAAAACAATTAATCTGACTGAGAAAAATAAAGGATACGATATCAGCCCGCAATACAACAGGAACGGAGTGCTGGCATGGCTGCAAATGAAGACGCCCGGTTATGAAGCCGATAAACAGGATCTCGTTGCTCTTACTCCGGCAGGCGTTGTAAACCTGACGGGGCACAGGGATGATATCCATGTGGAAGGATTTCGCTGGGCCGATGATGATAAACATCTTTTCTTCTGGGCTGCCACCAATGGCACGCTTCAGTTGTTTGAAGTGGACTATACCGGTGTGACAAAAAAGATCCCGTCCATCCGCCAGATCACCAAAGGTGATTTTGATGTGAACGGTATCATCGGCCAATACGGAAGCTCGCTGATCGTGACAAGATGCGACATGAATCATGCAAATGAGATATACTCCGTTGATATCGCCAGCGGCGAAATGAAACAACTGACCCATGTGAATGACGGCGTTTACAATATGATCGGCCTGAGCAAAACAGAAAGACGTTTTGTAAAAACGGTGGACAATAAACAAATGCTGGTATGGGTGATCTATCCTCCCGGCTTCGATCCGTCAAAAAAATATCCCACGCTTCTTTATTGCCAGGGAGGCCCTCAGTCGGCGCTCACTCAGTTCTATTCCTTCCGCTGGAATTTTCAACTGATGGCCTCGCAGGGATACATTGTGGTGGCTCCTGACCGCAGGGGCATGCCGGGTTTCGGCACCAAATGGAATGCACAGGTAAGCAAGGACTGGGGCGGGCTGGTGATGCAGGATTACCTGTCTGCCATTGATGCGGTAAGCAAAGAAAAATTCGTTGACAAAAACCGCAGGGGATGCGTGGGCGCCAGCTTCGGCGGCTTCTCCGTTTTTGAACTGGTAGGAATGCACCGGGGAAGATTCCGTTCATTCATCGCACATGATGGTGTTTTTGACTTCCGCAGCATGTATGGTACCACCGATGAAATGTGGTTTGAGAACTGGGAAAAAGGCGGGCCCTACTGGGACAAGAAAAATGCTGTGGCACAAAGAAGTTTTTCCCAATCGCCCAGCAACTTTGTGGACAAGTGGGACACTCCCATCATGATCGTCCAGGGAGGAAAAGATTACCGTGTTCCCATCGAACAGGGGCAGCAGGCATTCCAGGCAGCACAACTCAGGGGGATAAAAAGTGAATTCCTGTACCTGCCTGATGAAAACCACTGGGTGCTCAGCCCGCAGAATGCACTGGTATGGCAGAGAGAATTTTTCAGATGGCTGGAGGAAACGCTGAAATAAGATTTCAGAGGGAGAAAGGGAATTGGGAATTGGTTAAGGTGTAATTGATTTCGGGATGTGTTGGATATGCATATTATTTATGCAACATTTTTTATTACACATAATTCCATAAAATAAAACGTTTTCGGGAACAATGATGCCGCACATAGGTAAGAAGCAATTAAATTAATATCATTAGTTCTTTTGACGAGCTTTGGAAAAAAGAAACTAATGATTGTCAGATCGGATTGTACTAATAACAATACAGAATGTATAACATCAACCCATTGGTTTTCAGCCATTGTATTTTTTGAAACAATACGTCTTATATCATAAATTTGAGTGTTAGCGGTCAGCTTAAAACAACCACGCATAGACAGACAGAATGAGAGAACAAATTGACAACTTATTTAAAGATATTGACGAAAAACCACTTTTCTATATTGAAAGTGGAAGCCGACTTTGGGGAATTGCAAGTCCAGACAGCGACTATGACGTTCGTGGTTTTCACCTGCAATCCAAACAACAATATTTTGACTTCAAAAAACACCGTGACATTATTGAAATTATGGACGGAGATTTTGATTTTGTTTCTTATGACATTGACAAAATGTTCGGACTTTTAGCAAAAAGTAACCCGACAGTTTTTGAGTGGATAAGAGCAAACATTGTTTACTTCAACGAACTTCCTAATTGGAGAACTTTTCAGCAAGACATAATTACGAACTTTGACTTTAAGGCATTATTTCATCATTACATTTCACTTGCAAAAGGAAACATCAACTTAATGGAAACAGGGAAAAAGTTTACCTATAAAACAGCGTTTTACTGTATTCGTGGACTTTTATCCGCTGACCTTGCAACAAAGCAAATTATTCCAGAACTTTTAATTGATGACCTTTTCAATCAATTTGACAACGACAATGAAGTTCTGAAAATTGCGAAAGAAAGTTTGGAAAGAAAAAAGCAGCAGACAGAAAAAGAAGAAGTTTTGGAAAGCGACAAACAAAAAATATTGACAGCAATTAACGACTTTGCAAGACAACTTGAAAGCAAAGCACCTGAAAGCAATAACAACAGGCAAAAACTTGAAAGCGTTTTGACAGAATATAGTTTTAACTTAAAGACAAAAATATACGGACAATGAAAAAGCCGAACCGCTAACAAGCAGTTTGGCGTTATGGCGGGTGAACAGCTTCGATTGAACATTTTCGGTTTATTGAAAATTCATTCTTCGATTGAAGTTTATCGATTAAAACCCGCCACAAACGCCAAGCTGCCAAACCGTTGTGCGTCATTTTATAAAAACCGAAAATAATGGACAGACCAAACCTTGACAAAAAAATCTCGCTGACCGACTTTAACGAATTCTATTGGTTGAAGTCCGAATTAGTTACGTTTTGCAAAGAGATTGGAATAAGTACAAATGGAGGGAAAATAGAATTAACAGAAAAAATCAAATATTTTCTTACCACTGGAAAAGTTAAAAAGCAGGAAGCAAAACCAAACAAAAGTGTTTCAAAATTTGACTGGAATACGGAAATTTTAACAATGACAACAATTATTACAGACAACTACAAAAATACCGAAAACGTAAGACAATTTTTTACAGAAAATATTGGGACACATTTTTCATTCAATGTGAAATTTATGAATTGGATGAAAGTAAATGTTGGTAAAACGCTTAATGAAGCAATGAACGAATGGAAAAGGTTGCGAGAGTTAAACAAAGACAAAAATTATAAAACAGAAATCGAACCACAATTTGAATACAACCGATATATGCGAGCATTTTTAGCGGACAATCCAAATTTATCAATCAAAGATGCAATGAAATTTTGGAAATTGAAGCGAGCAAGACGAGGTACAAACGAATATGAACAAACCGACTTAACAATGAAATAAAAACGAACGCACAACAGCCAGTTTTGCGTCAGGCGGGTCGAACGTTCACGTTCGACACTTTTCGTATATTTGAGCTTTGTCGCTCGCTCGAAATTTTCTGCCGAAAATCCCGCCCGAACGCAAAGCTGGTCAGACGTTGTGCGTCATGCACGGCAA
>MWTC01000014.1 GCA_002066995.1 Sphingobacteriales bacterium UTBCD1
GCCACGAATGTATCATCACTGAACACATTGGTAAAAGGCAGGATCGGAAATTTTAATACTGCTGATAATTTTTGTCCTGTCATCAATCATTTTTTCAAAAAAAAGGAGGGTACCTGGTATGTTGCTGCTGATCAAGGATTGTTTGAGTTCGATGGAAAGCACTTTGTGCAGATCCATCTGCTTAATGATCTGGGTAATGAAATAGGCCAGAGTATTAATCGAATCAGCCAATGGAAAAATTTTCTCCTTTTAACAACATGGAGCAGTTTAATAAAAGAAAAGCTGATCGTTTATGATTTGCAGCAAAAAAGAGTAACGGCCATTGAAACGCTCCATAATGTACTTTCCACTACTGTAAACTCACAAGGACAAATCTGGGCAACAACCGACCAGGGAGCCCGGGAGATTGACACAACATCATTTAAAAAGGGCATCCTCAAATTTGTATCTCCTGATCTAAAAATTCAGGCTATAACAAAGCCGTACCTGCAGAATGTGGTTTTTGACAATGAAAACAACATGTGGCTTTTCAGCAAGGACAGTATCTATAAACTCAGCCCGGATGGCAGCGGGTACCAAATGGTCATCTCCAAAAAAGGATTAAACACTACAAATCTCAGTGATATTTTTATTGACCGAGAAGGGATCACCTGGTTCGCCATAGATGGAACCGGTATCGCCAAAATGACCAACTCGGGTGTTGAAATGATCAATACACTGAATGGGTTTCCTGCATTGATCACTTCCATATTTCAGCAAAGAGACAGCACCTGGGTTTACAACAGCAGCAACAACAGCATATACTGCATCAGTAAAAAAAATATTTTGGCGTTTCCACTTCCGAAGTCGCTGACACGGATTGAAAATATCATTATCAATAAAGAGAAAATATACCTGACCAATCAAAACAGGATCGTTTCTGTTTCTGGCAAAAATAATCCCCGATCATACTATCGTCCTGAACTGATATTCTCAGCCGGAAATATAACCTTAGGTAAAGCTCTCCTGGATCCTTATGGTAATATAATTATTGTCGCTGTAAAAGATGAATCCGAATTTTTCATTTACGTGGTCAATAACAAAAAGGTCATTGATATTTATCCAATCAGTATAATTGTGGATCAGATGGCGATCGATACTTCAGGGCGTTTATGGATAATCACCCGAAATGATCAATTACTGGTATTTACACTTCATCCCAAAGATCCATCAAATTATCTCTACCTGTTGAATGACTTCTCAAAAGAAATGTCCGGGCTTGGCCTCCGTTCCCTGACAATTGATAAAAACAATAATATATGGATAGGTACAAGATACTTGGGTGCCTATTACCTGTATATTAAAAACTTTCGGATCAACTCTGTCCGGCAGTTTACAACAAGGAATGGTCTGACTGATAATTTTATATACAGTCTCACCTGTGACAGTTTAGGAAATATCTGGGCCGGAACACAAACCGGCCTGGACAAGATTTACTTTAAAAACGGGCGTTACATTATCAGCAATATAAGCAGGAACAATAATTTTTTTCAGTCTGTGCACCAGATAACGGCAGCCTCCGATAATACAGTACTGGCACTTTTAGCCGAAGGCTCTTTACTTAAAATTGCTGCCGGAGTTACAAAACAATCAGACAGTGCTCCGCATCTTCTGATAGTAAATATGAAAGTGAATGGCGTAACTCATAATGAACATTCGCATCAATTTTCTTACCGACAGAATAATTTTTCCTTCAGCGTTGCAGCGCCTTCTTTTATAGATGAAAAGTCAATCCGGTATAGCTACCTGCTGGAAGGAAGCATAAATGACAACTGGAGTGAACCATCCAATCAATCCGATTTTAACATCATCAACCTCTCCCCCGGCTCCTATACTTTGAAAGTAAAATGTATGTTTCCGGGTGAACTGTACTCTTCCCAGGTGATCAGTTATCCGTTTGTTATTTACCCACCCTGGTGGCAGACCTTATGGTTTCGTTTTGCAATGGGGGCATTGATCTTAGGATTGCTAATAAGTGTGGTGCGGTATTATTATCAGAAAAAACTGGAAAAACAAAATTTGCTGCTGGAAAAACAAAGGGTTATTGAAAAAGAACGATCCCGCATTGCTGCCGATTTACACGATGATCTGGGTGCGGGCCTGACCCGGATAAAATTCATTACTGAAAATATCGGCGAAAAAATCCAATCCGGGGAAACAGTAAAACCAGACCTTGAAAAGCTGAAAAATTCATCGTTAAAACTGGTGGAAAGTATTTCGGAAATCATCTGGGCTATGAATGAGAAAAACAATTTGATCAGCGACACGCTGTATTATCTCCGTTCACATGCTGTAAACTATTGCGAAGAGCATAATCTTGACTGCACATTTGAAATTTCCAATGAATTTGCTGATGAGATTATGGGTGGAAATATCAGGCGAAACCTTTTTCTCATATTGAAAGAATGTCTGCATAACATTGTAAAACATGCCAGGGCAAAAAATGTAACCATAAAAATATCAGTAGCTGAAAAACTGGAAATGACGATTAAAGATAACGGGATTGGTTTTGATTCAACTATCTCTATGGTCAGAGGCAATGGTATTATAAATATGAAAAAAAGGGTAAATGAACTGAGCGGAAATATTAAATGGGAACGTTTTAATGGTACAACGATAACAGTTCAATTGCCTCTGACCACTAACCAAAGTGCTATTGATTAAAACCCTCCGACCAATTTATTTTGTATGATGCATCCGATAACAGTAAGCCTTGTTGAAGATCTGGAGGAAGTAAGAGAAACCATTCAACGGTTGATTGATCAGACCGATAAATTCAGTTATGTTGCGGGATATCAAAATGGTGAGCTCGCTGAAAAGGGAATTCCATTGTATCCTCCTGATATTGTCATTATGGACATTAACCTGCCCGGTATGAATGGAATTGAATGCCTGAAAAAGATAAAAGAAAAATGTCCGTCAACCCAGTTTATGATGTTTACAATTTATGAAGAAGATGAGAAAGTGTTTGAAGCGCTGAAAGCAGGAGCACATGGTTACCTGCTGAAAAATACTCAAAAAGAAAAACTGCTGGAAGCTTTGGAAGAACTGCATCATGGAGGAAGCCCAATGAGTGCTCAAATTGCCCGCAAGGTCATTGAGGTATTTGAAAAAAACAATCAGCCCTCTGCCGAGGTGGACACACTAACGAACAAAGAAATACAGATACTGGGGCTGCTGACAAAAGGATATTTATATAAAGAAATCGCCGAACAACTTCATCTTACCCGCAATACAGTCAAACAACACATTCATCATATTTACTCAAAGCTGCATGTGCAAAACCGCACTGAAGCCATCAACAAAGCTTTTCCAAGACGGTAAAACACTAACCTTTGGGGGATTGTCTTGCCCTTTTTGCCGGTATAATTTTGACTTCCCTTTTGAATAACTGCCGGAATTGTTTTACTAAAACTGAAAGTGCCATTTATTAAACCAAAATATATTTTTATGAAAACTTTATCTTCAAAACAGCTTATAGTATGCTGCATCAGTATTTTAGTTTTTTTTCCTGCCTGCCAGAAGTTCGGTACCATAGTCCATCATCACAAGGTCCTTTTTATCAGCAACGCAACCGGTACCAATAAGATCTATAGTATGAATAATGACGGTACCAACGTTGTACAACTGACATTCGGAAATATACCTGACGGACGTGCTACCTGGTCACCCGACGGACGATTCATTGCTTTTGCATCCGGACCGGCCAACAACAGGGATATTTATATAATGGACGCCCAGGGACAGGGATTAAAAAATATTACAAATACTCCAGGAGCTGATGAGGACTGGCCGGAGTGGTCACCAATAGACTACAAAGTAATTTTCTCAAGCAACCGGGATGGCAACCACGAAATTTATGAATATAATTTTGAACATGGTTCCCAGCACAGGCTCACCAATCGCTCCCAGGATGACAAATGGCCTACCTATTCACCCGATGGCAGAAAAATCGCCTTTCAGTCTGTAATGGGTGCTGGCAATACAGAGGTATTTAAAATGGATAAAGATGGAGGTAATGTAATACAGCTTACAAGCGATCCAGCAGCGGATCAAATGCCTGCATGGTCGCCGGACGGTACCAGGATAATTTTTATGAGCACACGTACCATTAGTGATAAATCAGGAACTAGGAACTGGCCCAGGATTTTTATCATGAATTCAAATGGCACCAATCAACTGGAATTGATAACTGAAAGAAGTGCACGCCCCTCCTGGTCAAGGCATGAAAATGCAATTGTATTTACACATAGCAGTACTTTTCCGGCCAACCCGGAAACATGGGAGATTTATAAAGTCAAAGGTGATGGAACAGGCATGACAAGACTTACCAACAATTCAGTAACAGATGATTTTCCTTATATAAAATAATTGTTGCCTGTGACGAAACTATGAGAGGGTAATTTCAGTTTGCGATTCTAAAATTCCGAATGTGAATAAAGCAGAAATTAAAATATTCAGGATTGTAAGACAAAGTAATACAAGAAGTGCTGTATGAATTAATTCATCCATGGTCTTTTCGGAAATTGTCAATAAACTATATAGGAGTTGCTAATGGATTTACCCTTCTCACACATTCGAAAATTCGGGCAATCGCAAAATTTTTCTTTAAGGTAAATTAGCTATATCAACCATCTGACTTATCTGATACTGTTGAAGTATGAAGGGACTTCTTCTTTACGATAAATAAATGCAGCCCTAACATTATAAAATAAAACGTTACCTAAAAAGGTTATTTCACCAAAAAGGTTAGGCAGAAAAAAATTATTAATCATAACATCAAAAAACTTTTTGGCCGAAACAATAAAAAGTAAAGATCTGAATTGAAAGTATCCTGTAGTAAATAATAATTCCCGCTTCTCAGTCTATTCTTTTCACGGTTCATAAAATGATGAAAAGGTTTTAGAGCTTTGAAAGCAGGCGCTTTCGGATGTCTCATTTAAAATAGCCATCTTGTTTGATCGATTGAAGTCGCTTGCGAATTGCAGAGCAGTGCCAGTACCATCATATCTGTATTTCCCTTTCCGCTGAATAAGACCAGACCTAACCTTTGTACTATTTATTTGGCTGTAACTGGTTAATAATTTTATATCTAAATACTAAAAAGTCATTTTATGAAAAAGTTTATATTTTTCCCCTTAAGCCTGCTCTTATTGTCAACGGCAATTTCAGGGCAGGTCCGTATAAAAAAAGATAACAACAGAGATATCCAGAAGAAAGAAACAAAGAAAACCGTTCAACCACCGGTTATGATTGAAGAGCCATTACTTATTTCTCCTACCCTTAAAAAGACATATGATTTCAGCAATGTAAAGATTTGCATTGATAAATCAAACAATTATGATCCGGGCCCCAGGTTATCCAAGGCTTACCCTGAAATACCAAAACTCAACAGCAATGGGCAATTGGAACCTCAGGTAATTCGTCAAAAACTAACGGCCGAAACAAATAAAATGTGGCCGACCGAGTCGGTGATCACGGTAGCATTCGCTCCAAATCAGACAACAAATTTCGTGGTTAACAAAGTAAAACAATATGCCAGGGAGTGGGAAAAAGTCGCCAACGTAAGTTTTTCCTTTATAACCGACTGGAAAAATGCCCATGTGAAAGTCAGTTTTATTAAAGGTGGAAGCTGGTCGTGGATGGGAAGAGAAGTGTTGAATAATCCCCAGGGGCAAACAACCATGAATTTTGGCTGGTTTGATGACAATACTCCTGATATTGAATTCAGGCGTGTGGTTATTCACGAGTTCGGTCATGCTCTGGGGTTTATTCATGAACACCAGGCGGCCGGAGCCAGGATAAACTGGGATGTTGAAAAAGTGTATGCATATTTTGCACAAATAAACTGGAGCAGGGATGATGTTAACAGAAACATTTTTGCCAAATATTCACAAACCAGTACAAACGGTTCATCTTATGATAAGACATCAATCATGCATTATTTTTTTCCTGAAGGTTTAACTATCGATAATAATTCATTTTCTTTCAATACCGATCTTTCTTCTCTCGATAAACTTTACGCCAAAGAAATATATCCCTTCCCACCAAGACCGACCACTCAAACAGGTGTGCTGAGTACAGGTGATGATTGTGATGCAATAAAATTTATTGTTGAATACAATGTTATACCAGGCAATTTTATTGAATTCAGCCTGGAACCGGGTGTTGATAATTCAGGAAAAGTAGTTACCTGGTGGAAACAAATCGGTATCCCTCTTTTGGGCGGAGCCGAGAACAGGGATATGCAATTGCTGGCAGATGGTAAAACCACCAAAGTAACCATATCGAGAAATATTATAGATGAAACAAGAGGTATGTCATTCGCTAAAGCAAAGTTTTTGGGTGTGCACACAGGACTTGGCTTTACATGGAAAGTATGGGAAGCGCTTCCGGGCGGATGCCGGGTACGGTTTATCTGGCAAAATGATCATTGTTACTAATCCTTTTGAAATGAAACTTTATTTGCTTCATAGTACTTTAATTTTATTCCTGGTGACTTCGGCCACCGGAGTCATTTCCCAGACCACAGAAGAGTTTGACAACCTCGTCTTTTTTGTTCCATCCGGCTTTACAGTAAATAAAACCAATAATAGCTTCATGCTTTCCGATGCGACTGTTCCCGGCGGTCAATACTTTACCATCACTATAAACAGATCTGTTTTATCGCTTAAAAAAATTGAAAAAAGTTTTCCGGTATTCTGGCGTGAATCACTCTTAAACGAAGGAATAGATAATCCTGTTCCGGAGCCGGCTTTTGTGAAAACACAAACCACTTCAGGATGGAATAGTTACCGGGGAGGGAAACTGGTAACTTTTAATCCTCAATCATCCCCTTTTTATTATCATCTCACTATTCTCAGGTCATTGGGAATTACGTTTCGTGTTTGTACCCGTTCCAGCAGTGAAGAGCTTTTCATACAAAAAACTCCTCAGTTGATGCAACTTATTTCATCATTGAGCTTTAAGACCTCACCCCGTCAAAATGGTCAGCCGGCAGTAACAAATCAAAATAATCCTGCTTACCCGGGCAACTCCGGTAATGCCGGGTATAATCAGATGTTGCAGTTAAACGGACTGTACATTTCTGTACAGGGGGATTTGTTTTCCGACGCAGAGTTAGCAGTTCTCTATTTCTCTCCTGACGGTACTGTGTTTACTGACATTCCCGAAAAAGGATTCTTCAATTGGAATATGCAGCAGTACAAGTCACAGTTTCCCTCCCTGTTCGGATCCTTTAATACAATAAATAATACCGTTTCAGTAAGGATGAACAATGAGACGATTGCCACTTCCTATACTCATGATCAAAACAACAGTATTCAATCAAATACCAATCCATCACAGGTCTTTAAAAAAATTGACGCTTTGGACAATTATCAGATGGAAGGCAGTTTCATCAACAAACAAAGCGGTAGCAATGCCAGCATTGTTTTTACCCGGGATAGTCAGTTCACCGATAATGGACTCATAAAAACAATATTGAAAAATAATAATGAAGCTGCGGGTTATGGGAAATACAGCAGCCGGCAAAACTCACTGTTGTTGCAATACAGTGACGGTCGGCAGTTGCAGCTTTGTTTTTATATGATGCCGGAAGATTTTCAAACAGGCGGAAGGCCTGATAAAATTTTGATCAATAATTATGTTCTTACAAAACAATAAACAAAAAAGTGAAATGGACATATTTATCAGAGTCCGCCTGAAATATTTTCTTTAAAAAAAATTATATTATGAAAAAATGTCTTGTCACCGTTCTGCCTTTGGTATGGATAGTTTTTCTTTTAACCGGTAATCTCCATGCACAAATTTCAATAAAAGATATCCGGAGTGGTACGGATTTGGTTGAGGTAAATAGCATATCAACCGGCGTGTCTAATGTGTATATCACCGATTCATTGAGCCGGAACAGTTTGGGAATTTCTGATGTTAATAAGGCTACAGTTTTACATACAGCAAGTTTTGAAATTGCATTGAATATTGAAAATGTGCAAAATATTTTAAAAGTGCTTTATTCATCCATGCAGGGGCAGTCGCTATCAAATATTACATTCAAAAAATTGAATGCGACGAACCAGGTGGTTGAGCAAAGAAATTATAGTCCGGTTACTGTCAAAGAAATTGTGTTCCCCGGGTTGGATGCAGTTTCAAAAGAACCGGCAAGAGCCAGAATTACCATTCAGGGACAGAACCTTTCTTTTGATAACAAGGGCTATGGTACTTCTAAAAATTCCCATTCAAAGACCGCCACTATTAATGCATTCGCAATACTGATAGACGGTATGACCACCAATTGGATTTCACGGATCAGCAGCCTGAGAATCGTTCCAGCTTCAGAAAGGGAATATTTATTTTTCAGCCTGGAATTTCTCAAAGAAGATATAATGCAATGGTATGACTGGCTGAACACCGTCTATACCACTGCCACCGGAAGTCCGGTCCCCCGGAATGTTAGCATCAAACTTACGAATCAAACCATGAAAAATGATATGGTTTATATAGAACTGCCACAGGTGGAAATCGTTTCCATTTCTTCATCTAATGATCCCAATAGCATTCCAAAAACAACAGTTTTACTGCGCACAACTCAAAACCCGGTTATTAATTAGCATTTTTTATTAGTCACAAAATGAAAAGACATTACCATTATAAAATCATTCTTTTCCTTGTTGCTATTTTTCTGACGAATATAACACTCATTTCCCAGAAACCTCCCAAAACACAGGAAGAACTGGCTGCATATATGAAAGATCTCCAGCGAAAATCAGATTCGATGCTCAATGCGATGAAGAAAAAAGGAGCTGAAAAGGAGAAAAACAAAAAAGATATTACCAGTTCCAGCAAAAAACAAACATCAGGCACAAGTGAAAGCACAACCCTGCCGGAATTGGATTCTGTGAAAGTGAAGAGTTTGCCGAAAAAAACCTTAAGTCCTGCTGAACTGAAATCTTACCTGAACAATCTTTACAGCCAGCTCTGCACAAAACTTCCGCCTGGTGCAGTGAGTTCTGCCAAATCCATCGCAGCAAAACTGAATAATGATCCGGCAAAATTAGAATCTGCTGCATTAATGGGCTGGCAAAACGGTGCCGATGATGAAGCCTTACTTCTTATTACCAAAGCAGCCACGGAAAGTAACGATGGATTATTACTTGCCAATACCGGTGGCCTGCTCGATATATTTGGTTGGAGTGAAAAAGCTATTCCTGTATTAAGAACATTAGTGAGCCAGGCTCCGAAGAATGTCATTGCACTCAATAATCTCGGACAGGCTTATACCGCATTAGGCATGCTGGATTCCGCCATGTACTATTTCAGCCGTTGCCTGAGTTTATCATCACAACATCCCGAAGCCAACAGTACAGCAGGGTATATCGAATTAAAAAGAGGAAACAAGGAAAAGGCTCAGGCCTATTTTGAAAATTCTATTCGGGGCAGTTTTAATTTAGCGGCCTATGTGGGTTTTGCAACAATATACAAAAACAATAAGGACAAGTTGAAAATCGCACATCTCATCGAACCAAAGGTGAAAAGGCCTGAATACTTTAACCAGTTTAAATACAAGCCTTCGCGGCAATGCACCAATGTATCTGAAGCGGAAACAGTAAGAGCAAAGTTTGATGCGTATAAAAAAATGCTGCAAGCTGAAACCCGCAAATTCGATATGCTGATGAAAGAAGCGGAACAAGCCATGGGGAAAAACTGGGCGGAAGAGTTCAATAAAAAAACAATGGAGGCTGTAATGAAAGGAGAAAGTTATATGCGACCCTTCCAGGTTATGGGAAGTATCCTTTCTGCAGAAGCTGAGTTAGGGTACAGAAAAGATATGTCCGACCTGGAAAAATTTAATATGGAAAACAGGGCGCAGTATAGTCAGCTGGAAACTGAATATAAAGCCGCTTATGAACGGATGATGAAGTCGGGTCCTCACGATTGTGCAAAAGAAAACGAATTAAAGAATAAATACCTGGAACAGTTTGCACAGTTGAATGTAGAATGGCAGAGCCGAAACATGCTTGTCGAAAATAAATACATTGATGATCTTCTTTACTGGTGTTATTTCAGCGCTACAGATTTGAATGATTACCGCCACCGGTTTTATTTCTGGGTAAAAAATTATCTATACAAAGTAAGCGGGTTATCCCAAATAAAAATATTGGAGCCCTGTAAAGAAACAGAACCTGGTGAAATTGAAGAACCTGTTCCCGCAGAATTAAAAGAGTTTGACTGCCCGGCTGAACTGGAGATAGGATTTGCTGTTGGCAAACTAACGATGAATTGTGAAAAATTCTCTTTCAAGGCCGGTGAACTCATCATTTTCAAATTCGAAAACCAATTTAAAGGTAAGCGTCAAACAACCATCAGCCTGGGTGGCGGAGTTGGTTTTGATGCCACTGAGAAAATAGGTTCTGTGAAAGCTGGGTTTTCAACCGGGATGGATATGTCAGCATACCTCACTTTTGATGGTTGGGGCAATTTAACTGATGGAGGAATGTCTTACGCCGCTAACGCCGGAATCGGAGTTGATTTCTCTGCCGGTGAGCGAATCAAGTTCAAAAGGAACCTTGGTTATATGGGTGCAGAAACCGGCTGGCGCTTTGGCATCAATTCAGGTTTAAATTTTACAACTCCTGGTGACCTGAAAGAAAAACCGGAAAGCCGTTAAATAAAAATGTAAAAATTTACAATTCAAACTAAAATGAAACAGCCTATATTTTTAATCATCTTTTTCTTTTCAACCGCTTGTTTATCGCAAGTGAAAAAAAATGATGCGACGAGTTTCTATGAAAAAGATATGGCTGTTTGCGGCGGGCAGGATTCCATATTCGCCAGAAAAGGAAAATGGAAAAAAGCCGGAGCCGATAATTTAGTATTTCCCGATAAAACATTTCCGAAGAATCAATATAAATTTTCATTTGCCCGGCTTGACAGTATTTTGGCAATGGTGAAAGCCAGCATCTCTGATTTAAGTGGAATGGAACCACGTTGGCAACGAAATATCCGGGAAGATTCCTACATACCGGGAGGGCCGGTACCCTACCATCTTTCGAACCTGTTTTACGGATACTACTGCAACACAAATTTGAACAAGATATTGTTGAGTAATGAAACGTCCAACTGGATTTACATTTTTGTCAACAAGATGAGTTGGTTTTTCCAGGATATCGCAAAATGGTATATCAATGATGACGGTAAACAAAGAACCATCTACCAGCTTCCTGTCAAAACAGGAACATGGAAGGGAATGACGGTGTATGAACCGGATTATTTCAATGGCACTCCGGCAAAAGTCACTTACCGCACCCTGGTAATTGGTCGTAATGGAAAAATTCCCTGGCGTTCGCTGACTCAAAGAGAATATTTAACAGGGTTGAGGAATGATTATGAGTCTAAACTAAATAAAATTAAAACAGGATCCGGTTTTGAAAAAGACTATCTTAATAAATTAAACTATATCAATGACTACCTCAGCAACACTGAAGAGGAAACCTTAAAAAAGTCTGCAGTTATTGATCCTAAGTCTGGTATCTGGGGATTCAAAGGAAAATTCGGAGATGAAGAAGCCGGAGGATACCGCCTTGTATTATTCGCCGGCAATAAAAAGTATTTTGATGCCTCCGTGCCGCGTTATGTTCCTCAGCTCATACAATTGATGTGGACCTATAACACAAACGAACCGGTAGCCTTACATTTCAAAGAACAATTCGAGGAAAATTTTCCTTTGGAAAAACTGAAAGCTATGATCCGGTAAAATCTGAAATCTTACCGGATGGATAATAAATATTTTTTATGAAAAAGATATCTCTTGTATTGTTCCTGGCTACTGGACTTTGTGTAAATGCACAAAACAACGAAAAAGGTTTACAATCAGACTCCCTGGAAGTACAAAATGTTCCACTGCCTGATTCCACACCTATCGGCACTCCGCTTGGAAATAAAGTAAGTAAAGAAATCGGACCAGAAGGAGGAAGACTCATTTCAGAGGATGGTAAAGTGGAATTGATCATTCCTGCTTCTGCATTAAATGAAACAACATTGATCAGTATTCAATCAGTTACCAACGTCATTCCTAACGGAAATAAATCCTATCAGTTTGAGCCTTCCGGCATCCAATTCAAAAAACCTGCACAAATCATTTTTCATTATTCTGATGAGGAAGCAGAAGTCTGCCCGCCGGAATTAAAGTTTATGGCCTTACAGGATGACAAGGGAAAATGGGAATATTTCAATTATGAAGATTGGGATAACACAACAAAGTCACTGAAAGCATCCATTTTGCATTTTTCAACATTTGTTGACGGCAATGAAGTACAATTGAATGCTGAAGAGAAAAGAATAAAAGCCGGAAAGACGGAATTTTTTTCCGTAACCAAAGTTACGCCTCCTCCACTTCCTGTTGCTGAAGGCGAAGATGAGCTACCTTACCTACCGGTAATTGTAAGAAGAGATAAAAGGGAAGCCTTGTGGAAAGTAAATGAAATTGTTGGCGGAAGTAAAAAATACGGAACGATCAGAGCGATATCAAAACAAGAATTAAAAGCAAAATACACCGCACCTGAATCGCTGGCTACAGATTTGATTACAGTTAAACTGGATCTGAATGATGTTTTTTTCGAAAAGAAGATTACTAAGCTTTGGAAAAAAGGGAAATATATTTCAGATAAAAGAAAAACCGTAAATGTGGCAAGCCTCTCCTGCAGGGTAAAACTCTATGATGAGTATAAAATAACTATTATTTTTTATATAAACTCGGCAAGTGAAGTAAAAGACACTGCCAGCTTTGTTGCAGAAATAGACAATGATAGCTATTCTATTAGTAACATCCTTAATTATCCTCCGGCATGTACAAAGCCTCCCAATCCCTATAAAGCCAAAGCAGAGTTGATCGTTGATGGATCCTGCATTGGGCCGTTAAATTTTAAAGAAAGCGATATCCTCAGTTATACTGTTTCAAATAATTATCCGCCACAAATATTTTTTACCGTGAAAGAGTCGGAAAATCTTGTGTACAAATTTCGATTTACAAGTAAGCTTACTCCAAATCCTCCCTTTCAAAATATGATAATATCTTCTGAACCTCATGAAATAAAATTCCTTGCAAATGGTAAAAGGCAGGTTATTGACTACAGGATTTTTAAAAATATTGTTATGCCGATAAGATAAAAATGAATTGTCCCGGTCTTTGTACTATGGAGATACATATCCGGGAAAAATAGAAATAACGAATTGCAAAAATCATGAAATAGATAATAATATCCTATGAGCTTAGACAGTTATACCAGAAAATAGAATCGTAAAAAAGTGAATTTTAATAAAATGAAAATAATTAAACATAATACAATCGGCTTAACAGCTATTTTAATATTTGTTTTGTGGTATGACGGATTCACAGAACCGGAACTATTTGTTATCAATTCAACTATTCACTTTTAAATAATCAATTGTTACCTGCTATTTATTAATTAAACTATTATGCAACAAAAAAAGATAAATTTATTTGATAGGAAACCAGGTGCCAATGAAAACCCTAAGTTTCGTATTGCTAAAGCTAAAAATTATTTGTGGGCAAAAATGAATTTCCTTTTCTTCCTGATTTTTCTAATGCTATTTTCTTTAAATGCCTTTTCTCAAAAGGAACAATTTGACATGGTGCGTTTTAACCAACCAACCGGGTGGCAGCGCCATGATGGCAATGGCACCGTCATCATGATAGACACCCAAACGGTGAACGGCCTCACCCAGTTTTGCCAGATCATTTTATACCCCGGCAGGAACAGCACCGGCAGTGCCAATAAAGATTTCAAATCCGCCTGGAACAACCTGGTAACGATCCCTACCCAATCAAAAGCAAAGCCCGCCGTACAAAAAAGCAGCTCGGAAGGATGGACGATCATAACCGGCTCTGCCAATATCATTTCGAAGGGAATACAGTACAAGACCCTGGTGACAAGCATCAGTGGTTTTGGAAAAACAATTCCGGTGCAGGTTAACACAGCCGGCGGCGATTATGCAGCAGCTGTAGAAAAATTTTTCAATGAACTGGACCTGGATAAAAATACAACGCCATCAATCTCATCTTTCAATAAAATAACCATGAATGATTATGATTTCATTACCCCGGAAGGCTGGCAAATGCAAAAAAAACCGGATCACCTGGCCATTCAGAATCTGCAATCGGGATGTATCATTCAAATCCTGGCACCACAGCCTTCCTCGGGTAATTTAAGCCAGGATGCCACGGCCGTATTTGACATGATGTATAAAGGCTGGAATTATCAGCAAACAGGAGAAAAACAATTCTTGCTGGCCAAAGGCTTTTTACCCGGGGGACTTGAATTTTTCAGGAAAGAAGCCACTATGTCGGGCTATACTGCAGATGGACAGTACAACCTCGAAGAAGGATCAGCCATGGTGGTAAAAGCAGGAAATAACATTGCTATTATTTCCATGAGGCATAACAGCAGCAGTCTTGGTCATGATGCCTGTTACAAAAATTATAATACGGTAGCAAGGTTTTTGAACAGTTTTACTGTAAAAAGTCTTCCTGTAACATTACCCTCAGAAGATAATGCAAAGCGAATACTCGGAGTATGGAAACTCATTACTACGGGGGTAGCTGCCGGTGAGTATATATTTGCCGCCAATGGACATTACCAGCACGGGGCCGGGCTGGGCTCTTCAACGACAACTACCGATATGAACTATGAATACATATATAACCGGGCATACACTTTTCAGGGAGATGGCAGTTATTCCATTTCAAAAAACATGTTAACCCTGGCCCCAAAGGGGGGCAATCCTGAAACCATACCAGTACGGTTTGAAGCTGTAAGCTATGGCAGTAATTCGTGGTCAGACAGGATCTATATGCTGAAGAAAGAAGCCGGGATCGAATATGAATCCATGTATGAAAAACAAAACCAGTAATTAAATACCCGGTCTAAAAATTTTTATGAAAAAAAATATTTCTCTCATACTGTTCCTGTTTTTATTCTTTCAATCACAGGCCCAGGATACGGACTCACTCTTTAAAGTTCCCTGGCCCGACTCTACGGGTTTTGGAACACCGGATGGAAAACTAACTACTAAAGAAATCGGTATCACGGGAGGAAACATCGTATCGGATGATGGAAGAGTGGAGTTGATTTTTCCACCGGGTGCTTTGGCTGCGCATACCACCATCAGCATTCAGCCTATTACAATTTCTTTATTTACCGGAACGGGTAAAGCCTACCGGTTTGAACCTTCAGATATTCAATTCAAGAAACCGGTGCAAATTATTTTTCAGTATACCAGGCAGGAAGTGGAAAGTTGCCCGGCAGATTTGATGAAGCTTGCCATGCAGGATCACACCGGCAAATGGAGCTTCGGTAATTATGAAAATTGGGACAGTACAGAAAATAAATTAACTGGATTTATCCATCACTTTTCATCCATGTCCAATTCAAATGGCGCCATGCTCCGCCCGGATAAGAAAGAAGTTATGGTTGGGGGATCTGTAAATCTAAATTTTTACGACCGCTACGGAACGGTACAGTCTGGCCCTTTCATCGGTAATAAGAACCGGGTGTCTTTCGGAAGCCGGTATTTTACTGTTAATAGTGTTACAGGAGGCAATGAACTGGTGGGCATTGCCCTGCCGCCGGTGGGTGTCACTTCCATGGGTACTTACCAGGCTCCGAAAATAATGCCACAACAAAACCCGGTAATTGTAAATTTCTTTTTCGAATATTACTCCCCGATCCTGGAAAAAGAAATAATGGGGATCTGTTTTGTTTTTCTACTGTGTGTTTGCTTTTTCCCAACTGGAGAAAACAAAATATCCCGAACCGGAATTTGCCAATGAATTTACCTGTTGAAAAAAGACAGTACTATTGTGCGGTTAGAAAAAGATGCTTCAAAAATGGATACAAAAATAAAAATGGGTGGTTTTGGTGGTGCTGAAAACTGCTATGTTATTGAAGGAGTGAAATCATCCGTAAGAATCGGTTCAGGTGAAGGTTTATCATTTGTCTTTTCAACCGGTGCTTCGGCGAGAACTTCTTCGGCAGCATCTGATTCAATGATGCTGGCAAATGGTATAGATTCTGCTTCGATGTCAGAGATGATGGGAGGTATGTCGGACCCTGCCAATAATATCAGCCTTTACAAAACAGAAACAGGCAAAGGACAAAGAAAGATATTGCTGCAGAAATCACCCGGTACGTTAGGCTTTGGTGCTAAAAAAGCTTATTCTAACGATAATAAAAATACACGTTCAGTATAAGAAAAATCGGGGAAGGTTATTGTGAATTAGTGATTGATAAACCTTTACCAAAGGGTGAGTATGCTTTTACCATGATGGGCATGGGAATGCAGGCAATGGATGGCGGAGTAACGCTTTTCGCTTTTGGAGTTGATTAGAAAAAATATATTATTTATTCTAAGTAAATTTAAGCATGCAACGAAATCACTTTTTTCTTGCATGCTTCTTTTTTATTTGTGCGCATTGCCGGGCACAGCAATACCCCTTTATTTATTATACACCCAATAACGGCTTAATCAACAGCCGGGTAAAAAGTATCAAACAGGACAGCAAAGGGTTTATGTATTTCATCACCCGCGGAGGACTTAGCATTTATGACGGCGCAAGATTCACCAACTATTCACAGCAGAACGGGCTGGCAAATGAGATAGTCAATGATATAGCAGAGATCACTCCAGATTCTTTTCTGATTGCCACGAATGTATCATCACTGAACACATTGGTAAAAGGCAGGATCGGAAATTTTAAAACTGCTGATAATTTTTACCCGGTCATAAACCGTTTTTTCAAAAACAAGGAAGGCAACTGGTATGTTGCAGCTGATGAAGGGCTGTTTATATTCGATGGAAAACGTTTTGACCAGGTCCATTTGTTTAATAAACAGAATACCGAAATCGGGCAGGACATAAACCAGGTCAGCCAATGGAAAAATTTTCTCCTTTTAACAACATGGAGCAGTTTAATAAAAGAAAAGCTGATCGTTTATGATTTGCAGCAAAAAAAAGTAACGACCATTGAAACGCTCCATAATGTACTTTCCACTACTGTAAACTCACAAGGACAAATCTGGGCAACAACCGACCAGGGAGCCCGGGAAATTGACACAACATCATTTAAAAAAGGCATCCTCAAATTTGTATCTCCTGATCTAAAAATTCAGGCTATAACAAAGCCGTACCTGCAGAATGTGGTTTTTGACAATGAAAACAACATGTGGCTTTTCAGCAAGGACAGTATCTATAAACTCAGCCCGGATGGCAGCGGGTACCAAATGGTCATCTCCAAAAAAGGATTAAACACTACAAATCTCAGTGATATTTTTATTGACCGTGAAGGTATCACATGGATCGGAATAGATGGAAACGGCATAGCCAAACTAACCAATTCGGGTGTTGAAATGATCAATGCCCTTAACGGAACTCCTGCATTGATCACTTCCATATTTCAGCAAAGAGACAGCACTTGGCTTTACAACAGCAGCAACAACAGTATGTATTGTATCAGCAAAAAAAATACATTGGCATTCCCTCTTCCGGGTAGCCAAACAAGTATTGAAAATATTTTTATCAATAAGGAGAAAATATATCTTGCCTATCAAAACAGGATCATTTCAGTTCCCGATAAAAATAATCCCAGGGCATACAATCATCCTGAACTGATCTGTGCTGCAGAGAATATTTCTTTTGGCGCCGGGCTACTGGATCCTTATGGTAATATTATCATTGAAGCCACTAAAGATGCTTCAACATTTTATATTTACGTAATCAGCAACAAAAAGATCATTGAAACGTATCCCATAGGCTTGGTTGCCGATCAGATGGTTCTTGACGGATTGGGGCAATTATGGGTCATCAACCGCCAAAACCAACTTTTGGTTTTTACACTTCATCCGGATGATCCGTCAAATTATCTCCACCTATTGAAAGATTATTCCAAAGAATTACCGGAGTTTAATCCACGCTCCTTAATAATTGATAAAGAAAATAATGCATGGATCGGGACCAGATATCAAGGTGTTTATTATTTACGTTTTAAAAGCCTCCGGTTAGATTCTGTCATGCAATTCACTACCGGGAACGGCCTGACGGACAATTTCATTTATACTCTTACCTATGACAGTTCCGGAAATATCTGGGCCGGAACACAAACAGGCCTGGATAAGATCTCTTTAAAAAACGGTCATTACATCATCAGCAATGTAAGTAAGAATAACAATTTTTTTCAGTCTGTACGCAAAATAACCGTTGCAAAAGACAATACGGTTCTGGCTCTTTTAATTGATGGTTCCCTGCTCAAAATAAATACGGGAGTTACGAAACAATCCGGCTATGCACCGCAACTCCTGATTGCAAATATGAAAGTGAATGGCACCTCCTATACTAAACCTTCAAATCAATTTTCTTTTGATCAAAATAACCTTTCTTTCAGTGTAACGGCGCCTTCATATTTAGATGAAAAATCTATCCGCTACAGTTTTCTTCTGGAAGGAAATGGTAATAATAACTGGAGTGAACCTTCCAACCAATCTGATTTCAATTTCAACAACCTTTCACCGGCTTCTTATACTTTAAAAGTGAAATGTAATTTTCCGGGTGAACTATACTCTCCCCGGCTGCTCAGCTATTCTTTTATCATTCATCCCCCCTGGTGGCAGACATGGTGGTTCAGAATTATAGCAGCAACAGCTATCCTTGGATTGCTGATCCTCTCTGTGCGGTATTATTTCAAAAGAAAACTGGAAAAAACAAAGGCGCTGCTTGAAAAACAACAAGCCATTGAAAAAGAACGGACAAGGATCGCTACCGATATGCATGATGACCTGGGCTCGGGTCTTTCCAGGATAAAATTTTTAAGTGAAACGATCGGGATCAAAAAGCAGAAAGACGAACCGATCGAAGAAGATATCAGCAAAATCAGGAGTTACTCCCACGAAATGATAGAAAAAATGGGAGAGATCGTATGGGCATTGAATGAAAAAAACGATTCATTGAGCGACCTGCTTTCTTTTACCCGGTCCTATGCTGTGGAATATTTATCTCAAAACGGTATCCGCTGTACCATAGGAGCGCCGGAACAATTCCCGCAGGATTTTGTCAGCGGCGAGTTTCGCCGCAATATCTACCTTACAGTGAAAGAAGCATTGCATAATATTGTAAAACATGCGCAGGCAAGTCATGTCCTGGTGAAAATAGAAACTGATAAGCAATTGAACTTATATATCCGGGATGACGGTATTGGCTTTGATAAAAGCAAGATCCGGCCCTTCAGCAACGGGTTATCCAATATGGAGAAAAGAATTAGTGAGATCGGGGGAAAATTGACCATTACAAGTGAAGAAGGAACCTCAGTCCTCATATCTGTACCGCTGAACCGCTAACTTTTGTTCTATTGCCAGGCTGCCCTTAAAAAAATAATTTTATACCACATGAGTATATCACTGATCATTGTTGAAGACCTCAAAGAAGTAAGAGACGGGCTCAAAAATTTTATTGGCCTCAGCAGTGACTTCAAAGTTTTAGATACGTTTCAGACAGCAGAAGAAGCGCTGATTGAAATTCCAAGACTAAAACCTGATATTGTGATCATGGATATTAATCTTCCGGGCATGAGCGGGATCGAATGTATCAGGCTGATAAAAAATAAAACGCCGGCTACCCAGTTCATGATGTTCACGGTATATGAAAATGACGAAAAAGTCTTTGAAGCACTAAAAGCAGGTGCATCCGGTTATCTGTTAAAAAGTACCGGTCTTGTTCAATTAATTGAATCGCTTAAAGAACTTCATAATGGCGGCAGCCCGATGAGTGCTAACATTGCCCGCAAGCTGGTAAACGTATTTCAAAAGAATGAAACCAATTTGCCGGAAATAGAAACACTTACATTTCGTGAAAATGAAATGCTCCAAATGCTCGCTAAAGGATTGTTGTATAAAGAAATTGCCGACAAAATGAATATCTCTATAAATACGGTGAAACAGCATATCCACAACATTTACGAAAAGTTGCATGTGCAAAACAGGACAGAAGCCATCAACAAAGCTTTAGGGAAAAAATGATTCCCAAAATTGATTTTAATGTCGCTTTCTCACGCCTGGCTAAGCTTAATTGATTTCACTTATATCAGTCCACTAACTTTTGTTCTATTGTTGATGCATTGAAATAGTCAGAGCTTTATTTCATACTATGAATAATGGAATTTTTTTGATCATTCCTTTCTTCGGCGTTGAACCTGCTGCCCCGCAGCAAAACCCGAATGTGAAGAGGTACAACAATAATAATCACAATTAAAACTGTAATATGATTCATTACAAAAAAATTCCGGGATTGATATTGCTCTGCACAAATTCTATAGTTTTTTCCCAAAATACAAAACAACCGGTTTATTATCCCGGCGCAATTATTATTGACAGTAAAAGTAATTTATATGTAAGCTGCAATTCACAACAACCCGATATTGTCAGGATTACTCCCACCGGAGAAGGGACAGAATTTATTTCAACAACTTTGTATCGAAAAAAACCTTCAGAGAAATGGCCATCAATCGAGTTATTTACCCCAGCAGGGATGGCAATTGATCAGGAAGATACAATTTATGTAGCTGACATAGGAGCCGGAAGTGTTCTTAAAATTTCGCCTGACGGACATGTAAAAGTTTATGCAGGTAACAAAGGCAGAGTACTAAAAGACGGGCCTGTTAGTATTGCCTCTTTTAACAAACCAAAATTTATTGCTATTGACAAAAAGAAAAACCTTTATGTCAGTGATGAGGGCGGTGATGAAAGAAACAATACGGAATACGGAGTCATAAGAAAAATTACACCCCAGGGCATTGTATCAACTATAAAAGACCGCTCCGGTACGGAACTTCATTTTGATGCTGCCGGCATGGTGTGTGATTCCGGCGAGAATCTTTTTGTATGCGATCGGGCAGGCCGATGTATCAAAAAAATTACACCTGATGGCAGCGTTTCCATAATGGGTGGCCTTTGCGGAAAGAGAAAGACTAACCCGGTATATAAAGAAGGCGATGTACAAACTGCCGAGTTTATGGAACCCTGGTACATCGCACTTGGGAAAAACGGAGAAATATTTTTTTCCGACATCAGGCTAAACCGCATCATAAAAATTTCAAATAAAAAAATTTCTACTGTTGCCGGTAATAGCACCATTGATTTGGGAGGCGGGAATATACAGGGATATTCAGAAGCAGGATACAAAGATGGTGAAGCAAAAAAAGCATTATTCAACGAACCGTTGGGAATCACCTTTGATAAGAATGGTAATTTATTCATAGCTGACGGAATCAATCATTGTATTCGAAAACTCTCACCAAATGGAATAGTAAGTACATTTTATAAATAATTGATCATGAAAAAAACATTTCTTTTATTGATATTATTATACTCAATAAACTCTTTGGCACAGGTTAAAAAAATAAATTCTTCCGCAAAGCCGTATGTTACTCCCTCAGGAACTCCGTTTGGAAAAATTACCAGTGCAAAAATTGATACTCTTGGTGGTAAATTAAGATCAGAAGATGGCGGGCTTGAGGTGATCATTCCAGAAGGTGCACTGGATACCGGCACAACAATTTCAATCCAATCCATCCACAATGAGTTAAATGAAAATGACCAAGGCGCATACCAACTGGAGCCATCAGGAATACAGTTTAAAAAACCTTTGCAGCTGATTTTTCATTTCAACGATGCTAATGCTAACCTTAAACGAATTGCATGGCAGGATGAACAGGGTATTTGGCACAGTATAAAAGATGCGATTACAGATACTGTGCAAAAAAATATTTCTTGCTTTGCATCACATTTCAGCCGTTGGTCAAGGTTTGATAAAATATATTTAAGCCCTAATAAAGCAAGAGTAAAGGTTAATAAAACTATCTCGCTTACCATTATCAGCCTCGATAACATCAGGGACCGGCTGGGTGATGAACTTACAGCATCATCGGATGATAACAGTGATGATGCACTGTTAACTGCACCTCATCCTGACCATTATTATAGCAGAGAATGGACTGCAAACGGAATTGTCAACGGAGATAATACAGTCGGAACAGTAACGAAACAAGACAACCGTCATGCGATTTACAAAGCTCCCGGCGCTACTCCGCAAAATAACCCGGTAGCAGTCTCCGTACAGATTTATTCAAATAATGAATCAAATAAATTATTGCTGACCAGCAATATTGATGTATTTGATGGCTGGCATTATACCTTTATCGGTTATAGTTCCAAAGGATGTTTCAAAATGATTGATTCCTCCAGTTGTGATATCAGAGTTCAAAACAATAAAATAGAAGTTTCAAATATTATAAACTACAAACCCTGGAGCGACTGGCCTCAATGCGATGCCCCCGCCTGTAACATTGAATGGACAAATAAGGATACTTGGAAAGGTTTGGTTGAAATAGGTGGCGCAGCAAATGCACAGTTTACAGGCGCCGCTGAAAACAGCCCTGCCAAAATTTATATTTCGTTAATACCAGCTATGGGTAATACGCCTTCGGCAAAAGAAACCTGCCCCAAAGACACAAGAGTAATACCAAGTATGCCCATGCCGGCAATGCCCAATTATATTTCATTTGATATTACAGGACCGGATACTGTGCTGATTCATTTCGGGGGCAAAAGCGGAACCAATGTGCTGAATAGCGTTGTAAACGGAGATGGTTTTGTTATAAGAGTAACAAAATAACTTTTGTTCTATTGTTATAAAATAACCAAGCCGGTAAGTTTACCATTGAAATTACAGGTAATGAATAAAAGAAATTTTACAGTTGCTGTGTCCCTGGCAATATTTCTTTGTACCTGTCAAAAATCTTTGGCACAAACTATTGTGAAAAAAGGAGCAAAATATGACACCATCATCAGGAAGCATACAACCAACCCGCCTAAAAAGAAAGTGGTCAAAAAAGATCCTCCGCCTCCTGTTTCAGCAGATACAGCCAAAAAAGCAGTAGTCATTCCCTTACCTGTTCCGGAATTTATCAACCAGCCTTATTATTTTGACATAAACAGCAACAAGCTGATAAAACTGGAAAACACCACAGCCCAAATGGTAACCAAAAAGAAAACATTTGGTTTAAAAGGAGCCAAACAATCACTGACGATGGAAGGAGTTTCTTCCAGGGCCCGGTTCTCCGCAAAAAAAGATATTTCATTTCTCATCAAGACAAGCGGAGATGTGATTGATCTTACCTCATATATCAGGTTATACCAGTTTATTCCTTCGGAACAAAATCGTGAGGTTACGATCAATACCAAAGAAGGTGTGCTGGCGGATAAAGAAGATGCAAAGGGGAAATTGATCAGCTTCAGTGTAAAATCATTATCACCGGACACCTACCAGATTCTGTTATCCGAAGAGCCGGATGCCGGAGAATATGCCTTTGTCTGGGTAAAAAACATGGAACTGAAAGAATTCACGGTCTTTGCATTCGGTATTGACTGGAAAAGCAGTAATTGAGCCGCTCACTAACTTTTGTACTATTGGCCGGCAGGGATGTTTATCAGAACTTACAATAAAAACCATGAAAAAGATTCTTTTCATTGCGTGGATGCTGGCACCGCACTGCCTGTTTGCGCAATTAGAGATCGGCCTGAAAGGAGGATTGAATTTTGCTAATGTGTCCGGTGCTTCCTCTATCAATAGCAGCAATCGCTCCGGCTTTTTTTTCGGGGTTTTCCTGGCGCCTTCAGGGAAAGGAGTTCTCTCTTCCCGCCATGAATTGGAATATTCGAAGCAGGGATACAATTTTGCTTCGGGCAATAATACCGGCAAGGTTAACCTTGATTATATCATTTTGCCGCAACTAATGGGAATCAACATTACAAAATTTGTCCAGATCCAGCTCGGCGCTCAGATGGCTTTTCTCATCAATGCAAAAGCAGACAGCACCAACAGCGGGGGTTCCACCGGCCCGTACAGTTCGGTTATGGACTATTACAACAAATTCGATTACGGGTTTGCAGCAGGCGCAGAAATTCATCCTGTCTCGGGGTTATTGATCGGAGCCAGGTATAATATCAGCCTGGGAAAATTATATAAAGACATCCAGTCCGGCCAGATGCCATCCTTTACTGCAGCCGATGCCAAAAACAATGTTGTACAGATATTCGCCGGTTGGATATTCGGAAATCATTCATCGAAAAAGAAATAACCATGAGAAAACTGTTCTTTTTCCTTTCATCTGTCCTCTTTGGAACCGGATTGCTGGCACAGAATTATCCCGATCCTGAATTCAGCAATGAAGTGTATTTTTTAAAAAAAACGGATAATAATAAACTGGTCCGGCTCGAAAAAGAAAGTGCAAAAATGAATTCTTCTCAAGGAACATTCAAGGGATCGGAAATAAGTTATTCATTCCAGGGAACAAGATCATCGTCACGCCTGGAAAGCGAAAGATCCCTCTCCTTTGTCATCTCAACCGGAACATCAGGTTCTTCACCGGTTACGGCATCAAAATCATCTGATTCGGCCATGGCAGCAAACGGCGTGGATCCAAACATGTTTTCAGGGATGATGAGCCAGATGAATGATCCTTCAAAAACATTCACGCTGTATAAAATGGATATCAGCAAAGGGGAGAGAAAAATCATCATTCAAAAGACCCCCGGGATCAATCCATTTGGCAGCCATAAAATACAATCGAGTGACAAATACACTTTCAGCGCTAAAAAAATAAGAGACGGCTACTGGGAGTTTATAATTGACAAAAAGCTTCCTAAAGGAGAATATGCTTTCTTAATGACAGTAATGGGGATGGGAGGCATGGGCGATGTCATAATATTTGCTTTCGGGGTAGATTGAAACTTGTCCTTTTTTCGATACATTTAAGTATGCAACGGACAGCCCGCATTATTGCATACTTTTTATTTCTCCTGGTCAATACCGGAAGGGCAAACTTATTTGCACAGCAATATCCTTTTGTTCATTATACACCTAAAGATGGCTTGGTCAGTAACATGATCAAAAATATCTGCCAGGATAGTAAGGGCCGTCTTTATTTTACTTCTGTAAACGGGCTAAGTGTTTATGATGGATCCCGTTTTATCAATTACAATTCAAAAAACGGGCTTTATTTTGACATGGTGAACTGTGTAATGGAAATGGGACCTGATTCAATCTGGGTGGTTACCAACAGCAGCAAGATCAATTGCCTTGTTAAGGGAAAAATGAAAATACTGCCATTTAAGGAAGAACATATCATAAATAACTTATGCAGGGATGAAAAGGGAGATATTTATGCTGCCGCAGAAGACGGCTTGCTGTTCTTTGATAAGAAAGATCATTTTACAAAACTTCCCTTCATTGACTTAAGAGGGAATGATGCCAGTTCATACATTAATTATATACTCAATGCAGGAGAGTACCTTATCATACAACGTGATATTTCCCTGGTTTCTGATAATGAAAAGATTTTGTACTTATACTGCAAATCATCACAAAATATCATTGCAGAAATACCCAGCATTTATGCTGTGGTGTCAGCGCCCGACGGAAGAACCTGGGCCAGTACCGAGGCAGGAATAAAAGCTATTGATACAACCTGGTTGAAAAAAGGAAAACTCATTCTGCAGGAATTACCCGAACATTTCGCACATCTTAAAAAGAAAGGCAGGCTCTCTATTGTGTTTGACAGTGGAAATAATTGCTGGCTGGGGGACCAGAGCAGCATATTATTCAAAGTAGCTCCGGACGGTACCACTACTTCTTTTACTTCTGCTTCAGGTTTGGGTATGTTCTATATTAATTCCGTTTTCAGAGACAGGGAGGGCATTACCTGGATTGCCACTAACAACGGCGGCGTTAGCAAACTGGTGCATAACAATTTCACACATATTGAAAAGCCTTTTGATCTTGTACGACCTTCCATTATTTCATATAACCAGGAGAGCGAAAATTTCCTGGTCTATTCAGCATCCGCAGCAGCAGCTGCTATTATTCATGATACTAAAAAAGAAATTTTCAGGTTCAATGATCCCGGGCCACTCTCAGAATTGATTGAAACACCTTATGGTTTTTTTGGTACAAAGAAAAACACTATTTACAAGCTGGCTGCAAAGAATACTATTTTTTATTCCAAGGCTCTGGCTTCTGATTCATCAGACAATACTTATTCCCGCCAGCTCATTGATAAAAACGGGAACCTGATCACAGCAGTAAAAACCACCTGACTGCAATAATAAAAGGTAAAACCGTTTTTAAAAAAGAGATTCCATATTACACTGATTTCCCGGCAATAGACAGTAAGGGAAATATCTGGATTACTACCCGTGCCAGCGACCTGATCATGTACAGCACGCATCCTGATGATCCATCCAATTACCTGGAACAAAAACTTTTTTTTAAACCAGAACTTACCGGGATTTCACCCCGCTCCATTGTCCTAGATAAAAATGATGATTTCTGGATCGGCACCAGGAATCACGGCATTCATGTATTTACCATACAAAAGGGCAAACTGATAAAAAAATTCAGCCTTACTACAG
Source organism: Sphingobacteriales bacterium UTBCD1 (assembly GCA_002066995.1). Taxonomy (GTDB): domain Bacteria; phylum Bacteroidota; class Bacteroidia; order Chitinophagales; family Chitinophagaceae; genus UTBCD1. The sequence goes on from MWTC01000014.1 coordinate 26,571, forward strand.
CAGCCGGTTTATCGGATGATTTCATCACGCATCTTTCCTGCGACCAGGAAAATAATATCTGGGCCAGCAGCGCCTTAGGACTTGACAAGATCAGTAATAAAACTGGGGCTCCGGTTATTGAAAACATCACCCGGCAGAATAATATTTTTCAAAGCGTTTTTGATGTTGTACTTGATAAAGATAACATAGCATGGGGCATTGTTTCCAACGGACTTATTAAAATCACTCCGGAGTTAAAAAAGAAATCAGATTATATACCCACCCTGATGGTAAGCATGTTAAAAACAGAGAAAGACACTATTTATGAAGAACAGCCTCTTTCTTACACACAAAATAATCTCAGCTTCAGCTTTGCAGCTACTTCTTTTTTTAATGAAAAACAAATTTTATACAGTTATCGCCTGCACGGCGGCAGTAACAATCAATGGCCCGAACCTTCCAATTTAAGTACTGTTTCTTTTATTGACCTGCACCCGGGTGATTATGCGCTGGAGATCAAAGCGGTTTTCCCGGCAGGAAGATATCCGCCACAGTTTCTCTCCTATAAATTTTCCATAACAGCGCCGTGGTGGCAGACTTGGTGGTTCCATTCATTGGCTGCGTTGTTTATTATCACCGCCCTGTTCTTTGTATCCCGTTATTATTACCGCAGAAAACTGGAAATAAAAATGGCTGCACTGGAAAAACAACAAGCCATTGAAAAAGAAAGAACCAGGATTGCTACGGACATGCACGATGACCTGGGTGCCGGATTATCCCGCATAAAATTTTTGAGCCAGGCATTAGAAACTAAAAACCCGGATAATGCAGCTATCAAAACCGGGCTGGAAAAAATCACTAACTTTTCAGATGAGATGGCAGAAAAGATGGGTGAAATAATCTGGGCATTGAATCAAAAAAATGATACACTGGCTGACCTTGTTGCTTATATACGGTCCTACGCCCTGGAATACCTCTCAAATCATGACATTGCCTGCACTATGGACACACCGCTCCACTTACCCGAAACATTTATTGCCGGTGAAATGAGAAGAAATATTTTCCTGGCAGTCAAGGAATGCCTGCACAATATTATCAAACATGCTCAGGCAACATCAGTAAACTTTTCCGTCCGGTTAAATGAATTGATCGAGATCGTCATACATGATAATGGCAAAGGTATAGACTGGAATCATCTGCGGGCAGCAGGGATGGGGCTGCAAAATATTACCAAAAGAATGAACGAGGTAAACGGGAAAGCATCTTTTTTAAATGAAAACGGAGCAAAAGTAATACTCCGTATTCCATTGAGCTTATAACATTCGTCATATTGCTGTTTTAACTGATCACGCTTAATTTTATACAATGCCCATCAGAGTTTCTATAGTTGAAGACCTCGCCGAAGTGAGAGATGGTTTGGCAGAACTGATACGTTCTGATAAAGAATTATTCCTGCTCGATAATTTTGATAATGCCGAAGCCGCCGCTGAAAAACTTCCTTATTTGAAAGCTGATATTGTTATTATGGATATAAACCTCCCGGGCATGAGTGGTATTGAGTGTATCAGGGTAATAAAAGAAAAATGCCCGGGTACGCAATTCATGATGTTCACCGTATATGAAAATGATGAAAAGGTTTTACAGGCCATGCAGGCAGGAGCAACGGGCTACCTGCTGAAAAGAACCAAGCCCCAGAATATTCTTGAAAGTATAAAGGAACTCAGCCAGGGAGGCTCGCCCATGAGCAGCAACATTGCCCGTAAACTGCTTAATATCTTTTTAAACGAAAAAAAATCAACAAAGAAAGAGGTACTGTCTGATCGTGAAAATGATGTGTTGCAATTACTTGCCGATGGTCTTTTATACAAGGAGATTGCAGAGCGGCTCCGGATTGCCCACGGCACGGTCCGTCATCATATCCACCACATTTATGAAAAACTGCACGTACAGAACCGTACAGAGGCGGTCAATAAATTTTTTGACAGGAACTGAACCTGATCGCCCTATCTGACGTTCGTCATATTTCGCTCTCACCTTTTGCCCATTGCCCGAAAATGAAGCAGTCTATAATTTCATCATGGCAATTTTATCAGGCTGCAACAATTTTAAAATCTTCATTTTTTAAATAAATAATATGAAAAAGATAGTCTTACTGGCTGTATTTTTTTCCTGCTCTTCAATAATCCATAGCCAGATATTGAAAAAAATTTCTGAAAAAGTAGTAAAAAAGGCAAACGATAAGATTGATAAAAAAATAGACAATGCCGGAAAGGACAATAAAGATGAAACTCCGAATACGCAGAATGAATCAAAACCAGCAGTCAATAATTCTGAGCCTGTTTCTTTGAAAACGTACAGCAAATATGATTTTGTTCCCGGAGAAAGAATCATCTGGTTTGAAGACTTTGCTACAGATGCTATTGGTGATCTTCCCGATAAATGGAATACGAATGGTGCAGGCGAAACTGTAACCACTGAGGGTAAACAAGGTCGTTGGTTTATGCTTACACAAAAAGGAGTTTATATGCCGGATGGAGTTGATTCACTTCCTGAAAATTTTACTCTTGAATATGATATGTTGATAGATCAGCCGGTACATTCCTGGGGTATCACTACCAACCTTGCAGAATTGAAAAGCCGGAATAAGCCGGAAGACTGGCAAACATCAGCATACAATTATTTTTCATTGAACATACTTCCGGGTGGAGAAGGACTTGGAAGCTGTAGTTACGTAAGGAAGAAAACCGGTGAAACGGAAGCGGCAACCAGTACTCAAATCACCTATTTCAAAGACATTGCCAAACCTGTGCATATAGCTTTCTGGCGGCAAAAAGAAAGATTGCGGGTTTATATCAATGAAGATAAAGTATGGGATGTTCCCAAGGCCATTGTTCCGGAAGCTAAATTGAATTCACTGATTTTCTTTATCCAGCTGAAAGAAGATAAATGGAATTTTTTACTCAGTAATTTGCGTTTAGCAGTCGGTGCGCCTGATACCAGGAAAAAAATACTGGAGCAAAACAAATGGGTAACTCATGGAATTTTATTTGATGTCAACAGCGATAAAATAAAACCCGAATCGTATGGCACATTGAAAGAAATGGCCAATGTACTAAAAGAATTTCCTGACCTGAAAGTGAAAATTGTTGGTCATACCGATGCCGATGGAAATGATGCAAGCAATCTTGACTTATCAAAAAGAAGAGCAGCCTCTGTAAAAGCATCATTAGCAAAAGAATTTGGAATAGATGAAAGCCGCATGGAAACTGATGGCAAAGGAGAAAGTGAACCGATAGATAAAAATGATACTTCGGCGGGGAAAGCGAATAACCGGAGGGTGGAGTTTATAAAAATTTAAATATTCATTTTATGCGCATACTTATATTATTGCTTTTGATTTCTTCAAACACAATATTTACTTACTCACAAAAGCCTCAAAAAACTATTCCTCAAAAGAAGCAAGTGATTCCTTCACAAAACGAGATACAAACTCAAATGCAATCTGCTGTTGATGAACTGAACAATCAGATCGCAGCCCTTGAAAAACAAATTGCCGATGCAAAGAAAAATGAAGAAGATGCCGAAACCATAAAAAACATGGAAGAACAACTCGCCATGTTAAAAAAGCAGTTGGCCACTATAGAGGGAGTTTCAAAGGGAATGAAAAAAATGCCGAAGAATGTAATCAAACAAGCGATAGAGAAAGATTCAATTGAACAGTTGCGGATAGTATCAGTTCCAAAATTGGATAAGAAAAGAATCGCCATGATGCCAAAAAAACCACTCACTGATACTCAGTTGATCGTATTTGTGAAAAATGTTCAACTCGAAGTAGAGCGGCTTATACCAAAACAAGAAAAAGAAGAAGCATCCAAAATTTACACAGCAGCAAAAGCTGCCGGGAGATCTTCAAATGCAATCAGTAATATCGCAGCTAATCTATGGGCCAGTGGTATGCCGGACCAGGCCATTTATGTCATGGGTAAAGAATGTGTTGCCAACCCGAATAATGGAAACAACCTGAATAATTATGCAGCTTTCCTTACGATGGTTGGGGGTGACCATGCTGCCATCCCCATTCTTGAAAATCTCGATAGCAAATATCAGGGCAACAGCACCATCATGAATAACATGGGACAGGCATGGTATGCACTTGGTGATATGAATAAGGCGAAATTTTACCTTGATAAAGCAATCGGAGCATTTGAATATCATTCTGAAGCCAACCAGACCAAATGCTGGATACTGAAATCAGAAGGAAAAGATAAAGAAGCAATAGAAGCATTAAAACGTTCGATCCAGGAAGTTTATACTACCGAAAAAGATCACCTTTTGGATAAGTTGGGTGGAAAATTGACATTCAGGGATTTTCGATTCGTTTATCCCGGAAAACCTGTTGCATCCGGACAAACAGGCCCGGTAGAACAGTTAGGAATAGATAAATTCATTAAGGCCATCCCTGACTATCCATTTGAGGGTGGGTTGGTATCAGAAAAAAGCCGGGAAGAATGGTATGACTTCAGACAAAAGCTAAGTGCGGTAAAAGAAATTGTAGATAAGAAAACTGAAATGCTCAAGCCTTTAGTTGATGCACATAACAAAGCTATTGTGGCCAATTCAAAACTATTAAAGCCGTATAACAATCATATTCATATAACAGCAAAAAGAAAAGTGATGGTCATCTCCGAATGGTTGACGGACAGGATCGTTGACCTGGACAAAGAACGAAAAAAGATAGATGATTCGATAAAATTGTGGAGAACTGATTTTGAGAACGCTATGAAAAATCTTGAGCAATGCGGGGCCAGGAAAGATGCCGCAACTACTTTCGTATCAAATGCGAATAGATTAAACCAGCAATGGAATACCAAATATCTCAACATATTAAAAGCATATTACAACGAGTTTGCCCGGTTGTCACTGTACTACGCCACAGACCACTCTGAATACCTGCTTTTAATTGAAAGCTGCAAGTCGGGTATATTAACTGCCTTGATGGGTTTAGCTTGTGTCTTTGAAGTCGGGTGTGCTCCTTCAACGACTTCACAACAACAATTAACAGGTGCACTGCCTGACTTTGATTCGCTCACCTGCCAGTATAAAGACAAAATTTACATTCCACCTTTTACTACTATAACAACCGAATGTAATATTATGACGACAGAGATTGAGCTGGGAACTGAAACTTTATTCGAAGGATTTGAATTAAAACTCAAAGGAGGAATGGTGGAGAATCTCAATTCAGGAAAAATTACAAAGGGCACAATAGAATTAGGTGTGGAGGGGGGAATAAGCGGGAACATTGGCCCGGTAGAAGGAGCCGTAAAAGGTGGAGTGGCTACGGGAATAGAAATAACCAGTGACGGTGTTAAAGAAGTATATGTGAAAACCACAATTAGCGCTGAATGGACAGGACACATTGATGAAGCTGATCCAAAATTCCTGGACGAACCAACTATGGATAGTAAAGGTACTCCTATTGGGCAGGGAGAAGCCAAAATAAGCTGGAATGCGGGACCCAAAGGCGACTGGGGTTTTGAACATAACACTATCTCCACTTCAGGCTCAAGTGATTTCACCAGTATAGTATCCAAGGGTTCCAAAATAATATTGAAGGCTTTAAAATAAACGAAAAATGCCCGATGAAATAGATAAACTTTTTTGTTGTTGTTATCATTTCTTTCGAACCATGCGAAAACAATAAATGAAGAAATTTTATATACAAAAGCCGCAGGCAATGAACGATAAAGAAGATATGCCATGAGAATATTTTGCACTATTTTATTCCTTCTCATTCTCCATCTATCCTCCTGGAGCCAAAAAAGCATCACTACCAGCGCCCCCTGTACCGATTCCATGGCACAGAACACCAAAGGCCGTTGGGTACCCAATTATGATCTCGCCACAGCAGTATCTAAATCCCAGAAACTGGAAGCCTATAATCGGGTTGATATTTTACATAATATTCTTGTGAAAATGTTTCCTGTTCCGGTTGGCGTTGATGTACGGGTAAACCGGAGCGCCGGTAATACTTATTATGGCGCATCAAGGAAATATTATTTCACAAAAGACAGTGTACTTACGTTTGATTATTTGAATAAACTACCCATCATATCCTTCAGTTACTTCGCAAATTTTTCGCCACATTATTGTGCTCATACAAATAAGGGGATTGTATTTACTCCCGGATCAAAAAATGAAAACAGTGATGGTATAGGTATTTTGGTAAACAATCTTACCGGCCTGGCTAATCCGCCAACCGGTGAAGACTGGACGATAAACGGGCAACCGGTAGCCATGATGAGCTCTATGATAACTGAGAAATGGAAGGGTTATGAAATGTATGGAGATGTAAGATTAAACGGCAGAAGCATTCTGATACATCGTCCGGGTATGCTTCCCTATATTCCCGTTACAAGAAAACAATACCTGGAACGCTGCATTAATCAAACTACAAGGCTTTATGATAAAACGATTGAATGGGAAAGGAACATGCCGGTGCGCAGCCTGGAAGAGCAGGAAGCCGAAAAAAAAGCGAAGCTGGCGAAGTTTGAAAAAGATTTTGGTAAAGATCCAAAGCGATTGAAATCTGCAGTGGATTATTATATCTCGGGTTATAAAACAGATCAGCAAATAAGAGACGAAAGAGTAACAAGTGCAATAAGGTTGAAAGAACAGGAATTAAAAAAGTTCACAGATGAATTGGAAAAAACAAGCCGTGAAGGACTTCTGGATTCACCTGCCGTTATCCGGGTGATGTATGATTCAAATCTCATTTTTGATACCGATCCCAAAACAGGTTCCATGCTGATAACTGAAAATCCTGATTATATACGCAAAGATCTTTCGGTACATATACCCCAGTTAATAATTTTTAAATGGAAATGGAGCCCCGATTTTTACCCGGCACATAAACAAATTGAAAAAATCTTCTTACAGGATTTTCCAATTGAAAAAATTCAGGCAATGATTGATAAATAAAATCATGTTATGAAAAAAAATAAATTCATATTCTTTTGGCTCATCTTGCCATTACTTTCACAGTTTCGGGATCAGCATGTGCGTAATAATGATCTTGCTGAATACGAAGTACGGTTTACTCATACAGGTTACACTTTAATATATGGAACTCTTGCAGATTGCCAGATTCGTTCCAATGGCAAAGTGGTGCTAAGCGGATTGCTAAAGGGCGATGAAAGCGGTGAATTAGAAGACCCTGTCCTTTATGTTGGTAAATTGCATTTGGAAATTGATATGGATATATGCAGCGCCAAGCGGCTAGGTAATGGGGAAGACAAGCTCTGTAGCATGCGGGTGATTGGCAATGGGCCTGTAAATGTTGAACTGGAATTATCAGATAGCTCCACCAACCAGGATTCGTATATTAAAATCAACTACGATAGCACTTTGGGCCGATTTCAAAAATCAGTGAATGGTGATTGTGATCATACTCAAATGGTAGAAGAAGAGAATATGGTGCCGGATAAAACTATTGCAACCATATTTAATGGTCGTGAGCTGCCTATGATTACTACACGGTCTTTGGGAAGGCTTGTTATTGGACGAAGATATATTGAAAGAGATGGTGGCAATGAAACAGTAGTAGAAGTATTGCGGAAGCTAAAATGAATGACGCAATGCCTGGCAAATAGATTGTAACAGCAAATATTCTGAACAATAACGGTAAGACCCAATTCTCCGATGATCAGAAATAATATATAAAGATGAAACATGCGATTACCTCTTTGATAAATTTTCTGTTCTCAATGACGATGATGCAATCCCTGATTTCACAATCTGGTACATTCGGTCATTTGATTTATACAGTTCCTCCAGGCTGGAAGGAAACCAAGTACCAGAACGGAATACAACTGGGCATATCTCCTGCACCCCGGGAATTGCTGACGATACAAATATTACAATCCATGAATTTTTCCGGAACGATGGAACAGGCTCTTGAAAAAAGTTATGATGAAACCTGCACTATTTTACAAGTGACCAAAATGAGGGAAGTAAGCGGTTTGAGTTATACTGCAAAAGATCCCAAAAGATCTTTTAAAGGATGGGAATATATTCGCTGTTCCGGAGGCATCCATGTTAATAACGGCACTCCTTATCCAGATGAATATGGCCTTGAGTTATTTGTTCTAAAAATCAATAATCGTTTTGAACGGATAGCTATTGTGAAATCAAGAAATACCTGCGGAGGATTATCAAGATATTATCCTTCTGACAGGTTAAGCTTTCATAATGCTATTGAAGATTTTTTGTTCTCACTGAAATTCGATGACTGGACGGAACCTGTTGTGGCAAACGGCACTCTTAATGGAAATGTTTTTACAGGTGTATGGCAAGGCCTTTCCCTATCAGTCGGTCTTTCAAAACCGGGGGCGCCACTGGGAGCAGAATTAACTGTGAAGCATCTTATCCTGTTTTCAAACGGGCAGGCTTATTTCGGAAAGAATTTTCCTTTTGAAGGTTTGGACGAATTAAACACCTGGATCAGTGCAGAAAATGACCGAAGGGATTGGGGTTATTACAGCTTCAATAGTAGCAGGGGCTTTTTAAAATTACCTTATGAAGAAATCCCCATGCGGGTAGAAAATAACAAGCTCATCATTACTACCAATAAAACCGATCATGGATTTATAAAGCAAAGCCCGGTTGATGGCACTACCTTCAACGGCACATACACTATGAGTGAAGCCTATGGCATAATACCATCTATAAGTTTTAGTTCTGATGGCAGATTTGTTGACAAAGGCGCTGTCAGAGTCCTTTATCATGACAATAACGGATGCACTAACCCGGGGATAACCGGTGGCTCCGGCACTTATGAAGTAAAAAATCATTCCCTGATTTTTTCATACTCCGATGGCAGGAAAATAAAAATTGCCATCACCGGCAGCGGGTTGGGAAAAAATAATCCGGACCCGCACGTTCTGATTCTCAGTTTTAATGAAGACAGACTTTCAAAGCAGTGACCGGGTAAAAAAAATCCTCTTGCATAAGAGGAATAATAAAATAACCGGTGAAAATATCTTATGTCCCGCTTTCTTCCAAAGCTTTAAAACTCTTCACCTGCTGGGCATCCATAGATATGGAAATAGCACCCAAAGCTTTACTCACCGGGCAATTGGCTTTTGCTTCTTCAGCATATTGAGGAAAATCTTTTACTTTCAATTTGGGGACTTTCGCCCTCACCACCAAATGACTTCCTGTAATGGCTCCGTTTTCCAGTGTAAGGGTACACTTTGTTTCGATCCGGCTGGGTGTAAAACCGGCGGCGCCTAAAACAAAACTTAACTTCATGGAATAACAACAGGCATGCGCCGCTGCTATTAACTCCTCGGGGTTAGTGTACGTACCGTCTTCAAAACGGCTCCTGAAATCGTATTTCTTATTTTTAATTACTCCGGATTGGGTGGTGACTTTTCCACCGCCTTCTTTACCGGTTCCTTTCCAGTTGGCTGTTGCTGTTCGTTTCATATAGTATATTTTATTTAAAGTTAATTGATTTTTTCCGGGCTTTCATCAGCAAGTTCTGCAAGCCTGTCTTCCGGCCTGTTATATTCAATAATGAAATTATTCTTTCCCGAGCCTAACAGTATTTTTAAAAACTTCTGCTGTACCAGTTCCAGCAGGGAAAGAAATAAGAATATAGCATGCACCCTGTTCTCGCACCGGTCAAATATTTCATGAAATGCCACTGATTTCCGCTGCTGAGCAAGCGAAAGCATCTGGTCGCGGCTTTCTTCCATGGTATAATCATACTGCACTACCGTATGCACCGGTTTATTGTGGCGGTCCGAAAACTTCTGCATGGCCTTTTCAAAAGCCCTCATGAGTTTGAACAGGGTGATCGCCTGTATCTCTGTTCCTTCTCCGGCAGCCTCACCTATCTCAGAAAGCTCTTGCTGGATATTTCCTCTTTTTACCAGCAGCATCCGCTGTGCTTCCATTTCTGCCATCTGCGCAGATGCTTCCTTGAATCTTTTATATTCCAGTATTTTATTGATCAGTTCCTGCCTCGGATCTATTTCATTACCCATTTCATCCAGTTCCTTGCGGGGCAAAAGCATTTTGGCTTTGATGCGCATTAACGTGGATATAAAAAGAATGAACTCACTTGAAAGTTCAATATTCAATGATTCCTGCTCATGAATGTATTGAAGAAAATCATTCGTGATTTTCGTGATCGGAATATTATAAATATCCAGTTCGTCTCTTTCGATAAAAAACAAAAGAAGATCGAATGGCCCTTCAAACTGGGGAAGTTTTATCTGGTAATTGGAGGTATTCACTAAATCTGATTTAAAGTTTCCGGCTTGTACAAACCCTGGTTACAAAGCTAAGGATTGCGGTGCAATCCATGCCTGTTACCCTGCAAGCGTCCGAAACGGAAAAGATACTGTATTTTTTAATGCCTTTTAAAATTTTACTGCCAGGCCAATCCCCATCAGTTCTTTTACCTGGAGGGAGGCACCGCCGATACTGCCGTCCCCTTTAACTGTTTTGATATCATTATCGTAGATCATATCCACATTCAGATTCATTGAGATCACTTTGGTCACTTTCACCAGCAGCATATTGGTCCAGAATACATCAATATTCTGCGGGTCATGTTTGTAATTGGAAAACAGATCCAGCCTGCCCTGGAAACTGGCGCTTTTACTGAGTATGGCTTTATAGCTGGCCGAAGCAAAAGCGCCAAACTCAGACCTTGACCTTTTTCCCGGCTCCACACCATAGGCGCCGGCGTTTGATAAACTGTCTTGTTTGACTATTACCCAACGAGCCGTGACCGGTGAAAGAAAAACAGAAAAGTTTTTACCGGGCTGGTAGGTTATACCCGGAGACAGGATCACATAAGCCGGAGCAAAAAAATCCGAGGTTAAAACTTTTGTATTGTTATCAGGATAAGCATACCCTTTGCTGAACTGTGTGCGGAAATTGAACAAGCCGCTCAGGTACCATTCTTTGTGCAATTGATATCCATATCTGGAGAGCAGGTCAATCCGGTCATCCGACTTTCGTGTGCCCAGGCTGGTAGTATTTAAAAAACCATAAGCTAAATCAAGTGTATTATCCCATTGATGTCTTTCTTTTTTGTAAAAGGCATGAAGGCTGAGCAATGTTGTAATGGAAAGGGAAGATTTATCTCCGCCTGCCGCCCAGTTTCTCAAAGCGCCCTGGTTTAAATTCAGGTTATAAAATCCTCCTGTTTTCCACAGCTTCTTACTGGTATCTGCTTCATCTTTTTTGATCGTCTTATTTGCATCTGCCTGCAGTTGTTTCATCGTCTGGTCCTGTGCGAACAATGCTTCAAAGCTCATTACGGTTATCACCAGAAAATAAAAAATAATCTTCATAAAGTTGATTTTAAAAAATAATAAGGCAGGAACAGCCATAACCATTCCTGCCTGGAATATGTTTGAAAAAATTTATTTTTTTAACGCATCCCTTATTTCCATCAGCAACTGATCTGTAGAAGAAGGTGCAGCAGGTGCCGCTTCCTCTTTTTTCTTTAAAGCATTTATTGCTTTAACAATAAGAAACATAATGAATGCAACAATAATAAAATTTATAACCGCTGTCAGGAAATCGCCCCATTTCAGATAGACTGCTTCTTTAAGTACTTTCCCTGTTCCATCCACAACGGAATCTTTAAGTTTCAGCATATTCTTGCTGAAATCAGTGCCACCGATCAACCCGATCAATGGTGAAACAATTCCTTCCGTCAATGAGCTGACAACTTTACCGAATGCAGCTCCCATTACAAAAGCAACCGCAATGTCAACGAGATTGCCTTTCATGGCAAATGTTTTGAATTCCTTTAGCATTCCCATATAGATGAATTTTTAAAGGGGCAAATATAAACCTTAATTTTAATTTACTTTTTTAAACCCGGGTAATGCATATCCAGGCTCACCAGCAGGTCATGCAGTTGTTTGGCTATAATATATTCTTTATACCAGTTCTGATCTGAAGGTACAATGGTCCATGGTATCGTATCACAGTTTTCAAAGCAATCTTCATAAGCTTTCATATAATCATTCCACAGTTTTGCTTCTTTAAAATCCTGTTCATTATATTTCCACATCTTCCCCGGGTCCTTGGTACGTTCTTTCAACCGCTCCTGTTGCTCTTCCCTGGAAATATGCAGGTAAAATTTCAGAATATGTGTGTTATTATGATATTGCAGCAACTCTTCAAAATCATTAATGGATTTCATTCGCTTATATGCCGTTTCATCATCACAGAATTTGTGTACCCGGGTAACGAGTATATCCTCGTAATGAGACCTGTTGAACACCTGGATCATTCCTTTGGCCGGTGCATGCTGGTGCACCCTCCATAAAAAATCATGCGCTGCTTCTTCCGGTGTGGGAACTTTAAAAGATTTTACCGTTACCCCCTGCGGGTTTAATTTTCCAAATACCGAACGGATTGTTCCGTCTTTGCCGCTGGCATCCAATCCCTGGAGGACCACCAAAACAGAATGTTTGTGTTCTGCATATAATAAATTCTGAAGTTCATCCAGGTTATCAAGGGTTTTTTGCAGTTTATCTTTTGTTTCTTTTTTCTCAAAATTTTCCGGGGCCCTGGTGGATATACTGCTTAGTTTTATTTTTCCCATATATTAATTTTATTGAAACAGCTGCAAGATAAAAAATGTTTTATTCTGCTGCCGTACCTTCGCCGGGCCTGAATAAAACATACTATTCACATTGATTACATGAATAACAAGGCCATCAGCTGGATCATTTTTATATTATTGTCATTTATCTGGGGCAGCCCGTTTATCATTATGAAACTAAGCAAAGAAAGCCTGCCTCCTTTGATGATGACGGCTCTCTTAATTTTTTCAGCAGGAATAGTCTTACTGCCGTTTGCTTTTTTTCATATTTCAAAAATTCCGAAAAATAAAATAGGGTTTATCATCATTGCAGGCATTTTCGGGAATCTTCTGCCTGCTTTTCTCTATCCGGTTGCTATTTCAAATAATGTGGACAGTGCATTAGCCGGCATTCTTAATGCCCTTACTCCCATCTTTGTAATTATCCTGGGATTGCTTTTTTTTAAAACAAGGGTGAGTTCATCAAAAGCCACCGGCGCCCTGATCGGCTTTGCGGGCATGTGCCTTTTGACCTTGATGGAGCGAACCGTCAATTTTCAAAATACGGGATATGCTTTACTGATTGTGCTGGCCACTGTAAGTTATGCAGTCAACATCCTGCTGGTGGGTCATTTTCTGAAAGAACAGAACCCGATTCATATAACTACTGTTTCCATTTCATTCCTGGTTATTCCTTCTGCAATTATACTGTGGCAGCAGGATTTTTCTGCCCTTGATTTTCACAGCTCTGAAGTACTCTGGTCGGTAACAGCAATTGCCCTTTTTGGCATTGCCGGTACAGCCATTGCCACCGGTTTGTTTTATATTTTGCTGAAAAAAGGCGGCGGCGTTTTTGCCTCCATGATTATTTACGGAACACCCTTCGTTGCATTATTCTGGGGATTCATTGATCACGAAAAAATCACCGCACTTCGAATCGTTTCCTTATTAATTATTCTTGCAGGGGTCTATCTTGCCTCACGCAACGGCAGTGAAAATAATTAACGGCACAATCATTTATACCGCCATAATCTCTTTCTCTTTTGCAGCAAGATGTTTTTCTATGGCGCTGATGTATTTATCCGTAACCTGTTGAACAATATTCTCCGTATCCTTGGCAACATCTTTACTTAGCCCGTTTTTCTCCAGTTTTTTAACCTGCTCTATTGCATCCCGGCGTATGTTACGAATCGCTACACGGGAGTTCTCCGCTTCAGCATGGCATCTCTTTACCAGTTCCTTTCTTCTTTCTTCGGTTAAGGGAGGTAAAAACAACCGGATCAGGCTACCGTCATTTTGGGGTGTGATGCCAATATTTGCAGCAAGAATCGCTTTTTCAATGGGATGCAGCATATTCTTTTCCCATGGCTGTATGCTCAATGTTCTTGCATCCATCACACTCACATTGGCCACCTGGCTGATGGGCATCTGGGAACCGTAATAGTCCACCATAATACCGTCAATCATTTGCGGATTGGCTTTGCCCGCCCTGATCTTCGTTAACTCTGTTTCCAAATGAGCGATCGCTTTTTTCATATTTTCTTCAGCAGATCCGGCAATCGTTGAAATATCTTCTGGCATAAAATGATTTTTGTGCAAGCAAAACTAAGGAAACGGCAGTAACCTAAAAAAATGCCGGAAGTAATTTAAGAGAATCTTCCGGCGATACTACTTATTGCTGAGAAAAATTATTTTTCTTCCACGGCTGCTGTTTCTTTGGCCAGGGTTACCACTTTTGAAGCCGGTTTTAATTCTGAAACACTATTCAGGCTCTTGGCTATAATCAAAGTGCGTCTCGGCTTCCGGTAATACAAAATCCCGAAACCGATAAAACTCAATGATAACATCATCAGAAACAATTTAGTCGGGCCCATATCCCGTGCCACTATGGCAAGAGCAACAAATGCCGCATTTACAGACAGGCATATTAATGTAATAGCTTTATGGCCGAATCCTCTCTCAAGCAAAAGATGATGAACATGATTACGATCGGGAGTAAAAGGAGAAAAGCCCCTGTAGATACGGATAGAGAAAACACGCAATGTATCCAAAAGCGGAACTATCAAAATTGAAAAGCCGACAGCAGCGGCAGATTCAACCGGTATGGTCATGAAAGGCTGATCAGCAATGTTGATAAACTTAATCACGAGAATCGAATTAACCAGCCCTATCATCAGGGATCCCGAATCTCCCATAAATATCTTTGCAGGATGATGATTGAAGATCAGAAAAGCTACCAGGCTGCCGGCCAGGGCAAAAGCCATTAGCGCATAGGCTTGTTCGCCGGCAAAGACGAAATAAGTTCCAAAGACCAGCGTGGTGAAAATGCCAAGGCTGCTTGCCAGGCCATCCACGCCATCAATGAGATTAAATGAATTGATCACTACGATAATGGTCAGGTAAGATAATGCCAATCCGAAACTTTCAGGCACTTTATCTATTCCAAATAAACCATGCATGCTATCCAGCCGGATCCCGCCAAGATGAATAAGTATGGATGCAGCGATCACCTGTCCAATAATCTTTTTTGTTGCAGATAAAATGAGAATATCGTCTTTCAGGCCTAAAAAGAAAATTATCACGGCAGCTGCAAAAAAATATTGAAACTCGGGATTAAGGCTGACCTGAATAGAAAGAAGTGAAGCCAGAAAAAAGCCCCCGAAAATACCCACACCACCCAAAGAGGAAACAGGGGAGGAATGCAATTTCCTCTCATTAGGAATATCAAACAATTTTTTCTCTTCCGCAATCTGTAATACTGCAGGTATCGCCAAAAAGCTAATGATAAAGGAAACGGAAGCTGTGAGTAAAATGTCCAGCATCAAGTAGTATTTGCCGTGCAAAAATAAGGCTTAGCACGTATGTAAAACAATTTATTTTATGGCTAATTTCCTGCGTTAACACCTTATTATTATCCCTGTCACTGAAATAAATTTGACAGTAAATTTGCGAAAGGAGAA
The DNA here is from genome assembly GCA_002066995.1 of Sphingobacteriales bacterium UTBCD1. Lineage (GTDB taxonomy): Bacteria > Bacteroidota > Bacteroidia > Chitinophagales > Chitinophagaceae > UTBCD1. The sequence goes on from MWTC01000014.1 coordinate 42,129, forward strand.
TTGTATTGAAAAAGAACGCAACTTTGCAAAACAAAACTTTTTAAGAAAAATCTCCTGTTTTTTAAACGGAAAAGAAAAATAAATTTATGCCGGAACTTCATTCAATTGCCACCCAGGTCCGCCGTGATATCATCAGGATGGTACACGATGCAAACAGCGGACACCCGGGTGGATCGCTGGGATGTGCAGATTTTCTTACCGCACTCTATTTCAAAGTAATGAAACATGATCCTGCATTCAACATGGATGCACATAATGAGGATATTTTTATTTTATCAAACGGGCATATCTCTCCTCTCTTTTACTCTGTATTGGCCCGTTCTGGTTATTTTGATGTTAAGGAATTGGCTACCTTCCGGAAAATTAATTCACGCTTGCAGGGGCACCCGGCTACTCATGAACACCTGCCGGGAGTGAGAATCGCTACCGGTTCATTAGGCCAGGGCATGAGTGTAGCTATTGGCGCTGCCCTTGCCAAAAAATTAAACGGAGACCCCGCCACCGTATTTTCATTGCATGGAGACGGGGAATTAGACGAAGGCCAGGTTTGGGAAGCCATTACTTTCGCGGCACATCATAAAGTTGATAACCTCATTTCTGCCGTTGACTGGAACGGCCAGCAAATAGATGGCCCTACTGACCAGGTCATGCACCTCAGGAATATCCGTGAGAAATTCAATGTATTTGGTTGGACAACCATGGAAGTGGATGGCAACGATATTAATGCTGTTGTAGCTACTTTGGAAAAAGCAAAATCGCTGAAAGGACAGGGAAAACCGATCGGCATCATGATGCATACTATTATGGGTAAGGGAGTTGACTTCATGGAAAACGACCATAACTGGCATGGCACCGCTCCAAATGACGAACAATTTCAAAAAGCACTGGCACAATTACCCGAAACCCTGGGGGATTATTAAAGAAGCCGGGTTGACAGGGCTTTTAAAGTTTGTGAAAAAATCATTACCGGAGTTTCTTTGAAAAGATCAATACAAAAGATTTTCTTTTCACAACAGAACTTTTTCAAACTGATAAATATTGATCCTATTCACTCCTAAGCGAAAATTCCTGGAGCGCAGCCTTGCGTGCAGGAATCCATGATGCAATCAGTGCAATAACGAAGACAGTGGCCCCTACCAGCAGAAAATCCATCAACCTGAGTTTCACCGGGAAATAATCAATGATAAATGAGCCCTGCAATGGTATCAGGTGAAAGTAAACCTGGGCCCATGCAATAAGCATTGCCAGCAGCATGCCCGCTCCCCCGCCAATGACAGCGATTAAAAGACCTTCACTGAGAAATATTTTCTGAATAAAATTCCGGTTTCCCCCTAAGGCATAAAGAACATTAATATCTTTTTGTTTTTCCAGTACCAGCATGGTCAGTGCGCCGATCATATTAAATGCAGCCACAACGAGGATCAGGCAAAGGATGCCATAAATGATCCAGCGTTCCAGGTTCATCACCGAATAAAGCCCCTGGTTTTGCTCAAATTTATTCTGAATAAGATAACCGGCTCCGAATATTTTTTTCAGATCTTGTTTCACCGCATCGGCCCTGGCAGGGTTACGCAAACTGATCTCAACATTGCTGTATTCATCCGGAGCCAACCTCAAGGCGCTCTTTACAAAATCAATGTTGGTGATACCATATTTATTATCGAAATCTTCCTGTATCAGGAATGTTCCCGAAGAATTGATGGTGTCTGCACTGATATCTTCCAGCAAATTGATCTGTTCTGAATTGCTTTTTCTTGGCAAATAGATCTTTAATGTAAACAGGTTGCGGTCAGCCTGTATATGGATTGCATTCTCCACACCGGCGCCCAGTATGATCTCCGGATCCTCTGCCGTTCCAAGGTCATAGCTTCCCTTTACCAGGTGGTCTGCAACGCCTGTAGTGTAGCGATAATTTTCATCCACGCCTTTTAAGTAAACCACTGTTTGGTAATCGCCGTTCTGCAACAGGGCTTTTTCTTCCACTACCATCGAAAAGTTTTTTATCTCTTTAAGAGACTTAATTTTCTGTACCTGCCCAGGAGTGATGAGCATCGTTTTTCCCGAAACGGGTGAAATCTTCAGGTCAGTGTAGAATGTGGAATACAATGATTTTACCAGTCCTTCAAATCCGTTGAATACGCTTAACACCAGTATCAGCGCTGTGGTGCCGATCAATACGGCAACAATGCTGATCCAGGCAATGATATTAATAGCATTGGTGGACTTTTTTGCTTTGAAATAGCGCCATGCAAATAAAAAATTCAGAAGGCTCAAAATCTTTAAAATTTACTGATCGGGCTTTTTCTTACCGGGATTGTCAGGTGTTTGCTGCTCTTTTATTTGCTTAAACAGTTCTTCCATCCGGAAAACATGATCGAGTGTGTTATCCCGGAAGAATTTCAGCACCGGCACATTCCGTAGCTGGTGCCTGACCCGCCCGGATAATTCCTTTTTTATTTCCCAGTTTTTTTCTTCAATTTTTTTCAATGCTTTCTGAGCATCGGTTATCTGGAAGAAACTCAGGTATATTCTTGCCTCCAGCAAGTCAGGAGTTATTTTAACGGAAGAAATAGAGATCATGCCGCCATCGAGCATAGTTAGCCCCAGCCGCTGAAATATTGTATTCACCTCTTCCTGAATAAGCCCTGCAACCTGCTTTTGCCGTTTTCCTTCCTGCATAGTATTAGCGGTTCGTTCGCTGCAAAAGTAGTTACTTTGCCCCGTTTCAATTTGGTTCCGGCATGAAGAAATATTCAAGAGTATTCCAATACCTGAAAAGATATAAAAGCAGGATCAGCCTTTATTTTCTTTTTATTCTGTTGTCCGTTATTTTTTCAATTGTATCGGTCGGAATGCTGATGCCATTCCTGGATCTTATTTTCAAAGGCAATACAGGCGCATCGGAACTGGTGAAATCCACCAGCAACCCGGTGCTCAAATTCGTGAGGGATATGCTTGTTGACATGATGAGCAGCGGAAGCAATGGTAAATTACAAGCACTTGCAATAATATGTATCCTGATATTGTTATTCATCTTCCTCAAAAATCTTTTCCTGTACCTGTCCTACTATGTACTGAACCCTGTAAAAAATGAAATCTCTAACAAACTGCGTGCAGAACTTTATGATAAAATATTAAGGTTGCCCATTGGATATTTTACAGAGCAAAGAAAAGGAGACCTGATGAGCCGCATTACCAACGACCTTGCTGAAGTAGAAAATTCTGTTGTAGGCACCCTGGAAGGCTGGATCCGGGATCCGCTGACTATTTTAATCGTTCTTGGATCACTGCTTGTATTAAGTCCGCAATTGACACTCTTTCTTTTAGTATTGCTGCCGGTAATGGGTTTTATAATCGGGAGAATTTCCCGTTCTTTAAAAAGGCAATCGCAGGATGTCGCCATAAAATATGGCCAGAGTGTTTCCATCCTTGACGAAACACTTGGCGGCCTCAGGGTGATTAAAGCATTCAACATAGAAGATTTATTAAGAAAAAAATTCCTTGACGTTAATGATTCATTGCTCCAAACAAAAAATAAAATCAGTTTCCGGAGAGATCTCGCTTCGCCCTTATCCGAGTTTTTGGGTGTCGTGATCTTCGCAATCATTCTCTGGTTTGGAGGAAGACTTATTTTGAAAAACGAAATTACCCTGGAAGCTTCTTTGTTTTTGACCTATCTCGCATTGTTTTACAACATAATTACCCCGGCAAAATCTCTTTCCACGTCTTTCAGCAATATGCAGAAAGGTTCGGCAGCTATCGGCCGTATCGAGGAAATACTCCAAACGCCGGTGACGGTTGATGATAATCCCAGCGGAAAAAAGATCTCTGCATTTAATGACAGGATCGAATTCAGGAATGTAACATTTGCGTATGATGACCTGGTGATCTTAGATAATATCAGCCTCGTCATTGAAAAAGGGAAAACCATTGCGGTGGTAGGTTCTTCCGGCGCCGGTAAATCAACTTTGGCTGACCTGATACCCAGGTTTCATGATGTGACCGCAGGAGAATTACTGATTGATGGCATCAACATCAAAGACTATTCCTTACACTCCCTGCGCAGCCAGATGAGTATCGTAACCCAGGAACCGATTCTTTTTAACGACAGCATTGCCAACAATATCGCCCTGGGCCATGATGGCACCAACCGTGAAGAGATTATTCATGCTGCAAAAATTGCCAATGCCCACGATTTTATCATTCAAAAAGAACAGGGCTACGATACGAACATTGGCGACCGCGGCAGTAAATTAAGCGGCGGTGAAAGGCAACGCCTGACTATTGCAAGAGCCGTATTAAAAAACCCGCCGATTCTTATCCTGGACGAAGCAACTTCTTCACTCGATACGGAAAGCGAAAGGCTGGTCCAGGATGCTATCAACAACATGATGCAAAACCGAACCAGCATAGTGATCGCCCACCGCTTATCAACCATTCGCAACGCCGATGAAATTATCGTATTGCAAAAAGGAAAGATCGTTGAAAGAGGCAACCATGATCAACTGATGATTCAAAACGGATTTTACAAGAAGCTGGTGGAGATGCAGGAAGTGAGATAAAAATTAATGGTGCTGATATATCCTTCCTGAAAATATCCATGTAACTATTCAGCCACTCTCACCTATTCGCTAAGTTTGCACCATGTCCTTACCGCTGAAAAATACTATCGGATACCGGGTTGTCTGTGATTGGCTTGCTGCGCAACAACGGCAGCCTTTTTTATTTCAACAGGAAACCTGGCAGCATATTATCAATGGTGAAAGCGGCCTGGTAAATGCACCGACCGGCTGCGGCAAAACATTTTCTGTTTTTCTTGGCAGCCTCATTCAATTCATCAATGAACACCCCGGAGATTACAGGAACAAAATAAATTGTGGCCTTCAATTACTTTGGATCACACCCCTGAGGGCACTGGCAAAAGATATTGCAAGAGCTATGGAAGAAGTTGTTTCCTCTTTGGAAATGAAATGGAAAATCGCTACCCGGAATGGTGACACCGGCACTGCAGAAAGAGCAAGGCAAAAAAGACAAATGCCCGAAGTGCTTATCATCACACCGGAAAGTTTGCATTTGCTGCTGGCGCAAAAAGGATATGCTGAATTATTTTCTTCATTGAAAATAATTGCTATTGATGAATGGCATGAATTACTTGGAAGTAAAAGAGGAGTACAGGTGGAGTTGGCGATAAGCAGAATCATCCATTCTCCACGATCAGACTGCCCTCTGCAAATCTGGGGAATATCTGCAACAATAGGGAATCTCGAAGAAGCTAAAAATGTATTGCTGAGCCCGCTGGAAAAAAAAGGCGTGATCGTAAAAGCCGGGATGGATAAAACGGTAGAAGTGGAATCCATTTTCCCTGATGAAATAGAAAAATATCCCTGGGCCGGGCATCTCGGCATCAAGCTGATACACAAAGTCATTCCGGTCATCCGGAAAAGCAGGTCCACACTCATCTTTATTAATACAAGAGGCATGAGCGAAACATGGTACCAGAAAATTTTGGATGTCTGCCCGGAATTAGCCGGAGCCATTGCATTGCATCATGGTTCTGTTGACAGGGAATTACGTAACTGGGTAGAAGAAAATTTGCACAAAGGAAACCTGAAAGCCGTAGTATGTACTGCTTCCCTGGATCTTGGCGTTGATTTTCGCCCGGTGGAAACTGTGATACAGGTCGGATCTCCGAAAGGCGTTGCACGCTTTCTGCAAAGAGCCGGGAGAAGCGGCCACAGTTTTGATGAAACCAGTAAAATATATTTTTTACCGACACACTCACTGGAACTGATGGAAGCAGCAGCATTAAAAAAGGCCATCGGGGAAAATATCATTGAAAGACGGACTCCTTTATTATTATGTTTCGATGTGCTGATACAGTATTTGAATACACTGGCTGTTTCTGACGGGTTTGACCCTGATAAAGTTTTTAAAGAGATCACCGGTACCTATTGTTACAAAGAAATGACCACAGATGAATGGCATCATCTCTTACATTTTATGATGCACGGGGGAAATGCATTGCAGCAGTACGACGACTATAAAAAACTGGAATGGGATGAGGGCCTGTTTCAAATAAAGAATCGCCGCATAGCCATGCGGCACCGGATGAACATTGGCACTATCGTCAGTGAGGCGATGATGAAAGTCAAACTTATCGGGGGAAGTTATGCAGGAATCGTTGAAGAATATTTTATTTCAAGATTGCAGCCCGGAGATGTTTTTACCCTTGCAGGAAGGAATCTCGAGTTCGTTATGATAAAAGATATGACGGCATTGGTCAAAAAATCTTCTTCCAGAAAATCAATAGTGCCCAGTTGGTTAGGCGGCAGAATGCCGCTGAGTGCCAGCCTGGGTTTTATGCTGAGAAAAACGCTCAATGAAGTCTCCGGCCACCTGCACCCGGAAACCGGGCGCCGGAAAAACGAAACACTAAGCCGGGAGCTGATTTCACTCCTTCCTCTTTTTGAATTGCAGCAACAAATCTCTCATGTGCCGGAAGAAAATGAATTGCTGATAGAGCAGATCGAAACGGAAGACGGTTATCATTTATTCGTATATCCTTTTGAAGGAAGGCTGGTGCATGAAGCAATGGCTGCATTACTGGCCTACCGGATCAGCCGCATCACTTCCATCACATTTTCTTTTGCCATGAATGATTACAGTTTTGAACTGCTGAGTGACCAGCCTATACCAGTGAATGATTCTAACGTTTATGAATTATTTTCCCCGGAAAATTTACTGGAAGATATCCGGCGAAGTGTCAACAGTACTGAAATGGCAAAAAGAAAATTCCGGGACATATCGGTTATTGGCGGGCTGGTTTTCCAGGGATACCCTGGTGAGCAAAAGAAAGCCCGGCACCTGCAAAACAGTGCTTCACTGCTTTTTAATGTACTGAGTGAATACGAACCGGGCAATTTACTTCTTCGCCAGTCATATTCTGAAGTGATGGAGCAGCAAATGGAAGAAGCCCGGCTACGGGATATGCTGGCCCGAATTCAACAATCAAGGATCGTGATCACTTTCCCGCAACAACTCACTCCTTTTTGTTTTCCCGTAAAAGTGGACAGCATGAGGGAAGATCTTTCATCCGAAAAACTGGAAGACCGGATCAAAAAAATGATCCTGCAAGAAGGTACCTAACCGTAAGGATGCAGATCGCTTCATAACCATCCTCCTTTACGGTAAATTTGTTTTTCAGAAATGCAAAGACCGCTGAAACATATTATCTGTAAAAATACTTTCTGGCTCTCTGCAGAACGATGCATGTATTGGGAAGAAGAAAAAGCACTGATTGCGGCCGACCTTCACTTTGGAAAGACGGGCCATTTCAGAAAATCAGGTATCGCTGTTCCCCAAAGCATTTATAAAGAAGATCTGCAAAGGCTGATCAGCGTGGTGCAATATTTCAAACCACAGCAACTAATAATTACCGGCGACCTGTTTCACAGCGAAGCGAATAAAGAATTGGATTTTTTTCAGAAATGGAGAAATGATCTTTCAACATTAAAGATCCACCTCGTAAAAGGCAATCATGATATACTCCCCGGAGACTGGTACCAACACTCAGGCATAGAAATTCATCAGCAGGACTGGACCCTACACGATATTTACTTTTGCCATGACCTGTCCGGTCCGGCATCAATAATTCCAAACGCACAGCTCTACTCCATCTCCGGCCACATTCATCCTGCAATTCATCTCAACGGAGCAGGCAGGCAATCATTACGACTTCCCTGTTTTTATTTTACAAAAAACCATGCTGTGTTACCCGCATTCAGCCGCTTTACCGGAACACACCTGATCGAACCTAAAAAAGGTGATGCTGTTTTTGCTATTGCGGACCAAAAAATTTTTCGTGTAAGCTGATCATTTTTTCATTCATGGAGATGCCCGCTCATAATGTAACCATTCAACCCGGTTTCAATAAAACTCATTTCTTCTTCCTGAACTGGTTGTAATCGAGGAAATAAATGAAGCGTACGCTGAACTCATTTCCGTGGCGAAGATCAAATTGCCTTGCCAGGTTGTTCAGGTAAGTATTACTTTCATTGGGAGGAATGATCACTGTTTCGTTATTGCCCAGCCAGTTTTTATACCCTAAAATAAGGCGGCTGCCTAAACGGAAATCCCAGGTGAGGAATACATCCGTATTGAAAATATTCACATTTTGATCCTGCGAACCGATAAAGGGTCGGTTAATCAGTTTACCTTCCTGGGTTACATCGAAAAACTGCTTATAGTTTACTTTATCCCAGTAATGCCGTGTCCTAAATGTAAGATTCAGCCTTGGAGTGAAATTATATATTCCCGAAAATACGGTGGTGATAGACTCATTGTTTCTGAAAGCAACGATTGGAGATCCGTTATTTTCCCTGAGAAAAGCATATCCCAGCTGATTCAATTCCTGCATGATGTTCGTTTGCAAATTCAGGTTAAACCTGTCTCCGAATCTGTAACGCATCCCTATATTCAACCCGTACGCTGTATTATTGTAATCAGGAGCGGTAGCATAAGTGAAGCCGTAATTGAAATAAAGTTTTTTGCGGCTGTCTGTGCTGCCATTGAGCATGAACTGGTAATTGGGAGCATAGGCTAAAAATCTGCCGGGAGTTCTCAATTCAAAATAATCATGATCCCACAACGGATCAATCGTAGCATTGAATTCCACATCCCAGAAATTTTTAAAGACCCACATGGAAGAACCCATGATACTTAAACGGCTAAATGCATAAGGCCGGTACATATATTGAGTGTTAGCCGCCAGGGAATAATAATACATCAAAAAGTTTTTTGTCGGCGAGTTCTGATGATAGCTGAAATCTCCCTGGTAGGTTACATTATTGGGTGCAAACAAAAGACCCAGGTCATTGGGGTCATAATTTTCTGATATAATACTGTTCTGCAGATTATACTGCCACTTGCCGCTGATCTTGCCATATTTTACTGAAGTATTAAATCCGTCATAAGGATTCAGTCCCCAAATTTTGCTGTAGCGGCCGGAAGTACTGAAGCGGTGTATATTTTTTTTATCAAACAGGGCAATATCCAGTGCAGATACATTAGCATCCCTGCTATCACCGTTTCTCAATACATTGGTATTGGTGAAAGTGATGTAAGACCTCCCTTTCAGCGCCTGGTCCAGAACAAGGATATTATAATTTGCCAAAGGCTCCGTCTCTATGATTGATTCCTTACCTGTTGAAGTATTCCGGATTATGGCATGCATCGGTGCCGTAACGGCGTTAAAAAAACCAATGCCCAATTTGTTTTTTGTTCTCCCGGAAAGTTTAACGGCATTGTAAAGTTGTGTTGTAGAAGGATTTTTAACCAATTCCAGGTTTGGGTAAGAATCTACCATGCTTTGCACATCATAATAAAGTTCGGGCATTGCTCCTACCCTTCTTGAATAAAACAAACCTGCTTTATTGAAAAGGTCTATTCCCTCGGTAAAGAATGGCCGGTTTTCCTGGAATTTTACTTCATAAGGAGTCAGGTTATTAATAACATCATCGGATACCACCTGGCCAAAATCAGGAATCAGGGTAGCATCAAGTGTAAAGCTCTCGTTGATCCCGTATTTTAAATCCAACCCCCCGCTGTACAACCATTCATTAATATATCCGCTTTTTTCCGGCGTGCTTCTGTATCCTGAAGAAAGATATGGTGAAAAACTCAACCGCAACGGCGGCAAAATATTTTTTAACCCTGTTAAAAGACCAAACTGGTTTACAAATCCATTTATATTCGGATCCACAGGATTCCAGGTACTGCTTTCATTTGTCCTGCGGACCGATCTCATAAACTGGAGCCCCCAGTCCTGGACTTCTTTCTTTGAAAAACGCAAGGAGAGATAAGGGATCTTCATCTCCACAACCCACCCATCCTGTTTAATACTCACTTTGCTTTCCCAGACCGCATCCCATGTTTTATCACCGTATTCTCCAAAACCAACCGGTAGATTAGGCGCCAGCCTCGCATCAGTCTGTACATTGGCAGAAGTAACGAGAAACTGGAATCCATTCTGATGATCATTATACGTATCAAAAAAAACTGAAAAATAATCAGCATCACTCTGTTGTTCCCCGTCTCTCGCAGTGATTTGGCGGCGGATCAGTTTGGGATTATCATAGAGGTAAGCGCCTACATAAATTGCGCTATTATCATATACTACTTTTACTTCTGTTTTTTGAGAAGCTTTCAACCCAAAGGTCGGGTAGCTTTCAATGAAATCTGTGGCAACAGGCACATCTTTCCAGGCAGCATCATCAAGGTCTCCGTCAATTTTCGGCGCCTGCGTTATTTTTACCGCCTGTAAAGTCTTAACCTGGGAATACAGTTGGCTACCTGATAGGAGTAAGGATAAGCAGATAATAGTTCTCAGTTTCATGCAGAATTTTGGTAAGCAGACAAATATAAACAGAGAATACCTAATTAAAGAAGGCTGCAGTTAATACATGATACCCACTCGCAATAGTACTAAGCCAAACCCGTATTTTTACGGTTTAATTCATTTTTTTACTGAGCGAGCTCACCTGCTCCTGCAGCTCTGAAACAATATTAGTAAGCTGGTGCATATCCCAGCGATCCTGGGGCTTTATTTTAGAAATGACCATTTGCGCCTGCCACACTTCCATGATATCTTCTGCATTCATGGTATATGGATGAAAAGAAGGGTTATCGCTTGTCATGGTTAGCTTATTTTTCATCTTGCTGTTCTTCTGCACTCTTTTATAAACTATGCCTTCATTTCTTGATATTACGATATAGGGCGTATTATTTTTTATACTGTCCATGCTGATAACCTTTTCTCCCACGATGATCGAGCCGCTTGGTGTAGGCAACATGGAATCACCAATGATCTCAAATGCACGATATTCTCCACCCGACAACATGGGTAAAGTAAATGTGTTCAATTCATCAATAAAATCCTGGTCAGCATAACCGGCTAAATATCCTGCAGCTGCTTTTACAGGAACAAACGGAATTTCCACCGGGCCTGACGACATCTTTGCTGCCCTGCGTTTGGCCAGATAACCTCCTTTGGAATCGCTGAGATCCTTTCTTAAAATATCGTCAAGTGTAAGTTTGAAGATATCACAAACTATTTCCAATATATCAATTCTCGGTTCAGCACGTTCTTCTTCATAAGCGCCTACGAGGGAGCGTTTGATGTGCAGTTTATGTGCAAACTCTTCCTGCGTCCAGCCTCTCTGCTTACGAAGGTATTTTAGATTTTTGTTTGCTATGGACATATAACCAATTTAATTAGCTGCAAAATACTAATAATTTTAGATGAAACAAAAAAATACTAAAGAAAAGAAGGGGTGCAGCCCTTTCCGCAACGAAATAAGTTTTTAATGACATCGTTTTAAGACCGGATATGATTCCCCCTGAATTTCTTTTATCCGATTCAAAAAACCGAAACGCATTACATTTGCCGGAGAATCTTATGAACAAAAAGAAAACCACCCGCCCTACACCGAAACAGGAAGGAAAATCGAAACCTGTAATTCTGATCACCAATGATGATGGTGTTACCGCTCCCGGCATCCGGAGCCTGGTGGATGCTGTAAAAGACCTGGGTAAAATCGTTGTGGTAGCTCCTGATAAACCTCAATCGGGTATGGGCCATGCCATCACCATCGGGCAACCCCTCCGTTTACAAAAAATCACTACGGATGATTCCATCGAGACCTATTCCTGCACCGGCACCCCGGTAGATTGTGTGAAACTGGCAGTAGATAAAATTTTACATCGCAAACCGGACCTCTGTCTCAGCGGTATCAATCACGGTGCCAACCACAGTATCAACGTAATTTATTCCGGAACCATGTCGGCAGCAGTGGAAGCAGCCATTGAGAGCATTCCCTCTGTCGGCTTTTCATTGCTGGATTTCAGCATCGAAGCTGATTTCTCGGGTGCAAAAAAATATGCCCGGATCATTGTAGAATATTTATTGAAAAAAAAGCCGGATAAACACATGGTCTTAAATGTGAATATCCCGGCCATACCCGAAATACAGATAAAAGGAATTAAAGTCTGCCGGCAGGCTTATGCAAAGTATATAGAAGATTTCATTGAGCGTAACGATCCGCATGGACGGCGCTATTACTGGCTGACCGGGGAATTCGTAAACTTTGACAAAGGAAAAGATACAGATGTCTGGGCGCTGGCACATAACTACGTAAGTGTAGTGCCGGTTGAATTTGACCTGACCAATTACAAACTGAAAAGTAAATTTGAAAAAATCTGGAAATGATCTTTAAAAAAGATAATCTAAAACTCGGGCTGATCCTTGGGCTTATCGGACCTGTAGTCGGGCTGGTAGTCATTTATTTTATAAAATTCAATGCCCTTTCGTTTAGTGATTTTTTTAACCTCTTCATTAATACCAACCGGCTGATCACTTCAATCGGGTCACTCTCACTCATTGCAAACGTATTATTGTTCACCATCTATATAAATACGCACCGCGACAATACCGCCAAAGGGATCTTCCTGGTCACCCTGGTATATGGCATCGGTATCCTGTTATTGAAACTCCTTAATTAGCAGTTTAACGGGTTTTACTAACTTTATCAGGATCATCCAAAACTTCTGTTATGAGAAAAACAATTATTCTCCTTGCAGGCATTATTGCCTTTTGCATTCATGTACCGGCACAGCAAAATAAAATCACTTCGTATAAAAAAACCGAAGTGATGATTCCCATGCGTGATGGCGCCAGGCTTTTCACTACCATATTTACTCCTGAAAACATTTCTCAGCCCGTACCGGTACTCATAACAAGAACTCCTTACAGCGCCACCCGCCCTGATAATTTCAACATTCTCGATTTTACCTATACAGCCAATATGGCCAGGGAAGGTTACATTTTTGTTTTCCAGGACATCCGCGGCAAATTCAAAAGTGAAGGCACCATGCAGATCCATCAACCATTGATTCATGAAACTAAAAAAGGAGCCGTGGATGAAAGCACCGACACCTGGGATACTGTTGACTGGCTTGTAAAAAACACGGAGAACAACAATGGCAAAGCCGGAATATTGGGAATTTCGTATCCCGGATGGCTGGCATTGGTGGGTGCAGTGGATCCGCATCCGGCATTGAAAGCGTCTTCGGAGCAAGCCTGCATGGGAGATCTTTTTTTAGGCGACGACTTTCATCACAACGGAGCATTCCGTTTAAGCTACAGCATGGAATACGCCTACATGGTAGAATTTGAAAAAACCGCCAGCAGCGATTTCCCTTTTCCTCAATACGATCTTTATGACTGGTATTTAAAAATGGGGTCTTTAAAAAACATCAATGATAAATATTTCCATAACAAGAGTGTCACATGGAATGATTTCGTGGCTCACCCGAACTATGACTCCTTCTGGCAAAAAAATTCTCCGTTGAGTTATGTTCACTATCCGCAGATACCTCAATTGCATGTGGGCGGATTTTATGACCAGGAAGATATCAATGGCCCTCAGCTGATGTATGCACACATGGAGAAAAAAGACAGCTTCAACCGCAATTTTATTGTGCTTGGCCCATGGAACCATGGCCAATGGGGAAGAGGTGACGATCAGTCAAGCCGTGATTTCCGTGAACTTCAGAAGAAGTGGTTCGACTATTGGCTTAAAGGAATCGGTGATGGGAAATTTTCTGAAGCCACCTGCTTTCAGACGGGAAGTAATACCTGGAAAACCTATAACAGCTGGCCACCGAAAGAAGCACAGGTTCAAAAATTATATGCAGGGCCCAACAACACCTGTTCCTTCAACAAACCAACTTCTGTTAATGGGTCGGTAAGTTATGTCAGCGATCCGGCACATCCCGTTCCTTATCGCACTTTGCCGATCGAACAAACCTACGGGCCCGGAAGCCGCTGGAGAAACTGGCAGATCGAAGATCAGAGGCATGTTTACACCAGGCCTGATGTGGTCAGTTTCACTATGGACTCGCTTACGGAAGATCTCACTGTGACTGGAAAAATTATAGCCCATCTGTTTGCAAGCACCACAGGAACGGATGCAGACTGGATCGTTAAGCTCATTGATGTGTATCCGGCATTTGACCGTGAGAATTTATCCATGAGTCAATTCCAGTTTCCGGTGGCCATGGAAGTTTTCAGGGGGAGATTCAGGAAAAGTTTTTCCAATCCTTCACCGCTGACGCCTAACAAGCCGGAAGAATTTATCATAGACCTGCACGACATTGATCATGTATTCAAAAAAGGGCATCGGATTATGATACAGGTGCAGAGTACCTGGTTCCCGGTCATTGACAGAAATCCGCAGAAATATGTGCCCAATATTTATCTGGCAAAAGAATCAGATTTCACCAAACAAACGCACACGATCTATTTTTCTTCCAGGTATCCGACATACATCGAATTGCCGGTGATGAAAGATTGATCAGTAAAATTTTCCCCTCAGCCTTTGATCGTGTTAACAAGAATCTGCTCTGCGAAACTTGCAGTTTCGGAGATCTATTTCATCGCTTAAAGCGATAAAATATTGATGCAGGACAGGATGTCCCGCATAGCTGGAGGGCTGCTTTTATTATTTATCAAAATATCCTCTCGCCTCTCTCAATAGCTAAATAACTTCAACCTTAATCCCGTTTCCATCTCCCCGCAAAGGGTGAGCCAACTAAATTGTATTTTGCAGTCATGAAATATTATATCATCGCCGGCGAAGCCAGTGGCGACCTGCATGGCAGCAACCTCATCAGGGAACTGAAGAGGCTGGACGGCAATGCCGTGATCCGCTGCTGGGGCGGTGATAAAATGCAACGGGCAGGGGGAGAATTGGTGAAACATTACCGCGACCTTGCCTTTATGGGCTTTGCAGAAGTGCTGATGAACCTGCGGACCATTTTCCGCAACCTCAAATTCTGTAAGGAAGACATCCTTAAGTTCAAACCGGATGCGGTGATACTGATTGACTATCCCGGCTTCAATCTCCGTATGGCCAAATGGGCAAAGCAACAGGGATTGAAAGTGATCTATTACATTTCACCGCAGGTGTGGGCCTGGAAGGAAAGCCGGGTGAAAACAATGAAGCAATGCATTGATAAAATGCTCGTCATTCTTCCGTTTGAAAAAAAATATTTTCATGATAACTGGAATTGGGAAGTAGAATATGTGGGACATCCGTTGGTAGAGGTGGTTGAACATGAAAAGTCAAAAGTCAAAAATCAAAAGTTTAGTGACAAACCGATCGTTGCATTATTGCCTGGCAGCCGCAAACAGGAGATCATCAAAAAACTCCCGGTGATGCTGGAAGTAAGTAACTATTTTCCTGATCACCAATTCATCGTGGCACAGGCTCCATCAGTTGAAGATGCATTCTATAAAACATTTACGCAGCAATATCCAAATGTCAGTTCGGTAACAGATAAAACTTACGATCTATTGTTGCAGGCAAGAGCAGCGCTGGTCACTTCCGGAACTGCTACATTGGAAACAGCTTTGTTTACCGTACCCGAAGTAGTTTGTTACAAAGGCTCCTCTCTCTCCTACCAGATCGGCAAAAGGCTGGTAAAAGTGAAATACATTGCCCTGGTGAACCTGATCATGGATAGGCCGGTGGTGAAGGAACTGATCCAGCACGACCTAACCGTGGAAAACCTGAAAAAGGAATTGCAGGAATTGCTCACGGATGAAACCAGGCTACGGCAAATCAGGAAAGATTATTCGGATCTGAAACAACTGTTAAGTGAAGGAGGAAATGCTTCGGCCAAAGCGGCCCGGTCAATCATTGAATTCCTCACTAATAAAGCAACTTGAAGGCAAGAATAATCATGCAAATGATGAACATGAAAAGGCAAATGCGGTTGATCCAGTGCATGTAGCTTACATAATTCGTTTCCGGTTTATCCGGCTTTCTCAGGTAGAGGTATTGTGATATTTGTCTCCAGATACCCATCAGGTCAAAGTTATTACAGTTTGCCGGGATAAATATTCAGAGGCCAAAGAAATCCATTTCAGGCGTTTTCTAAAATCCTTCCTTAGCAACAAATAAATACAATAAAATATTCTGAATACAAACAGGGAAAGGAAGTGGAGGTTACCGGAGTCGAACCGGTGACCTTTTGCATGCCATGCAAACGCTCTAGCCAGCTGAGCTAAACCCCCATTCGTCTGAAGACTGCAAATATAAAGTTTCCTCCGACCTGCCCAAACGGTTGGTTTTTATATGATCTTTTTTATCCTTAATTTCCCCGATCAATTTTATTTATGCAACCAACTGCTTTGGGGAAAAAGAATACCTATTTACTACCGTTGATCCTGGTTACCAGCCTGTTTTTTCTATGGGCTTTCCTGCACAACACCAACGGCATCCTGATCCCTCACCTGAAAAAAGCATTGCAGCTCAGCGATACAAAGTCGTCTTTCATTGACATTGCAGTGTACTTCGGCTATTTCTCCATTGCCATACCGGCAGGATATGTCATGCACAAATACGGCTACAAGCAGGGCATTATTCTCGGATTGTTTTTATTTGCCTGCGGCGCACTGTTATTCATACCGGCTGCTTCTGCCGGAAGTTTTGCTTTGTTTTTAGCGGCATTATACATCCAGGCAGCAGGAGCCACTTTCCTGGAAACGGTTGCCAATCCTTATATCACCATTCTTGGCCCAAAGGAAACTTCGGAAAGGCGATTGAATTTCGCCCAGTCTTTCAATGGTGTCGGCGCCGTGGTGGCCCCCATCATAGGAGGAACTTTTATTTTATCCGGAGTGGAATACTCACAGGAACAGTTGAACGCAATGGTACCGGATCAGTTGTCGGCTTACCTGCACAGCGAAGCCTCCACCGTCAAGATCCCATACCTGATCATTGCCTGCGTGGTACTTCTGGTTGCCGTGTTATTTATTTTTTCAAAACTACCTGCCGTTAAAGAATCTGCTGATGCCGATACTCATACAGGTTTTTCATTGAAAGTACTGCGTCATAGTCATGTTCGCTGGGCAGTGATCGCCCAGTTCTTTTATGTAGGAGCGCAGGTGGGGCTTGCCAGTTTTTTCATACGATTTTCCAAACAGGTTATGGAGCTTCCCGAAAAAGATGCAGCATACCGCTGGGGATACATTGCCATGGTGGGTTTCATGGTCGGGCGTTTCTTCGGCACTTTCCTCATGAAGTACATAAAGCCGCACCGGCTGCTTCTCTTATTTTCATTATTCAATATTTTACTGCTGATCATCGCACTGAATACTTCAGGCAACATGGCTGTCATTACCGTGATGGCTACTCCTTTTTTTGAATCTATCATGTTCCCGACCATTTTTGCATTGGGAATAAAAGAACTGGGGGAAGAAACAAAAATGGCTTCTTCCCTGCTGGTCATGTCCATCGTGGGCGGCGCATTGGCTCCCTTGCTGATGGGCGCCATTTCTGACAGTACCGGGAGCATGCAGAAAGCATATATCATACCTTTACTTTGCTTTGTAGTGGTGGCATGGTATGGATGGAAAGGTTATAAAATAAAAAAAGTGATCCATGTTCCGTCTTGATAATAAAACAGCAGTGATAACCGGCGGGGGGTCCGGTATAGGAAAAGCCGTTTCCCTATTGTTTGCAAAACAGGGCGCTGTTGTTCACATCATCGAACTGAATGAAGAAGCTGCTAAAGAAACATCAGATGAAATACAAAAAGATGGCGGAAAAGTTTATTGCCATGCCGCCAATGTAGCCGATCAAAAAGCCATACATGATGTATTCAAAAAAACAGGGGCAATAAATATCCTGGTAAATAATGCCGGCATTGCACACATCGGGAAGGCCGGCGATACAAGTGAAGCAGATTTTGACAGGGTGATGCAGGTGAATGTAAAAGGAGTTTACAACTGCATTCATGCTGCCCTGCCGCAATTGAAACTATCCGGTGGAGGTGTGATCATCAATATGGCATCCATTGCTGCATGGGTGGGATTGCCGGACCGCTTTGCTTACAGCACGGCAAAAGGAGCCGTGGCTGCCATGACCTTAAGCGTGGCCAGGGATTATATCCATGACAACATACGATGCAATTCCATATCCCCGGCAAGAGTGCATACTCCTTTTGTTGACGGGTTTTTGAAAAAGAATTATCCGGGAAATGAAACGGTCATGTTTGAAAAATTATCAAAGACACAACCGATAGGTAGGATGGGAAAACCGGAAGAAGTGGCTTTGCTGGCTTTATATCTTTGCAGTGATGAAGCTTCTTTTATCACCGGGTGCGATTACCCGATAGACGGAGGATTCATCAAACTTAATACATAATCACTATGAAATTGATCCGCTTCGGAATGCCCGGGGAAGAAAAGCCGGGTATTATCAAAAATGACCGCTACTATGATGTATCTTCTTTTATTAAAGATTATAACGAGCAGTTCTTCACTGATGACGGGCTGACTTTTTTAAATGAGATTGCCTCCGATGCAGAATTACCCGAGGTAGAAAAAGATATTCGCATGGGTTCTCCTGTAGCAAGGCCTTCAAAAATTATTTGCATTGGTTTGAACTACTCTGATCATGCGGCAGAGAGCAAGATGCAGGTGCCCGCCGAGCCGGTTATTTTCTTTAAATCAACAACAGCTCTTTGCGGCCCGAATGATGAACTCAACATCCCAAGAAACAGCCAAAAAACCGATTGGGAAGTAGAGTTGGCACTCGTCATCAGTAAAAAAGCAAGCTACATTACCGAATTTGATGCTGCAGATCACATTGCAGGTTATGTTTTACATAACGATTACAGCGAAAGAGCTTTCCAGATCGAACGATGCGGCCAATGGGTGAAGGGAAAAAGCGCTGATAGTTTTGCTCCGCTTGGCCCTTACCTGGCCACTAAAGATGAGATCAGGGATATAGATAACCTGAGGTTATGGTTAAAAGTAAACGGGAAAATGATGCAGGATGGAAATACAAAGAACATGATCTTTAAAATTCCGTTTTTAGTGTCGTATATAAGTCAGTTCATGACCTTACTTCCGGGCGATATCATTTCCACCGGGACTCCTGCCGGAGTTGGCATGGGTCAAAAACCGGAACCTGTTTATATTAAAAACGGGGATATCATTGAACTGGGTATTGACGGGCTGGGAAGCAGCATGCAGGTTGCAGTGGATAGTCAATAAGACATCTTCATTTGTTTTCCTAAACCATTAAAATAAATTCTATGCTTTTTCAACCGGATCATCAAAGATGGAACAGATGCGGTGCCGGATATTACAAAGAGCATGAATTGCCCTGATCAGGCAGGTTTAGATCTGACCAGTAAGTATATGGCTGATTGTTTTAAATTACCTGCAGGAACAACAAACCCGGAATCAATAATGAAATCATTCTGAACAAACGATTATATTCACTATTCAAAAATGAACACACAAAAACGATATTGCCTGGCATTGGATCTGAAAGACGATCCGGCTCTGATTGCCGAATACGAAAAGTATCATCAGCAGGTATGGCCGGAGATCATTGAGAGCATTAAGGATTCAGGTATTGAAAAATTAGACATTTACAGGGTCACAAACCGGCTTTTCATGATTATTGAGGCAAATGAGAGTTTTTCTTTTGAAAAAAAATCCGCAGCTGATTCAGTTAATCCGAAAGTGCAGCAATGGGAAGAACTCATGTGGAAATTCCAGCAGGCAATACCCGGCAGCAAACCGGGAGAAAAATGGATGCTGATGAAGAAAATATTTTTCCTGGATGAAGAGTAAAGCATCCGGCGGTAAGGTTTAAAAAAATCAGATTACAAGCAAACCGGTGTAATATGATCCGTACCGGCATTTACCGGGAAGATACCCTTGGTTATTTCATTCTTTCAAAGGGCATAACTGATGCTGAAAACATGGAATTAACAAATCAATTAAAAGAAGTAAGTAAATTGCCGTGGACTTATCATTCACCGCTGATAAAAATTCTGACTACTGAAACCTGAATTTTAAAGTATGATAATAGACAGTCATGTACACTTCTGGAAGTACAACAAACAAAGAGATACATGGATCACAGACGAAATGAAAATCCTTCAACAGGATTATTTACCGGAACATCTCTCACTTACACTCAAGCGGACGGGTGTTGATGCCTGTGTTGCTATCCATGCCGATCAGTCAGAACTGGAAACACATTTCCTGGTAGAACTTGCAAAAACGCATCCAGTTATTAAGGGAGTAGTCGGGTGGGTTGATTTCCGGGATGAGAGGATAGAAAAACGGCTCCATTATTTTTCGCAATACCCGATCATCAAGGGATGGAGGCATATTGCGCAGTCAGAGCCCAATGATTTTTTATTGGGAAAGGATTTCCAGAGGGGGATCAAGGCATTGCAGGCGTACAACTACACATTCGATATCCTGATCTACCACTACCAGCTGAAGGCAGCCATTGAACTCGTGTCAAAATTCCCTGATCAGAAATTCGTATTGGATCATTGTGGTAAGCCGGACATTAAAAATAAAAATATAAATGATTGGAAAGCTAATATAAAAGAACTGGCAAAACATCCGAATGTTTACTGCAAAGTTTCAGGACTATTTACCGAAGCAGACTGGAAAGACTGGAGAGCTGCTGATTTTTATCCCTACCTCGAGGTAATATTCTCTTCTTTCGGGGTAAATCGTTTATTGTTCGGTAGTGATTGGCCGGTGGTTTTACTTTCCGGTATGTATGTCCAATGGAAAAGCCTGCTGGAAAAATTTACGGACAAACTGGATGAAGAAAGCAGGGAAAATATTTTTGGAAAAAATGCCATTGCTTTTTATGCACTGTAATCATGGATCTTCTTTTAAGTGATAAAGTCATTATTGTCACCGGTGGCGCCAAAGGTATCGGTGCTGCTATTTCAAAAACGCTGGCAAAGGAAAATGCCATTCCTTTCATAGTGGGGAGAAACAAGTCTGATAATCTTGCGGTCGTCAAAGAAATTGAAGAAACGGGAGGCAGGGCATTTTATGAAACGGCAGAACTGATACAGCCGGAAGAATGTAATAAAGCCGTTGACTCTGTTATCCATCATTACGGGCGGATTGATGGCCTGGTGAACAATGCAGGAGTGAATGATGGCATAGGCCTGGAGAAAGGAAGCTATGAGGCTTTCATGATTTCACTTCACCGGAACCTGGTACATTATTACCTGGTGGCGCAATACGCACTGCCGCACCTGATTAAATCTAAAGGAGCCATTGTCAATATCAGCAGTAAAACAGCCGAAACAGGACAGGGAAATACTTCTGCGTATGCGGCTGCCAACGGTGGAAGAAATGCGCTGACCAGAGAATGGGCGGTTGAATTATTGAAATACGGAATTCGTGTCAATGCCGTTGTAGTCGCTGAATCATGGACGCCACTATATGAGAATTGGATCAATACATTTCCTGATCCGAAAGAGAAATTGGAATCTATCACTTCAAAAATTCCATTGGGAAAAAGAATGACCACAACAGAAGAGATCGCCAATACCGTCGCATTTCTTTTATCGGAAAGATCGGGCCATACAACAGGTCAGCTCGTTCATGTGGATGGCGGGTATGTACATTTAGACCGGGCGATCAGTTGAAAAAAGAATGAGGCTGGCTTTTTTCGAGCCAGCCTCATTTTCAAAATATGCTTACGCTTTATCGCTGAATAAGCAGCTTTTTTGACGATATGCTTTTGCCGCCGGAAATACTTACGAAATAA
>MWTC01000057.1 GCA_002066995.1 Sphingobacteriales bacterium UTBCD1
AGTGCAGTTTGCTTCGGCAATACGGTCTGACTTCACACAATGCATCTTTCTTTCATTGCCTCGCAAAGACCCACGCTCTTTTTATGTTTGCATCTTTTACAGAGAAAAATGCTGCAAGTATTAAATTCGTAAGCCTTTGAATTTTGATACATGATTAAACTTATAAACCCAGGCGGGACGCAACGATAAAATCCGTAACCAGATCCTCAAACTACTGCCATCATTCTTTAAAAATATCATAGAGCCTTTTGTTTACAGTCCTCAACTTTTCCAACGGCATCTTCAAAACTTTGCGGTCATAGGTCATAAATCCATTTACCTCGCCTTCTACATCGGTGGTTTGCGTATAAACTGCTGCCGACAACCCTATAGAAATAAAATCTTCGATCCGTCTGATCATAGAAGAATACCTGCGAAACATACTGTCATTGGTGCTGAAACTTTGGTAACCCCAACTTTTCTGTTGCCAGGTATGGCCGTCAAGAGGCAAACCAAGCCCACCAAATTCGCCTAACACTATAGCTCTCGTTTTTCCAAAAAGTGAGGGCTCCGGCATTGCAGGATCAGGATAGTTATGCAGGTCAATAATATTTCCCACATCATAATAATTCCCTCCGCTGGCGCTGTTCACCAAACGTGTCGGATCATTATGCATGGTCAACTGTACGATCTCACCGGTTTTAAATTGCCCCCAGGCTTCATTGAAAGGCACCCACACAACGATGCACGGAAAATTATAAAGCGAATTCATGATCGCAGTCCACTCTTTCTTATAATCATTTTCACTTTCGGGAGAACGGTCTTTGTCGGTCTGATTTCTTAAAATTCCGGGATAAGGTTCCCAGTGATTCCCGAGATCGCCGCTGGGCATGTCCTGCCACACCATGATGCCCATCAGATCACAATAATAATACCACCGTGCCGGCTCCACTTTTACATGCTTACGGATCATATTCAATCCCATCTCTTTTGTCATACGAAGATCGTATTGCAAAGCAGCATCCGTCGGCGCAGTATATAATCCGTCAGGCCACCATCCCTGGTCCAGCGGGCCGAACTGAAAAAGAAAATGATCATTAAGCATCATCCGTTGAATTCCCTTCTTATCTGCAGCAACCGAGATCTTGCGCATGGCAAAATAACTTTTCACTTCATCAACGACCTTTCCTTTCCGTATGACGGCAATTTTCAGATCGTATAAAAAAGGATCATCCGGTGACCATAGGTGCGGATTGGCCAGTGATAAAATCTCAGTTGCCTTGCTCCCTGTTTTTTCCGCCACCACTTCATTCCCTTTAAGAGCAGTGAAACGGATCTCATCTCCCTGTTGAAAATTTTGTACTGCTGCTTCTACCTTCAGTTGTCCTTTATCTACGTCGGGTGTTTGCCTTACAGAGCCGATATAAGTTTCGGAAACCGTTTCCAGCCACACCGTCTGCCAGATGCCTGTCACTGCAGTGTACCAGATGCCTCCCGGTTTTACCACCTGTTTACCTCTTGGCTGGTACCCTTTATCCGTAGGATCCCAAACGGAAATATCCAGTTGCTGTGTTGATCCTTTTTTTAAAAGATCTGTAATGTCAAAACTGAACGGATCATATCCTCCTTCATGCGATCCTGCATTCACAGCATTAATAAATATCTGTGCTCTCCAATCCACGGCTCCGAAATGAAGCAGCACTCTCTTTCCTTTTATTTTTCCCGGAACGGTAAACGTTGTATGATACCAGAGAACACTGTCTTTCCCTACCGTTTTTCCTACTCCCGACAATGCGGATTCAATACAAAAAGGAACCAGGATCTTTCCATCAAATGAAGAAGGTATCTGTTGCGATCCGGATACCGGTAAAATTTTATACTGCCAAAGCCCGTTCAGGTTAGTCCATCCGGCCCTTTGCATTTGAGGCCTTGGATATTCCGGCAAAGGATGTGCAGGATCCACGCTGTCAGCCCAGATCGTTTTGATGGGAACAGGAGCCATCTGCCATTCATTAACCTGGGAATAGGAATTGAAAAAAGAAAAAAAGAAAATGAAGGATAGAAATTTTCTCATGTGTTGTTTGGTTTTAAATAGATCACACTAAGCTAATGATTAATCGGATGAAATAATTTTTATACACCGGTGTTTTTCTTTTACGGCCATCTTCTTCATCAACTATCTTTGTGCTTTAATGACTGGATCCATGAACATTGAATTTAACAGAAACGAAGACCTGATAAAACTTTCACTGAGTGAAATGAGGCAACGGCTGGAAAAGATCCATGAAGGCGGAGGTAAAAAATCTATTGCCCGGCAGAAAGAAAGAAATAAACTCACCGCAAGAGAACGCATCGCTTATCTTGTTGACAAAGAAAAACCCTTCATTGAGATCGGCGCATTTGCAGGATATGAAATGTATGCAGAACAGGGAGGTTGTCCTGCCGGCGGGACCGTTGCCGGGATAGGTTATGTAAGCGGAAGGCAATGCGTGATCGTCGCCAATGACCAAACGGTGAAAGCCGGGGCATGGTTTCCCATCACCGGCAAAAAAAATCTCCGCATGCAGGAGATCGCCATGGAAAATCATTTGCCCATCATTTATCTTGTTGACAGCGCCGGTGTTTTTCTTCCCATGCAGGACGAAATATTCCCCGACAAAGAACATTTCGGAAGGATATTCAGGAACAATGCAAGAATGAGTGCCATGGGCATCACACAGATCGCTGCAGTGATGGGAGCCTGCGTGGCGGGTGGCGCTTACCTGCCCATCATGAGTGATGAAACACTGATGGTGGAAAACAACGGATCTATTTTCCTGGCGGGGCCATATCTTGTAAAAGCAGCCATCGGTGAAGACGTGGACATTGAAACGCTTGGCGGAGCAATCACACATACAGAGATATCCGGAATTGCCGATTACAGATTCAAGACGGAAGAAGAATGCATGGATCACATCAGGGAGATCATTTCTTTGCTGGGAGAAAAGAAAAAAGCGGGCTTTGACCGTATCGCTGCATCAGACCCCAAAAAAGTTCCTGCTGAAATTTATGGCATCTACTCTTCCGAAGGAAAACCTTATGACATGCTGGATATCATAGAAAGGATCGTGGATAATTCGGAATTCGTTCAGTTCAAAGAAGATTATGGTAAAACGATCGTGTGTGGTTATGGGAGAATTGAAGGCTGGTCGGTAGGCATTGTGGCCAATCAAAGAAAGATCGTTAAAACCAAAAAGGGAGAAGTGCATCTGGGCGGAGTGATCTATAATGACAGCGCCGATAAAGCTGCCCGATTCATTCTGAATTGCAACCAGAAAAAGATCCCGCTTGTGTTTTTGCAGGATGTCACCGGTTTCATGGTTGGCAGCCGGAGTGAACATGCGGGCATCATTAAAGACGGGGCAAAAATGGTAAATGCCGTAGCCAATTCCGTTGTTCCAAAGATCACCATCATCATTGGGAATTCTTATGGTGCCGGTAATTATGCCATGTGCGGAAAAGCTTATGATCCCCGTTTCATCTATGCCTGGCCTTCGGCAAAGATTGCGGTGATGGGCGGCGACCAGGCAGCAAAAACATTAATGCAGATAGAAGTGGCTGCTGCAAAAAAAACAGGGAAGCCACTGAGTGAAGAGGAAGAACAAAAAATGTTTAACAGGATCAAAGAAAGATACGACCATCAGACCACTCCATATTATGCTGCGGCAAGGCTGTGGGTGGACGACATTATTGATCCGTTGGAAACAAGAAAGGTGATCTCTGAGGGCATCAGTGCTGCCAACCACAATCCGGAGATCGGAGAATTGAAATTAGGCGTGTTCCAGGTATAAGGAGAAATTGTTTGATTGTATTATGGCTTTATTGCTTTATATCGAAGCGAAAAGAGGTTTAGCATTATAAGGAGATCATAAAACAAACTGAATATCTTTCCATATAACGATCTGACTTTCCGACAATTTAATCTTTGTTTACAAATCAGAATGAGTACTTCTATAACCATCTATACTGACGGATCTTCAAGAGGCAATCCCGGCCCGGGTGGATACGGAGTTATTTTAATGAGCGGGAAACACAGAAAAGAGCTTTCGCAGGGTTTCAAACTGACCACCAATAACCGCATGGAACTTATGGCAGTGATCGCAGGTCTGGAAGCATTGAAAAAAGATCAACTGGATGTCACAATTTATTCCGACAGCCAATATGTGGTAAAAGCAGTTGAGGAAGGATGGTTAAAAAAATGGATTGCCACAGAATTTAAAGGAGGAAAAAAGAATAAAGATCTCTGGATGAAGTATCACAGGCTGGCGCAAAATCACAAAATAAAATTCGTTTGGGTAAAAGGCCATGCCAATAATCCACATAACAACCGCTGTGATGCATTAGCAACCAAAGCGGCAGACGGAGATCATTTACGTACCGATACCGGATTCGAGCCGGGAAAGGAAAATTTGTTTTCATAATAAAAAACCTGCCCTGCAAAGCTGCAAGCCCCGCAGCACTATTTAGTTGCTTTCAGCTACATCACCTTAATTAGGATCTGCTGTTTAAGT
>MWTC01000051.1 GCA_002066995.1 Sphingobacteriales bacterium UTBCD1
CTACCGAAGGTTTAGTTCAACACGGGTTTTGCGTCAGGCGGGGTGACGTGCAAACTTGGAGCTTTGTGCTTCTATTCAAGTTCAGTGCTGGTTGACAGTTTTGTGCTCCTAAACCCGCCCGAACGCAAAGCCCGAAAACGTTGCAGCCAATGGTAGGACAACCGTTCAAACAACAACTGACAGCCAAAACTTAAACTGAAAGTAAACCATTTTGACAGGTGAACACAGACATACAAACGATACAACAAACGGACAACGAGTAAGCCGACCTGTCTGCCGAACAGGCAGGCACTCTTTGATTTGTCCTGAAATAGGTTGACAGAAAACCTTCGCCTTCGTGTCCCACGAACCACTTTTATTCCCCGCAATGTCCCTACCCACAGATAAATCCGGAGAAGGAGACACTGCCGGGAAGTAAAAACTAATAGATACAACGTCAGGCGGTTCTTTTCCAGATGCGGTGAAAACACAAAATAATCACCGCATATTTGCGTTATATAATTCATATATTTGTCGCCTCATCAGTTTCTGTCAATGGCAAAATACATTTACGAATATAAAAACTGGACCAATTTCACCTGGCAGGATAAAGCCGTAAACGCTGTGTTTGGTGAAGTTCGGTTAATACAAGGCAAAATCATCGGGCAAATGAACGCTTTAGGATTTTATGCCAAAGAAGAAGCTACACTTACGGCATTAACTTTAGACGTAGTAAAATCTTCCGAAATAGAAGGAGAACTGCTCCATTATGAACAGGTGCGTTCTTCCATAGCAAGACGCTTGGGCATCAACACAGCAGGCCTTGTGCCAGGCAATCGCCATATTGAAGGTATAGTGGAAATGATGCTTGATGCTACACAGCGTTACTCTTTACCACTAACCGGGAAACGCCTGTTTGGCTGGCACTCAGCACTTTTCCCCACAGGATACAGCGGACCTCACAAAATAGAAACAGGCAAATACCGCACAGGCAAAATGCAGGTAGTTTCGGGGGCAATGGGGAAAGAAAAAATCCATTACGAAGCCGTAGCGCCAAAATTGGTTAAAGCTGAAATGAATAAGTTTTTAGATTGGTTTAATAATGATAAGCAACTTGACCCTGTACTGAAGGCAGCTATTGCCCACTTTTGGTTTATTATTATCCACCCGTTTGATGACGGCAACGGACGTATAGCCAGAGCCATAACCGATATGTTACTTGCACGTGCAGAAAACAGTGGTGAGCGGTTTTACAGTATGTCAAGCCAGATTTTAATAGAACGTAAACGCTATTATCAAGTGTTGCAAAAAGTACAGCACAGCACAGGCGACATTACCGAATGGCTCAATTGGTTTTTGCATTGCCTTAAAAACGCAATGCTTGCCACCGAACTTACAACACAACAAATATTGCGTAAAGCTGAATTCTGGAAACTGCAGGAACATACGCCAATCAATGAAAGGCAAAGAACTATTTTAAACATGCTTTTTGATGGATTTGACGGTAAGCTACAGACAAGTAAGTGGGCGAAAATCACCAGAGTTTCAACGGATACAGCATTACGCGACATCAAAGACTTAATAGAAAAAGGTATTTTACAGGAAACTAATGAAGGCGGGCGAAGCACAAATTATGAGCTTACAAACTTTAAAAATAAATAACCACATCGCCTTGGTTCGTTTCCCACGAACCGCTTTGCTTAAATCGCATCCCATAAATCTTTCAAAAAAAAAAGTTTTTTTATCTCGTCTGTGTCTTCGTTCAAAGGTTTGTGTAAGGGCAACGAGACACGGGCGGAGATTTTTCATTGGAAATGCACGGCTTTGATAAAATATTTTAACCGCAATGAACGCAAAGCCTGCCTGCCGGCAGGTATTGTCGCAAAGATCGCAAAGCATTTATCCCTCCGTGCCTTCGTTCAAAGTTTGTGCAAGAGCAACGAGACACGGGCGGAGATTTTCATTGAAAACCGTGTCCCTCCCGAGACACGGCTTTGGCAAAAAAATCACTAACCCGAATTGGATCCAAAGATTATTGCTTCGGCCAAATACCATTCATATTTTGACCGGAGTTGTTCATAACATTCAACAGCCCGTTGCCACTGTCATCAGGTCCCAGGATGCATATGCGGTTTTTATAGCGGTTGTAAACTGATACAACACCATCGCCGTTAGAAGTGGAAGAAACTGAAAGAATATTGTTTTCTGAAGCGTTATTGACTCCTAAATATCCATATTCACTTAGGGTAGATCCAATCTCATCAACAGCTTTTTGATTTGAATTATATACTTTGATCTGGCCGGCTTCGTTATTATATGAGCCGATATAACAAGAATATTTGGAGCTTTTGGATTTGGTTAGCATGGAACCAGATCCTGTATCATTCTGATAAATTTCCACCAACGCAGTTCCATTTTGATCATAGAGCCGGATATTGCCTGCATTATCATAACTTTTCAATGAAATCAATGCCCTACCCTGGTCATCCACTACCTGGAATCCTTTAGCCTGGATCAAATCTGGAACCTGGTTTTTTTTATTAAATCCACTTACTATAAAAAATCCTCCGGCAAGGAGAATAGTGATAATTGAAATTTGGTAAAAGCGGAGTTTTTTCTCAAGCTTTCCCATTCTTTGTTCAAGCGTTGACATAAAATGTAGTTTGATTAAGAAATAAATTAATAATAGCAGTAATGAAAACTACGATTAAATTACTGACATCCTTGATATGAGGATTGAAAGATTTTGAACAGGTGTGAATTAAGAAACTTTACTTTTAATTCCCAGCAACGCCTCCCTCAAAGCTCTGTGAAAAGTCAAGGCATTGCTGTGAAGCATGACATTTCTGAGAAGAATTACTAATGAGCATGGTTATAAGATCAGGCCGGAAGTAAAGCTATTTCTTCTTTTCCCTTTCTCCGAAGATCATGCTGCCGATACGAACCATCGTACTGCCTTCTTCTATGGCAATTTTATAGTCGGAAGTCATGCCCATGCTTAAAATGGAAAAGCGAAAACCGGGCGGTTCAAATTTCAAACTGAACTTTTGGTACAGTGATCTTAAAAAAGAAAATTCGTTTCTGACCGTCCGTTCATCATCAGTGAATGAAGCCATGCCCATCATTCCGGTGATCCTAACATTCTTCAGCTCCTTCAGTTCTTTTGAGTGAAGGCCTGCGAGTTCCTCCAGTTCTTTTTCATCAAATCCGAATTTGGTCTCTTCCCGGGCTATATGAACCTGCAATAAGCAATCAATGATCCGGCCGTTCTTCAACCCCTGCTTGTGGATCTCTTTCAGAAGTTTGAAGCTGTCCACGGAATGGATGAGATGAACAAAAGGTGCAATGTATTTCACTTTATTGCTCTGCAGGTGGCCGATAAAATGCCAGCGTATGTCCGAAGGAAGCTGCTCCTGCTTTTCCGCCAGTTCCTGCACATAATTTTCTCCAAAATCCCTTTGCCCCATGTCATACAACTCCCTGATCTCTTCCACCGGTTTTGTTTTGGAAACCGCGACCAGCGTAACTTTCTTTGAATTCAGTTCAGAAAGTAAATTCAGATATGCACTTTTATTTATTGGCATTTTTAATAAGAAAAAAGTGCAAATGAATTGCTTCATTGGCACATTATCAAATTGACTGATTGTTTTATTATTTCAAAATGCTCCTGCTGATCACGATACGCTGCACTTCACTGGTGCCTTCGTAGATCTGAGTGATCTTGGCATCCCGCATCAGCCGCTCCACATGGTATTCTTTCACATACCCGTAGCCTCCGTGTATCTGCACTGCTTCGGTAGTGGTCCACATGGCCGTTTCGGAAGCAAAAACTTTTGCCTGCGAACTGCTCAGAGAATAGTCCATCTTATTATCTTTTTCCCAGGCCGCTTTCAGGCAAAGCAAGCGGGCCGCTTCAATCCGGGTGGCCATGTCCGCCAGCTTGAAGGCAATGGCCTGGTGATTCATAATCTCCGTACCGAATGCTTTTCTTTCTTTCGAATATTTCAAGGCCAGCTCATAAGCTCCTCCTGCAATTCCCAATGCCTGCGAGGCAATACCGATGCGACCGCCTGCTAATGTTCTCATGGCGAATTTGAAACCAAAGCCATCAGCGCCGATACGGTTTTCTTTGGGCACTTTCACATCACTAAAGATGATGCTGTGTGTATCGCTGCCCCGTATTCCCAGTTTATTTTCTTTGGCGCCTACTTCCACTCCCGGCCATTTTTTTTCAACAATAAAAGTATCAATGCCATGGCTTCCTTTTGACGGGTCTGTCTGCGCCATCACTAAATAAACAGAAGCAGAATTGCCGTTGGTGATCCAGTTCTTGGTGCCATTTAATATGTAATGATCCCCTTTATCTTCTGCCGTGGTCCGCTGCGATGTGGCATCACTGCCGGCTTCGGGTTCGCTGAGCAGAAAAGCGCCAATGTATAATTCACCGTCTTTTTTCCCTTGAGCCAGCGGCGCCAGGTATTTTTGTTTTTGTTCTTCCGTACCGTAAGCTTCCAATCCATAACAGACAAGGCTGTTGTTCACGCTCATCACCACGCTGACGCTGGCATCTATCTTCGAGATCTCTTCCATGGCCAGCACATAACTGACCGTATCCATCCCCGCTCCCCCGTATTCCGGGCTCACCATCATGCCTAAAAAACCGAGGTCAGCCAGTTTCATCACCTGTTCTTTGGGGAATTTTTGTTTCTCATCCCTTTCAATCACTCCGGGCAGACATTCATTCTGTGCAAAATCCCTTGCCGCTTTTTGTATCATCAGGTGCTCTTCGCTGAGTTGAAATAACATAACTGGTTTTTGACCGGTAAAAATAATTCAAAACAGCTATTTACCCTGATGAATTTCACATCTTCTGCACTCTAAGCATTAAAGTATTGAGATAATACAAAAAATGATAATCTAAGGGCTGACAAAATTCCCGATTTCGATATCTTTTTAGCCTAAATTTGCACTGCAAATAAAAGCGATGAAAAAGGTTCATATAATACTACTGGTGCTCATAGCAGGATCAATCGCCGTGCTGATCAGTTTTTTAAAAGCATCCACCACTTATGATTCAATTGATTCAGCAAAAGCTAAAGCAGGGAAATATGTACATGTAATCGCAAGGCTGGATCGTTCTCAGCCAATCGAATATGATGCTTTGAAAGATCCTAACTATTTAAGCTTTACGGCTGTTGACTCTTTGGGCAAGACTGTAAAAGTGATTTACCGTAATGCCAAGCCAGATAATCTTGAAAGCAGTGAACATCTCGTCCTGAAAGGCGATTATGAAAATGATCACTTTGAATGTAAAGAGATCATGATGAAATGCCCTTCCAAATACAAGGACGACATGAATGCTGCAGAAAAAAATATCCGCGAAACCACACAAGCTGAGCCGATCGAAAACCAAACTGCAGATAAAAGGACAAATTAAGAATGGGTTACTTAGGTGAGCATCTTCTGCCCGGTCAACTGGGCCACTTCTTTATCGTACTGTCTCTGGTATCATCTGCTGTTGCAGCATTTGCCTATTTCAAATCCGCCAATGCGGTATCAGAACAAAATGCAATCTCGTGGAAAAAACTGGGGCGTTACGCTTTCTTCACTGATGTATTCTCCGTTATATCCATTTTCATCCTCCTTTTTTACATTATTCACAGCCATTATTTTGAATACAAATATGCGTGGCAGCATACCAGTCTCTCTCTTGAAGTAAGATACATGCTGGCATCTTTCTGGGAAGGACAGGAAGGAAGTTTCCTGCTCTGGACATTCTGGCACTGTGTTCTTGGGTTGGTGCTTATCAAAAGAAGTAAGGAATGGGAAGCTCCGGTTATGTCTGTTTTGAGTTTTGTGCAATTCTGCCTTGCCACCATGATCGCCGGCCTTTATATTTTCGGATGGAAACTCGGTTCCAATCCTTTTATTTTATTAAGAGATTCAGGAGTGCTGGACAATGCTCCTGCCCTGCACATGAACCTGGACATCACTCAGCCGTTGAAACCGGATTATCTTTCTTTTATCACCGACGGAAATGACCTGAATCCGCTGTTGCAGAACTATTGGATGGTGATCCACCCGCCGGCTTTGTTTCTTGGTTTTGCTTCCACCGTTGTGCCATTTGCATTTGCAGTGGCGGGATTATGGAAAAAGAAACTTACCGAGTGGACCAAACCTGCTCTGCCCTGGGCCTTGTTCTCTGCTGCTGCACTTGGCACGGGCATAATGATGGGAGCCGCCTGGGCTTACGAATCACTCACCTTTGGCGGGTATTGGGCCTGGGACCCTGTGGAAAATGCTTCATTGGTTCCGTGGCTGGTGATGATTGCAGGTATTCACACCCTGATGGTGTACAGGCATAGCGGGCATTCATTACGGATCACCCATCTTTTCCTGATCCTTTCTTTTTCATTGGTACTTTATTCCACTTTCCTGACAAGAAGCGGAATTCTCGGCGATACTTCAGTGCATGCATTCACCGATATGGGAATGAACTGGCAACTGATCGGATTCATGGCGGTGTGTATCGTGCCGGCATTATGGCTCTTTGCAAGCAGGTACAAACAAATACCCTCCATACAAAAAGAAGAAAGCGCTACTTCAAGAGAATTCTGGATGTTCATCGGATCGCTGGTACTCTTTCTTTCTGCATTACTGATCATCGGGAAAACATCTTTACCGGCATTTGTAAAAATTGCTCCGCCTGAAGATCCCGAATTTGCTTATAACCGTGTGCAGGTATTGGTAGCCGTTATTGTAGCATTACTGACGGCAGTAACGCATTACATGAAGTACAAGCAGACAACCAGGGCATTTTTCTGGAAAAAGATCTGGCTGCCCACGGTGATCTCCGTTGTTATATCTTCCCTGATACTGATCTTCGGAAATATAAACTACAATAAATATGGCTACGGCTTTCTCGGATCCATCTGGCTGGCCATTGCCTGCAGCGTTTACTCGATCATAGCCAATGGCGCTTATTTCATTGATAAACTTAGAAAGAGTTCAAAACTGTCAGGCGGCACCTTAGCCCATCTCGGTTTTGCTTTGATGCTGCTCGGCATCCTGATCTCTTCTTCCAAGAAAGAAATTCTTTCTTACAATACCAGCGGCATTGCCATCAACTTTGGTGAAGGAAGCAAAGAAGAATCGGGCGAGAACCTCACCCTGGTAAAAGATGTCCGCACGGATATGGGGAAATACTGGGTGACCTATGAAGGATCCGAAAAGAATCCCCAAAAGCCGCTCTGGTATTACAACGTCAAGTTTGAAAACAAAAACGGGAAAGAGAACTTCGTTTTACAACCCAATGCTTTTATTAATTACAAAGGAAACGAGGGGTTGATGGCCAATCCCGCTTCTGAACATTATTGGGATCATGATATTTATACATACATTACCTCACTTCCGGATCCTACCAGGAATAAAGACACAGCCCAATTTAAAAACAAACTATTACGAACCGGCGACACCAGTTTTTACGCTAAAGGTTATTTTATACTTGAAAAAGTGATGTCACGAGACAGCATACCCACAAAAGACGGGATAGACCCCACCGGAAGAGCAAGCCTTGCCATTATCAAAGTACATTCCATGAATAACTCCACTTATACCGCACAACCACTGCTGGTAAACAAAGGAGGAGCTCTTTATTCTGTACCTGATACCGTAATTTCTCAAAACCTGATATTTGCGATCAATTCAGTTCAGGATAACAAAGTGAACCTGGGGGTTAAAGAGTCAAACACTGTATTAGACTATCTCACATTAAAAGCATACAAATTTCCCTATATCAATCTTCTGTGGCTCGGAGTGGTCATTATGGTGGCAGGGATATTTGTGAGCATGATCAAGCATATACGCAGGATGAACCGGGACAGCCTTCCCGGGAAATAATTTTATATATTTTTTGAAACAGCGAACCGGTTACTTTAAGTGTCTGTTAGTATTAACAGTCGGGATGTTTTATTAATTTTATTGTTGCATGAGTGGCCTGGCAAAATACCGGTTTCCGTTCCTTTTATTGCTTGTATTATTACTTGCTGTATTTCCTGCTTTCGGGCAAATTGTACCGACCCAGGCTAATACCGATACTATCGCACCGGTGCCTTCCATATCTGAGCGGGCCAAGAACTGGGGACCGAATGATACCATCATCGTTTCTGCAATCTGGTATCACAATGAAATGCTTCCTTACAAAGAAATGGACAACGTATGGGTATCAACCATGTCCGGCAGAAAACTGGCTAAATATGTGGAAGAATGGAACCGGCTGCGCAATGCAGTTTATGTCACTTATCCTTATGCCCGCATTGCGGGGATCACCATCAATGATATCAATGCGCATCTCGTCAATGTACAATCGAGGAAAGAAAGAAAGGAATACATAAAAACAAGAGAAAAAGAGTTGAAAGCACAGTTCAGTGACCCTCTTTCCAACCTTTCTGTGTACCAGGGCAAAGTGCTGATGAAACTCATTAACAGGCAAACGGGGAATAATTGCTATGACATCATCAAGGACTACCGCAACGGTTTGACTGCACGTTTTTACCAGACTGTAGCATTTTTCTTTGGCAGCAGCCTGAAGCAAGGCTGGGATCTCACTGATAAAACCGACCGTCAGATAGAGAACTTTGTAAAAGAAATTGACGGCGTTTGGTATAACAATCCCTACCGGAGATAAATTTTCAAAAACAGCCACTTACATTTTACTTCTTACACCTTACTTCCTGCTTCCTTCTTATCTTGCAATTATGAAACTCAACATACTTGCAATAGGGGTGCATCCCGATGATGTTGAACTCGGTTGTTCGGGCACGCTTATCAATGAAATAAAAAGAGGAAAAAAAGCCGGTATCATTGATCTCACCCAGGGCGAACTGGGAACAAGAGGTACTGTAGAGACGAGGTACGAAGAAGCCGCCAAAGCTGCAATGATATTAGGTGCATTGGTAAGAGAAAACCTGAAAATGCGGGATGGATTCTTTCGTAATGATGAAGAACATCAAATGAAATTGATCCGCAGCATTCGAAAATACCAGCCAGACATAATTATCGGAAATATCTTACATGACCGTCACCCCGACCACGGGCGAGCAGGACATTTGATCACCACATCCTGTTTTTTGTCGGGCCTCTCAAAAATTGAAACAACAGATGACTACGGTACTACACAGCAAAAATGGCGTCCAAGCTATGTCCTGCATTATATCCAGGACTGGTATCATGAGCCCGATCTGCTAATTGACATCAGCGATGTGTTTGATCAGAGAATGGAGTCCATCAAAGCATATACCACACAGTTTCATGTTTCTCCCTTATCCGGAGACGGCCCTCAAACCTATATTTCCACCCCGGATTTTATAGACAGCGTTGTTGCACGGGCAAGGATGTTTGGAAAACGGATCGGCGTCAAATACGCTGAAGGCTTTATCACCGAAAAAAAGATCGGCATCCGGAGCCTGGATGCACTGATCCAGAATGAAACATGAAAATTGACCCGGTCATGGTAAGACAATATTTTCCCTATTCCACAGGAATAAAGCTACCTTTGAAAAAATAAAAATAAAATCCAATACGCTTTGACGCCGAAATTCATCAACCCGCCACATTCCTTCCATTCTGAATTGAAGAAAAGAGTCCGTGAATACTTTGAAGAAGTTGGCAAATCCACCGCCGGCAATTATAAGCTGTTTATAAAAGCCATACTCCTGATGCTGGTTTTTGTGCTGTTGTATATTCATCTTGTTTTCTTCACACCGCCGGTATTCTTCGCCATAGCCGAATGTATCCTGCTGGGAGGAGTCGTTGCCGCCATTGGGTTCAATGTCATGCACGATGGTGCTCATGGCAGCTTCAGTAAACACAAATGGATCAACAGCCTTGCGGCTTTCTCACTGAATATCCTTGGCGGAAACAGTTTTATGTGGAATATGAAACACAATATCATTCATCATTCTTATACTAATGTGGACGGCGTGGATGATGACATTGATATTCAGCCGTGGATGCGGATGAGTGCATCACAGAAAAGATACAGGTTTCATAAATACCAGTATTTGTATTTCTGGTTTTTATATTCATTGCTCTACCTGTTTTGGATCTTCATCCTGGATTTTCAGAAATATTTCAGAAGAAAGATCGGCTCCATCCCGCTGAAGAAGATGAAAGGAAAAGACCACTTGGTGTTCTGGGGTTTCAAAGCCATTCACTACTTTATTTTCATTGGCATCCCGATCTACAAAGTGGGCTTTCTGGAATGGCTGACCGGTTTCCTGGTCTTTGCAGCGGTAGCTGGGCTCGTTCTCAGCATTGTATTTCAGCTGGCACACACTGTAGAATATACTACTTTTCCTGTAGCTGACACGGTGACGGGAAAAATGGAAGATGAATGGGCCATTCATCAATTAAAGACCACAGCCAATTTTGCCACAAAAAACAAATTAGTAAGCTGGATGCTGGGCGGACTTAACTTCCAGATCGAACACCACCTGTTTCCCAAGATTTCGCACATTCATTATCCGGCCATCAGCAGAATTATTAAAAGCACCTGCACGGAATATGGATTGGTCTATCTTGAATACAATAAAGTATATAATGCAGTGTCATCACATATTTCCTTTTTAAAACTGATGGGCAGGCCCTGAGTCATTTTTTCTATAAACAGGAAATCAACATTATTTTTTATAAATCATCAAGGATTTTGCCACAAGAGCAAAGCCTTTTAACTTGCACCGCTTTTAAAAAATTTATATGACCGATCTGTTGAGTTTTGATCCGAATTCTGTTGGCAACCCGAACAACAACATCTTTGGTTTGCCCACTACCGAAGAAACTGCCCGGCTGATCATTGTGCCCGTACCCTGGGAGGTTACCGTCAGTTACAATGCCGGTACCGCCCGATCTTCTGAAGCCATTCTCAAGGCAAGTTTCCAGATAGACCTCTTTGATCCCGAAGTGCCCGACGGATGGAAACAGGGCTTTTATATGCGCCCCGCCGACAAGAAAATATTAATGAAAAGCGATTACCTGCGCAAAGAAGCCGAACTCTACATTGATTATATTTCCAAAGGGGAGAAACTGGAAGCAAACCAGTTCATGTCCAAATCACTGGTTGAGGTAAATGAAGGAAGCGAACAGTTAAACAAATGGGTGTATGAACAGACCAGGACATTACTGAATAAAAACAAACTTGTTGCATTGCTCGGCGGCGATCACAGCACTACATTCGGATTTTTTAAAGCCATTGCTGAAAAACATGGTTCATTCGGCATCCTTCAAATTGATGCGCATGCAGACCTGAGAGATGCTTATGAAGGTTTTCATTATTCTCATGCCAGCATCATGTATAATACGCTCAATGAAATTCCGGAAGTGCAAAAACTGGTACAGGCAGGCACCAGGGATCTTTGCGAAAGTGAATGGCAATACATTGCCGATAATGCTTCAAGAGTTGTCACATATTACGACAGGGATATCCGCCACCGGCAATTTGAGGGCGATACATGGAAAAATATTGCTGAGGAGATTGTAAACCATTTACCTGAAAAATTATTCATCAGTTTTGATATTGACGGGCTGGATCCCAAACTTTGCCCCAATACAGGCACACCGGTACCCGGAGGCTTTGAGGTGGAACAGGTATTTTATTTACTCAGCAAAATCCAAAAAAGCGGGAAAAAGATCATCGGCTTTGACCTCAATGAAGTTGGTACCGGCGAAAATGAGTGGGATGCCAATGTAGGCGCCAGGGTTTTATTCAAATTGTGCAACCTGCTTGTTGCCAGCAATTCCTGATATGCAGCAGTATGAGATCATCCTAAAGAATGAAAAAGAAAAAACCTACCGCTTTATAAGCTGGCTGCTCATTTCAGCAAATTTCATCACCCTGTTTCTTTATGCATTCATTTCAGAAAATAATAAAATCATTTATTTTATACTGGCATTTTCAGCTCTATTATCCATTCCTGTACTGAATTATTTTAAATTTCAGAAACTAAAGACCCGTTTCAGCATTGCATTCATCATTTTTGCAGTAGCCTGGTTCCTCACACCGTATTGGTGGATCGGGCCGGTTAATATTGTTTTCCTGGTATTAGATAAAGCAGCTTCCGGGAAACTTAAAGTGGAATTTCATAATGACAAGATCCGGTTCCCTTCTCTGATAAACAGAGACTATCCATGGCGTGATCTCAGTAATGCCATTTTGAAAGACGGAATTCTTACCATTGATTTTAAAACCAATAAGCTCATACAACAGCAAATTGCTGAGGAAAGCAGTTCTGTAAATGAAAAAGAATTTAACGAATTTTGCAGGCAACATTTAATTGCAGACGCTGAAAGAAAATAAATAACATTGAACCATTCTCCATACATACTCTATTCCGATGGCAAGGGAAATATTTTTGAAGATACATCATTATATGCCACCGGCAGAAGCGGTTGGGATGCCGTTGCCGTTCCTGCTGATGAATGGATCGAACTGCCGGATGGAGGGCAGTTGTATGAATTACCGGGAAGAAAAGGAATCGGGATTGATGTAAAGACCGGCGAAATGCGTTTATGTGAGAAAGGCTGGGCAGTAGCTGCTTTTATTCCGCCTGCGCATACCGGATTTTATTTAGCTGCTTATGAAACAGCGCCGGACGCTCCCGTACTTCCGCTGTTTTGTTATACAGCAGCAGGCTGGCATCAAGATAAATTTTATGTTCCTGCTGTAAGAATAGAACCGGACATACGGCAGGATTGTGATGGATACGATCAGAAGGAAGTGGAACTGGATGTGGAGCAATTTTTAAAATCCTATCCTCACAACCGCCTGGTAAAACATCTTGGTGAAAACTGTGCATTGAATTACCATTGCCCTGCAGCAAGAAATTATTTCCTGGGACGATGGGAATGTCCTGTTCCCGCATCTCCCGCCTGCAATGCAAATTGCATCGGTTGTATTTCATTGCAACCGGATGAAGAAAAAATTGTGTCGCCGCAAGATCGTTTAGCATTCAAACCCACGGTGGATGAGATCGTGGAATATACGGTACCGCATCTTGAAGCTGCTCCTTATCCGATCATCAGCTTCGGGCAGGGATGCGAAGGGGAACCATTATTGATGTGGGAGACATTGAGAGATTCCATCATAGCCATCAGAAAACACACGAACAAAGGAAGCATCAACATTAATACGAACGGTTCCAATCCCAAAGCAGTGAAAGTATTGTGCGAGGCAGGATTGAACTCCATCCGCGTCAGCACCAATTCTGCACGGAGAGAAATCTACATGCCTTATTACCGGCCCAACAACTATGATTTTGAAGATATCATTGAAAGCCTGAAAGTGGTCAGGAGCTATGGCGGCTGGACGTCTATCAATTATTTCGTTTTTCCGGGAATGACGGACAGCATTGCAGAATACGAAGCCCTGAGAAAACTGATCCGTGACACAGATCTCTGCATGATCCAGTGGCGCAATTTTAATATTGATCCCGACTGGTATCTTGGTAAGATCGGAGTGACGGATACCGGGGAATGCATGGGAATGCGCACATTGCTTGAAACCATAAGAGAAGAATTTCCCAATCTGAAATTCGGGTATTACAATCCACCTATCGAAAGGATCAACGGAAAATTTGAAACTGATTTTGCCCACCATTAAGATCCCTTGACAAAAAAAGACTCAATAACCGGAATCGCCCTTGCTTCGCTGGCTGCATTTATCTGGTCAGGAAATTTTATTGTGGCAAGGGATATGAAAGATTCCATTCCTCCGGTGAGCCTGGCTTTCTTCCGTTGGTTCTCTGCATCTCTCATCATTGCTCCTTTTGCCCTGAAGCAATTCAAAAAAGAATGGCAGGCCGTGAAAGAGAACCGGGTATATATTTTTTTCATTTCGCTGATCGGTATTTCTGTATTCAACACATTGCTCTATGTTGCGGGACATTATACCACGGCCATCAATCTCGGGTTGATCAGCACCACTTCTTCGCCCGTGATGGCGATCATCATGGCCCGCATTTTTCTGAAAGAATATATCGGTTGGAAAAAAATGACCGGGCTGCTTCTCTGCATCATCGGTGTGCTGGTCATTCTGAGCAAGGGGGATTTTCAGAAATTATTCAGTCTTCATTTTGAAAAAGGAGACTTGTGGGCGCTGGTGGCCGCATTTTGTTTTGCAGTGTACAGCGTGATGGTGAAGAAAAAACCGGCTGCCATTTCCTCCACTAATTTTTTATTCATCATTTTTTCATTGGGAACCTTTTTACTGCTTCCCCTTTACATCAGTGAAATTGGCCTCACTCCGCAAATAACCTGGAATGCAAGGACCATCACTTCGGTTGTATATCTCGGGATCGGAGCATCAGTTATCAGCTATCTGTTCTGGAACATTGCGATCCTGAAGATCGGAGCCGCAAGAACCGTTTTGTTTGGCAATTTAATTCCTGTTTTCACCGCCATCATTGCAGTGTTTTACCTGGGCGAAACATTCACCGTATATCATGTCATCAGCATGACACTGGTGTTTGCCGGATTATTGCTGGCTAATCTCCGGCATAGAGGTATTTGATCTTTTCATGTAACAAATCATTAAACTATTCAGAAATTACTTCTACCTGAGGCAGATCCTTAGGCATACCATGTTCGTCAGTACAATATGTAATCTTTGCAGTATTAAAAGATTTGGGGCAACAAACTCCTGCCCTGCCATTACATTTTACAAATGCAGTGACACACCCGGTTGAGGGATCATAAAAAATCATAGCCGACACCACACAATCCTTGTTGCTGTCACAAAGCTTGTCTTTGAATACAAGCAACTGCAATTCTTTTTCCCTGATCTTTTTTTCCAGTTCTTCCGCTAACTTTTCAGCCTTATCGCCGGCTTCATTGGCTTTATCCACCATCTCCTTTAGTTTTTTAAGGAGTTCCTTACTTTCCGTAAACATACCGATTGCTTTGCCTACGGATTCCTTAATTAAATCTTCTCCAAGCTTTTCTACAAGATCTTCAGCCCATGTTCCAGCCATGGCACGGATACATTTCTGGCAGCTTTCACACATATTACTGTATTCTTTTCCCTGGGCGCCACCCGCATCCGCTTCCAGTTTTTTAATTGCCTCGCTTAAGCCGGTATGCAGCGCTTTATCTTCCAGCCTCCGTGGTTTATCAAGCTTTTTTATTTCATACAGGGCATCGGGAAGATCCAGGTCAACGGCAATAATAAAGCTCCCGGATTTTAAACTTTGAATGTCCGATCTGTATATAAAAGTTCCGGAGCCCACACTATCCGGCGGCAATGGAATAACAACCTTGTTGGCCGGCAGCATCGTAACAATAGCCGAGGTAATATTATTGAGCGTTAAAACTGCTGTATTTTGCAGATTCATAAGTCCGGTAATCGTCACCTCAATAAATGTCTGTTCTCCTTTCATCAGTTTAAGTTTTCCTGCAGCTACATTCATTTCCACACCCGAAACTTTTTGAGAGCATAAAATTCTGCTATTCTCCTGCATGGTCAGTGTATGAATACCGCCTGCATCCGGTGCTGCCGGATATGAAAGAATACACTGCCTGGGAGATTCGGCTAATATGGAAACAGGTTTTTCATCCAATACCGAAATTGTATTTGAAGCATTCCCGTCAAAAGGCCCCGGAACAGTAACAGGAGAACCGGTAAGTATATGATCCGGTATGTTGCATTCGCCTGCTTTGTATCCTTTTTTGAAAGGAGTAATTAACCTTCCAATATCATTTCCACTTCCATCCCTGAAAATTATTTCCCACCCGGTTTTCCCGGAATTTTCCCTGCAGGAAAACTGAACATTTTGCTTATAATCTCCAATAGTAAAACTTTGATTTTCGATGCTGACAATATATTTTTTCAGCTCTGCAAAATTCTTTCCTAATTGCTTTGCAGTTTTTCCGGAAGGCTCAACGCCAATAGTCCCGGAAATAATATCTCCCGGACTAATATCATCAGGTAAATAAACTTTAATGACCCCGGAAGACGCAAGGAATTGAATAGTTGATAAACCCTTTTGGGTAGTAATGGTTTGGGCCCAGCTTATTGATGCGGGTACAAGCAGGAATAAAGAGAGCACAGACAGAATTGGTTTCGGTATCATATACTGTGCTTTGCATAAATTTAAATAATTTGGATGACCTAATAAAATCATGTTTTAGAAATGACCGGGAAAATCATCATTATTGGAGCCACTTCCGGAATGGGGAGGAAAATGGCAGAATTATATGCAGCTGCCAATAATCAGGTGTGTATCAGCGGAAGAAGGGATGAACTGCTCCACGAAATACAACAGCAATACCCGGAGAATATAATCACAGAACGTTTTGATGTAACCGGTTCAGAAAATATCAGTCATCTGGAATCCATGGTAAAAAAACTGAACGGGCTTGATATCCTGATCATCAGTGCGGGAACAGGCGAACCGGACAAGGAACTGAAATGGGAACTGGACAAACAGATGATCAACACCAACGTGTATGCCTTTGCGGAAATAGCCAACTGGGCTTTCAATTTTTTCATCAGGCAGGATCATGGCCACCTCGTCACTATTTCTTCTGTGGCTGCAGAAAGAGGAATGGGATGGGCGCCAGCTTATAGCGCTTCCAAATCTTTCCAGACAAAATATTTTGAAGGGCTTTCGGTGAAAGCGGGCAGGATGAAGAAAAACATTTCCATTACCTGCATAGAGCCGGGGTTTGTACGTACCCGGATGGCGATGGGCAATAAACTTTTCTGGGTAGTGCCGGTGGAAAAAGCAGCGAAGCAGATCATCCGCTCCATTGAAAAGAAAAAAAGGAAAGCATATATCAGCAAACGATGGAGGCTGGTGGCTGCCGCCATGAGGATAGCGCCTTATGGCATTTATAAAAAGTTTGTTTGAAATCGGTGTTATATTTAGTATTGACTCAGGATAGCAATCAGCCTTTTTATTCTTATTAAACAATATGGTTAGCTGGAGAAAGCATTGTTCACGCAATGCCCAGGCTTATACACAAAACCAGACAAGGTGACGTTGCTGGGAAGTAAAATTTTATCGTTTATGAGCGAACCTTGAATATAACCTTGTATAGATTTGGACAATTCTTGGAAATGGATCTTTTAGTAAAGTTTCAATTTCAGAATTGTCAAAATGCAAATCCTTTCTATTTCCAAGG
The DNA here is from genome assembly GCA_002066995.1 of Sphingobacteriales bacterium UTBCD1. Classification (GTDB taxonomy): domain Bacteria; phylum Bacteroidota; class Bacteroidia; order Chitinophagales; family Chitinophagaceae; genus UTBCD1. The sequence continues at coordinate 17,155 of MWTC01000051.1, forward strand.
AATATTCTTTTCCACATCATTCGAGTAGCCAGGCTGCCCCTGACATAGCGAAGAGGCTGTGGTGAAAATTCGGGAAGATCCCTGTTCAATGCGGTGAGGCAGGCAAGATAAGGAAAGTTAACGCCGGCGCATAAGGAACCAACCAGGCTTCCCCAATAGCGGGGGTTCATTTCAATAATTTTTACCTGTCTATCATTTTCATCATATCGCATATCTATATGTACGACACCGGACCAATTCAATTTTCCTAATAATTCTTTTGCTGTTGTATAAACACCTTCGTTATAAAGAAATTCAATGCCGGATGCCACACCAAAACGATCAGGCCCTTCTTTAAATGTTTTCTGAATGGTAAAGGCTATAATTTCTCCTTCCCTGCATAAAGCACTGCAATCAATATCATACCCATTAATAAAAGATTGAATGATGAATTTTACAGGTTGGATATTTTTAGTACAATAAGAAATTAAAGAACCGGCATTCTCGAATTGTATTATACCCTTACCGCTGGTACCAACAACCGGTTTTAAAAGGGCCGGAAACGAAATTTCTGAAATAAGTTTTTCAAAATCATTACCTGGTCGAAATAAAATTGTTGGAGGAGCAGGAATCTGGTTTTCTTTCAACCATTCAGCCAACAGCCATTTATTGGACGCAATTTCCAGGGCCTTTATTTGCGGCAATAGTGCCAGGTCGGTAAATTCGGAAATCATTTCATGGTTAGCAGATAATAGACCAATAATGTTAGCGGATACAGGTAAAACAATATCCGGTTTCAATTTTTTTATAGCATTCAAAATCTCAGATAAACGACCTTCATTTTCGTTCTCATTTTCATAATGATAAAAATGTTTGGAATACCTGGAATAACGGATTAAGGGCCGTTTTTTACCCGACAGAATATAAACGTTAATTTTTTTAACCCGGGAAAGGCAACGGAGAACACCTAGGGCCTGAGGATCTTCACCATCAGGGATTAAAACTGAAAATTGCTCGGAAGTGGCCATATAATATTTATATCAATGTATGCAAGTCGTTTTGTAAATTGTTTTCTGCATTCAATTAATAAATACGAATTTTTCATATTGTTCTTATGGAGTTTCATGGTTAAAGGTTTTCACTGCCCTTGATCCAGTTTTTGTTCAATCCGTTATTTTGAGTGTTCAATAATTTAAGAAAATTACAAAAGCTTTTCTGAGTTTGCAAAATCAGGACTTCCAATTTCTCCTCCTCGACGAGTCTCCTCCCGTATTATCAAATGAGCTTTCATAAACTTTTTGTCCCATCCGTGTCTTCGTTCAAAGCTTTGTGCAAGAGTAACGAGATGCGGACGGAATTTTTCATTGAAAAGGCACGGCTTTGATAAAAAAAATTAACCGCAATGAATACAAAGTCTGCCAGGGTTTTCGCAAAAATCACAAAGTATAGCTGAGGAAATGTTTTTTAAGCTTCTGATTGGTTTTCAGGTTTTGATTTTTGACCCTGCCTGTTGGCAGATTTTGATCATTGCCCTTACCCGTTGCCATCATAATAATTACTCTTATTTCAAATCTTAACATTTCCTAAATCATAATCAGGGCAAGTTGCACAGCCTTTGCACCGTTAATAACCTGTGTGAACAATAAAGATTTCATCCGCTTCAAATCAAATTTTATTTTTGTATGAACAACACAATTGCCATGTCTGCATCCTTTGAAGCCCGGAAAAACTCTCAGGCCACTATGATCACATTCGCATTTGCGGGAATGATGTTCCTGCTGATGTATTTCATCCGCTGGACCATTCCCCAGATCCCCATCCCCACCATTGACGAAGGCATTGAAGTGAACATCGGAACAAGCGACAAGGGTTTCGGCACCGACCAGCCGCTTATTCCCGGCGACCCCGCTCCCACTCAGTCTGTAGCCACTTCTGTTCCGGTCACGGAAAAATCTGATATTAAAGACGCAAAAGATTTTGAAGAAAATAATGATAAGGAAGCCGTAGCAGTACTCAAACCCAAAGTCAGCAAACCCGATTCCAAAGAAGTCAATAAAGAAACAAAGCAAACGGTGAAAGCCACTAAACCACAGGAAGTGGTTGTTCCCAAACCTGAAAAACCGAAAGCTGTTTTGAACCGTGTGGTGGGCAGCAATGGTTCAGGAGGAAACGGCGCTGACAGTTATCAGAAAGGAACCAATGAAGGCATTGCCGGAGGCAAGGGCGACCAAGGAGTTCCCGGCGGCAGCCCGAATGCCACTACGTACACAGGAAATCCGGGACATGGAAACGGAGGCCCCAGGAGGGTCAGCGGCAACAGGGTGGTCATAAATCCCAAGTCCATGGATGCCGGTGAGAACCTGAAAGGAAAAGTGCTGGCAGAGATCAGCGTTTCCCCCGATGGTATCGGAACTTTTATCAGGGCCACGAGAGGATCTACCTATACCGGCGGACAAGCCATTGACATCATCCGTGAATGGCTGAGAAGAAACAAGTTTAATAAATCTGATGAAACATCCACGGTGGTCTATGAATTCAACTTCTTATTGGGCGGTTAAGTACCAACTGTAACAAACTCAGAATGCCATCTCATTGCGGGATGGCATTCTTATTTTTGCAGCCGATGAATTACAAAGAGACAATTGATTATTTGACGGGCCGGCTCCCGATGTTCAGCAGGGTGGGCAGTGCTGCATTTAAAAAAGATCTGACCAATACATTTAAACTATGCAGCTATCTTGGCGATCCACAAAAAAAATTTAAAAGTATCCATGTCGCCGGCACCAACGGCAAAGGGTCGGTAAGCCACATGCTGGCAGCCATCTTACAAACTGCAGGTTACAAAACAGGGCTGTACACTTCGCCACATCTAAAAGATCTCAGGGAGCGGATCAAAGTGAGCGGTAAAATGACTGAAGAAAAATTTGTAACCGATTTCACCAACAGAATACGATCCCTGGCAGAAGAAATTGAACCCAGTTTTTTCGAGATCACTGTGGCCATGGCATTTGAATATTTTGCAGAGCAGAAAGTTGATGTGGCAGTGATCGAAGTGGGATTGGGAGGAAGATTCGACAGCACCAACGTAATCACTCCCGAATTGTCCGTGATCACCAATATCGGTTGGGATCACATGAACATGCTGGGTGACAGCCTGGACAAGATCGCTTTTGAAAAAGCAGGCATCATCAAAGAGAATATTCCTGCAGTGGTGGGAGAAGTATTGCCCGAAACAAAGGATGTCTTTATTCAAAAAGCAAAAGAGAAGAATGCGCCTCTCAGCATCGCTTCGCAAAGAAGACAGGCAACGAACTGGCATTGGGAAAAACAGGAACTGGTGGTAGAAGTATCAGAGCAACATAAGACCGATCATCAAATCTATCATCTCGACCTGACCGGAATTTACCAGGTGAAAAACCTGCTCACCGTTCTGGAAGCCTGTTTCCAACTGAGGCAGCTCGGCTGGAATACCGGGGAAAAGATCATGCAGAAAGCTTTGCCCAATGTAAAAAAGATCACGGGGCTTCACGGACGTTGGGAGATTATTCATCATAAGCCTGATGTGGTTCTTGATGTGGCCCATAATGTGGACGGGATAAAACAAATTGCAGAGCAGATCGAGGTCACCGATTACAGGCAGTTGCATCTCATCATCGGTATGGTGAAAGACAAGGAAGTGGAAAAGGTCATTTCCCTTTTGCCCAGAGAGGCTGACTATTATTTTACCAAAGCACATATACCGAGAGCCCTGCCCGAAGATCAACTGGCAATAAAAGCAAAATCCATAGGGCTGGAAGGAGAAACTTTCGCTGATGTGAACACCGCCCTGCAGGCAGCATTGGCCAAAGCACATAAAGAGGATCTCATCCTGATTTGCGGCAGTGTTTTTTTGGTGGGAGAAGTGAATTTTCCTTCTTAAGTTAAACGCCTTACAGAATTCACGGTTCATTAAGAAATAATCGTAATTTACATTCAGGTTCTTCAAAGATCAAATAATTGCAAAATGGAACGCCGGTATTTAAAATCACTATTGCTGATTTTGCTATGCGTTACTATTCCAGTAAGTCTTTTTTGCCAGAAAGATAATAACAGGGGAATACCACCTGCAAAAGAAAAAAAAGTTAAGCTTTGGGGAACAACTTATGCTCTTGTTGTCGGAATATCTTATTATAAAAACCTGGAACCACTCAATTATGCAGACGATGATGCCCGCTCGATAAGAGATTACCTGCTCGATTCAAAGATCGTCCGTAAAGAAAATATGTATGACCGGATTGATAGTAGTGCAACCCGCTCTAATTTTTTTGCTGACCTGAGAAAAATTTACGACAAAATAAGGCCCGACAGCAACGACCGTGTGATTATCTATTTTGCAGGGCATGGGGACAATGAAAGTCATACAGGCCAGGGATACCTGCTGGCTTATGATTGTGAACAGGCATCCTACGCTTCGTCAGACGCTATTTTTATACCTCAGCTGGAAGCAGAAGTAAATGCATTATCAGAAAAAGCCAAAGTGATATTGATCACAGATGCATGCAGATCGGGTAACCTGGCAGGGCAAAAAGCCGGCGCCTTGCTTACCATGCGCATGTTGAATACTGGATTTTCCGGTATCACTAAAATATTATCCTGCGAAGAGGACCAGCTATCACAGGAAAAGGATTTTCCGGGTGGCGGCCATGGCGTATTCACCTATTATTTACTGGAAGCGTTGGAAGGTATCAGTGTGCCGGACAGCGCAAAATATATTTCCTTGTCTAAAATTGAGGACTACGTAAAGAAAAATGTTTATGAAAATACAAAAGAGAAGCAGCGGCCGGTTGTATATGGGCCCAGTTCGGAAATAATTACAACGGTTGATCCCGACCTGAGGCAGGCAGTGATCGCCGGTAAAAGAAATGGACCCGGTGTGGAAATGACTAAAAGAGCTGTCTCCGGGTTAAATTATAAACTGTCTCCTTCAGATTCTGTTTATTACAATTTATTTTATAACCAACTCAGGGCACGGCAACTCAATACCCCAAAAGGAAATAATGCTTACGAAACTTATAAGACCGCAAAAAAGAAGATCACCAATACGGAAATGCTGAATTCCATGAAATATGATCTTGCAGCCAGGCTGGAAGATGCCGTACAGCCATTGCTGAACCAGTTTATACGTGGAGAATTCCAGGACTACCCGGACACTCTTTTTCATGATGCCAACGAAAAATTAAAGATCGTCCAGGACGAATTAATTGATTCATCCGACTTCAGGTTTAATGAAATAAAAGCTAAAAGGATTTTTTTCATCGCCTCTGTCTTTAAGACATCTCATGCGTTGCAGCTATTGCATGAAGCCGACTTATTAATGCCCAACACCGCATTTATCAATTTTGAGATCGGACGTTATTATTCCGAAAAACAAAATGCAACCGACTCCGCATTAAAATATTTTAATAAAGCCATCTTCTTGTCTCCACGATGGAGTTATCCCCGGTTCATGACCGGCAATATTTATTACCAGAACAAAGAATACGACAGGGCGCTCACTTTCTTTTTACAGGCAATTGACCTGCAGCCGAAGTTTGCATTTGCCCTCTTTAACCTGGCAATGACCTATAAACAACTCAAGAAAAAAGATTCTGCCGGTTATTATTATGATCAGGCTTTATCCCTGAATAAAAATTTTGCTCAAACCCAGGCCAGTGACAGGAAATCTGGTGACGAGATCGTTTCTCTGGGCAAACAACTACGCAAAGCGGGGATTGAAGATGAGAATATGCTGGCCGGTTTATTACCCCCCGGTTTGAAAAATTCAGATGCGGATCATGAAGCTCATTCTGATGCAAAACAGGCTTATGATTTTTATATAAGGGCATACAACAATTCACAAAGCGGTAATAAGGACAGCGCCGGCTATTTATTTCAAAAATCCATCGCCTTATTTGAAAAAGCAAAAAAAGAAAACAACCTGCCCTTGTCCTATTTATATACCCTGGGATATGCCTACCAGTCTGTGGACAATAACAAGAAAGCAAAAGAAATTTATGAATTGGGATTAAAAACAGACACTACAGATTTTCACCTGTATGATTTCGGTATTGCAATGATTGAAGACCAGGAAGGCCATACCTCCGGGGCATTAGAATGGTATCGGAAAGCCATTAAACATAATCCCCAATATTACAGGGCCATGAACAATACCGGTTGGATTTTTGCCCGGATGAAAGAATATGACAGCGCCATCCTGTATTATCAAAAAGCTTTGCAGCTCAGTCCTGATTTTACCATCACCCTCTCCAACCTGGGAAATATTTATTTCACCCTGTACAAAGATGATTCCGCAATTTTCTATTTTAAAAAACTTGACGCATTACTTCCAAAACCTGAAGGGAATGTGTTCAACAAAATCGGCTTATCTTATTATTCTTTAAATTCTTACGACAGCGCCATTGTGTATTATAACAAAGCGATCCTGGCCAATGACCAGGAACCTTATTATTTCCATAACCGGGGAGAAGCATACTTTCAAAGCAGGCAATATCAAAATGCCATCAATGACTTTGAACATTCCAACACCATGTTTCCGGACAGTGCCCGGGAATATTTCAACCTGGCGCTATCCTATTCATACCTGGAAAATTATACTAAAGCTGCGGACGTCTTCAAACAAAGCATCAATAAAGAAAAGAACATAAAGGACCTGTACCTGCGTTATTACAACCTGGGATGGGTCATGGATAAACTGGGCGATTCAAAATCTTCACTTGAATGGTATCAGAAATCAGTAGAAGCAAATCCGCATTATGCCGGCAGCCTGAATAACCTGGCATTCACCTATGACAAACTTTCAAAAAGTGATTCTGCCATTTATTGGTATAAAAGAACGCTAAAGGTAGATCCTGAATATACAAGAGCAATCAGCAACCTGGCTTCTATTTACAATGATATGTACCAGTTCGATTCATCACTGGTATATTATAAATTGCTGTTGCCCTTAACACCTGAAAATGCCAACACGCCCTATGCTATCGGGCAACTTTATTATTATAAAGCCAAAAATGACTCTGTCCCTGCAAAGGACAAATATGATTCTTCCATTGTGTACTATAATAAAGCGATACAGATGGATCCTTTAAAAGCCAATTACTGGTCCAAAGCAGGCGATGTTTATTTTGATATCCCTAAGTTTACTCACCGGGATACAATGGAACTTTACCAAAAAGCAATTGACTATTATCAAAAGGCCATCCAACTCGACAGTACACAATTCCTGTCCATGAACAGGCTTGGTATAAGTTTTATCTACACGGCAAGATCCCAGGCGGCAATTGATGTTTTCAAATTAGCGCTCCGGAAAGATATCATGTATAAAAGCACTTATGAATACAATCTCGGATACCTGTATGACCGCATGTCCAAACCTGATTCAGCCAATTACTGGTATCATAAAACCCTGGCTACCGATCCCTCCTTCACCAATGCTCTCTATAATCTTTTCATCAATTATTATCGCCTGCTGCAATCCGATTCAGTTCTTTGGTACGGAAAAATATTGATGCCTTTGGTACCTACCGATGCTGCAATACCATTCCTGCTCGGGCAAACACATTTTAATATGGCAGCTAAAGATCCGGACGGGAAGAGCATGCATTATGATTCAGCAGTAGTATATTATAAAAAAGCAATACTACTGAAGCCTTCAAATGCAACGTATCAGTCCAAAGCCGGCGATGCTTATTATTACCTTGCCACTTCGCCCCGGCATCAGAATGACCCGGCACTTTTTCAAAAAGCCATTGTATATTATAAAGAAGCATTGCGCCTGGATAGCTCAGAATTGCCGGATATGAACAACCTTGGCCTCTGTTATATTTATACCGAAAAATTTAATGAAGCCATCGGGGTATTTGAAGCAGCGCTTAAAAAAGATACCGCCAATAAAAATCTTTATGAGTATAATCTTGCCTGTGTGTATTCCAGGCAAAACGTTACAGATAAAGCGCTGCAATATTTTGAGAGATCCATCAGGAGCGGCTTTGAAGACCTTTCCCATATTTCCGAAGATACCGACCTGGATAATATCCGGGGTGTTGCCGGTTTCAAAACGATCATTGAAAAATATTTCAAAACAGAAGAGATAAACAAATACCCGGGGCTGTACAGGAAGAAAAATTAGGACGATACTCTGAAGCTCAGTTCAAAGCTTACTAATTTCCCCATGTACCAATCCCTGTTTCTACTCCGGATTTATTGCAATAATCTTATAATGACGATCACGGAAATGATCCCGACAATAGTTGTGTAGATAAGCTTGTTGTATTTGGCCAGCCAGCGGGGTAAGTATATATCAAAATTCTCTTTCGTTGAATCAGAATATTTTCTTGCCCATACCGTAAGCGGGCAATAAAGCCGGAAGACAAGAAGCACCAGCCCCTCAAGAAAAATAAGCCCGTAACCGATCCAGAGCCATTTATCTATTTTATTGGCAAGGGCAGCATAGAGCATGTAAAAAATAACCACATTAAAGAACACCCATATCACGCTATGGGCTATTTTGATCATTCTAAGCTTTCCTTCGTTTGTCATTTGTATGGTAAGAGATCTGCAAAATTAAAACCTTCACCCAACAAACCCTGATGAAAACTCCGGATCAGAAAGGCTTGTTTAATACCAAATTGTCAAATTACCAAATTATCCAATTGTCTCATCAGATCTTTATCTCCCCCATTTTCTCAAAAGCATACAAAATACAGGTGACGTGCATGGACTGAACGATAAGGTTTTTCCTCAACATCTTTTTCACTTCTTCAATGCTGTGCAGTTCCACCTGTATCTCTTCATTGTGATCAAGCTGCTGCGGAGCAGTCTTCACTCCTCCCCTGGCCAGGAACATGTGCATCAGGTTATTGTTGGTGGAGGGATTGGAAGAAATTTTTCCAAGATATTCATAAGAAGAAAAGGTGTAACCGGTCTCTTCCTTCAGTTCCCTTGCAATGGCATCATGAAGTGTTTTATCGGTATCATCCACGCAGCCGCCGGGGATCTCCATGCAAACTTCACCAATCGCATGACGGTATTGTCGAACCATGATTATTTTTCCATCCTCTGTTACAGGCACGGCAGTGACCCAGGTGGGAAACTCATACACATAATACGGATCAATGATCTTACCGTCCGGGGTTTCACAAACATCTTTTCTCACCCTGAACCAAAGGTCATCGAAAAGATATGTTGAAGAAAGCGTTTTCCATTTCATGGTTACCACCCCATCCTTTCTCTTAGTGAAGTAATATGTGCTACATGATGGCGGCTGTGCCAGGCATACATGCCTAACAAATACCAGAGGCGCATGGTTTTCTTTTGCTCGGGATGATAAATGGTCCGGTTGTTCCAGTCATCATCCGGAACATATTTCAATGTCTCATTCAGGCGGATATGCAATGCATGTAGCAGCGTAACTGATACATTGACCGGCAATTTCTGCACATCACTCATCTGCGCCCAGAGTTTTTCATCATAGGTCTTTACGGTGGGATTGTCTTCTGTCAGCCCGAGTTTGAAACGCATATATGCATTCATGTGGCTGTCGGCAATATGATGCACTAATTGATGAACAGTCCATCCCCCTTCACGGTAAGGAGTATGCAACTGCGTTTCATCCAGGTTCAGCAAAGCATTCTCTAAATTATGGGGTAAAAATTTCAGGTCGGCGAGCCATTCAATTTTCTGTTCAATGGAAAACGGCTTCGGTATGTACATACCGACAGGATATCTTGGGTCAGTTTCTATAATGCCGGACATTTTAGTATAAATTGTTCGTTATTCATTCTGATCATTCACCTCTCAGTTCATGCCCCGTCAGGTTAATGAACACATCTTCGAGGTTTGCTTTCTTCACTTCTTTCACCCGTTCAAACCCGGATGCCACCAGGTTGTCAATTAGTTTATCGGGTGTGTTCAATGCTACGATCTTTCCCGAATCAATGATGGCCACCCTGTCGCACAGGTATTCCGCTTCATCCATATAATGTGTAGTGATGATGACCGTAGTACCCTTCTTGCGGATCTGGAGCACCAGTTCCCACAGGCTTCTTCTTGCCTGCGGGTCAAGGCCGGTGGTAGGCTCATCCAGGAAAATAATTCTGGGCTGGTTGATCAAAGTGGTGGCTACGGAAAAACGTTGCTTTTGCCCGCCGCTCAGTTGTTTGAATTGTGATTTAGCTTTTTCTTTCAGGTTCACACTCTCCAGCAGTTCCATCGGGTCCACATCACGGTTATATAAGCCTGAAAAAAGTTCGATCAGTTCCACAAGGTTCAGCCCGGGATAATAACCGCTTGTCTGCAATTGTACGCCAATTATTTTTTTGATCTCATTCGGTTTTTCATCGAGGCTGAGTCCATCCACGATCACCTCGCCGCTTGTTTTTGCTCTCAGCGTTTCAATGATCTCCAGTGTGGTGGATTTGCCGGCGCCGTTGGGCCCGAGCAATCCGAATATCTCGCCTTCATACACATCAAAGCTGATCCCTTTCACTGCTTCAAAATGACCGTAGTTCTTCACCAGGTTCTTAACCGAAATAATTGTCTTTGCCATTCGATGAAATTAGGTTGCAAAGGTAATTGCAATTCACATTTGTTTACACCTGCCTGCATTTTAAGATCAGGCAATATAAGTTTCCAGTTCTTCCATCATCAGTTTACTGCCGATGAAAAACGGGGTACGCTGGTGCAATTCTGTTGGTTGAATATCGAGAATCCTTTCTTTTCCGTTCGTTGCTTTTCCGCCTGCCACTTCCATGATGAATGCAAACGGGTTACATTCATACAGCAGGCGGAGTTTGCCTTTCGGTTTATCCGTAGTGCCGGGATACATAAAGATGCCTCCCTTGATCAGGTTGCGGTGTACATCAGCCACCATGCTGCCGATGTAGCGCTGCGTATAGGGGCCGCCGGTTTCTTTGGTCTTGGTCTGGCAGGCAGTGATGTATTTCTTCACCTTTTCATCATACTTATAAAAATTGCCATGATTCACCGAATAGATCTTTCCTTTTTCAGGGCATTTGATATTCGGATGGCTCAATGTAAATTCGCCGATGGAAGGATCGAGGGTGAAACCATTCACTCCTCTTCTTGTAGCATACACCAGCATGGTGGACGATCCGTAAACGATATAACCGGCAGCCACCTGGTTTCTTCCTCTTTGCAAAAAGTCGGAACGGTCGCAGGGCTTGCCGGGAGTTGTTACCCGCCGGTACACGGCAAAAATGGTTCCGATGGAAACATTCACATCAATATTGCTGCTGCCATCCAGCGGATCTATCATCATCACATACTTGGAGTTGTTGCTGATCTCATCATCGAACACAACAATGTCATCCAGTTCTTCGCTGCCGAGGCCGGCGCAGGAGATGCCGTGGCGCAACACGCCGAGGAACTGGTTGTTGGCATATACATCTAATTTCTTCACATCCTCACCCTGGACATTGATGGTGCCGGCATCACCCAGTATGTCCACCAGTCCTGCTTTGTTCACTTCCACGTTCACTCTTTTGGCGGCAAGGCCTATATCACGCAGCAGCCTGCTCAGTTCACCGGTGGCTTTGGGAAAATCGCGGAGTTGCTGAATGGTGAACTCATCCAGCGTAAGAATCTTTCTGTTGAAATCCATAAAGCAAAGAATTGTACACAAAAATAAGAGGAAAAAGCGGGAGGCTGGGTAAACAGTTATACGGTATGTGTTACTTGAATTTAAGATAGGTAAGGTGCATTGTGTCAAGTCAGGTATCGTTACTGAAGCATACTGCACTCAGGGCAGATCGCTTTGTCGCTGTGCTCCCCGCGATGACCCGGGCTACAAAAAAGAGCGTGGGTCTTTGCGAGGTAATGAAAAAGTGAATCATTGTGTGGAGTCAGATCGTATTACCGAAGCAAACTGCATTTTGGTAGGATCGCTTTACCCCTATCCGTGTCTTCGTTAAAAGGGTTGTGCAAGAGCAACAAGACACGGGCGGAGTTTTCATTGGAAGCCGTATCCCTCCGGAGACACAGCTTCCGGAAAAGGTACCGTTGTTACCATGATTAAAAAACTGCCGGGACACAAAGATTTGAAAACAACTTTAATTTACCTGCACACCAGCAACAAAGGCCTGTTGAAGATTGTCAGTCCATTGGGTGACCTGAAACTTGGTAGGGGATTTACGCTATAAAGCAAGTATCCGCACAATTTAGTATAACTCCCTAAATATCAAAGAATGAAAAATATTGTTACGACTAAACGAATAGCGTAGTTTAGCGTAAATAATATTGTTGTACGTCACCCTAAACAGCATCCTACTTAAATTCAAACTAACATGACTTTGCCGCCCGACCCCACGCAATTTTTAGCACATTGCAAGGCACACAAAGCCGAAACACATAAGCCAACCTTGCAAAGAGCTAAAAATCCCAACGCCCCATGCCCACCCACCACTCGGCAGACGGATTGCTATTCATCTTAACATTAAAACATTAGCAAATCACAATACTGAGCTGACAAAATACAATATATCTGACACTATATTTTGCTATATGTAGTAAAATATATAGATTCGCATTTCTTTAAAAGAGTTCAAAATGGCAAAAAGAAATCAAACTTTAAAGCGGGACAGATTCACCAATGTTGCTGGCAGACGAGTTCAAAAAGTATTGGACAGTATTGACAGTCTTTCAAAATGTGCCAATAGAAATAACTACGATTTCACGAATGAAGATGTAACCAAAATGATAAAAGTAATAAAAGAGAAAGTACGACTACTTGAATCTTCATACACCAGCAATACCAAGACAACTAAAAACTCTTTCCAATTCTAAACCAGCCATTGATGAAAAAAATATTTGAACAATTACTTAATGCAAATACAGCAAGGGAAATCACAGACATTCTTGAAGTTCTGACAGAAGATTTTGAAATTAAATGGTTGCCAGTTGGCGGCAGGGGGAATAATCAATCAACAATCAATATGGGAACAGACCCTGCTGCAGGTCTGGTTGAAAGAATTACAAATTCCATTGATGCAGTTCTTGATTTGGAGTGGTATGAACAAGGTTGCCCAACTGACATTGACAGCCCAAGATTAGCTGCTCAAAAGTGGTTTGGTATTCAAGAAGGGAAATTGCGAAATATAAAAGATGCTTCAGGAAAAAGTATTCAAGAGTTGGGGAAAAGAATTTCTGTTACTCTGAAAGATTCCGAGAGGGAAGATTTTCCAACAGTTGAAATTAGAGATTACGGGACTGGAATTAAAGGAGAAGATTTTTCAAAAACTATTTTGAGTTTAAACGACAACAACAAAATAGACAAGTTGCATCAGATGGGGGCATATGGACAAGGAGGTTCAACAGCTCTTTCATTCAATACATTTACAATTATTATTTCCAGACCACATAAGATTTTGAAAAAAGGGAACGGGGTTTCTTTTACGATTGTGCGTTTCAATGATGGAGGGGTTGGCCAAAAAAAATTAGGTTGGTACGAATACTGTGTAAGCGATAAACTTCAAACACTTTCAATTGATTTACCGGAAGACAAATTTAAATCGGGAACACTTGTTCGCCATATAGGAATGGACATTGGGAAATATAAAGCTAAAATTACTGGGCCCACTTCTTCACTTTGGTATTTAGCACATCACTTTATGTTTGACACAGTATTGCCTTTCACGATTACTGGTGAAAGAGAATCTGACCTGACAAAAGGGAAAAAAGAAAACAGGATTGTCTTAGGGAACAACAGACGTTTGACACTTGGCGGCGGTGATGAAAGAGAATTGACACAATATAAAAATGATGCTTCCCTTACATTCAAAGATGGCAAGGTTACAATTTACTGGTGGGTACTAACTATTGAAGGAGAAAAGCCATGGGACAGAATTAAAAATTATACGCAAGCATCGCAACCAATTATCATCACTTTCAATGGACAGAAACAAGGACATCTATTAAATTCAATCATTAAAACTGAGTTGAAGCTACCATTCCTTGAAAAATACTTGGTTGTTCAAATTGAGTGCGACCAAATGGATAATGAATCAAAGCGACAACTTTTTAGCAGCACAAGAGAAAACACAAGAGATACTTCAATAAAAAAAGAACTTGAACGATTAGTTATTGATACTCTTGAAGCTGATGACGAGTTGAAACGACTTGACAAAGAACGAAGAGACCGTTATTTGCAGAAAGATGAAACAGAAGCAATGGACAAGTTGAAAAAACGCCTTGCTTCAAGAATCAATCATTATCTAAAAGCAACCGGGGGAGGCTCAGGGGTGAAAGCTTCTGAAACAAGTCAAACCGTAAAAACCAAAAAGCAACCTCCAATTCCAATTAATGACCCTCCGACATTTTTAGAAATTACAACACCTGATGACAAGGAAGTTTTTATTGGAAAAACATTTAGTGTAAAATTTAAAACAGATGCCCACCCAAATTTATTTTCTAATCCTGATTGGTTCTTTGCAGTAATGGAGCCACACTCATTTGGTAGCTTCACTGGCTCAGCCAGAGTGGTTGACGGTTATGGAATTGCTTACTTTAAAACAAGCGATGCAGTTGAAGAAGGAGCAGAAGCTAAAATAACTTTGGAGTTAAGACCTCCAAGACAGAAAACAATTACCGACACAGTCTCTGTTATAGCCGCTCCCCTTCCTGAAGGCTCTGACGACAAAAACCCTGGAAATAAAAATGCTCCTAAAATTGAAATTATTAATGTAAACGAAAATCATCAATATTATAAAGACCATAATTGGAATAAGACGAATGTAGCTTCGGTTGAAGATGACCAAGATACCGTTTACATATATATTAATGATTCAAATCAACACTTAACAAAATTGCTTGAAAGAGCCCAGCAATACAGCACTCAAGCCGTTGATTCAATTAAAAACAGATACAGAGAGCATGTTGGTTTTTGTGCTTTTATGATAGACAAAAATAAAATTGAGGAACGCTTACAAACTGAAGATGGAAAGACAATAGCTCCAGAAATTATTGAGCAGATTAAAACAGCAGACCTTGAAAATGGTTGTGAAACCGTTTGCGGAATGATAAGTGACTTTTTTGAATATATAAGAACCGAAACAGAAGAAACAGTCGCATAATGCCAGCAGCAACACTTGAAAATTTTGTAACGCCTTGGGCAAACGTAAGTGCAAGAGAATATGACTCATGGCATTCCATGTGTTCATACTTAGGTGCGTTTCCGCCATCATTGGCAGATTATTTTATTCGTTACTTTACAAAGAAAGGTGATATAGTTTTTGACCCATTTGCGGGACGAGGAACTACTCCATTGCAAGCAAGGATTTTAAATCGTAAATCTATTGCAACAGACTTGAATCCTATAGCACTTGCGTTGTGTGAAGCAAAAAATGCTAACTTATCAAAAGATAAAATTTATTTACGGATAGAGGAACTTGAAAGAAAGTATGATACGTCTCTTTACCAGCAAGAAGCTAAAGCACAGCCAGAAGAAGTACATCTAATTTTTCATCCTAGAACATTGGCACAGCTTTGTTATTTGAGACGAAAACTGTTGAAATCTGAAAATCAAATCGACAAATACTTAATAGGAATTACGTTAGGCGTATTACATGGAGGGGAAAGAGCAAACGGTACATCGGGCTACGCTTCGATTGATATGCCTAATACATTTAGCATGTCACCTGATTACGTTAGAAGGTTTGTCCAGACAAATGAGTTGAACAGAACATTTCATGATGTGTTCAAACTATTGAAAGAAAAGACAGACCGACTTTATAAAAAGCATTCGGAAATAAAACAGTCAGGTGTTGTAGTGAAAGCAAATGTAAGAAAACTTTCAGAAATTGAAGAACTGAAGCCATTTCACAAAAAGGTTTCTCTTATCTTGACTTCACCACCATATTTGGGAATTGTCAACTATGCAAAACAAAATTGGATTCGGTCGTGGTTTCTAAATCAAAAGCCTGAAACAGTTTCAGCAGAGCTTGATGACGATTTGACTCTTGAAGAATGGATAAAATTTTCGAAGGAAGCTATAATAGAACTGAAATCATTTCTAAAGAAAGATGGAGTTGCAGTTTTTGTTATTGGTGATGTGGCTAAATCAAGGACAAGCGTAATTCCCCTTGCAAGAGAATTTGCAAGAATGGTGAGAGAGCAAAAGATATTTAAAAATGTTTGGTGTATCAACGATGCAATTTCTGATACTGAAAAAACAACAAGAATTTGGGCAGACACAAAAGGAAATGCAACAGCAACAGACAGAGTTGTTTTTCTTTCTGATGTCAATCCATTTGCAAAATTCGGAGAAACTACAGATGTAGAAAAGCTAAATTTTAAATTCGTAGAAAAAAGCACAAAATATTTTATAGGATAAATCAATGGCTAAAATAATACTCCCTTTAGACGAATCTTCTTGGTATGATGAGCTAAAAGTAGTCTCATCCTATTACGAAACAGAACTAGAGAATACAATTCTATCGCATGTAGAAACTGTATTTCCAAATTATATAGCTATTGCATACAAACGAGACATTTATGCACCTGGAGTTGCACAGGGCAGAACTCCCGATCTGGCATTAATAAATAAAGATTATAGTGATCCCGCTCTTCGGATCTTGCAGTTCCGAAGACCAGTTTCATCACTTCAAGCGATATAAAAATGATACAGGCAGGGTGTCTCGCATAGCTAAGGATCAACGATGTACTTGTGAATAAAATTTCCATTTCAGTAACTTAATGAACAATTTAATGCCAGGGTAACCTAATCTCAGGTTGCTGTGCTTACGTAAATACTGGTTCGCTAACTGTCCCGATAAGAAAACCATTCAAATCCAAGATTCCATTTCAAAATATTGATTTCCAAAAAAAATATTTAACAAGGCTTGCTGGGTTAAAATCTATATCGTAATATTGCAATATATAATTTTAAATCAAATAATGGGAGCAACTAAAACAGACCATTTCACAGATAAACAAAACCAGATTGCAACGCTATTAAAAGCATTAGGGCACCCTGCAAGGATAGCCATTATCGAGTATTTGCTAAAAGTGAATGCTTGTATATGTGGCGATATTGTAAATGAATTACCCTTGGCACAACCGACCGTATCTCAACACCTGAAGGAGCTAAAAAATGCAGGGCTGATAAAAGGGAATATTGAGGGTAACGCCATTTGCTATTGTATTGATGAAAAAGTTATTGGCAAACTTCAAAACTATTTTGAGAACATTTCAACCAGGCTCACAAACAAAAAAAACAGTTGTTGTTAATAAAAAATAAATTCACAATGGAAGATTCAGAACAACTAAAAGAAATGGTGAAGCAAAAATACAGTGAAATTGCTTTGCAGGACAAGGAAACTAATCAATCCTCTTGCTGTGGTTCCGGCTGTTGCTCAACAGAGGTTTACAACATTATGAGCGACGATTACCGCACATTGGAAGGCTACAACGCTGATGCAGATCTGGGTTTGGGTTGTGGCTTGCCGACACAGTTTGCAAAAATTAAAAAAGGCGACACAGTTATTGATTTAGGCAGCGGCGCCGGGAATGACTGTTTCATTGCAAGAACCGAAACGGGTGAAGATGGCAGAGTAATCGGCATTGACTTTACACCCGAAATGATTAACAAAGCAAAAGCTAATGCACAAAAATTAGGCTTCGCAAATGTTGAGTTCAGGCAGGGCGACATCGAAAACATTCCGGTTTCTGCAAACAGTGCAGATGTAATCATAAGCAACTGTGTTTTAAACCTTGTGCCGAACAAAGACAATGTTTTTAAAGAAATATTCCGTGTTCTGAAACCCGGCGGACATTTCAGTATTTCAGATATTGTATTGATTGGAAACCTTCCGGACTCCTTACGCAAGGATGCAGAAATGTATGCAGGTTGCGTAGCCGGTGCAATCCAAAAAGAAGATTATTTGGGATTAATCAGCACAAACGGATTCAGGAACATCAGCATTCAAAAGGAAAAAGCCATCAACATTCCTGACGACATTTTAAAAAACTATCTGAACGAACAGGAATTAACAGGTTTTAAGACCGGTAACACAGGAATATTCAGCATTACAGTTTATGCAGAAAAATCAAAAACCTGCGGTTGTGCAACAGACTGCTGTAGTTAATCCATTTTGAAAAAAACACCTCTTCGCTCTTCGGAACTTGCAGTTCCGATGAGCTGTTTCATCGCTTCAAGTGATACAATTATATTGAAGGCCTTATTGCCACACATAGCCGGGATTCGTATATTGCAATTATAACGGATTAGCAGCACGGCCAAAGCTAAGACTCATAAAAGAGCTGCTGTCATTCCAATAATATGAAAGAGGAAATTATCAACAATCTGGGCAATCCCCGGCAACTTGAAAAATTGTACCGGGACAATAAAACAACTTTCAGGAAAGTATTTAATTTGATTTATCCAGAGATACAGGATAAACCGGCCGCTCAAATATGGAATGAACGTTTAAATTTTGAAAACCAGGAAATTTCATGGGGCCCGGCTAACGATTTAATATTTGTAATTGCCGCTTCCCTGTTTGCAGGACTTATTGCCAAAATACCCGCATTCACCAATATTCAGGAAGAATTCTTTTACCCGAGAAACACCGCCTTCATCATTTTTCCGTTTTTGACCGCTTATTTTTTCCGGAAACAAAAGGATCAAACAAAAAAACTGCCGGCTATATTAGCCCTATTCTTTATTTCGGCAGCATACATCAATTTACTTCCGGATAATTCAAAAAGCGACACCCTTTTACTTGCCTGTATTCATCTGCCTTTATTCTTATGGACTGTATTAGGGTACACATTTACCGGTAGCCATTTTAAGGATTATCAAAAACGTGTGGAATTTCTCAGATACAACGGGGACCTGGTCGTTATGGCTACGCTCATTTTGATTGCAGGCGCAATTTTAACAGGGATTACTATCGGTTTATTCTCACTCATCAATATAGAAATTCGGGAGTTTTACTTCAACTACATTGTTGTTGGGGGGTTGGCAGCTTCACCCATTGTCGCAACGTACCTGGTTCAGACAAACCCGCAATTAGTAAACAGGATTTCCCCGGTAATTGCAAAAATATTCACCCCGTTGGTTTTAATAACACTTGTAGTGTATCTTATTGCAGTCATCGTAACGGGTAAGGACCCGTACAATGACAGGAACTTTCTTTTTATATTCAATATGCTTTTAATAGGTGTAATGGCAATAATCCTTTTTTCCATTGCCGGGACTTCAAAAGAATACAACAGCAAAACGGGAACGATCCTTTTACTTGGCTTATCCATAGTAACCATAATCGTAAACGGTATTGTTTTATCGGCAATATTATTCAGGATCTCAGAATGGGGAATTACTCCAAACAGGCTCGCAGTATTGGGCGGAAACATGATCATCCTGGCAAACTTATGCTTTGTATCTTACCGGCTTATAAAATCAGTAAATGATATAAACGAAAAAGTAAACGTAGAAAAAAGCATTGCATCATTTTTACCGGTTTACAGCTTATGGACAATGATTGTAACTTTTATCTTTCCGCTTATCTTTCACTTCAAATGACAGAAGGATAAAGAAACCGGTACATCATAAGGATTCCGGCTCTTTGAAACCAGCAGTTCAAATGATTCATTTCATCGTTTCAAGCGATAGAATAACGATGCGGGGCTGGATGCACCCGCATAGCTGAATTTTAAAAATAAACATTTAAAATATAATACTATGGCAACAATCAATCCTTACATTCACTTTAATGGAAATGCTGAAGAAGCCTTTACATTTTACAAATCAGTCTTTGGCGGTGAATTTGCTACAATAGTTCGTTTTAAAGATATGAATTTTGAGGGCAGCCCCAATATTGAAAAGGAAGCAGAAAAAATAATGCATATAGCCCTGCCTGTCGGAAAACACAATGTATTAATGGGAAGCGACACACCGGAGCAATTGGGACATCATAACGAAAAGGAGACCAGAAGCAAGATTTCCGTCAGTGCAGAAAGTAAAGAAGAAGCAGATAAAATATTTAACAGGCTTTCGAAAGGAGGCCAAATAGAAATGCCCATCGCAGACAGTCCCTGGGGTTCGTATTTTGGAATGTTCAGAGATAAATTCGGAATAGAATGGATGGTTGACTTTGACCCCAAATATAAAGGGCAACTATAGAAAATAATCACCTCCCTTTGGAACTTGCAGTTCCGAAGACCTGTTTCATCGCTTCAAGCGATAGAATAATGATGCGGGGCAAGATGCCCCGCATAGCTGAAAAAATTTTTTTTAGTGATCTTCGGATTATTATCAGCCTTTCAACCGGTATTTTTTATTGACTTTGGGGCTGTTGAAATACCTGTTGAGTTCTTCTTCGTTCATGTTGTTGGTAAAGTCTATCGGGATATCTATCAGCTGTACCTGGATTTGTTTTAATTCATCCCGCAGCTTATTTGTTTTCTTTACAATATCAGGATCCCGGTCGCCTACCAAAGAATTATCCGTGAGCATGTACTCGAGCCGCTTAATGGATGTCCGCACTAACGCTGCCTGGTTCTGATCTACAATTTTTGCCGGAGCAATTGCTTCTTTAATGGGCACCAGCGAAATGCCAACGCTGGGTAATACTTTGCCGGTATTTTGGGCGCCCTGGCTGGATGAAGTGCTCAGAATAGTACCGGTCAGCGCCGTAGAAGCGCCGGTCATGTCAAATGTGGTGCGGGTCTTTTTATTCTTCTTTAGTTTTTTATCCAGTTGCAGGAAGGTGTATTTCAATTGTAAAATGTATGTACTGATATTTTTTGTCAGCAGTTTATAATCTTCAAAAGCCAAAGGGTAATTGAGTGCGTCTTTTACAATAATTGTTACCAGGGCGGTATCCTTTTCCCTGAATTTATTGGAGCCGATAAATGAAAGAGTGACGGTTTTCTGTTTTCCCGGATCGGAATCTTTTACAAAATCATAATCGGGCGACCAGCGGAATTCATCATCGCATTTTTTTACAAGAGAAAAATTCCTGATGGGAATACTGCTGGAAAATAAAATATCTTCAATGGGAAAGCTTCCTGTTTCGCATTGTATTTTAAAGGAAACGGTATCCCCTTCATCAATGGTAAGGGTGCTGCCCACCGTTGGCTTCACTTTGGATGGGATAATTTCGGTATTATAAAAAACAAGAGTAAATGAAGTGTCCACTTTGTCTTTCGGGTCATTGAGATTTTGCACCCCGATGTCCACCCTGTAATCATGATCATACCGGAGCTTGCCGGAAAGGAAATAAGATTTTTCCGCCTTGAATGTTAACAGGCCATTGTCTTTATTGATCTTCAGTCCTGCCGGTGAATTTTTCAGGTACCAATAATATTTTGAAGGATCCCGGTTGATCATAAACTGGTAGCTCAGCAATGAGTCAACATGCTGGTTAAAAAAGGGATTCAGGTTGATAATGCGCAAAACAGAATCGGCAGGATGGATGGGTGCGGTATGTACGGTATCACTGCTTTTAACAGATAGGGTATCCTGCGCCCGGCTCACTGAAATGATTCCCGCCATCAAACTAATCAGAACTACCAGCTTTCTCATTATATATTGTTCATTGAAAATATTAAATGGCTGCAAAATTACTTTATTTCCTCTCAAATGTCACTTTGATTTATTGTTTTTCAGGTCCGGGCCATTTAAATAATGATAAATAATGGAAATAACTCTTCCCCGTTCTCTCTTCCTGCGAAACCGGGAACCCCGGAGATTTATTTCTTTGCATTATGCGTTAGAATAACAGGGAGAAAGAATTTACTCCAGAGCTAAGAGTTTGTGCCTACTCCTGCTTTCTGAACATTACAGTTCGCAAGATTCATTTCTTTGCTTTTTGAGATATGACACTGAAGACAAAAAACCTATTCCCCGTACATAATGTTCTTTTAATCCTGTTCCCGTTGTATTCATTATTATTTACTTTGCATATATGAAAAAAGGAAGTGCCTGGTACACTTACTTTCTTATGGCAGTCGTACTGGCGATTGCCATGGTCTTTTCCATCAGAAGAGACATTCACTATTTACAGCAGCGTCCTTTTGATCTGCGGAACAGGATCGTGGGTGCAAGAATGCAAATGGATGGAAAGTCTCCTTATTTTTACAAATGGCATACCGGTGATCCGGTCAGGTATTATGACCCATTGAAGTTTGATACCACTTATATCAACCCTGTCACTGCCTCACCGTTTTTTCATCACCTGCTTTACCCTATTGCCAACTTTGACTATAAAGATAGCGCAACTATATGGTTTATTCTGAACTATGTGATGTACCTGCTTTCCCTGCTTGCAATATTTTCATTGAGCCGGAACCTCACACAAAAATGGATACTTATTTCTGTGGCTTCTTTATTCCTGTACAGCAATGCGTGGAAAACAAATATAATTGCCGGTCAGATGTACCTGGTAATTGCTTTTTTGTTCACAGCGTGCTATTTTTTTTACCGGACAAAGAAAAATCCTCTTTTTTCATTTTTAACCGGGCTCTCTGCAGCTTCTGTCATTTTAATTAAACCTACAACTATTGTTTTCTTCCTGCCTTTTTTCTTTATCCGTAAAAAACATCTGCAGGAAAATCCATCCACTGAAACATCAGAACCCATTTCCGGGAAATTCAATAGCCGTTATATTTTCTTTTTCCTCATTCCCTTTTTTCTTCTATTCGGCTATACGATCCTGAATAAAAAAGAAAGAAGCTTTTGGGCAGATTATAATAAATCCATCCAAATACACATACAGAACCAGCAATCGAGTGATTATGGATCCAGGAATGCGGCTTATGATCCGGTAGAACTGGATTACTGGGAAGGCTGGGACAAGAGTGAAGTATGGAAAGCCCGGAAAACGTTCTCTCAGCCCACTTATGAATACACCAACGCACAAAACGTTTTCAGAATCATTACGGGGAAAAAAATATCTTACAAGACATTTGAGATAGCAGATCTTATTCTGATCCTGGGCCTCGCTTTGTTATTTTACAGGTCAGTTAAAAAATACAAAGCTTCCGGTGCTTCCATATTTTTTTTATTCGGCTTTTGTCTCTATATAACCATTGATTTCTTTTCTCCCATACTGCGTATCCCTTACCTGGCCGTTCAATGGTATTTCCCGCTGATGGTAATGGCAGGACTTTATAATAAAAAACTCAACTGGTTTTATATCCTGCTGCTGCTTGGCCTGCTACTGAATATTTCGGATACTCCTTATATTAAATTAAGGCATACATTGGGTGAGGTCATTTTTTTTACTACCCTTGTCTGGTTATCTATCAGTTCAAAGGCAAAATGGTTACAATGAGAAAAGCTATCATCATCGGAGGTGGCCCTGCCGGCCTGACTGCAGCATACGAATTGCTTAAAAGGACTGATATCAGACCCATAATTGTAGAAAAAGAAAAACAGGTAGGAGGCCTTTCCAGAACCATTAATTACAAAGGAAACAGGATCGATATCGGCGGTCACCGCTTTTTCTCCAAGTCAGAAAAAGTAATCAGCTGGTGGCTGAACATTCTGCCCCTGGATGAATCCGTAAAAGATCATCATCTCCACATTATGTTTCAAAATAAATTTGCCGATTTTACAATCAACAATACAGGAAACGGGGAGAAGATCATGCTGCTCCGGCCAAGAAAATCGAGAATCTATTACAACAAAAAATTTTTTGATTACCCATTAACCCTGAACCTTGCCACAATTAATAAACTGGGTTTTTTTAAAATGACATCAATTGCTTTTTCATATCTGAAGTCAAAACTGTTTCCCGTCCGGCCTGAAGAAAACCTGGAGCAATTTTTCAAAAACAGGTTTGGCAAAAAACTTTATGAAACATTTTTTAAAGATTACACAGAAAAAGTGTGGGGGATTTCCTGTGATAAAATTCCTTCCAGCTGGGGCAGCCAGCGGGTGAAGGACTTAAATATCTCAAGAGTCATAAAACATGCCTTCCTTTCTGTTTTCCGGAAAAATAAGTCGCTGGATCAGAAAGGTACCAGCACCAGCCTCATTGAGCAGTTTCTTTATCCTAAATACGGGCCGGGCCAAATGTGGGAAACGGTTGCAGAAGAAATCACAAAAATGGGCGGAGAGATTCATTTGAATTCTACGGTTACTTCACTTAGCGGTAACAATAAAATGCTTCAGAAAGCAGAATTCAGAAACCGGGTGAATGGCGAACCAGTCTCTGTGGAAGCAGATTATTTTTTTTCCACGATGCCCATCAGGGAATTGATGAACTGCATGAATGGATTGGAAATCCGGGACGATATCAGGCAATTGGCTGCCAGCCTGAAATACCGGGATTTTCTTATAGTTGGAATCCTGCTTTCCAAACTAAATATTTCTGAAAAAGGCAAACCGATAAAAGACAACTGGATTTATATACAGGACAAAAATGTGAAAGCAGGAAGAATACAGGTCTTTCATAACTGGAGCCCTTACATGGTCAGTGATCCGGAAAAGGCCTGGATCGGGGTAGAATATTTCTGTAATGATGAAGATGAATTCTGGAAACAAAAAGATCCGGATATTGTGAGCTTTGCCATTGAAGAAATGCAGAAAATCGGAATTGCAGACAGGGAACATGTGCTGGATTCAGTAGTACTGAAAGTTGAAAAAGCCTACCCTTCATACTACGGGAGCTATAACCAATTCAATAAAATAGAAGAATTTTTAAACCAGGTCCATAACCTGTTTCCCTTAGGCCGTAACGGAATGCACCGATACAATAATACGGACCACAGCATGCTCACAGCTATGGCTGCAGTGGATAATATCATCACTGGCCAACAATCAAAAGAAAATATCTGGCGTATCAACACTGAAGATGACTACCACGAAGAAGTTTAAACAACAGGCATTTATGCAATCATGTTCCCCGGCCTGTCCTTAAAAAAACCTGGCATGATTTATTTACAGGTTATTATTTTTTCAAATAAGATTTTTTCAGTCCTGATATTAATTTCATTTCTTCCTCTATAATAATGCTTAAATCATTTATTTAGTAAATTACCGTGAAATAAATCCATCATGCCATCATCACGTTTATTATGGAAACCTTCGAAAGAGTTCATTGAACATTCCAACCTTACAAAATATGCAAACTGGTTAAAAGAAAATTATAAACTTTCATTTGATGATTACCATTCGTTGTGGCAATGGTCGGTAAAGGAACCGGCAACATTCTGGAAGACCATGACTGAATATTTCAAGGTTCAGTTTCATTCACCCTACAATGAGGTCATGTCTTCTGACCCGATGCCGTTCACAAAATGGTTTGAGGGAGCTACGTTGAATTATGCTGAGCATATTTTTCGCAACCGTACAGCAGACCGTCCTGCCATTTTATATTCTTCCGAAGACCGGGATATTTCCGGGGTATCATGGAAAGAACTGGAACAACGGACAGCTTCTTTACAAACTTATTTAAAGAATGCTGGCATTGAGAAAGGTGATCGTGTTGTAGCTTATATTCCGAACATTCCCGAAGCTACCATCGCATTGCTGGCAACAATTTCTACCGGAGCCACCTGGAGCAGTTGTTCACCCGACTTCGGATCGGGAAGTGTGCTGGACCGTTTCAAACAGATTGCTCCTAAAGTGCTGATTGCTGTTGACGGATACACATACAATGGCAAACAATACGACCGCATGGAAGCAGTAAAAGAGATCAGTGAGCAATTGCCTTCCGTGGAGAAAGTGATCCTTATCCCTTATCTGAACAAACAAACCGATATCAGCAAGATCAAAAATACTGTTTCATGGGGTGAAGCGATAGCTACTGCACCCGATCCGCTCAGTTTCGCTCC
This sequence comes from Sphingobacteriales bacterium UTBCD1, assembly GCA_002066995.1. GTDB lineage: Bacteria > Bacteroidota > Bacteroidia > Chitinophagales > Chitinophagaceae > UTBCD1. Next base: position 42,967 of record MWTC01000051.1, read on the forward strand.
CGTTCCTTTTTCTCATCCTATATGGATTCTTTATTCATCCGGCACCACCGGTATTCCCAAAGCAATCACTCATTCACACGGCGGAATGTTACTGGAACATCTGAAATACCTGGCCTTTCACAATGATGTTCATCCTGGAGAAAATTTTTTCTGGTTCTCTACAACCGGCTGGATGATGTGGAATTTTGTGCAGGCCTCATTATTATTAGGCGCCACCATCGTGTTGTATGACGGCAGTCCCACTTACCCGGGACTGAATAAGTTATGGCAGCTTTCGGAAGATGTTCCTATTCATCATTTCGGAACCAGTGCACCATTCATCATTGCCTGCATGAAACGATTGGTAGAGCCGGGCAAACAACATGATCTTTCTGCACTGCGTTCCATCGGATCTACCGGCGCTCCGCTGCCACCGGAAGGATTCGATTACGTTTATGAAAAAATAAAACCTGATGTGTGGTTATGCTCCATGAGCGGCGGCACGGATATTTGCACTGCACTGGTGGGCGGAAATCCCTGGGCTCCTGTGTACGAAGGAGCAATTCAATGCAGGGCTCTCGGCTGTTCCATGTATGCTTATGATGAAGAAGGCAATCCGCTGATCAATGAAGTAGGTGAAATGGTGATCACCAAACCTATGCCCTGCATGCCGGTATATTTCTGGAATGATGAAGACTTTAAAAGATACAGGGAAAGTTATTTTGAATTTTATCCCGGCGTGTGGCGCCACGGCGACTGGATACAAATCACCCCGAAAGGAGGAGTCATCATTACGGGAAGATCGGACACCACGCTGAACCGGCAGGGTGTACGTATCGGCACGGCAGAAATATATCGTGCAGTAGATAAAATTCCGGAAATAAAGGACAGCCTCGTTGTCAATATTGAACTTCCTCATGGCGGAGATTTCATGCCTTTATTTGTACTGATGCAGGAAGGAAAACAGTTATCGGAAGAATTAAAAAAAACAATTAACGATAAAATAAAAAAGGACTGCTCGCCCCGGCACATACCGGATGATATCATTGCAGCACCTGATCTGCCCTATACTATCAGCGGCAAAAAAATGGAAGCGCCGGTAAAACGCATCCTTATGGGCAAGCCTGTGGACAAAGCTGCTAACCGGGGCGCCATGAGTAACCCGTCATCACTTGATTTCTTCGTTTCCTTTGCAAAAAAAGCGGAGCCATTGCAGGGATAGGTTAAAGAACAAAGAAGACGAAATATTTTTTTGCCCGGCACAAAAATATTCTTGAGAGCAGAGCTCACGGCAAGAAGATTTCTCTGAATATAACCGGGTGCAGGCAAATATTACCGGTACCCTATTCTGATATAAGTTTTTGCAGCACTACGGCATCATTGTACCGCTCTTCTTTTGCACCATACACAAGCGTTACCTTTTTTTCTTTGATCTTCGATCTCAGTATATCCAGCGATGCTTTATTGTTTTTGATTTCTGCAGAATATTTTTTCTGAAATACCGGCCATTTCTCCGGATCGTGGCCAAACCATTTCCTCAATTCGGTTGACGGCGCAATTTCTTTTAACCAGAGATCAACTTTTGCTTTTTCCTTTGAAAGCCCGCGGGGCCACAGCCGGTCGATCAGGATTCTGAAGCCATCAGATTTTTCAGGTGGCTCATACACTCTTTTTATAGATACTTTTTCTTTCATAAAAAAAAACTTTAAAACCGTTCCTCACAAATTTAATTCTTATCTGCCATTATATCGTATCTTAGAAACTTTCCTAATACTAAAACTAAAAACTGCATTATGAAAAAACTTTTTATTTCCTGTTTGTTTCTTTTTCTTTTAGTGGCAGCAGGTAATGCACAATTCAATTTCGGGCCACCGGTGCCGAAAAAACTTGATCCCGTCATTCAAAAAATGGTTGATGAGGAAACACAGAACTCCCAATTAAAAATCCTTGCGCATGAGCTTTTCGACAAGATCGGCCCCAGGCTGGTCGGCACTCCCAAAATGCAACAGGCAAATGACTGGGCTGTGGCTAAATACCAATCGTGGGGAATAGATGCACGCAATGAAAAATGGGGTGAATGGCGCGGATGGGAACGTGGTGTTTCCCATATTGACATGATTGCCCCCTGGGTAAAGACTCTTGCGGGAACACAACTGGCATGGTGTCCCTCTACCAAAGGAAAGACTATCACTGCTGATGTGATCATCCTTCCCGATCTTGCAGACAGTGCGTCTTATGCAGCATGGCTTCCTAATGTAAAAGGAAAATTTGTTATGATCAGCATGCTGCAACCGACAGGCCGGCCGGATGCTGATTGGGAAAAATATGGAACTGAAAAGTCGAGAGACAAAATGAATAAGGAACGTGATTCGCTGAGCAGGGCATGGACAAAACGAATATCAAAAACAGGATACAATACTAAAACACTTCCTGTAGCCCTCGAAAAAGCAGGCGCAGCCGGTATCCTCACCAGCTACTGGAGTAAAGAATATGGCGCCGATAAAATTTTTGCCGCTTATACCAAAGCAATTCCTACAGTAGATATTTCTCTTGAAGATTATGGCCTGATCTACCGCCTGGCAGAAGACGGTACTAATGTCAGACTGAATATCCGCACGGACAGCAAAGAAACAGGTGTACAACCAACATTTAACACGATCGGCGAAATCAAAGGAACAGAAAAACCAAACGAATACATACTTTTATCTGCACACTTCGATTCATGGGATGGTGCAACAGGCGCAACAGATAACGGCACGGGCACTTTAACAATGATGGAAGCAATGAGGCTGCTGAAAAAATATTATCCAAATCCAAAAAGAACAATACTCGTCGGTCATTGGGGAAGTGAAGAAGAAGGGCTTAACGGCTCAAGAGCATTTGCCGAAGACCATCCTGAAATCATGAAAGGAATGCAGGCATCATTTAACCAGGACAATGGCACAGGGCGTATTGAGAGCCTTTCCGGCCAGGGATTCCTTTATGCTTACGAATACCTGCAGCGATGGCTTTATGAAGCTCCATTAGATGCTAAGAAAGATATCAAAACAACATTCCCCGGCACCCCCAGCAGCGGTGGTACTGACAATGCCTCCTTTGTGGCGGCAGGAGCTCCCGCTTTTTCACTGGGCAGCCTGAGCTGGGGTTATTTCAGCAATACATGGCATACTAACCTGGACACTTACGACAAGGTTGTATTTGATGATGTGCAGCAAAATGCAATTCTTACGGCAGCGCTTGCATATATGGCCAGTGAAGATCCTGCATTTTTCAACCGTGAAAAATCAGTATTACCGATCAGTCCGTTCAACGGGCAACCCGGCAAATGGCCGCAAATGCAATCACCTACCCGCAGAGGCGGATTGGATTAATAAAAAATATTTCAAAAAAAACCGTCCCAGCAATTTTACCGGGGCGGTTTTTTTTATTCCCCTGCTTTTTCAATCCTGTAACGGCTCTTTAATAAATAAACTCTTTTTCTTTTTTTAAACGGCAAATAATGCCAGCGAAATGCAAAGCAAGGGCACATGGCAGTATGCCGCCGCATGCTGTGTAACTTAAGTCACGTTCCGTTACAGACTAATCACTGATATTTGCACGGATCATATAAACCAATAAAAAATTCTTATGTCTTATTATTTTTCAAAAACACTACAGGAAAGTTGGGATAAAGCAAGAGAAAAAGTAACAGAGGCGCTGAAAGAAGAGGGTTTCGGGATCCTCACCGAAATAGATGTAAAAGCTACACTGAAAAAAAAGCTTGATGTGGACTTCAGGCCTTATGTAATTTTAGGCGCCTGCAATCCCTCTTATGCGTATGAAGCATTAAAGTCAGAGAAAAATATCGGGACAATGCTTCCCTGTAATGTGATCATGCAGGAAACTAAGGATGGCCGTATTGAAATATCGGCAGTAGATCCTGTAGCATCCATGAAAGCAATTGAAAACGATCAGTTGGGCAAAGTAGCTACAGAAGTGAGAAACAAATTACAAAGGGTGATTGCAAAATTATAACCTGATCAATATAAATTCCCGGTCTTTCATTCCCTTGGATTATCCCCGAATGATCTTTTATTCACAGCAGGAACCAGATCAGCAATAATTTCTTTTAAGTTGCAGTGAAAAACCCTCATACCAATCAGCCGCCTGCTGGTATTCACCACCTTTGATCATTGCTACGGCAGGAACGATCATATACCGGTACAGGTAATCATATATCTCAGAGCGGTTTGCACATTTCGAAATAGCTGATACAACATCAGGGCCGAGAGTGCCGTATTCATTCAATAATTTTCTTCCCTGCACCGTGTTGCGCATATAATTTTCCCTGAACCGGCGCAACGTGGTCAGCTCATCACAATCATCGGCAAGCCCTCTTTCTGTAACACAGGCTGTAGTAATGAAGCAATCAATATCATCCATGTCATTATCAGAAGGATCACTATAAGCCATGACTGAGAATACTTTCCCGTTGCTATCCAGCAAGGCGGCCGTGGTGAACATTTTGATGCGTATCTGGGGATTCAGCGGTAATTCTTTGGGCCACGGGTACTCATCTTTTCTCATTCTTCTTCCGGTAGTCTTTATGATCTTATAGTCATTATCTGCTTTAAAAGCTTCCACTCCCGTTATCTTAAAAGTGTAGGTACAGGATTTCGCATTTAAAATATCCTTAGGATCTTTATAATAACTAACAACAATATCCAATTCCTTTTCCGTGTCTGTGGCTTTGGAAAGATCAATGACCGCTTTATGATACATATATAAGGTACAGCCTATCTGGTCTGATTTACTGCGATCCAGTTCCGTCATATATTTGTCTCTTGCGGCGTCTGCGTTTTTTGCTCTTTTTGCGAGAGGCAGGCCTGCCAGGGCAACAGACAGCGCCCCGGTTTTCTGAAAAAATTTTCTTCTGTTCATCGCATGGTTTTAAAATGTATTGGAATGATCTCTTTAAAATACTTTATTAAGGGTATAATGCAGTATAACGGAAATCCTTTCTCCTTATTGCAATCAATAGCCTGAAAAAATACCCTGTGAAACTCATGGAAACACTTATTGAAAAATATATGAGACCCGTTTTAAAAAGCCGGATTCTATTCCGTGCAGCTAAATAAGATTAGATTTGTAAATGCTTAATTAGAACTATGCGCAAAATCATTTTATGCACAGCCGGTATTTTTTTTTCGAATCTTGTTCCGGCCCAATTTCATTTTACCGATTCACTTTATATCACCACTTCCGACTCGGTGAAACTTTTTGTCAAGAGATCCGGCACCGGTTACCCGGTATTATTCATTCATGGCGGGCCGGGTTCCAATTCCTATTATTTTGAAAAAGAAGGCGGCGATGTCTTTTCAAAAGATGTTCAGCTTATTTATCTTGATCAGCGGGGATGCGGAAGGTCGGACACAGCAGAAAACAATGACTACTCACTGGAAAGAGTTGTAAAGGATTTTGATGAAGTGCGCCAACAACTTCATTTTCCACAATGGATGGTTATGGCACACTCCTTCGGTGGGATCCTTGCTACAGAATACGCCTATGAATATGGACCCTCCATCAGGGCAATGGTGTACCTGAATTGCACTGTTAACCTAACCGCCTCTGCAGAAAGCGGAATAAAAAAGGGTGTTGAACTGCTGGGTAATAATCAGGCCGATAAAAAATATTTCTTCAATGATTCAATATCCATATTTCAACGCTGGGGCGATATCTTCAACAGGCTGCAAAAAGAAAGTATCGTTTACAAATTAATGTTTGACAAAAAGAAAAGCCGGGATTATGACGACAGTTTAATGAGCCTGCCTTTTCTGAAATTTGTTTTTGCACAAAAGCTGTGGAGCTATCCTGAATACTTCAGGGATTTTTCTCAAAAAACTTCCGGGATCCATTGTCCTGTCCTGATCATCAGCGGAACGAGAGACTACACGATCGGAGTGGATCATTACAAGCTGATGCATTTTCCTGACAGCAAAGTGAAATTTGAAGAAGGCGGGCATGCATTATACCTGGAGCATAACAAAGCTTTGTACCGGGCCGTTGCTCCATTCCTGCGAAAGTTTCACTGAGGCAATTATCTTTTTTGCAAAACATTAATTACCCCGGGATGATTTTCTCCAAAAAATAATATGGCCGCAATTGTATTCTTATAAAAATTATTCAGCGGAAAGGAATGCTTTGTTTCAGATGTAAAAAAATTACAAATTCAATTAGAAAAATCAACCCGGCTGCATTCGTTATCGTGCAGCAAAACGCATCTAAAAGTATCATGAATAATGAATAGCACGGGTTTTCAGGGTTTTCAGGTTTTTTAGATCCGGCTTTATTGAGAGGCAATACAAACTACATTTCATCATGAAGTAAAATTCTTACCGTTCAAACTTCGTAACTTTGTAAACAGCATTATGAAAAGTTTTGATGTACCGATCATATACAGGAGTCCGCTGATATCTGCCATCAAAAAGAAAAGAAAAGATGAAGATCGTTTGAAAAAATCTGCCTTGCCGGCAGGCAGGGATTTCAACCCTACCCTTCTCGACTTCGGACCGCTACAGATATTTCTTGCAAGGCATTTCGGTTTTTGCTATGGAGTGGAAAATGCTATCGAGATAGCTTATCAAACTGTGGAGCAGAATCCCGGTAAAAGGATTTTCTTTTTAAGCGAAATGATCCACAATCCGCATGTGAACGGCGATCTGCGGGAACACGGAGTAAAATTTCTCCAGGACACACACGGCCGGCAACTCATCCCCTTCGAAGATATTCAGCCTGATGATATTGTCCTAATTCCTGCATTCGGATCTACTCTTGAGATGGAAAAAAAATTACAGGGCAAGGGGTTCGCCACAGAAAAATATGACGCCACCTGTCCTTTTGTTGCGAGAGTGTGGAGCCGCAGTCAATCCCTTGCAGAAAAAGATTACAGCATTGTTATTCATGGGAAACCGGAGCACGAAGAAACAAAAGCAACACTTTCCCATGCTTCATCAAATGCCCCGGCAGTAGTAGTCAGGAATATGAAGCAGGCTGCTGCATTATCAAAATATATCACCGGTGAAAAAGATCCTGCTCTTTTTTATGAAGAGTTCAATGGGCAATACTCCCAAAATTTCGACAGCACAAAAGATCTGCAGCGGATCGGCGTAGTGAACCAGACCACCATGCTGGCCAGCGAAACCCAGGCCATTGCGGACCTTCTGAAACAGGCAATGATAAAAAAATACGGGCTGAATAATGCGAATCCAGAAGAACATTTTGCCGACACCCGTGACACGCTTTGTTATGCCACCAATGATAATCAGACAGCCGTATCTGCCATGCTGCAAACCCCTGCAGATCTTGCCATCATCATTGGCGGATACAACTCTTCCAACACTTCGCACCTTGCAGAGCTTTGTGAAAAAAAATTACCTGCTTATTTCATCAGGGATGAAGAAAAAATCATTTCGGATAAGGAGATCATCCATTATAATTTTCACACCAAAGAAGAATTAACCACAAAGAATTTTCTACCTGAAAAATATCCTGTTAAAATCCTGCTGACCAGCGGAGCCTCCTGCCCCGACAGCCTTGTAGAAAAAGTGATAGAAAAAATAACCGGATTTTTCCCGGTGAATAAGACTATAAAAGAATTGACCCGGTCATTCCTGTCAAAATAAACTCCCGGGCAATTTTACTACCCGGACTTCACTTGTAGAGCAATTCATAATATTCATGCGCCATACGGTTACTGTCAAACTGGAATCTTACATCCCTCATCCCGTTTTTCATTACCTGTCGCCAGGTATAGTAACTGTCATAGTAAAGAGGTAAAATTTCTTTATTCAGAATATCATAGACCGTATCCAAATCATATTCATCCTGCTCCTGTGTATTCATTTCTGCATAGCCGGGATTGGGAACTACAAAACCATTATGCCCGTGATTGATGAATTCAGGTATCCACCCGTCGTCGGTAGAAAAATTCACGGCGCCGTTCATCGCAGCCGTCATACCACTGGTACCTGATGCTTCTCTCGGTACTCTCGGGTTATTCAGCCAGCAGTCAGCAGCCTGTTTCAACCGTTTTGATAAAGACAATTCATACCCGATCAGCACCGCCACATTTTTATATTTCTTACTCAGATAAACCAACTGATTGAATTCACTGATGGCAGGATGATCCACCGGATAGGGTTTACCAGCCCAGATAACCTGTACCGGGTATTTAGTATCTTTCATCAGTTTTTCAAAACGATCTTCATCATTAGCAATCAGCCCTGCTCTTTTATAACCTGCAAACCTCCGTGACCATATCATGGTGAAAACATCCGGGTTGAATAATTTCCCTGTTTGATCAGCAACAATTTCAAAAGTTCTTCTTTTCAGGTATTTTTTCCGGTCATCAAAAGACCAGTCATTACCTTCTTCCATAAAACGATACAACTGCTTATCCGACCAGTATTTCCAGTTTTGTGCATTCGTAATTGATATAATGGGGCAGATATTTTCATACTTGCTCCAAAGGGCATTGGATACTTTCCCGTGCAGGAAAGAAACACCGTTGGCCAGTTTTGCAAACCGCAACGCAGCCAGCGAATGGTTGAACATATCGTCCGGCATGCCGGTAAGTTCTTTTACTTCATCAATGCTCAGTCCGCAGAAATAACTCATCTTATGACAAAGATGAATGTCATGTTTTTCATTTCCCGCTTCTTCCGGCGTATGCGTGGTAAAGACCAGTCTTTTCTTTACTTCATCAATTTTGTGATCATATTTTTTGTAGAGATAGAAAGCGGATGAAATTCCATGCGCCTCATTCAGGTGGTACCGTTCCGGATCAAATCCAAGTTCATCAACCAGTTTAGCGCCGCCAATTCCCAGTAAAATGAACTGGGCTACTTTGGTCGCCACGTTTGCATCATACAAACGATGGCAGATCGTCTGCGACACGTAATCATTTTCAGGAAGGTCGGTACTCAGCAAAAACAACGGAGCCGTTTTAAATGTTTCCGGGTTCAGGTAATATGCTTTAACCCAGACAGGATGTTCATGCACCATGATCTGGAACTTGATGCCGGTGTCTTCAAGGAAAGAATAATTCTTTTCCATCCAGGTTACCTGCAAAGTCTGATCCTGGTTACGTGCCTGGTCATAATAACCATACTTCCATAAGATACCGATGCCGATAAGATTTTGTTTCAGCTCATAAGCACTGCGTAAATGGGATCCTGAAAGAAAGCCAAGCCCCCCGCTATAAATTTTTAATGGCTGATGAATAGCATACTCCATAGAGAAGTAAGCCACTTTTTTTGAATAACGTTCATCCACCGGGTACGGGATCCTGAAATTCGAAAAGTTCATGTCATGTACTATTTACACTAAGGGGTGCAAGATAAAGTTTAATTGGGAATAATTTTTTTGGCAAACGGAATAAAAACGATTGATTTTGCACACTGTGGGGAAAAAAGGACAAATAATCAGTGTTTCTTTTTCTTTACTGCCTCTTTTTTACGGACAAACGTTCCTTCAAACACACAATGAACACCGCGGTGCGATCCGCAACCCTGTAGTTCCCTGATCGTAACGGTAGTGGGAGTAAAAGATAATTGCAGTGCACAGGGATCGTTGTTGGAGTGATAATCTGCCAGGGATGGAGAACGGAGCACTGCCTCCCCTTTCAATTCACCGGTACATTCCTTGTCTTTCTTTTCAAAATGAATAAAAAACAAAATGCGGTTTTGCCTGTGGCTGTCGCGTATGGAAACAATATCTGTTTTTCCTGCAATGTAATCTGCCGATAATTTATTTTTCCTTGGAAGGGTATCTATCGGGTTTACTAACGACGGTGGCCGGGCATCCAGCGGATTGGTGAGGATCAGCATAAAATTTTTTGCAGCGTCATTGAGGATATACACATCTTTACCTTCATTGACAGTGCCATCAGGATTCTTTTTCCGTACAATTTTGTAAATCGAAAATTTTTTATCCATCCCGGTAACCTGCTGTGTTGTTGCATTCTGATCCGGTTGCAAAACAGGCATCATGGCAATGAATTTTTTCTTTTTATCAAAGCTTGCAATCAGTCCTGCAATCCTGCCATTGTTTACCGCCTTTACAAACAAATAGGTTTCTGCCTGCGGTACTGAAACTTTTGCTATCGGGTAAAACTGCGGCTTTACTCCTTTACCAAAGACCCTGCTGACAGCAGAGTCCGGCACAAACTCTGTGAATACTTTAAAACTGATGCGGAGGGAATCGGGGGATTTCTTAACAAGGACGGTATCCGCAAATTCAAATGGCAACTTTGTTTCCGGGAAAAAGTCAATAAAGTCCTTTACCTCCACATGCTCTTCGCCGGATAATGAAGGCTTTTTCCTGTGCTGGCATCCCGCCAGTACCATAAAAGACACCAGGAGAAACAGGTATGTTCTGACCGGTTGTATCATACGAATCGGGCATCGAATTTAAGTGTTTCTGCCAGAATAGCAATAACGGGCTTTGAAGGCAATGATTTTTAATTTAGATTTGCCTAAATATATTTTTAGTCATGTTGAATCTTTCTGCCAGTGAAGAGAACTATATCAAGACGATCTTTCATCTCCAGGAGGAAGAAAAAAATGTCACGACCAACGGGCTGGCAGCCGTTCTGAATACCCGCCCGGCTTCTATCACCGATATGATGAAGAAGCTGAAACAAAAAAAGCTGGTACATTACCAGCCTTACCGCGGGTTCCGGCTGACAACCGGGGGAAACAGGTATGCTTTAAGCATTATCCGTCGTCACCGCCTATGGGAATTCTTTCTTTTTGAAAAATTAAAATTCTCCTGGGATGAAGTTCATTCAGTAGCAGAAGAACTGGAACATGTAAGCAGTAAAAAACTTATTGACAAGCTGGATGAATTTTTAGATTTTCCCCGTTTTGATCCTCATGGTGATCCCATACCGGATAACCAGGGAAAAATTTTGAAGACCCGGCAGATCCCTTTATCCGAAATGCCGCTGAACAGGACTGCCGTCGTCTGCAATGTGGGCGACCAGTCTGCTTCAATTCTCGAATTGATGGATCATAACAAGATCGGGATCGGCACCAGGGTGGAAGTGAAAAAAAGATTCGACTTTGATCATTCTCTTGAAATAAAAATCCGCCAGCAGGTGCCCTTCATCATCAGTGAGAGCCTTGCAAAAAAAATATTTGTGAAACATGGAGCCTAAGCATCATCATGACCTTTCTTTAAGTGATGTACACGAAAGTATTGACACAACAATTCCCCAGCCATCTTCGTGGAGGAGGGTCTTTGCTTTTTTTGGGCCGGCATATCTTATCAGCGTAGGTTATATGGACCCGGGCAACTGGGCGACCGACTTGCAGGGCGGAAGCCAGTTTGGCTATAAACTGATATGGGTACTGCTGATGAGCAACCTGATGGCTTTATTGCTCCAGAGTTTATCAGTAAGGTTAGGTGTGGTTCGCGGCAGGGACCTGGCACAGGCAAACCGTGAAACTTACCCAACCGTTATTAACTACATACTTTACGTACTGGCGGAAGTTGCCATTGCAGCCTGTGATCTTGCCGAAGTGCTCGGAATGGCCATCGGTTTACAACTGCTTACGGGTATTCCACTATTATGGGGTGTACTGATCACGGTAACTGATACTTTCCTGCTTCTGTTTCTGCAGCGCCTGGGTATGCGCCGGATGGAAGGTTTTATCATCAGCCTGATCTTTCTTATCGGCATTTCGTTTTTTATTGAATTATTTTTAGCAAAAGACAGGATCAGTTACGGGGAAATAGCATCCGGCTTTATTCCCAATATTCCCAACAATACGGCATTATACATTGCTATCGGCATCATTGGCGCTACCGTGATGCCCCACAACCTGTACCTGCATTCAGCGCTGGTACAAACACGGAAATTTAACAGGGATGCCAAAGGAATCAAAAAAGCGTTGCGTCTGAATTTTTGGGACAGCACCATCGCATTAAATCTTGCCTTCCTGGTGAATGTTGCAATACTTATACTTGCTGCCGCTGTATTTCATTCTTCCGGCAGGCATAATGTTGCCGAAATCAAAGAAGCACATCATTTACTGGATCAGCTACTGGGAACCAAAATAGCTCCGATACTTTTTGCCGTTGCACTGATTGCTGCCGGCCAAAGTTCTACCGTAACCGGAACTCTTGCCGGGCAGGTTGTAATGGAAGGGTACCTGCATCTGCGTATCAATCCCTGGATGCGGCGATTGCTGACCCGTGTAATTGCCATCATTCCTGCGGTAATTGTCATTTTAGTTTACGGTGAAAATGATGTGGACAACCTGCTTGTATTCAGCCAGGTGATCTTAAGCCTCCAATTAAGTTTTGCCATCATTCCGCTCATCCATTTTGTAAGTGATAAAAAAACGATGGGTAGTTTTGCAATCGGGCCTGTTACAAAAATTATTTCATGGGCGGTTTCATTAGTTTTGGCATACCTGAATATCCGTATGGTAGCCGTAGCTGCTTATGATTATTTTACCGTCACCGGCAATTTGTTCTGGAAGATTGTAATATTGTTTTTCGGGCTTGCATTCATCGCATTGCTGCTGATAGCGTTTGCCTATCCTCTTTTCAAACGCATGGGCCGTACTATTTCAATGCGGCTGCACCATGAAGCTTCCAATCTTCATACATTAACGATCCCCAAATATGAAAAAATAGCAATAGCATTTGACTTCAGCGAAAAGGACAAAGCACTTTTGTCCCATGCAATCGGGCAGGGAAATACCGGCAGCAGTTACATCCTGATCCATGTAGTGGAAAGCGTAGCAGCAAAACTTTACCGGAAACAAAGTGATGACATGGAAACACAAAAAGACAAAGAGCAGCTTGAATTTTATTCAAAAGAACTGAATGACCGTGGTTTTAAAGCCGAAGCAAGACTGGGTTATGGAAACCGGATCCGGGAGATCGTACGTTTAGTAAAAGAATCAAATGCCGATATGCTGATTATCGGCGGGCACCGGCACAAGGGCATCAAAGACTGGTTTTACGGTGAAACGATAAATTCCGTCCGTCATGAGTTGAACATCCCTGTATTGGTAGTGAATGTAAAATGAAAACCTGCTTAATGTACAGGAGTATTTTTCAAATGCCCTCTCAGCATGTGTTTGAATCGGCTGAACGTTTCCGGTTTGATATTCAGAAAAGACGCAAGATACTTCTGGGGCACACGTTGCAGCAATTCCGGGTTTTTAGTAACGAAATTGAGGAATCGTTCCCTCGGCGTCATTTTTACCTGCTGCATTTGCCAGCGATCTTTGATCACCATGGCGTGAGTGATCACAAGACGCCCGAAATGTTCCATCTTGTGAGAACGGGCATACAATTGTTCCAGATCATCATAATGAATAGAGATCAGAATGGTCGGTTCAATTGCTTCAATGACATACTCGGAAGGCAGGCGGCTGTGAAATGATTCCTGGCTTAAGATAATGTGATTCTCCGTGGAGATCTGCGTGTTGATCTCTTCATTCCTTTCCCTCGACCGTTTATAATATTTCCGGGCGAGTCCTTTCACGATAAAATTAAAATAGTTTTCGGTTTTGCCTGCCTCAGTAATAATATTTCTTTTGGCAAACTTTCTTACACGAATGACCGGAAATAAATATTCATTGAACTCATGTTCCGAAAGTCTGCCAAACTTTCTCAGGTAATTATAAAATGACGTTATGGATTCCATACCTCTCTTCGCCTCACAAAAGTTACGAAATTGTTTCAACCTGTTATCGTCTATTAACAAAAATTAATCCAGAAAGTTTCTTTCAAAAGAGGAACTGCCAATTACTGTCTGCAAAACCTTAGCTTTGCACACCCTTAAATTGTAAATACTTGGAACTATGCCTCAAAAAATCAAAGTAGCCAACCCGGTGGTTGAACTGGATGGCGATGAAATGACACGTATCATCTGGAAATTTATTAAAGACAAGCTTATCCTTCCCTACCTGGATATCAACATCAAATACTTTGACCTCGGTATTGAACACCGTGATGCCACCGATGACCAGGTCACCGTGGATGCAGCTCATGCCATCAGTAAATACGGTGTCGGTATTAAATGCGCCACGATCACACCGGATGAAGCCAGGGTAAAAGAGTTTAACCTGAAACACATGTGGAAAAGCCCAAACGGCACCATCCGCAATATTCTTGACGGAACCGTTTTCAGGGAACCGATCGTATGCAATAACGTACCCCGGCTCGTTCCCAACTGGACCGCACCAATCTGCATTGGCCGTCATGCTTTTGGAGATCAGTATCGTGCATCGGACTTCGTAACAAAAGGAAAAGGGAAACTAACCATCAGGTTTGAAGGGGAGGACGGCACGGTGCAGGAACACGAAGTATATCATTTCAAAGGGGATGGCGTGGCGCTGGCTATGTACAATACCGATGAAAGCATCAGGGGTTTTGCCCATGCATGCTTCAACCAGGCATTGATGAAAAAATGGCCTTTATATTTTTCTACAAAAAATACCATCCTGAAAAAATATGACGGACGTTTTAAAGATATTTTCCAGGAGATCTACGAAAAAGAATTCAAAACAAAATTTGAAGCAGCCGGCATCACCTATGAACACAGGCTGATTGATGACATGGTGGCGAGTGCATTGAAATGGCACGGTAATTTTGTATGGGCCTGCAAGAACTATGACGGGGATGTGCAAAGCGATACGGTAGCCCAGGGATTTGGTTCTTTAGGCCTGATGACTTCCACATTGGTAACTCCTGATGGTAATACAATGGAAGCAGAAGCTGCGCATGGAACTGTGACCAGGCATTACAGGGAACATCAAAAAGGGAGGCCAACATCTACCAATCCTATCGCATCCATATTCGCATGGACAAGGGGGCTGGCATTCCGCGGGAAACTGGACAACAATAAGCCTTTAATTGATTTCAGCCATGCATTGGAAACAGTTTGTGTTGAAACGGTGGAGTCCGGAAAAATGACAAAAGATCTTGCAGTCTGCATCCATGGCAATAAAGTAAATCACGGAGAACATTATTTATATACTGAGGAATTCCTTGATGTCATTGACAGTAATCTCAGGAAAAAGATGAACTGGTAATATTACAGGTAAGAATATTTAAAACCGCCTTGCAAAAGAGCGGTTTTTTTATATTCCAAATTGAATATGCAAAAATTAAATCATTTTTATATCTTTCCATACCAAAACCACCAATTATGGAATACATTATTCTCGGGGCTGCCCCCGGCGTTGCAATTTGCCTGATCATCTTTTACAGGGATCTTTACAGCAAAGAGCCCATTCTGAATCTTGTCATCAGCTTTATCTTAGGCTGTCTGGCCATTTTACCGGCAATGTTATTTGAAGATGCATTAGGTTCTGTAAATAATGGCACCGTCACCGGGCTGGCCATATTTTGCTATTTAATTGTAGGCTTCAGTGAAGAATTCAGCAAATTTCTCGGTTTACGCCTCTACAGTTATAATCAAAAAGCATTTGATGAACCTCTGGATGGAATCATATATTCAGTAATCGTGAGCATGGGTTTTGCCACCACGGAAAACATCCTGTACGCCGTAAAATATCAGGACATGAACGTCATCATGCTCCGGGCTATTCTGACTGTGCCGGCACATGCAACATTCGGGATCATTATGGGTTATTATGTCGGGAAAGCCAAGTTCAATTCTAAAAATAGTGTCGGACTGATGCTTACGGGATTATTGGGCG
The DNA here is from genome assembly GCA_002066995.1 of Sphingobacteriales bacterium UTBCD1. Lineage (GTDB taxonomy): Bacteria > Bacteroidota > Bacteroidia > Chitinophagales > Chitinophagaceae > UTBCD1. The sequence continues at coordinate 58,671 of MWTC01000051.1, forward strand.
CCATATTCTTTCACGGCACTTTCGATTTCTTCCTGTTCCTCAGCCAGCAGCAGAATGCAAACCCGAATGAAAGTAACCTGATGATCGCCGGCGGCGCCGTTGTTTCATTCATCATCTCTCTGATATTATGCCGTAATATGATCGTGAAAGATCAGCGCATTTCAAGGCATATGTTCAAAGATCATACACCTCCTCCGCCCAATGCTTAATATCCGTATCGCATCAGCAACGGATATACCGCTGATACGTGAATTGACTTTTAAAGTGTGGCCGCAAACTTATGCGGCCATTCTTTCTGATGAGCAGATTGAATATATGCTTGACATGATGTACAGCGAGTCTTCCCTTGAAAAACAAATGCAGGATGGAGCCCGGTTTGTGATTGCATACGACGACCAGGCGCCCGCAGGTTTTGCATCATACCAGGAAACAGAACCCGGGATCTTTAAGCTTCATAAAATTTATGTGTTGCCTTCACAGCAGGGAAAAGGAACGGGGAAATTCATCATTGATCATATTACAGGTAAAATAAAAGCCCAAAACGCAAAAGCGCTGCAACTGCAGGTGAACCGTTTTAATGAAGCAAAAGAATTTTATGAGAAGCTCGGGTTTACCGTTCTTTACGAAGCCGATTTCGACATCGGCAACGGATATTTCATGAATGATTACGTAATGGAGAAAAGATTGTGAATACAGAAAATTTAATGCACATAATTTAAAACCCGTTACCGGCAAACAGCGCCTCAGCTCCCCGCACTCTTGCAATTCAGCAACTTCCCGGCATCTATTATTCTTTCATTTTCAAACATCCTGAATTCAAGCTCTGATCCTGAAGAATAAATCCCGATCGTTTGGCCTGCTTTTACTTTATCATCTTTTCTGACAGTTGGTTTCAACATTCCATGATACCAGAAATAGAGATCGTTCACATTGATTACGATATCATAAGAATTTTCTTCGGCAGCTTCCACCTTGACCACTATGCCATTCACACAACTGCGAATCAATGTATCCACCCTGCTTATCATTACCACTTTCCTGTCTGACGGATCCCAGTTGTATGCCTCTTTGGACGCAGGGATATATCCCTGTTCAAAAGGGCAAACCAGTTGCCTCTTCAGCGTATCCTCTGTTTTATTTTGTGACAGTAAACGTATGGGTAACAAGACCACCAGCAACAAAAAGATGTGAACAGGGAATTTCCTGATTTTTATTTTATTCGCTGAATCTTTCATTTATCCTTTTTTGATCATACAGGATAACTATTCTTTGTAAACAATCAAATTATTTTAGTATTCTTCTTCATTCAGACCTTCACCTGCGTCTGTTTGACCACGCCCATAACAAAAACGCTTTGTACATTCCCGATATTTTCGATCTCCCCAAGCCGGTTCACATGAAAATCATAATATGTGTTCATATTTTCCGTAATCACTTTCAGAATAAAATCAAACTCGCCGGAAATACTGAAACACTCGGTCACTTCATCCATCTCATTGATCGCTCTGATAAATTTTGTTCCTGCTGCTTTGCTGTGTTGTTTCAGCGCCACATAGCAGATCACCATCAGTTCTTTATTCACTTTTGCATGATCCACCAGTGCTGCATAGTGCCTGATCACACCGGTCTCTTCCATCCACCTGATGCGTTCAAAAACCGGAGTGGTACTGAGGTGTACTTTGTCCGATATTTCTTTTACGGTCATCCGTGCATTCTGCTGCAGCAATCTCAGAATGGCCAGGTCTTTCTGATCCAGCTTCAGCGGTGTAGTGAATTCTTCTTTTTTAACCGGCTTTGGCATTGCTTAATAGTCATTTATTCTACCAATAACGAAATTATACATTTTTTATTCTATATTCTTAAAATTGATTAGCTGTTTCCTCTAATCGCTTTAACTTTGTCTGTTCACCAATTTTATAACGGATTCATAATTTCAATCTATGTCATCTGCAACATCATCAAAAATTGATTTCAAGCTGCCTTACCAAGTAAAAGACCTGTCCCTTGCTGAATGGGGACGCAAAGAAATTCGTCTTGCCGAAGCTGAAATGCCCGGCCTGATGTCTCTTCGCAAAGAGTACGGCGCCTCCAAACCATTGAAAGGAGCAAGAATTGCCGGCTGTCTTCACATGACCATTCAAACCGCTGTATTGATCGAAACGCTGATCGAACTCGGAGCCGAAGTGAAATGGAGTTCCTGCAATATTTTTTCTACTCAGGATCATGCAGCTGCCGCCATTGCTGCTGCCGGTATTGGTGTGTTTGCATGGAAAGGTGAAACTATTGAAGAAGCCGACTGGTGTATCGAGCAAACCTTGTTCTTCGGCAGCGCCGACCGCCCGTTGAATATGATCCTCGATGATGGCGGTGACCTCACCAATATGGTATTGGACAAATATCCTGAACTGGTACAGCATGTAAAAGGAATTTCCGAAGAAACCACTACCGGTGTTCACCGACTGTACGAGAGAATGGCAAAAGGAAATTTACCTCTTCCCTGCATCAATGTAAATGATTCGGTGACCAAATCAAAGTTTGATAATAAATACGGGTGCAAGGAAAGCCTGGTGGATGCTATTCGCCGTGCTACCGATCTGATGCTGGCTGGTAAAGTTGCGGTAGTGGGAGGATATGGCGATGTGGGTAAAGGGTCTGCCGCTTCTCTGCATGGTGCAGGATGCCGTGTAATAGTTACAGAAATTGACCCGATCTGTGCACTGCAGGCAGCAATGGATGGATATGAAGTAAAGAAAATGGTTGATGCCGTGAAAGAAGCGGACATTATCGTCACCGCCAGCGGATGCCGTGACCTGATCACGGAAAAACATTTCCGCAGCATGAAAGACAAAGCCGTCGTTTGCAATATCGGCCACTTTGATATTGAAATTGATGTAGCCTGGCTGAATGATAATTATGGTAAAACAAAAGATACGATCAAACCGCAGGTGGATCTTTACAATATAGATGGAAAAGAAATTATTTTATTAGCAGAAGGGCGCCTGGTAAATCTCGGTTGTGCTACCGGCCATCCGAGTTTTGTAATGAGCAATTCATTTACGAATCAAACACTGGCACAGATAGAACTCTGGAAAAATCATAAGAATTATGAGAACAAAGTGTATGTGCTTCCAAAACATCTCGATGAAAAAGTGGCCCGGCTTCATCTGAAAAAGATCGGTGTAGAACTGGATGAGCTGACACTGGAGCAGGCCGATTATCTCAACATCCCCAAGGATGGGCCCTTCAAACCGGAGCATTACCGGTATTAAAAAAATACATTTCAAGTAAGCTTTAAAACTTAACTCCCCGGCCTGATCGCAATATTGCCGAATAAAGGATCGGGGACTTTTTATTTAGTTATTGCCTGAATATTTTAAAAAATGCTTTATTTTTATTGAAACTCTCACTACCCTTTTAAAGCTTTACGTTTTATGTAAGAGGTCAATAGTAATCTGGTTCCAAGCTATGAGTAAATAATTGAAGGATTCAAGAAAAAAAGAGAATATCAATTGAAACAAAAAAGCCCCTGTTAAGTACAAGGGCAAAAACTTGTTGAGGCAAGCCTCACTACGGAATAAAATCCTTATTGTGATTTGCTTCGGTACAAATATAAAAAATAAATGATTATGAAAATGAAAAAAGTTTTGGGATTAGATGTTGGAACAAATTCTGTTGGAGCCGCTTTAATTACTCTCCCAAAAGATTATTTGGATTATGGGAAAGAGGGTACAATAGAATGGATGGGTAGCAGAATCATTCCAACAGATGGTGATTATCTACAAAAATTTGAAAGCGGTGCGCAAGCTGAAACTAAAGATGCATTCAGAAGGGGAAAAAGAGGTTCCCGGAGGCTTAAACACAGATATAAACTTCGCAGAACAAGATTAATAAAAGTATTCAAATCTTTGGGATGGATAAATGAAGATTTTCCTCTGGATGATTCACGTAAATTCAAACGTAATATAAATGAGAATGGATACTCTTTAAAAATAAGTGATTACCTGCCATTTTCTGCAGAGACTATTGCTGAGTTTGAAAGAGAATTAGCAATTGAAGGCACTAAAAGCAAACAAGGGAAAAGTATTGTTCCTGAAGATTGGTTAGTTTACTATTTACGCAAGAAAGCACTTGAAAAGCGCATTACTATACAGGAGCTAGTACGAATTATTTATGTACTAAATCAGCGAAGAGGATTCAAAAGTAGTAGAAAGGATTTAAAGGAAAATACAACTATCTTAACATATGCGGAATTTGAAAAGATAAAAAACAATATTGATGCATCAATGAATGACGCAAAGGAATATGAAACACAGTTCGTATCAATTACAACGGTAGAAAAAATAAGCAAAATATCAGCAGAAAAAGACAAAAATGGAAAATATAAGTTTTCAGTAAAAGTGGCAGATAAAAAAGTACTTGATTTTGAGGTTCAGCGAAAAACAGCTCCTGAATGGGAGGGAAAAGAGTTCACATTCCTAATCACTCAAAAGATAAAAAAAGGAAAGCTTGAACAGTTGCAACCAAAAACTCCAACAGAAAATGATTGGGGATTATGTACAACTGCATTAGATGAGAAAATAAATAATTATCGGACACCGGGAGAATACTTTTATGAACAAATAAAAGAATCGTATAAGGCAAAACGAAATTTTAAAGCACGCCAATATCCCGTTTACAGATGGCGCTATCAGCGAGAGCTGGAAGCTATATGGAAGAAGCAATGCGAACTGAACCCTGAATTAAATAAAATAAACACAGACAAAGAAGTATTAGCCAGGTTAGCTGAAATTCTATATCCAACTCAGGCAAAAAACAATATGCCTAAGCTTATAGAATTTGAAAATAACGATTTGCTTCACATCATTAGCAATGACATCATTTATTATCAGCGGGAATTAAAATCACAAAAGAATTCCATTAGTGAATGTCGCTATGAAAAACGAAAAGGAATTGATGGAGAACTGTACGGTTTGAAATGCATTCCGCGATCATCACCTCTTTTCCAGGAGTTCAGGATTTGGCAGGATATTCATAACATAAGGATATTAAAGAAAGAAGAAAAAATTGATGGTAAAATAAAATTAGATATAGATGTCAGTAAACAATGCATAACAGATAAGGTAAATGAAAAACTCTTTGAACTTTTCAATTCAAAAGCATCGGTATCTGAAAAAGAAATACTAACACTCATCAAAGAATGCCATGAGCAGAATGATATCGTAATTGCAAAAAAGGATGGTGAACATTCACATAGAATTAATTTATTCAGGAATCGGGATACACTTAAAGGGAATGAAACATTAGCTCGTTACAATTCCCTATTTAGAAAAGCCGGATATGATGGCACTTCAATTCTTAATGACAATGATAAATTATTGAGATTGTGGCATATTGATTATTCAATTACATCATCTGATGAAAAGTTAGCAGAGAAATGGATTTCTTCGGCCCTTTCTAAACTATTGCCGGATATTGACAATAAAAACCTGGCAATTGAAATGTTCTGTAAACTTCCCGAACTTAAAAAGGAATACGGTTCATTTTCTGCTTGTGCTATTAAAAAGTTGTTGCCTGTGATGCGTAGTGGAAAGTATTGGAACGAAGACGGGCTCAACTCTGCAACAAAAGACAGAATTGAAAAAATTGTCCATGGAGAATTTGATGAAAATATTGATAATGACACCAGGAAAAAAATACGGAAATGGGAGTTGGAAAACCGGTCATTAGAAAAAATAGAAGATTTTCATGGTTTACCTACTTGGTTTGCCGGGTATGTTGTTTATGGTATCCATTCAGAAAGAGAAATTTCAAAAATTAATTCTGTTGAAGATTTCAGCAGGTTTATACAAAAAGCAATCCCCAACAATAGTTTGCGAAATCCGATAGTAGAACAGGTTGTCAGAGAAGCCATGTTATTGGTTCGTGATGTATGGAAACGATATGGGGATATTGATGAAATTCACATTGAGTTGGGAAGAAACCTTAAGAATAATAGTGATGAACGTAAGAAAATAGCAGATGCACAGAAGGAAAACTTTGATGAAAAGCAGCGAATAAAAAACCTTTTATATGAACTAATGAATGATGGCTTTGATCAATACAATATTGATGAAAAGATTGAACATGTTAATTTTGAAGTAAACCCCAACCCCGAAAGCCCGGCAGATATTGACAAATTCAGAATTTGGAGGAGTTTAACTAATAAAACAGATATTGATTGGGCAAAAAAGGTAAAAGAAGAGAAAATTCCCACAGAAAAGGAAATCAAGAAGTACGCACTTTGGTTGAGTCAAAATTGCAGATCACCCTATACTGGTAAGTTAATCCCTTTAAGTAAATTATTTGACATCAATCAATACGAAATAGAACACGTAATACCCCGTGCCAGGATGAAGAATGACAGCTTCAATAACTTAGTCATTTCTGAGTGGGGAGTGAATAAAGCCAAAGGCAAACAACTGGCTGCTAATTTTATTGGTTCTTCTAACGGTAAATGTAAATATGGGGATCAGGAATATTCACTCTTTAGCTACCAGGAATACGAATCATACTGTAAAGAAACTTTTAAATTTCAACGAGGTAAACTTAAAAACCTTTTGGCAACTGAAGTGCCTGATGATTTTGTAGAACGACAACTCAATGACACACGCTATATCGGAAGAAAACTTACAGAATTATTGGCCCCTGTTGCAAAAGGTGAAAATGGAATTATTTTTACAGGAGGGAGTATCACTGCCGAACTGAGAAACAACTGGGGATTAAACAGAATATGGAAAGAGATCATCCTTCCACGCTTTGAACGCTTAGAAGAAATCACCGGCAAAAAGGGCGAATACATAATTCATGATCATGATGAATTTGGTAATCCGGTAATACACTTCAATGTAAAAGAAAATCAGAAACTAAATACAAAGCGAATTGACCACAGGCACCATGCTTTAGATGCTTTGATTATTGCAGCTACAACAAGGGAACACATCAGGTATCTCAATACTTTAAATGCAGCAGATACGACTGAAGAACTTAGTGCAATCAAAAGGTCACTCGTTAAAGGAAAAATCAGGGACTTTAAACTTCCCTGGGAACACTTCACACTACACGCTAAAAATAAATTGGAAGAAATCATTGTTAGTTTTAAAACGAATAATAAGATCATTTCTCAACCGAAAAACAAAACTGCTTATTTTAAAAAAACAGAAGGAAAAATAAAGAAAGAATATAAGTGGCAGCATTCAAATCCGAAATGGATGGCTGTAAGAAAGTCAATGTTCAAAGAACCTCAAGGCATCATTCACCTGAAAGAAGTTTATGAAGAAAAAAATATCCTGAAAGCAATTGAAATACAAATTGACAGGATGTTAGTTCAAAATAAACCTGAAATGAGAATTACACCTTATGTATATGATCAGGAAGCCAGAAGAATCATCAAGGATCTGATTGAACGGATCGGAATTCCTATTCAGGAAAAGCAGACTCTAATGAAGGAGGTAAAAAAACACCTATCAAAAAATCCACTAAAAGATATTTCAGGTAAAGACTTCGAATCCATCAAAGTGGCAATTTTTGAAGAATATGCTGCAAAAAGGGTTTCATTAGATAAATCATTCGATCATAAAAAAATTGACAAAATTCCGTATTCAAAAACAGGAAAGTCTGTCTTAGGAAGATTACTACATGAACACCTGGATTCAGCCGAATATAAAAATGATAAAGGTAATGCCGATCCTTCTCTCGCATTTTCAACAGAAGGACTAGAAGTTTTGGCAAAGAAAGCCGGAAGGCCTATAACAAAGGTTACTATATATGAAAAGAAAGATGAATCGAGCAAGTTTGGAAAACAGTATGTTGAAGTGGATGCCGGAAGCAATGCCCTTTTTGTGATGTACGAAAATAAAATTACCAAAGAACGAACTGATTTTAGGTCAATTGCCACCCACAAGGCCATTGAAAAAATTGTAAAGGGAGATGAAATTGCAGAAGATAAAGAAGGTTTTGAAAAAACAATTCTTTCGCCCGGAGATTTGGTTTATGTACCAACAAAAGAGGAGTATGAGACATTGAAAGAAGGAACCAAAATTGAAAACGCAATACCATGGGGTAACAAAAAGAATGCTTTAAACAGAATTTATAAAGTAGTCAGTTTTTCGGGAAAAGATTTATTATGTATAAAAGCTGAAATATCAGATTATATAATTCCCTATAACAGAAAAGAAAAAAATAAAGGAGAAATTGGTTGGGATAACAAATCAGCAACAACAATGGAGGGTGATGTTACAATTAAAGATGTTTGTATCAAAATAAAAGTCAACCGTATCGGAATTTTATCAATTTCTTAAAATATTCAGAACCTAAACGGGCTGGTCCTATAATAGTGAATACAATTCTAAATTTAAAGCAGAATTAAAGTGTTCATATAAATAACGCTTTATTGTCTCAACTGAAGGAAGTGGATTAAAGCTATCGGTTCATTTTTCTATTTATCCATTTTTCTTGTCGGAAGCCAGATAACGATTTTAGAAAAATCATTTTATTACTCCACCCCCAATTGAAAGATTCCTCTATTTGAAATGCTTCCCCCGCCAGCGGGGGATATTATACAGCCTCTAATTCGAGCAGCGTATGATTAATAAATAAAAGTAATCCCGGTATGATTGGAAACTGAAATAGTAATATTAAATGACTTTTCATTTTCCCCCGCTGGCGGGGGTTGCTCTTCGTTAATAAGAAAATTTCTGACGGGGGTGGATCTAAGCTATCAGTTCATTTTTCTATTTATCCATTTTTCTTGTCGGAAGCCAGATAACGATTTTAGAAAAATCATTTTATTACTCCACCCCCAATTGAGAGATTCCTCTATTTGAAATGCTTCCGCCGCCAGCGGGGGATATTATACAGCCTCTATTTCGAGCAGTGTATGATTAATAAATAAAAGTAATTCCGGTATGATTGAAAACTGAAATTTTACTATTAAATGACTCTTCATTTTCCCCCGCCGGCGGGGGTTGCTCTTTGTTAATAAGAAAATTTCTGACGGGGGTGGATCTAAGCTATCAGTTCGTTTTTCTGGTAACCCATTTTTCCTGATAGAAGCCAACCAATGATTTTAGAAAAATCATTTTATTACTCCACCCCCAATTGAAAGATTCCTCTATTTGAAATGCTTCCCCCGCCAGCGGGGGATATTATACAGCCTCTAATTCGAGCAGCGTATGATCAATAAATAAAAGTAATTCCGGTACGATTGGAAACTGAAATATTAATATTAAATGACTTTTCATTTTCCCCCGCCGGCGGGGGTTGCTCTTCGTAAACAAGAAAATTTCTGACGGGGGTGGATCAAAGCTATCGGTTCGTTTTTCTGGTAACCCATTTTTCCTGATAGAAGCCAAGCAATGATTTTAGAAAAATCATTTTATTACTCCGCCCCCAATTGAAAGATTCCTCTATTTGAAATGTTTCCGCCGCCAGCGGGGGATATTATACAGCCTCTATTTCGAGCAGTGTATGATTAATAAATAAAAGTAATTCCGGTATGATTGGAAACTGAAATTTTACTATTAAATGACTCTTCATTTTCCCCCGCCGGCGGGGGTTGCTCTTCGTTAATAAGAAAATTTCTGACGGGGGTGGATCTAAGCTATCAGTTCGTTTTTCTGGTAACCCATTTTTCCTGATAGAAGCCAACCAATGATTTTAGAAAAATCATTTTATTACTCCACCCCCAATTGAAAGATTCCTCTATTTGAAATGCTTCCCCCGCCAGCGGGGGATATTATACAGCCTCTAATTCGAGCAGCGTATGATCAATAAATAAAAATAATTCCGGTACGATTGAAAACTGAAATATTAATATTAAATGACTTTTCATTTTCCCCCGCCGGCGGGGGTTGCTCTTCGTTAACAAGAAAATTTCTGACGGGGGGGGTGGATCAAAGCTATCGGTTCGTTTTTATAGTAATCCATTTTCCTTGATAGAAGCCAAGCAATGATTTTAAAAAAATCATTTTATTACTCCACCCCCAATTGAAAGATTCCTCTATTTGAAATGTTTCCGCCGCCAGCGGGGGATATT